>PLOH01000052.1 GCA_003142955.1 Opitutia bacterium | reverse complement strand
CTTGCCTGAGAACACCGCTGCTTCGCGTGAGACAATCAGATTCTTTCACCACGAAGGGCCCAAAGGACGCGAAGTTCCAGAAAAGTTGCTCCGCTTTTGATTTGTGACCCACGAATGCACACTAATGACCACGAATTCCTGCATTCGGTATCCGTGTTATCCGCGTAATCCGTGGTTGTTGAATCTGCGTAAATCTGCGCCATCTGCGGATGCCGCTCCGGCAGACCGGTGTCGCCCGGCCCCGGCTAGAACTGTCTTCCCTGATGGGGTTACAGGTTTGCGGCCAGGAGCGACTCACTCGATTTTGGCACCGACGGGATGGCCCGAACGCCAGAAACGGCGGCGATCAGTTGATCCCGATTCGACTGCGGGAGGGTTCGCAAGTCGCCGTCCTTAAAGAACGCCAAGGCCTTGAGGGATACCAAAGGATTGAATTCAGGATATAAAGCCTGGGCGGCTCCGAGAGCTCTTTGAAGGGTGATGCCGTTGCTCAAGAGGGTGCAGATGTCGAGGTAGTCTTTTTGTTCAGCGCGTTGTTGGACGACCTTCACCTTCTGCGCGGCAAGATCGAGGAGGCCGGCCGCAATGAGCCCATTATCGGAGAAGCGACCTGGTTCATCGACCCGCCCGAAGTTGAGCGTCCCGAAGAACGATAGTTTGACGGGATCCGGGCAATTGAGGGAAAACGCAGCCGTTGCGTGGGCCCGTTGGATGAGGGCTGCTCCGCGAAGAAACGAAAAGCGGGTCAGGAGCGTCTCGGGGTCGACGGGATTGGGCGTAAAGAAATCGAAGTCGACCGACTGTCTTCCACCGAGCTGGAGCGCAAGCGCCGTTCCGCCGTAGAGCACGAAATCAGGGCCGATCGAACCCAGCAACGGCCACAGATTTCGTTGTGCTGAGGGCAGGCTTTCGAGTCGTGGTACAATTGTCTTCATCGGAGATCCCGCTGGGGGAGTTCGGGGACGGTTTCGCGGCCTAGGCGGTAGTGCCAATAGTGCCATGAGGCGGGGTCAAAAACACCCGCCGAGGCGTGGCGCAGAGCCTGACGGAGGGCATCTTCGCCGAACATCTCCACAACGTAAACCGCATCGCTCCAGAGTCCGAATGCCATGACGCGGCAAAGGAAGTCGTCGGGATTGGCCAAGGCTTCGGTCGGAGATTTCCACCAGGTCACCCGCTGGGCGATGATTTCTAGCTGCGGGGTTGTTGGATTCGCCGGTCGCGGGAAAACAGTAAGCCGTTCCACGTCTGGTATCATGTTGGATTTGTAGCGTGGGTAAAGGGCATACGAGCAAAGCGGGAAAGCGGAAGGGGAAGTCGGCTCAGTAGCGACTAGCGGGTAGCGAGTAGTGGGTAGGCGGAAAGGCGGGAAAGCGGGAAATCGTGAAATCGGAAAAAGCGAAAAGGGAATTCGGTAGCGACTCGCCGAAAGTAGCGCAGGGTAGCGCGCGTTAACCGAACCAGCCCTGCACGTAACGGCTCAGCGATTGTGTTCCGATCTGGTGTAATCGCAGGGCCGAGATCAGGCAAACAACGCCGCGAGGCACTTTCCGACCTGACCTTGCTTTTTCCTGCCCGAGACTCGTTGCAGGCGAGATTGGCACACGGCACGGATGCCGTTTGAACGCCTCACTGGCCACCAGTTCAGGGCTCACCGCCGTTGCCAGGCCATCTCTGGCCGATATCCGCGAATGAGGTCGCGACATGGAGTGAATTCCCGCCTCCCGCTCGTGGCCACTATTTTTTATGGGAAGCTTCCCATAAAAGATTTTATGGCGAGCGGGAGGTTATGTGGAGCAGTTGAAGTCCGACTGGTCGGCTTCCCAGCGAAGTCGCGCGTTTCAACCGGCGCTCAGCTTCACATAACCCGGCGGGCCTGCGCGGCGGCCATGCCCGTTTCAGAGGGCTTCGAGGAATGCGAGAAGCCGCGAGGAGGGCGCGCGCCGCGGCCGACGCGCCGGGGGCAGTTCTTCCAATCGACCCAGCGATTCCTCCTTCATCTTCAGGTCGGCTTCGACATAGCCGTGCGTGGTTGCCGGCTGCTCATGCCCCAGCCATAGGGCGACCACCTCGAGCGCGACACCCGATTGGAGCAGGTGCATTGCGCAGCTATGCCGGAAGGTATGGGGGCCGATCTTGCGGCCGGCGAGCGCCGGGCATTTTTTCGTCGCTCTGCGCAGTGCGGCGCGAAGCCGGAAGCGAGCACCGTGCCGGGTCAGGGGTGTGCCACGGGTGTTGGTGAACAACGGCTGGCCGGGCTGAAGTTGATTCTCGCGGGACCAACGGCTGACCTCGCTGGCGGTCTTCGACCAGAGCGGGACCGCTCGTTGCTTGCGGCCTTTCCCCTGGAGGCGGACAATCCGGTCCTGCACATCGCCGGCCCGCAGTTGCAGCGCCTCGGAAATGCGCGCTCCGGTATTATAGAGCAGTGCGAACAGCAGGTGATCGCGCCGGCCGGACCAACTCGCAACATCCGGGGCGGCCAGGACCGCTTCCATCTCCTCGCGTGTGAGGTAACCAAGCAGGGGTCGTGCGGAGCGCTTGATCGGGATGGCCAGCAATCGATGCCCGTTGGCGAACGCACCTGGGTCGGCAAGGCTGAGCACGAAGCGGGTGAACGCCCGGATGGCGGCCAGGCGGCAGTTGCGGGTGCGTGCCCCGTTGCCACGGGAGCGCTCCAAGTGATCAAGGAAGATCAGGATCGCCTCCGGGGTCAGGGACTCGAGGGTCAACTGGTCGATGGACACCCGCAGGTGGGCGGAAAGAAAACGAAGCAGTAACCGGAAGCTGTCGCGGTAGGCCGCGACAGTGTGCGCGCTGAGATTACGCTGCGCGGTCAGGTGCTCCGCGAAGAAGCGCTGCAACAGTTCGGGAAAGGAATGACGCTGAAATGGTGGCATCAGGTCCCCCAGTGAAAGTGCTCAAAACGCTCTGCGGCCAACCGCAACATGGCGGGATCGGCAGAAATGTACCACCAGGTGTCATTGAGGTTTTGATGCCCCAGGTAGCGGGACAACAGGAGCAGCCGGTGGGCGACCGGCGCGCCCTCGCGGTTCCACCGGGCGATGTGCCGGGTCGCAAAGGTGTGGCGCAGGTCATGAATCCGCGGCAAAGGCCGCGCGCCGTTGGAAACCAGGCCACGGGCCAGCAGGCGAAAATCGAAGTGCACGCGGGTGCACGTCAACGGCCGGCCGGATCGGCCGACGAAAAATCGCTCGCCGAAGGGATGCCTCTGCCAGCGTGCGTCGCGGTAGCGGAGCAGGGCGCGCACGGTCGACGGATGCAAGGGCAAGACCCGTTCCGGGCTGAACTTGGAACGGGCCACGCGCAGCGTGCCGCGGTCGAGGTCGATGTCGGCAAGGCCCAGTCGCATCGCTTCGCGCACGCGCAGACCGGTGCACGCGATGAGCCCGAACAGGGTCTCGCAAGTGAGCGGTCGCAGCGGCGAGCGATACGTCGGCAGAGCCCGCGCCCGCCGCAGGATCAACCGGATCTCCCCGGACGAGTAGATATGCGGGACGATCCGTTCGTAACCGCGGCCGAGGAGCCGGTAGTCGGGCACCTGAACGCGTGGATCGAACACCGCGCAGTAGCGGGCGAAACTTCGCGCCATCGCGAGACGCTTGACGTAGTAGGTGCGGCAGCCCGTGCCGGGCTGCACCGCCCACTGGAGGATCACGGCTGTCTGGAGCGGCTGCCGTGGCGCGACCTCCTGGTGAAAACGAGCGAGTTTGGGCAGCAACAGGTACTCGCGGTCCAGCGAAAACCCCAGCTGGCGGCGGTGAGCAAGATAGCGCTGCACGAGGATGGGCAGGGAGGGCATCGTCAGAAAGGCCAAGGCACCGCCAGGGCGCGAAGCCCGATGAGATCGACCTTGGCGTAGATCGCGGTTGTCTGGAGGTAACGGTGCCCGAGCAGGTCGGCGATTTGCTTCAGGTCGACGCCACGCGCGTGCAGGCGGGTGGCAAATGTATGTCGCAAGCGGTAGGTCCCGTGCCAAGTCGCCGGGAAGCCACAGCGCCGATAAGCGCAGGTCATCACCCAGGCCAGGTCCCGGCTCTTCAACGGAGAGCCGGGGTGTCGTTTGCCAGCACGGATGAATAAGCGTTCGCTGGTGGTCGCGGCTCGCGCCTGGCGAACATAGTGGCGGAGGACCTTGGCGACCCTGGCCGGGATGGGCAGTTGCCGCCCGCGGTCGGTTTTGGTGGGCGGGACGTTGAGAATGTGCCGGGACCAGTCGATGTCCGAGATCAGGAGCCGTGAGACCTCGCCGGGACGCAGCCCGAGATCGACCATGCAGAGCGTGAGGCAATAATCTCGCGTCCCAACCGGCGTACTTCGGTCAAAGCAAGCCAGCAGCTGGCGCCGCTGGGCATCGGTGAGGGGCTCAATCCGTGGTGCTTGGCCGTAGTTGGCAAAACGGGGCACGGCATGGATCAATGGTTCTACAACGGCGCCGCGCATCAGGACAAAACGGAGGAATAGCCGCACCCGCGTGAGCTCTTGATTGAGCGTGCCTGGTGCCCGGCCTCGTCGAAACTGTTGAGCATATCGCCAAATGTCGGGTGGCCTAATCCGGGTCCAGTCGGGCTCGCCGGTGCCAAATAGCCACTTGAGCAACGCATGGATCGCGATTCGTTGGACGGCGCACGTCCTTGGCGCGAAACCGCGGTGAGCCGCTAGAAACAAGAGGTAGTCGCCGAGCAATGGCAGCCATGGGTAGGCTGGTTCCTTGAAGTGATATCGCCCAAGATACTTGAGCCACCATCCGAGCGCGGCGCGATAATGCTTCCGTGCATGAGGGCGCCACCGGCGAACGACTGACCTCCGAAAGAAGGAAAACAACTGCTCGCGTTGAAAGCTCTGGAGTGACCAGCCCCGCTGCGCCGTCCACCTCGCCGCGTAGCGCATGTACCCTCGGGTGCGCCCGATGGTGCTGGGGGCCAAACCTTGCGCCTGAAGGTAGCTCGCGAAGGCCACGTCAGTAACGGCGCAATTGCGTCCCCTCGGTCGTGTGGCAGCGGATTTTGACATGCGCGCCCGGTAGCGCGTCGCGCTCCCGGACAGCCCGCCACACTTCCAGCCTGATCCTGCAAGGGAAGAAGCTCAAGTCCGCGAGTAGCAATGCGCCCGCGTTGGACTCTCCCCAATTATGTGAAGCTGAGCGCCGGTTGAAACGGGCGACTTCGCTGGGAAGCCGACCAGTCGGACTTCAACTGCTCCACATAACCTCCCGCTCGCCATAAAATTCTGTCACGCCCGCCATGGAGTTCTCGCTTCGCTGCGCTCCTCCATTCCGTCCTTCGGCCTTCTCCCTCGCGAGGAGCAACCAGGCTCCTCGCTCGGCGGCCTCGGCCGTGGCTGGGCGTGCCGCCAAGGGCCAGCGCGCGGAGTGCGCCTTGATAACCGGGCAAGGAAGCCCGGACAGGGTGCGCACAGGCGCATGGCCACATGATCCAATCCACATTTGACCTCAATGGGAAGGACCAGACACCCGTCATCGCCTGCGGCGAGCTGCCCCAGCAACGGTTTGAAACCGGAGTAGGCGAGGAGTTCAACCAGGTCCGCGCCGGGTTTCGCTTTCTGTTGGCTGTCCTGGCGACCGTCGTTTTCCCGGATCGCGGCAACTAGCCTGCGGAACTGCTCGCGAGTTCCGCTAGCAGGGATAGTACGCCGAAGTTTGGGCTGGATTTCCGCCGGAGCCGATGGCTTATTTCCGTCTCCCGCCCCGCCAGGATAGCTCAGTGGTAGAGCAGAGGACTCATAACTCGAACCGGCGTTTTCCGCCTGAATTGGCCTGAGTCACTTTGCGTCACAAGGAGCCGGATACAACGATCTTGTGGAAAAAGTGAGTTCACCCTGATTCACCCTGAAAACTCCTAAATCGTGGCATCGGGTGACAACTCGGGTGACAACAAAACCGGGGTCGGTAAGAGGCACAGGAATTCTTTTGCGCAGATTATTGTCAGTTGTCACCCTCTCCGCCAGTACCCCATGAAAACTAAGTCTCTCATGATCGCGGCGGCGTGCATAGTCGTATTAGCCGCTTGCTCTACGCCATATCAGCAGGTCGGCACCAATGTTGCCGGGGGGTTCTACTCCGAGCGGATCGCAGAGAACCGGTTTGTAGTGTCGTTTGTCGGAAATGGGTTCACTCAACCCAAGCGCGCTAGCGACTTCGCTATGCTGCGAGCCGCAGAGACTACGCTCGAATATCACTTCACCTACTTTGCGGTCGACGGAAGGGGTGATCTCTCTCGCACGTCGATGGTGCATATGGGGTCCACATCAACGACGACAGGTACAGTGTCACCCTACGGCACATACACAGGTTTCACAGATACGACATCCTCGGATATGCCAGTTTTCAAACCGGGGACCAAGCTCACAATTTCGTGCTTCGACGGGATTCCGGAAGATAAGCACATTGGTCGGGTCTTTGAGGCCGCATGGGTCGTAGCGACGCTTAAAGCCAAGTACCATTTGAGGTGAATAGGGGGAATCCGTGTCGACCGGCGACTCACTTTGTTCCAATTCGATCTGAGTGAGCAGTCGGCATGAACACTGACCAAGCAGGCGAGAATGCCACCGAAGTGCTGAGCGGCGCCAAGGCGAAGCGGGAGTTTCGGGCTAGGCTTGAGTTCGCGTCGACGCTGAACGCAATTGTGCGACTCACGATTCGAAAGATGGGCGCATCGGATGTGGAGACAGGGGATATCCCGCAATGGGCGGTGAAGTGCTTCGAGACAATTTGGGCAACTGGCTTTCTGAAGTTGGCGGATCTCCACTCTGACCATGAGCCGGCCATGAGGGACAAGGGATTCTATCTGGGCTTTGTAAAGTGGCTGGCTAACTGGCTGAACGAACGTCTGGCACCGCTCCGCTCGAGGAAGGTTAGGGCACTTCCGCCGGCGATGTCGGAGAAGGTGCAGGCCGCGATGAACCGAGTGTTCCTGGTGGAAGGTTACGTGACGGGAGAGGACTTGGAAGCGTTTGATCCTCTCTCTGGAAAGCTGCCTGAGATATCTGAAGAATGCCGTGGCGAGACCTTTGCCAAAGAGCGAGAGTTTACAGAAGGGTTATTGCTCGGGATGCGAGGCCCGAGTGGGACGCCGGATGGGTCGATCAAATGTACAGATGCAACAAATATCTACTTTACGATTTGTCTTTTCTGGCAGCATGTTCAAAGGATGCAAAGCAGTGCCGAGCTGCACGCTTGGCTTTGCAAACTCGGTCCGCCTAGTTTGATCGGCGACAAGAAACGAATTGAGCAGTTGTGTCGGCGAATCGGTCTCAGATTTAGGGGCAGGGGACGACCAAGGAAATTCTACATGGCGGCCAAGCGCTGAAGGTTTTTTGGTTTCTGGCTTCGTGGTAGGCTGGCAGCATGGAACTGCAACAGCCTCCACCAAACAAGCCGCCAAAGCTGGCCCTCACGCGGGAGGAAGCGGGAGACGCCCTCGGCATCAGCGCCAATACGGTTGACCGGCTCGCGAAGCGCGGGCTTATCCATCCGTCACGGGCAACGCGCCGGCCGCTTTATCCTGTTTGGGAGATTGAGCGGTTTCTTCGGGACACGTCGGAGGCAATCCGATTATGAGTCCGCCGCTGGGATCAGGGGGGCGAAGCGCAGCGACGGGAGACGGCGCCACCAGCGCCGCCCAGGAGCAAGCGGGAGGGTTCCCTGCCCCCACCGGGGGCGGGGGAAGGGGCGTGGGGGTGATTACAGAGGCGGACAAGTGCGCTTATGCGAAAGCCCGTCTTGAATTCAAGAAGGAGGAGTTCGCTGAGCTGAAGCCGGCGGAAAAGGCCGGGATCGAACGATGCCGGCAGATGTTCGCTGCGATGGGTCCGCCGCCGGAGGTGGTCCTCGAACCGGGCCAGATTGCGGGCTGGATGAATGCGCGGGTCATAACGAGACCCGAGCGGCACGCGTACTTCGTCAGGAGAATGGCGGCAACAGCGGCGGCCTGGGCGGAGGTCGCCGCCGATTTCATCGGTCCGCGCCGGAGGGGTTGCCTCCAGAGAGACGACGCCGGCGGGTTGTTCATCGATATGGCGGGTGCTCGGGCTCCGTGGCCGGCGGGCGCGGGCCTGCCGAGCTCCGCCAGGAGCCGGCAGCCCGGCCCCGCCGGTGGGGTATAAGTAGCACCCCACTTAACGGAACAAAATCGTTCCACGAGGCCCCGTCATGGTTGACACAGTCCGATGCGATTATTGCGGGAGGTGGCGCGGGAATATGCCTGCCGGCTGGACAGAGATTGAATCCCGGCGAACAATGGGGGCGGACGATGGAACTCCATTGCAGAAATACAAGCGGATGCTGTCGCACGAGGAGACTGGCTTGCGGGTCGGGGGGGATCTGGAGTTCGCTTCGTGGTTAGAAGTGTCGCTTCCCAGGGTCCTGCTCGGTTGCAATGGGCTGATGATCGCAACCGAGGACCAGCTCGTCGAAGCGATCGCGAAGACCCTTCAGCTTGTGGAGACTGTGTGCGAGCCGATGCTCAACGGCCATGATCCACGATGCACCCGGCTGGATCTCGTCGGGCAATTCCTAGTCGAACCGCAGGACATGCTGACTGCCCATCGCGAAGGCACGCACCCGAGAATCCGCGGGCGGAAATCCTATTATGAGGGCGAGTCGTTGCACTTTGTCGGCAAAGAGCGACACCTGAGGATTTATGACAAGGTAAAGGAAATGAACGGCAAGCCCGGTCATGTGACGCGAGTCGAATGGCAACTGCGCGGCGATGCGATGCGGCACGACATGAACAGGGATTTCATCGGCCTCAAGAACCTCACGATTGAAGACTGTTACGCTGCGTATCGGCGGCTCTGCCTTGAGTTGGTTCCAACGTCGCTGCCGGTGGATTCAACGCTCTACGATATCCTGGCGGCCGCCGGCCGGGAAGGGACGAAGCTACGGAACCTGGCGCTCTTTGACTTCTGGGCGAGAGGAAAGCACCCGAAGACTGTCCGTCGAGTGCGGCGGGAGGTGGCCAAGCGGCGCGAAAGCACGTTCTCAATCGACTGGTACAAGCTGCTGCCAGCGGAATTCGGAGAATTTCATTGTGTTGACTACCACGAGCCAAATCCATTTTGATCAATGTTGCCCTCGAGCGGCGCCGTCAGCTGATACGGTTGAGTAAGTCACACACGCAATACTCCTCCTAGTTGCAGTGCGCTTGCCATATGATAAAACCGAAGCCATGCAGTTTGCAGGATTACCCTCGCTGGTTGGAAGAAAAGGGCCTCAAGACCTTTAACGGAATCGAGGAGACCTACTACTGCACGGTAGTAGGGTCCCTCCAGTCGCAGTTCATGGCCCATGTCTTTTGGACTACGGTAATAGGCAAACTGAAGGATTGGGCCGAACAGTACAAGATCGACACAAAATACGATCTCTATTCGAAGGAGCCAACCTCGGGAATATTGACTAAGCCATGGGATTCTGTAGTTGAAAAAACATATCGTAAGAACGTACTAGAAAACCCGTCTGAGTCTGATCTGCCGTGCGAAACTTGTCTAACACCAGAGAATTATCTGTTGAAACTTAAAGATATACTAAGGACTACGTTTGTAGTTAAATATCTGGACGGGGTGGATTTTTTGGCGACGAGATTGACCGATCAGGCTCGGGAACTTGGACTGAGAACGGAGATTGATCGTCAGGCCAAGGATGTTGGATATTACGCGCTTCACTATACGGTATGGCTACCTTTCTCAGTTCCGCGGCGGGATTGGAATGCAGAGACTCTGCCGATCGCCGTTGAAATCCAGATCACAACGCAATTGCAGGAAGTGATCAAGAAATTGCTTCACAGACATTACGAAGCTACCCGTATCGATCCAGATAAAGGCGCGATTGATTGGCGATGGGACTATAGATCTAAAGAGTTTTTTGCGAATTACCTCGGACATATTCTGCACTATATGGAAGGCGCTATTCTCGAAGTAAGAGACAAGGAGAAAGGAAACTAATATGAGTTACTCAAAAGAAGAATTTAGACAATATCTCGCGTCCATCGGCATGGGGGAGGCGTTTATTGTGAGAAGCCTGGAGACAATAGGTGTTTTTGAACAGGTAATTGGGAAGCCGTTCGAGACGGCCCTTGTTTGCGATGTATTGAATGCGGACAATAAGCGGGAATATTATTCGTTGTGGATCGTCGGAAAGGATTATTTAAGTGAATGTAAGGCATTCCTCACTGCTGAAGTTGTGGATTATGCGGCCTTTGAGATGGTCGACTATTGCGAGATCAATAAAGTAGATTTTGCGCCCGGGAGGGCTAAGGAAAGTTCGCGTCTGAGACTGCAGTTTTCGTTTATAGGTGCGAAATGCAGAAATAAGGTCCGTGCGGAGCTAAAAGCCAGTGGTGCTAATTGTGAACGTCTCTGGACGTTTTTCCAGGAGTACGTCATGAGGCGGACCTGAGGCGACGAGCACGAAGATTGGGCATCAAAACGTGACTTTCTTGGCTGCGGCTGAGCTGTGTTCCTCCCGGAGGTGGCCATATACGCGCATGGCGAGCGCGCCGCCGTCTTTGTGCCCGAGCCATCGGCTGACGGTTGGGATATCCACGCCGGATTCAATGCAGGTCGTGGCGAAGAAATGGCGGAGGTCGTGATGCGTGAAATGCGGGTAGCCTAGGCGGCGACAGGCGTTCCCGAGTGATTTCTTGGCGCTGTCGATCTGGCTGATGGTTTCGGACGGCTTCGGGTTGCGTTCTTGATGGAGCCGCAGGAGCAGGGCGCGGAGGGCGTCCGTCATGGGAACAATGCGGCTTTCATAGTTTTTGGTCCCTATAGCGCCGCCGGTAACGGTCAGCGTGTTCTTCTCGAAATCGGCGTCGGCCCAGGTGATTGCTCCGGCTTCGGCGATGCGGCAACCGGAGTAGGCGAGGAGCTCAACCAGGTCGGCGCCCGGTTTTGCCTTCTGCTGGCTGTCCTCGCGACCATCGTTCTCCCGGATCGCGGTAACGAGCTTGCGAAACTGATCGCGGGTCGGAATCACCATCGGCTTTTGCACGACCTTACGCCGTTTGATGTCCTTGGCGGGATTCGAGAGCATCAAGCCTAGCCTGACGGAGTAATCGAAGACGGTTCGCATGACGTTGAGTTCATGAGCCATGGTCTGGGGCTGCACCTTGGTCGCTCGGATCGTCAACCAGCGTTCGCAGTGCTGGGCCTGGACGTTCCGGATAGCGACGCCGGCGAAGAACGGGGCGAGGTTCTTCAGGCAGGTCTCTCGGCGGGTAACGCTGCTGGCTTTAAGGGAGTGAGCGGTCGCGGCCATCCATCGTTTGCCGATCTCGTCGAAGGACAGGCGGGCGTCGTCCGATGTCGTCAGGTTGCCGACCTGGGCGCGGAGTTCGGCCAGCCGGCGGTCAGCGAGCTTGCGGTCCTTCGTCTTGAGCGACCGGCGAAATTGCTTGTCACCCCTTTTCAGTAACGCGTAATAACCGCCCGTCTGTTCCAACCGATAGAGGTTTTCCGCCACCCGATGAAACACGATCTTCCGAGCATCTTTGGCCTGTCCAAGAGCCTCAGTTTGCATGCGTGGAAGCATACGGTGACAAAATTGGGTGACAACTCCAAAATATTAGGAACGGTAGAGCTACTTACTAGTTGCTCTAGTTAGCATTAGCCAGGATAGCTCAGTGGTAGAGCAGAGGACTCATAAGCCTTTGGTCGCGGGTTCGACTCCCGCTCCTGGCACCAGTTTACCTCCGCAGGCCCGACGAGAATTGGTCTAGCAGCGCAGAGGACGAGGTCCGACGCGCTGCTAGAACAAAATGGCTGCGCCATTTTGGAGGAGCTCGGAAGGGGTGAGTATTTTTCGGGTTTTTCACCCGGCGCTGGTCGAAGGGGGCCGTTTTCTTGATCCGGAGGCGGTTTTCAACCACGGGCCTGCCCCCGCCAAGGGATTCAGGCCGCTTTGAGCACTGCTCCGAGGGTGTGCAGGCGACGGAGGTTATAGGAGAGCGTCACGAGGATCCATTCCAGCGACACTTTCTCCAGACCGCGGAGCATGAAGCGCCGGAATCCGATCGCTTCCTTGATGATTCCGAAGACGGGCTCCACCGTCTGCTGGCGCAATTTGTAGCGGGCTCGGCCCGCCGCGGTGGCAGTGCGGTGCGCCATCCGTTCGGTGAACGCAGCGGCTAAGGGCGGTGCCGGCGGATCGGCCTGTTTCTCCAGATCGGCCACGGTCCGGCCATGCCCCTTGCGTCCCACCGCCGCCAACACGGTGTTGCCGGTGGGCTGCCCTTCGGCGTGGCGTTCGATTTTGTCGACCGCGGCCTGGGCGTTGTAGCTCTGTTCAAAGCGGGTCTTCCCACCCCCCGGCATGATCCGGCTCTGCGGATCGGTGTAATTGTATTGGTCCGTGGCCGCCGGGGTCGGCGGCGCCGGCGGACCGGGCTGGTCCGGCGCTTTGCGGGCGCGCTCCTGCTGGGCCCGGGCAAAGGCGCGCGCTTCGATCTCGGCCCGCGCCTGTTGCAGCCGCGCCTTGCGTTCATGCCGGCGCGCGAGTTCCCCTTCCAGGCTCAGTCCGTCCGGCAACGGTTGCGCATCATCGGCTTCGGCTTTGGCCAGCAACTGCTCGATCTCTTATTCAACCTGCCGCAGTTGCTCGCCAGCGCGACCGTAACTGACCGCCGAGTGCCGGCTCGCGTTGGCCAGCACCTTCGTGCCGTCAATGGCCACCGTGATCTCGCCCACCTTCAGGACTCGGCAGCGGGCGGGCATGCCTCTCTGACGCAAGACCTACGCCAAAGTTCAAAACTTCTCCGCTGAATCCGAAAGAAAGCGGTCCCTCCGCACCAAACGGCGTCCGCCATTTGTTGAGGAG
>PLOH01000068.1 GCA_003142955.1 Opitutia bacterium | reverse complement strand
AATTTGTAGCGTGTCCGGCCAGCCGCGGTGGCGGGGCGGTGCGCCATGCGTTCCGTGAAGGTCGCCGACGCGGGCGGCGCCGGCGGACCGGGCTGGTCCGGCGCTTTGCGGGCGCGCTCCTGCTGGGCCCGGGCAAAGGCGCGCGCTTCGATCTTGGCGCGGGCCTGCGGCAGCCGGGCCTTGCGTTCATGCCGGCGCGCCAGCTCGCCTTCCAGGCTCAGCCCGTCCTGGAGCGGTTGCGCATCGTCGGCTTCGGCTTTGGCTAGCAACTGCTCGATCTCCAATTCAACCTGCCGCAGTTGCTCGCCGGCGCGACCGTAACTGACCGCCGAGTGCCGGTTCGCGTTGGCCAGCACCTTCGTGCCGTCAATGGCCACGGTGAGGTCCCCGACCTTCAGCACCCGGCAGCGGGCGGCCAGCTCCAACACCTGAGCGAAGCTGCGGCTCAGCAGCTCCCGATTCTGCCGCCGGAACGAGCAGATCGTGTCGTGATCGGGGTGCGTATCGCCGCAGAGCAGCCGCACCGCCACATTCTCATAGGTCATTTGTTCGATGCGCCGGCTGCCGAACACCCCGGTCGCATCGCTGTAGATGAGCAGCCCGAGCACCGCGACGGCGGTGCGACATCAAACACGCGCTCCACCAGGCCACTTCATTCCGCAAGATTCACTAGTGGAGAAAAAAGACACTCGGCCGGTCAGTCACGCCGGCTTTCTCCATGGTTTCACGCAGTTCGGGCGAGGCGACAAATGCCCGCGCAGCAGCGAGGTCGTCGGCGGCGAACAGCATCACGACTTCGCTGGTGTCATCGATTCCGCGGAGCAGATGCACCTCCTTCAGCTTGGCGCTTTGGCGCACGGGCTGGTGGGCATCGTAGACCGCTTTCCATTTGGCGTAGTCGGCAACTTTGTGGCGAACGAGCAGGTAGCTCATGATTCAGACCTTTCATTCATTGTTGTGGTTGAGGGGAAATCTCATTTCTGCGCTGCCTTCGCGACCGGCAATCGTTGGAGTTCCGCTTCGGTTTGAGCCAGCAGCGCCGCAAATTGCGGGTCGCTCCGCAGCGGATCCAGTTCGTTGTTATAGAGTAGCGTTGACCACAGGTAGGTGAGCTGACCGCGCCGTTCAGCCGGATCGATTGGCGTCTTGGGATCGGTCCAACGGCGAAGCTGATCCCGCGCGTACCCGATGAGAGCATCGTTCCGCCCGAGCCCGCGCCGACAATCCAGCCCGCTTCCTCGACCCGAAGGGTAAAGTCTGGTGCGAAATCGCGCAATGCGCCCCCAAAAAAATCCTATCTGGTTGCAGGGTGCAGCGATGAATAGCGAAGCGGGCAAACTACTAACTAAGCGGGAATGAGCGTTCCAGCAACAGATTAACAGAAATTATCAATAGCATAACGCAGACTGATAGCGAATTAAGCCAAGCATGCGTCAATGGCGGCGCTCTCATGGTGACTGCGAGCGCCGGCGAGTGGAAAGTTCGTCCACTCGCTGGCGCTCGCGGCTACACTTTCTCTGAAACCACTCTAGCCGCGGAGCGCCCGGTTGGCGCGGATCAGGGCGAGGCGTTGGTCGACACAGCCGCGGGTGGTCAGACCTTCCTCTGGCGTGTGCAGGCACCAGTCGACGAGCCTGGCCACGGTGCTGCGCGCGACGTAGCAGCGAGTGTCGGAGCCGCCATAATAGATGAGCATCGTGTCGTCGGGCAAACGCACCCAGCCGTTGCTGAACGTGACGTTCGAGACATCGCCGATCCTTTCGCCTTCGTACGGCGCGAGGAAATAGCCGCCGGGACGGGCGATGACCTTCGCCGGATCATCGAGTGACGTCATGAAGAGGTAGATCACGTAACGCAGGCCGGCGGCGCAGTTGCGCACGCCGTGGGCGAGGTGCAGCCAGCCCTGCGGGGTCTTGATCGGCGCAGGTCCCTGCCCGTTCTTCGATTCCTTGATCGTATGGTAAGCCCGGGCTTCGATGATCATCTCCGGTCCGGTGACGCCGGCGCTGATGTCGCTGCAGAGCGTCCAGCCGATTCCGCCGCCGGATCCAACGTCGATGAAACCGTCCATCGGTCGCGTGTAGAAGGCATATTTGCCCTGCACGAACTCGGGGTGAAGCACGACATTGCGCTGCTGCGAGGCCGGTGTTTTGAGGTTCGGCAGGCGCTCCCATTTCTTGAAATCCTTGGTCCGCACCATTCCAGCCACGGCGACTGCCGAGGAGAGGTCGCCGGCGGGAGCATTGGGATCCTTCGCCTCGGCGCAGAATACTCCGTAGATCCAGCCGTCCTCGTGAAACGTGACGCGCATGTCGTAGAGGTTCGTTTCCGGCTTCAGCTCGGGGATGTCGCAGGGCTCGTCCCAGAAGCGGAAGTGGTCGAGGCCGTTCGGGCTTTCGGCGATGGCGAAAAAGCTCTTCCGGTCGTAACCCTCGGTGCGCACGACGACGTGAACCTTGCCCTTCCAGTAGAAGGCGCCGGGATTGAGCGCGGCGTTGATGCCGAGGCGCTCCATGAAGAACGGATTGGTCTTCGGATTGAGGTCGTAGCGCCACTCGATCGGGGCGTGGCGGGCGGTCACCACCGGGTATTTGAAGCGCTCGAAAACACCATTGTCCCAGTCGGGATCAACCGGGTTTTTCCGGTTGAGGAAAGCCTCGTGGACGGTGCGGACCGCCTTCACGCGCGCGGCGAATTTGCGCGCGGCTGGGCTTTGCTTTGGCTTGGAGGATGCCGTAGGAGAAGAGGATTTCTTCGATTTCATGTTGATGGAAAGAGAAGGAGGGCGGCGGAAAACGGCGTCGTTGCGCCTCAAGATTCACACAACCGAAGAGGAACGCGCAAGCTCCTATGCGAGGCGTTGCGGGACTTTGCAGAATAGACTGGTCGTGGTGGCGCGCGTTGTCCCTCCCTCGACAGGCTCGGGACCCTGAGCGAAGTCGAACGGGTAACGCGATCGAAGCGTCTGGAAGACCTTCCGCACCACCTCAATGTGCGGCTGAATCGTGCGAGCCCTATTCATCCTAAACATGCGGTAGGGACCACGGATTTCACAGATGGGAACGGATAATCCAGTCGTCATCCGTGCAATCTGTGGTGAAGGGTTGCTGCCCTATCTGCAGCGGCGGCCAAAGCGCTGCCTGAACCGGGTGAAGAAGAGGCCGCCTAGTGGGATCATGCAGTTGACCGATGTTTTTCAAACGGCGATAGCCCATACCAAAGGGTGCGTAGGGTTGGCGCTTGTCGCCGGGCCAATTGTCCATGGGGAGCGGTCCGCCGACGAGCGGCGACCCTACGTCAATTGCATGAGGCCGGCTTAGCGGGATCCGAGATGTAGGAAGGTCGCTGGCGATCGATGATCGCCCGCAAGCGGGCTTCCTACACCGAACAGTATCCGATTACACTGTCGCGCCCTGCGCGGCGAACTCCCGGGATTTCTCCTCCAGGCCGGCGGCGAGGGCCTGTTCCTCGGCGAGGCCCTTCTGCGCGGCGTACTGGCGGACTTCCTCGGTGATCTTCATCGCGCAGAAATGCGGACCGCACATGGAGCAGAAATGCGCCGTCTTCGCACCTTCCTGCGGGAGGGTTTCGTCATGGAAGGAACGGGCCATCTCGGGGTCGAGCGCGAGGTTGAACTGGTCCTCCCACCGGAATTCAAAACGCGCCTTGCTCAGCGCGTTGTCGCGGTATTGCGCGGCCGGATGATCCTTGGCGAGGTCGGCGGCGTGGGCGGCAATCTTGTAGGCGATGACGCCGGCCCGCACGTCGTCGCGGTCGGGCAGCCCGAGATGCTCCTTCGGCGTGACGTAGCAGAGCAGCGCGCAGCCGTACCAGCCGATCATGGCGGCGCCGATGGCGGACGTGATGTGGTCGTAGCCAGGCGCAATGTCGGTGGTGAGCGGCCCGAGCGTGTAGAACGGCGCTTCGCCGCACCATTCGAGCTGCTTGGTCATGTTTTCCTGGATCAGGTGCATGGGGATGTGTCCGGGCCCCTCATTCATCACCTGCACTCCGCGCGCCCACGCCCGCCGGGTGAGATCGCCCTGCGTCTTGAGTTCCGCAAACTGCGCCTCGTCGTTGGCATCGGCGATCGAGCCGGGCCGCAGGCCGTCGCCGATGGAAAACGAGACGTCATAGGCGGCCAGGATCTCGCAGATTTCGTCCCAGCGGGTGTAGAGGAAATTCTCCTGATGGTGCGCGAGGCACCATTTGGCGAGGATCGAGCCGCCGCGGGAGACGATGCCGGTCATGCGCCGCGCGGTCAGCGGGATGAAACGCAGCAGGACGCCGGCGTGGATGGTGAAATAGTCGACGCCCTGCTCGCATTGTTCGATCAACGTGTCCTGGAAGATGTCCCAGGTGAGATCCTCGGCTTTGCCGCCGACCTTCTCGAGTGCCTGGTAGATGGGGACGGTGCCGATGGGCACGGGCGAGTTGCGGAGGATCCATTCGCGCGTCTCGTGGATGTTCCGGCCGGTGGAAAGGTCCATGACCGTGTCGGCGCCCCAGCGGATGGCCCAGCGCATCTTCTCGACCTCCTCGTCGATGGAGGAGGCGACCGCGCTGTTGCCGAGGTTGGCGTTGATCTTCACGAGGAAGTTCCGGCCGATGATCATCGGCTCAAGTTCTGGATGATTGATGTTGGCAGGGATGATAGCCCGTCCGCGGGCGACCTCGCTGCGCACGAATTCCGGCGTGATTTCCCGCGGGATGGCGGCGCCGAAGGATTGCCCAGCATGCTGGTGAAGGAGCGAATCGCGCGGTGCGTCCGCCGAGGGCTTGATTGTCTCGCGGGCCGCCTGCAGCTTCATGTTCTCGCGGATCGCGATGAACTCCATCTCTGGCGTGATCAGGCCGCGCCGGGCATAGGCCAGCTGTGTGACGGCGCCGGCCCGGGCGCGCAACGGCNNCGGCCAGCATACGCTTCGACGTCGTTCCGTTCGCGAATCCAAGCCTGGCGCACGGGCGGCAGGCCGCGGGTCGGATCCTGGTGAAAGGCCGGATCACCCCACGGGCCCGAGGTGTCATAAACGCGCACGGCCGCGTTGCTGGTGAGGCGGTCGTCGAAGCCGCGGGTCGGCTGGAGGGAGATTTCACGCATGGGCACCCGCAGGTCGGGGCGCGAACCGGTGACGTAGATGCGGCGGGCGTCTGCTTGTGCCTGGGCGGCGCTGTTCGACCCGGTGAGATCGGTGGAGGGAAGGGCGGGCGGGGACATGGTCGGAGGGAGGGAAGTCGGACCGTGCCGCCGGAGTGCTGGCACCGCCCCGCCGCAGCGGCGGGGCTGGTGATCCCTACGGCGGCATGACCCGCATCAGGTTCGGAGGGTAGAGGGGGCGGGCGTCCCCCAATCTCAGTCCGGCGCGGCGGACTCCCCATATGATTGATGGCGTAACCATGCTCAGGATGCGCGACGAAGCAAAGCGAAACTGCCCAATTTCCCGTTCGCTGGCGTTAGCAGCCACCCGAGCGGAAAGGCTCCCGCGGTCGTCGCCAGTCGGCGGATTGTTCCCCTCACGGCGATTGGCCCGGCGACAAGCGCCGGCCCTACATCAATCTGTCCCGTCGCCCAAAAATCGTTATTGCACAGATTTTGTTGTTCTTGCTTCCGGTTGTTATCGATGCAGAAAATTCTCAACCGTAAATGAAGATTGTCCTCATCGAGGATCAGGCGATGTTTCGAGATTTGCTGAAAAAAATCTGCTGCGAACATTTCCACCTGTCGGTCGTGGGCGAGGCGGAGGACGCGGCCACGGGCCTGGCGATGTGCCGGGAGCATGAACCCGATCTGGTGCTGCTCGATCTCAATCTGCCCGATCGCGACGGCATTGCCATCGCGAATGAGCTTCTGGCGATGGACCCGGAAATCCGCATCCTCGCGCTGTCCTCGGAATGCGACGATTACACGCTCTATCGCGTGCTGAATTCGGGGATGCACGGCTACGTGGACAAGAACCGCCAGTCCCTCGAGATGCTCAGGCACGCGATCGACGAGGTGATCCAGGGGCGAGTGTTCTTCGCGGAAGTGGTGCAGCAGGTTCGGCAGCGGCTGCGCATGGAGCCACGGGCCTTCCCGAAGGTATTGAGCAGACGCGAGCAACAGCTGCTGGCGCTGTTGGGTGGCGGCCTGACTGATGATGAGGTGGCGCGCGAGCTCCGGCTCAGCCGGTATACGGTGCAGCTCCACCGGCGGACCATCATGAGCAAACTCGACTTGCACCGCACTCCCGACCTCATCCGGTACGCGGTGAGGAGAGGCTTTTCAAAGCTCAACTCTTTTCGAGAGCGGAAAGAAGGCTCTGTTTGAGGCCGGCGACGCTTGCCTCGAATGAACCAAGGACGGAGCGCGGCGTCTCGATGTCACCTTTGCGCGCGGCCTCCTGGATCGTCGCGGCCACGGTTGCGACGGGCGTGGCGGCGACGAGGGCGGTCTGGGAAAGCAGAAGGTGCGCCTGCCGGCGCGTGGTTGCGAGGTCGCCGGCGCCGACCGCGCCGGCGAGCACGGCGACGTCTTTGTCGAGGGTGCTGATGAACTGTTCGACGAGCTGGCGTCGCTTCGCGGGATTCTGATCGGACAGGTATCTGAAGATGGAGAGATCGAGGGCGCGGCGCGGAGGCCCTTCGGCTGCGCGAGTCTGGAGGGCGGGAACGGCGCCGGGCCGCCCGCTCAAGTTTTGGATCGTGGCCTTGATCTTCTCGGGGCTGAGCGGCTTGGCGGCGAACCCGTCCATCCCGGAAGCGAGGCATTCGCTGCGCTTTTCCGGGGTGGAGTAAGCGGTAGTGGCGATGACCAGCGTGTGACGCCCGGGCTCCTCCCATTGGCGAAAACGACGGGTGACCTCGGCACCATTCAGGCCGGGGAGTTCCCAGTCCATGAAGACGATGTCGTAGGGGTTCGCCTGCAGTTTGGCGAGGGCGTCAATGCCATCGGCCGCGTAATCGGTCTGGTAGCCGAGACGGTTGAGGATGTTCTCGATCACAAGGCGATTGTATTCCTCGTCCTCGACGATCAGGACGCGCGTCGCCGGGGCCGGGCGCGAAAGCTCCTCGATGTTTGCTCTGGTGGGCCGAGGCGTGGCAATGGGCAGCGTGACCTTCAACCAGAACGCCGAGCCTTGGCCCGGCGCGCTGGTGAGACCCACGGTGCCGCCCATTTTTTCACCGTAGGCCCGGCAGACTGCGAGGCCCAGGCCGGCGCCACGGATCTTTTCCTGCTGGGCATGCCGGCCGCGGTTGAATTTCTCAAAGAGCCGGGGTTGCTCGTCATCCGGGATGCCGGGTCCCTGGTCGCGCACCTCAATGGTGACCTCAGCGATGCAGCCGGGCAGTCGCCGGCTATCAGCAGCGATCTCGATGGGCCCGCGGCTGGCGTATTTGAGGGCATTGGACACGTAGTTGATCACGATCTGTTTAATCTTTGCCGCGTCGCCAAGGACCGTCTCTGGAAAATTCGAGTTTACGTTGAGGCTAATGGGCATCCGCTGCTGCTGCGACTGCCAGGCGAAGATCGCACCGACGTCGGCGAACATCGTGCGCAGGTCGAACGGCTGGGCGTCGATCGTGATCTGGCCGGCCTCGATCTTGGAGAAATCAAGCACCTCATCGACCAGGGTGGAGAGATATTCTGCGCATTTGCGTAAGGAGACGGCCACGCCGCGCTGCTGCGAGTTGAGCTCGGACTCCTGTAGCAGGGCCGCGAGACCAATGACGCCGTTAAGCGGGTTGCGGATTTCGTGACTCATGTTGGCGATGAAGTCGGTTTTCGCGGCGTTGGCGTGCGCGAGTTCCTCGGTGCGGCGGCGCACCAACCCCTCAAGCTGCCGGCTGCGGAGTTGGAGCCGGTTGAGGCGGAGCCGGTAGCCACCGCAGAGCAGGCCGCCGGCCGTCAATGCGAACAAGGAGTAGGCCCACGGGGTGCGGTACCAGGGCGGCAGGATGAAAAACGCGTAGGCCGCCGGTTCGCTCCACTGTCCATCGGCGTTGGCGGCCCGAACATTGAAGGTATACGCGCCGGCGTTCAAGTTGGTGAATTCGCGGGAACTCTCCGCCTTGGGCTCGGTCCAGTTGCGGTCGAAACCGACGAGCTGTGTCTGGTAGCGCACGTACCGGGCATCGCGATAGGTGGTGGCCGCGAATCTGAACTCGAAGCGGTTGCGCGCATAGGGCAGGCGAGGGGGCTGCCCACCGAGGATTGGGAGGGCGGCACGCCCGGCGGGCGAAAGTGTGTTCACGGCGCTGACCAGGGTGTTGAAGGCTACGGGTCGGTCCTCCAGTTCGCCCAGCTTAACCCGCAACAGGCCTTCGGTTCCGCCGATCCAGAGCACCGGCTGTCCGGGCGCCTCCTCTTGAAAACAGAGCACGGCGGGGGTGCCTGCGTGCTCAATCCCGCTGACCGGGAGCTGGCGCCAGGCCGGGCGGCGGAGTTCGTCAAGCGTGAGCGCGCCGACGACGGGTCGCGTGCTGCCGTCGGCGAGCGGTGCCTCGGCGGCGAGCCAGACGTCACCGCTGGCGTCGGGGTTGGATAGCGCCAGACCTTTTGTCAGGCCGCGCAGCGCTTCCACCGGATGAAAGGTGTTGTCGCCGGGGTGGAAGGCGAGGATGCCCCGGTCCGTCAGCAACAGCACGTACTCGTGCAGTGCGCCGACCTTGATTTGCCCGCAGTCGGCCGGCAACGCGGTGCCGGGCTCGAAATGAGTGATCTTTGCGGTGGCGCCACTTTCTTCGAAGGCAATGCACAGCGCCCCCTGGGAGCAGGTGCCCGCCCACAGATTGCCCGACGAGTCCTCGGCAAGCGAGGTCGCCGCCTCGGGCAATGGAGCCTGTTGCGGGCAGGTCTGCCATCGTCCGTTCGCCGCCACGATCCAGCCCAGGCTTTTCCGGTCTGAAAAATAGATCCGCCCGGGATGGCGACGCGATTCGAGGAGATGTTCGATATCCAGAGGAGTCTGGTGGATCTCCTGCAGCGTCCCGTCCGGCTGCAGCAGGCGGATGCCGCCGAACCCCGCATTAAACAGTCCCTGGGCATGAGACTGCAGGGCCAGGTGACTCCGTTTCAGATCGGGATTTGGCAGCGGATCAAACTCGGCTGCGGACAGGGGGGTGGAACGCGGCTTCAGCGCGAAGACTCCGTCGCCGGTGATGACATGCAGGCAGTCGTCGTGCACGGCGATGGCGTTGATGGACCCTCCGGTCAGATGGTTGACCTCGTCGAAAACGGTCACGGCTTCGCAGGTGTCCATCCGTGCGATCCCGCCCTGGGTGGCGATCCAGAGATTCTTTTCGTGGTCGAGAAACAAACCGTTGACGCATTGGTTAGGGAGACCCGAGGCTCGGTCGATGACGCGCAAAATATCACCGTGGGCGTCGACGAGGACGACCCCTCCGCGGTAGGTGCCGATGGCAAAGGTATGGTCGTCGATGGTGCACGCGGTCGCCACCAGGTTTTCGCGGATGAAATTTCCGCAATTGCCGGGCAGAACGGTCATTTTTGAGCCATCGAGGCGCGCTA
>PLOH01000148.1 GCA_003142955.1 Opitutia bacterium | reverse complement strand
GGTCATCCTGAGGTCCCTTTCTTGATCCACTTCAACTATAGCCTATGTTCTCCGCTCGTTCATTTACGAGAAGAACGGGGTGAACCCGAGAATGCGGAAAATTTCCGTTCAGGCAATCTTCAAATGGCAGGGATTGCGCGCAGATAATGGCGAGCAAGAAGAGGGAATGCCCTCTGATTAACGCCAGCTTCCAAAGAGATTTGGAAAGACTGTGCGCGAATTGCGCCTAGCGGGGAGAATGACCCAGATGGAATTTGCGGAGAAAGCCGACCTTAGCCTCAACTACGTCGGGGAAATCGAACGCGGGGAAAAGATGGTGTCACTGGAGACGATTGTCCGCTTGAGTACTGCTCTCGGCCTGAAGGGGGCGGAATTGATGGCCAAAGCAGGACTTTGAGGCTTGCCATACCTAGGGAGAGCGAATTCCAGACAAGCTGGAATATCCGTGCATTTCGGTGAATCTGCTGAGACTAGGTGCTGAGACTTATCGACTATGTCGACCTAACATGTTGTCTATGAATCTGGTGGACGGCGAGGGACTCGAACCCCCGACCTCCTCGGTGTAAACGAGATGCTCTAACCACTGAGCTAGCCGTCCGGGCCGGGGGTGGAGACAAGCAGGCGCGATACACCCGAACAAGGATTTATTCAGGCTTCGGCCAGCCGGGCTTTCGGCTTGAGCAGACCCTCGCGGATCATCAGTTCCGCAATCTGAATGGAATTGAGGGCAGCACCCTTCCAAAGGTTGTCCCCGCTCACCCAGAACGACAGGCCGTTGTCAAAGGCCGTATCCCGTCGCAACCGGCCCACCCCGCATTTCACCTTCTCGCTATAGTCCAGTGGCGTCGGATATCGGCTCTGCGCCGGCTCGTCGAACAATTCGGCGCCAGGAAACGCTGCGATCGCCGCGCGAGCCGTGGCGAGATCGACCGGGCGATCGAACTCCGCGTTGACGGCCACCGAGTGGGCGCGCACCACCGGCACGCGAACGCAGGTTGATGACACCCGCAACTCCGGCAGCTCGAGAATTTTCCGGCTCTCCGCCATCATCTTGCTCTCCTCGCCGGTGTAGCCATCGGGGCCGAACGTGTCGACCTGGGGAATGACGTTGAACGCGATCTGGTAGGGATAAACCTTGCGCGGCAGCGGCTCGCCGCGGGCCCAGGCATGCGACTGTGCGTCGAGTTCCCGGACCGCCTCGGCCCCGGTGCCCGAAACCGACTGATAGGTGGCGGCAAAATAACGCTTTAGGCCAAAAGCGCGGTGAAGCGGATACAGCCCCATGAGCGTGACCGCAGTGGAACAATTGGGACTCGCAATAATGCCCTGATGCCGGCGGATGGCGTGGGCATTGATTTCGGGAATAACGAGCGGAACGTTGGGATCCATGCGGAAGGCCGAACTCTTGTCCAGCACGAGGCAGCCGGCCTTTACCGCGGCGGGAGCCAACGCGCGAGTCACCGATCCACCGGCGCTGAAAAACGCCACGTCGAGGTCCGCAAAGATCTCCGGCTTCGCCTCCGTCACCGTGAATCTCTTCCCGCCGCGCTCAATCACTTTGCCCGCCGACCGCGCCGAGGCAAATAGTCTCAGCTCGACCATGGGGAAATTGCGTTCCAGCAGCAGCCGAAACAACTCTTGACCGACGGCGCCGGTGGCGCCGACGATGCCGACTCGATATGGGATGGTGTTCACAGTGAATTCTTCAATCAAACAGGTCATCGAAAAGTGCGCAGCGCTCGGAATCAAGCCCGCAAACCAGATTCTTGTGGTCCGGGTGGGCAGCCAGAGTATGCGGTTCTACCGGGGAAGCGAACTCGTGCGGGCGTTCGCCGTATCCACGTCCCTCCGGCCTCCCTCAAACGTCAAAGGCTCGCTGGGCACGCCACTTGGACTGCATGCCATCGCGGAGAAGATCGGCCGGGACCAACCGCCCGGCATGGTGTTCAAGGGCCGCGTGCCGACCAGCCAGCATTTCAGGGAATTCAGCGATGAGGAGAATCGGAGCAACATGATCACCACCCGGATCTTATGGTTGGCTGGCCTTGAGCCGGGTGCGAATTGCGGCGGGGAGGTCGATTCTCACGATCGCTATATCTACATCCACGGGACCAATCATGAAGACCGCATCGGCACGCCGCAAAGCGCCGGATGTGTGCTGATGCGCAACCTGGATATCGTGGAACTATTTGAGCAGGTGCGGACCGGCGATCACGTGTGGATCGGCGAATAAACGCAGGCGACGATAGCCAAGCAGCCGTAGCTGTGCAAATTGTGAAACGAGAACTGGATTTCGTCACAGAGATCATCGGGAGCCAATCCGAGAACACAGAGAGCGGATGGTTGCTGGTGATGTTCGGAACTCCGTGAGCTCGGCGCCGCCTCCGTGCCCTCTGTGTCACAAAAAACCCCGGCAGCGTCTTGAGAACAAGCCGCGCCACCCGGCAAGACTCTGTTGCTTCGGCGTAGTTGCAGTCCCGGTCAGATCTTCGCCAAAAGATCCGGCTTAGTGTCGGCCAGCCAGCCGATCAGCTCCCCGAACATCGAATTGCACCACGCGAACCAGGGACGCGTGAACTGTCGCGGGTCGTCGGGATCGAATGACTCATGCATGAAACCGGTGCCGGCATGGGTCCGGACCAGCATGCGCACACATTCCGTGATTTCTCCGTCGTCCGTGCTCGTCAGCGCACGCACGATGATGGAGAGCGGCCAGATCATCGTCGGGGCCACGTGGGGCCCACCCACGCCCTCCGCGAGTTTGCCAATGTGGAAGTAGGGATTGTCGCGGCTCAAGACAAAGGCGCGGGTCCGGCGATAAGTAGGATCATCGGGCGCACAGCAACCCAGGTAGGGCAGCGCCAGCAGGCTGGGAACATTGGCGTCGTCCATCATCAGCGCATTGCCGAACCCATCGACTTCGAAGGCATAGATCCGGCCATGAACCGGGTGCTCGCAAGTCGCATAACGCTCGAGCGCACGGTGCAGGGTGTCGGCGAGCGCCAGACACTCCTGCTGCAGCGCGCTGTCTCCGACCACCTCTGCTGCCAGCCCGGCGAGCTGCCGGAGCGAGTGCTCGGCGAATAGGTTCGACGGAATGAGAAATGGAAAAGCGCAACCGTCGTCGGACGGCCGGAACGCCGAGTGGATCAGACCAACCTTCCGGGTGGGGCTGCCCGTCCCGCGATTCGGCTCGTTGTCGAAAAAGAAATCCGACTTCCGAGCGAAGCGGTACGGCGTGTCGCCGTTCAATCGCTGCTCGGTCTTCATGGTGGCGACGGTGAGTCGCGCGGCGGCCTGCCAGGCTTGGTCAAACGGCATTCGATCGCCGGTGGTCTTCCAATACGCCGTGGCCAGCTGAATCGGATAACAAAGCGAATCGAGCTCCCATTTGCGCTCGTGCACGCCGGGCCTCATGTCCGTCGCGTCGTGTTGCCATTCGCCGAGTTCGGGTCCCCGGTAGAAGGCATTGGCATAGGGGTCGAGTAGGATGCACCTCGCCTGCCGACGAATCAGTCCACGGAACAGCTCCCGCAGCTTGGCATCGTCCTTCGCCAGCGGTACGTACAGGCGCGTCTGGGCGGTCGAGTCGCGAAGCCACATCGCGGGGATGTCACCCGTGATGACGAATGTGTCCGCCCCGCCAGGCCCGTTTTCAAAGGTCACGGTCGTGTCGAGCGTATTGGGATAACAATTCTCAAACAGCCAGGCCAGTTCCGCATTGCCGATATGGCTTCGTACGGCGGCGATGCGCGCTTCGATCGCGGGACTGACAAAGGTGCGCCGGGCTGGCAGAGGGCGGCAGGACGGCCGGATGGAATCGGAGACGGAGGAAGACATGGGAGGCAAAGGGGCCAAGGGAGCTCGATCAGTCGCCAGGATCCGCCGGGCCGCCGGGACCAGCGCGCCGAAAGTGATCAGCCCGCACTTTTCCAGGAAGTGGCGGCGGTGCATTTCCGATCATGGTCCGATCCGACCGCCGGGATAAAGCCGGAAATGGCACCAGCCATTCTCCGAGGATTCGAGCGGAACGAACGTCCGCCAGATCCCGCTTAGCCGAAATGATGCCGACGAGGCGATTTTCACACGCAATTCCGCGAACTGTCCGGGACGGCGTTGGAGGGCGGGGTCGCACTCCTTCGCCAGGCCTTCGGAGTGCACGCCGGACCCCGCCGCGCTCGATGAAACGGCGGCATTCGGCGATGCACCCCACATCCGACCACTTCGCTCCAGCTCAGCCGTTGCGCCCAAACAGGAGCCGCAGGCTGTTCAAGCACACCACGACCGTGCTGCCTTCATGGGCGAAGACGCCAACCGTCAACGGCACCACGCCGAGTCCCGCCGCCAGAACCATGATCACCACCACGCCGAGAGCGACGGCGAGATTCTGCCGGATGATGCGGCGGGCGCGGCGACTGAGGTGCGCGGCCGAAAGAAAATGGTCGATCCGGTCGTTCATCAGAATGACCTCGCTTTGTTCGAGCGCCGCGTCGCTGCCCCGCGCCCCCATCGCCACCGAGACATGGGCCGCGGCGAGACTCGGCGCGTCGTTCACCCCGTCGCCGACCATCGCCACCTTGTACCCCTGCGCGCGGTACGCCTGGATCGCCGCCACCTTGCCCTCGGGCGAGAGTCCGGCCTTGACCTCGTCCAGTCCGAGTTCCCGGGCCACCGCCTCCGCCGCGTGGCTCCGGTCGCCCGTGAGCATGACCGTCCTGATGCCCTTGGCGCGCAATTGGGCCAGCACGTCGCGCGACTGCGTGCGAATCTCGTCCTGCAACAGCACCCGGCCGATGAGTCCGCTCGCGAGGACCCACACTTCCGTCAATTCCGCCGAGGCGGGCGGCAGACTCCGGGCCCAGCCCGCGAGCGGGCCCTCTTCCAACAATTCGCGGCGACCCAGCATCACGGAGGCACCGTCATGCCGCCCACGCAAACCCTGCCCCGTGATGGAGGCGAACTCCTCCACCTGCAATTCGCGCACGCCGTTCTTCTTGCCATGCCGCGTCACGGCCCGGGCGATCGGGTGCTGCGAATTTCCCTCGAGGGCGCACGCCAGCTCGATGATCTCCTGCTCCCGACCGGCCGGGAAACTCTCGACCCCGACCACCGCGAGCTCTCCGGTGGTCAACGTGCCGGTCTTGTCCAACGCCACGAGGTCCACCTCCGCCAGTTTCTCGATGGCGGCGCCCCCGCGGAACAGGATGCCGTTGCGGGCACCCCACGCGATGGCGGCGAGGACGGCGGAGGGAATCGACAGCACGAGCGCGCAGGGACTAGCGACTACCAATAGCGTCATCGCGCGATAGAAGGCCGAGGTATGCTCCGGGGTGTTATCAAAGGGCGGCAGATGAAAAACCAGCCACCAGATTAAGAACATGACGGTCGTCATGCCCAGGACGAGAAAAGTGTATCCGGCGCCGAACCTGTCCGTAAACCGCTCGCTGGGCGCCTTGAGTTTTTGCGCGGTCTGGATGAGCCGGATGATCTTCTGCAACGTGCTTTCGCCCGGCAGCCGCCGCACCACCACCTCGACCGCGCCCCACAGATTGAGCGTGCCGCTGAACACCGGTTCCCCCGGGTTTTTCTCCACCGGTTGCGCTTCACCAGTGAGCGTCGACTCGTCGCTCGCCGTCTTGCCTTTGACGACATCGCCGTCCGCCGGAAACATCTCGCCCGGCTTCACGAACACGTGATCGCCGACGCCGATCTGTTCAGTCGGGACCTCGTGTTGACTGCCATCCGCCTCCACCCGCGTTGCCGTCTTCGGCGAAGCCTTGAGCAGCGCGCTCACCTCGCGATGCGTCCGGTCGAGCGCGAATTCCTCCATCGCACCCGAAGCCGAAAACAGGAAAAGCAGCAGCGTCGCCTCACCCCAAGCTCCGATGGCCATGGCTCCCGCTGCCACCGCGAGCATGAGAAAGTGAATATCCAGCTTCAGGCTGCTCAGCTTCTCCCAGGTGTCTTTGGCGGCATCCCACCCGCCGGTTAGAATCGCCGCAACGTAGAGCCCTCGCGTGAGCCACATGGGCGCGCCCCAAAAATGGGCTCCGACAAACGCGACGATCCCCAGTCCGCCACAAGCCGCCGCCAGGGCTGCGAGTTGCTTCCACTCCGGCTCCTGGGGCGCCTCGGCCCGCGCCATCTCAGGCCAGGAGTATTCGCGCCACAGCCAGAGCCTCTCCGCCGTGGAGCAACTAGCCCGCGCCACTTCAGTCGCCGCGCCCATCTGCCGAGACACATAGCCCGGCGGCACCGCGCCGCCGGCGCGTTGGGCGCCGTCTTTCAGCCGCGCCTCGATCGCCGCAATCGTCGCGGCCACGCGTGCGTGCACGGCCGCCGGGTCGATGTCGCCCAAAGTCGCCACGGACAGTTTTTTCCCCGTGGGATCCACGCGCACCGCCCGGATATCCGGCTGTGCCCGGAGAAAGGTCACCAATTCCTCAATCCAGGGGACCGGCTGTGCCTGATCAGACATGCGGCAAATGACTAAATATCACAGAAGAGACTGACATTGGTGGCGCGCGTTGTCCTCAACGCGCCCCGAACGTCTTGAGGACAAGCCGCTCCACCTTGGTTTTCCCCTGAATCATGCAAATAGGACTAGATTTTGCCGTCGCCTTGAAAGCGCAAATCCAATTGCTCTGCGGCACGCACAATTCATTGCTGGTCGGTCTCAATCTCAATTATGATCGGACTCCGCGACGACCCTGGATCTTCCCCGCCTCCGCCCAGCCAGATGCCGGCCTTGGTCGCGCAGGCCTTCGCGGAGGGTGGATGGCTGCAGCAGGCGCTCAAACTGGAACACCGGCCGCAGCAGGAGCAGATGGCCCGGGCTGTCGCCGGCTCAATGTCCGACGATGAAGTTCTGCTCTTTGAAGCCGGCACCGGCGTCGGCAAGAGTTTGGCCTACCTCGTGCCGGGCATCCTCCACGCGATGGACCAGACGCGGCAGATGATTGTCTCCACTCACACGATTTCGTTGCAGGAACAAATCGAGACCAAGGACCTGCCGTTGTGCCGGCGTCTGTTCGAATCGGTGGACGAGCTCCGCCCCTACGCCAAATTCAAGTCGGCCCTTCTGGTCGGCAAGGCCAACTACCTTTGCCCCACCCGGCTCGCGCACGCCCTCCAAAGCCGCCACGAACTGTTTGCCTCGGCCGACCACGAGGAACTCCAGCGCATCGCCGCCTGGGCCGGGCAATCGCGCGAGGGCCTCCGGCATGAACTCAATCCGGCGCCGTCACCCGACGTCTGGGAGGCGGTCAACGCAGATTCTTCCGCCTGCAGCCACAAGAATTGCGGCGGCGAGCATTGTTTCTACCAGCGGGCGCGCGCCCGCCTTCGCCACGCCCAGGTCATCATTGTCAACCACAGCCTGCTCTTCGCCCACCTGAGCGCCGGCGGCGCCGCGGAAAAAGGCGGCACACGCGGCATCTTGTTTCCCGACGATTTCGTTGTCCTCGACGAGGGGCACACCGTGCCGGAGATCGCCACCGACCACTTTGGATTGCACCTGACCAGCTTCGGCACCGACCGCCTGTTGAAATACCTGTGGAATCCGGCTAAGAAGCGCGGCTTGCTCCACCGGCTCGGCGGCGCGCGGGAAAAGCAGCTCGTCGAGGACGCCCTCGAGGCCGCCGAGCAGTTCTTCGGGTTCTTCCGCGACCACCTGCTCGACAAACAGGCGATTGTCCGGGTGCAGGAAGAGGGTTTTGCCGAACCGTGGCTCGACGCCCCGCTGACCGGGCTGGTCAAGGCAGTCGGAACACTGGCGGATCGCTTCGACGAAGGCCGCGACCGCGACGAACTGCTGGAGCAACGCGGCCGTCTGAATACCTACCGCACGGGTCTGCAGCAATTCCTTCGCCTGGCCGCCGAAGACCATGTCCACTGGATCGAGCGATCCGGCCGCAAAGGCCAGATCGTCACACTCCAGACGGCGCCGCTCGACGTCGCCCCCTACCTGCGCGAACATCTGCTGCAGCGAAAGACCTCCGTGTTGTTCACCAGCGCGACCCTCGCCATGGGCGGTCAGATCGAGCCGTTCCAGCAACGGGTCGGGGCCCTGAACGCGCGCACCATGGTCGTCGCATCGCCCTTCGACTACGAACGCAACCTCCGCGTCTACGTGGCGGCCGATGTGCCGCTCCCCTCGCCCACCGACGCCCGCCTGGCGCTCGACTCCCTGATTGACTACCTCGAATTCTGCACCCTGCGCGTCCGCGGCGGCTCGCTCGTGCTCTTTACGAGCTACCACGACCTGCGTCGATGTGCCGAGGCGCTGGATCCGGTCTATGCGCGGGAGCGCCGGCCCTTCTTCCTGCAGGGGGGAGACGCCTCCCGCACGGAACTTGCCCGCCGGATGCGCGCCGCCGGCAACGCCATCCTGTTTGGAACGGACAGCTTCTGGACGGGAGTCGACGTGCCGGGCGATGCGCTTTCGCAAGTGGTGATCACCCGCCTGCCCTTTGACGTCCCGACGCATCCGGTGGCGCAGGCCCGGGCCGAGTGGATCCGCGATCGCGACGGCAACCCGTTCAACGAACTGACGCTGCCAGACGCGCTCGTGAAATTTCGGCAGGGCATCGGCCGGCTGATCCGCACCCAAACCGATCGAGGGCTGGTAACCGTTCTCGACTCGCGCGTGCTGGCCAAGGCCTACGGTCGCCTCTTTCTCGAGTGCCTGCCGAAGCGCGATTATCAGCGGCTGACCAAAGAAAACCGAGAAACGCGATTTAAACCTTTCGTTTGAGACCGGTCCGGCTAATTTGCCGGTATCACTGCTTATGCGCATCCGCACGGCCGCCCTGACTGACATCGGCAAAATTCGCGAAGAAAACGAGGACCGCTTCCTTCGCGACGATGAACTGCGGCTTTACGCGGTGGCTGACGGCATCGGCGGGCTGGCTGGGGGGGGCGAGGCGGCCGAGGAAGCGGTAAAGCACTTGGCGGCCATGGGCCAGGCCCTTCCCGCCGACGGCGACTGGGACTTCTCCACCCTTATCCGGACAATCAACCAGCACGTCGTCACCCGGGGACGGACAATTGATTCAGTCTTTGGCATCGGAACGACCCTGATCGTCGTCCGGATTTTCGACCAGCATCTGCAGGTGGCGCATGTGGGCGATTCGAGCTGTTTCCTGCAGCGCGACGGCACGCTGGAGAAGATCACGCTCGACCACACGGTGGAAAACGAGATTCGCGCCCTTCACGGGCACGGTGCCGCCAATCATCTCAGCGCCCGCACCCGGAACGCACTGACTCGCTGCGTCGGCCAGCCGAAGCCTCCGGAGGTGGACAATCTGATCCGGCCATTGAAAACAGGCGACCGCATCCTGCTGTGCAGCGACGGCATCACCCGCTTCATTCAAGAGCCGGAAATTGCAGAAATCCTGACCCAGGCGGCGAGCCCGACCGGTGGGATCAAGGAGATGATCACACTCGCCAGCATGCGCGGAGGCTTCGACAACGCCACTGGCGTGCTGATTTTTGTCGACGAAATCTAGCAGCATGTCGGACTTTGTCCTCCGCGCTGCTAGAATAAAATGGCTGCGCCATTTTGGCGGAGCCCGGAAGGGCCGAGTGATATCCGGTTTTTCTACTCGGCGGTGGACGAAGGCGTCCGTTTTCTTGATCCGGAGGCGATTTTCAACCCCGGGACTGCCCCCGCAGAGGGCTTCAGGCCGCTTTGAGCACTGCGCCGAGGGTGTGCAGCCGCCGGAGGTTGTAGGACAGCGTCACGAGGATCCATTCCAACGACACGTTCTCCAGACCGCGAAGCATGAAGCGCCGGAATCCGATGGCTTGCTTGATGATTCCGAAAACGGGCTCCACCGTTTGCTGGCGTAATTTGTAGCGTGTCTGGCCAGCCGCGGTGGCGGTGCGGTGCGCCATGCGTTCCGTGAACGCAGCGGCTAAGGGCGGTGCCGGCGGATCGGCCACGGTCCGGCCGTGAGCCTTGCGTCCCACCGCGGCCAGTACGGTGATGCCGGTGGGTTGGCCTTCGTCGTGGTGTTCGATCTGGTCGACCGCGGCCTCGCTGCAAAACCCGCTATCGGTCAAAACCTCCTTCACCGATCCGGCTGCCGGTGCGACGCTCGCCAGCGTCGGCACCAGTTGCTCCTTGTCGTTGGTCGCCTGGCAGACCCGCTGGCCCACGATCAGCCGGCTCTCCACTTCGACAGCGGCCTGGGCGTTGTAGCTCTGTTCAAAGCGGGTCTTCCCACCCACCGGCATGATCCGGTTCTGCGGATCGGTGTAATTGTATTGGTCCGTGGCCGCCGGGGTCGGCGGCGCCGGCGGACCGGGCTGGTCCGGCGCTTTGCGGGCGCGCTCCTGCTGGGCCCGAGCAAAGGCGCGCGCTTCGATCTCGGCCCGCGCCTGTTGCAGCCGTGCCTTGCGTTCATGCCGGCGCGCCAGCTCGCCTTCCAGGCTCAGCCCGTCCTGGAGCGGTTGCGCATCGTCGGCTTCGGCTTTGGCCAGCAACTGCTCGATCTCCCATTCAACCTGTCGCAGGCGCTCGCCGGCGCGACCGTAACTGACCGCCGAGTGCCGGCTCGCGTTGGCCAGCACCTTCGTGCCGTCAATGGCCACCGTGAGGTCCCCAACCTTCAGCACCCGGCAGCGGGCAGCCAGCTCCAACACCTGAGCGAAGCTGCGGCTCAGCAGCTCCCGATTCTGCCGCCGGAACGAGCAGATCGTGTCGTGATCCGGGTGCGTATCCCCGCAGAGCAGCCGCACCGCCACGTTCTCATAGGTCGTTGGTTCGATGCGCCGGCTGCCGAACACCCCGGTCGCATCGCTGTAGATGAGCAGCCCGAGCATCATCGCCGGCGGATACTGTTCGCTCCCGCTGCCCTGTTCGTTGACCCGGGCCATCCGCACGTCCAGCTCTCCGATGGCGTCGATCACGAAGTGCACGAGATGATCCGCGGGCACCCAGTCGCGCAGATCGGGCGGCAACAGCATCGGAGTCTCGCGGTCCACGGTCACATAACGGGCGGGCAGGCCTCTCGGACGCACCCCCCCTGCGCCAAAGTTCAAAACTTCTCCTCAGAATCGGAAGAAAAGCTACCCCTCCGCACCCAATGGCGTCCGCCATTTGTTGAGGAGCATGGAGGGCGAAGCCCGACAAGCTCCTAGGCTCCGCTACGCTCCCGCCTTCATCCCCAATGAACAGATCTGGGTTCGGTCCTATAGGAATGACCAACCAGAAGTGAGCATCGAAGACTGGGTCGCGGGAACAGCGAACCCAGCAGGGCTGCGTTTCCAATTCAGGGAGGTGGCTGGCGCGTCCCAATTCAGGGAAACGCCCATCCCATTATCGACGTAACAACGCACGTCTGGAGATATGACCTAATTCTAAGTGTCTGTCTGTAGGGAACAAACAACAGCACAGTTAGATTGGAACGCCTTCTGCTAACCAATCATCGCCTCCCTTTCAGGAGACTGCTCGCTGCAAACAAGCCTCTTCGTTTTCCCTCTTTGTATTCAAGCCAACCCCTGCGCCTGCTTTGGTCGGACGACTGATCGGGGTCCGTCGAGCGCTACCGGCGCACCCGCCCGCCCAATCCGCCAACACCGCAAGTCCGACCGCTGCGAAATCGGCCAATCCAAATCGAAAATGCTTTCCAGCCTTCGCCACACCTTCCGCTCTCTCGCCAAATCGCCCGGCTTCGCGGCGACCGCGCTCGCCACCCTCGCCATCTGCCTGGGCGCCAACCTGACCATCTTCGCCGTCGTCGATGCGATCCTCGTCCGTTCGCTGCCGTTTCCCCACCCCGAACGTCTCGTCGCGGTGTTCAACAGCTATCCGGGCGCCGGAGTCGAACGCGCCTCTGCCTCAATCCCCAACTATTACGACCGTCGGAGTACCATCAAAGCGTTCGCGTCGCTCTCGATTTACCAGGACGGCAGCATCATTGTCGGCGGCGCGGGCTCACCCACTCGTGTGCCCATGGCGCGGGTCTCGCCGGAATTCTTTTCGACGCTCGGCATGCCGCTGGCGCGGGGCCGCGTCTTCACCGACGATCAGTTGAAATACGGCACCGATGAAGTGGCGGTGCTCACCGACGGTTTCTGGCGCAGCCATTTCAGCGCCGATCCCAACGTGCTCGGCCGTACCTTTCTGAACGACGGAATCACCATCACCATTATTGGCGTCTTGCCGCAGGGGTTTCGCTTCCTGTCGAGCGCCGCCGAGTTCTACCGGCCCTCCGCCCATGCGCCCGAGGACCGGCAGCCCCAAAGTCGCCACAACAACAGCTGGAACATGATCGCCCAGCTTGCCCCAGGAGCGACCCTCGCCGACGCCCAGGCGCAGATCGACGCCTTCAATGTTCACCAGACGGCGGACGATCCCTTGGCCCAGGTCATCAAGGGCTCCGGCTTCCACACCATCGTCAATTCCCTGCATGAAGACCATGTGCACACGATCAAGCCGACCCTGATGCTCCTGCAAAGCGGCGTGCTCTTCCTGCTGCTCATCGGTTCCGTCAATCTCGTCAACCTCCTGCTGATTCGCGCCAGCGGCCGCACCAAGGAGCTTGCCATCCGGCAGGCCCTCGGCGCTGGCCGCCGCCATATCGCTGCCGGCGTCGTCGTGGAAACCACGTTGCTGACGGTTGGCGGCGGACTTCTCGGGCTTCTCGTCGGTTCCCTCGGTATCAAACTTCTCGGTTCGCTCGGTGCCACGCAGTTGCCGCTCGGCACGTCGATCGTTTTTGATGCCCGCCTCGCGGTCGTCTCGTTGGCCGCCGCGCTCGTCGTTGGTCTCGGGCTAGCCGCGCCGATCATCTGGTTCAGCCTGCACGCCCGGCTGGCTTCCAGCCTGCAAACCGAAACCCGCGGCGGCACCACCAGTCGGGCGGCGCAGCGCCTGCGCCACTGTTTCATCATTGCACAGGTTGCCCTCGCGTTCGTGCTCCTGTCGGGCGCCGGATTGCTCGGTCTCAGCCTGAAACGGGTGCTGGCGACTCCCGCCGGGTTCAACCCCGACAATCTCCTCACCGGTCAAATCGCGCTCCCCTGGAAAAACTACAAGGACGACGCTTCTCATCGCGCCTTTGTTGAACGATTGCTGCCCGCGCTCCGCGCCCTGCCCGGCGTCACCCGCGTCGCCATCAACACCGGCCTGCCCTTCACCCCGATTAACAATGACAGCGTGATCACCGTCGAAGGCTACGCGCCCAAACCCGGCGACTCCATCCGGGCACATTACCTCTCCGCGGTCACAAGCGACTATTGGCCCATGATGAAGATCCCGCTGCTCCGGGGGCGTTTGCTGGAGGACGCCGACGAACACCGCCCGGAACGCGTCTGCGTCGTGGATCAGGCGTTCGCTGACCGCTACTGGCCCGGCGCCGATCCCATCGGTCGACAGCTCGCTCGAGACGTGACGGTGAACAAGGACAACGCCACCACCGTCGTCGGGGTCGTCGCCAGTGTGAAACAGAGTGAGTTGGCCGAAACCGCCGGCCACGGCGCCGTCTACTTCCCGTACTCCGCGTTCAACTCCAGCTATTTCTCGCTGCTCGTGCGCACCCAACTCCCGCCGGCATCCCTGGCCCCGACGGTGCAGAAGGCGATCCTGCAGCTCGACCCCGAGCTGCCGATCGACGACCTGAAGCCGATGCGGGTGCGCATCGACGACAGCCTCATCGCGCGGCGCTCGCCCGCCGTTCTCGCTGGCATTTTCGCCGCCGTAGCCCTGTTGCTCGCCGCCATCGGCACCTATGGGGTTCTCGCCTACGCGGTGAGCCAGCGCCGGCGCGAAATCGGCGTGCGCATGGCGCTCGGCGCGCTGCCGCAGCAAATCCTGGCCCTATTCCTCGGCCTCGGCGCCAAGCTCGTCGTCGCCGGGCTGGCGCTCGGCGTTCTCCTCGCCTGGGTCGCGGGTCGCGCCATGCAAACCGTGCTCTTCGGCGTCGGCACCTGGAACCTCGGCGTCCTCGCCGCCACGGCCGGCGTCATGCTCGCCGTGGTCCTTTTCGCGATGTTCCTCCCGGCGCGCCGCGCCGCCCGTGTCAGCCCGATCGACGCGCTGCGGGCTGATTGAGAGTGAAGGTGAGAGTGAAGGTGAAAGTGCATATGAAACCAAGCCACCGGGCCCCCCCGATCTTCTCCTCGCATTCCGTCTGACCGTTCTCCCCTCTCCCCTTCCCCTTTCACCCTCACCCTCACTTTCACTTCCATGAACGACCTCCGCTACGCCTTCCGCCGGCTTCTCGCTTCGCCTGGCTTCACCGCCGCGGTGATTCTCACCCTCGCCCTCGGAATCGGCGCCAACACCGCGGTCTTCAGCATCGTCAATGCCACCTTCCTGCGTCCGCTGCCCTATGCCGATCCGGGCCGCTTGATGCTGCTCATTGAAAGCAGCCGTTCGGGTGAGATGGGCGTCTCGTATCCGAACTTCCTCGACTGGCATGCCCAGCAGGATGCCTTTTCCGAGCTCGCTATCTATCACCCCGACTCGGCCAAATTGAAAACGCCGGAAAGCACCGAGCTCGTTTCGACCTGCCTCGTATCGGGCGAGTTCTTCTCCGTGCTGGACCTCCACGTCGCGCAGGGCCGCGGCCTGACCGCGGCGGACGACCAGGTCGGCGCGGCGCCGGTCACCTGGGTGACCCATGCGGCGTGGCAGAGATACTTCGCCGGCGAGCGAGGGCTGGTCGGACGCACGATCCTGCTCGACGGCCAGGCGGTCACCGTGGCCGGCATCTTGCCGGCGAGCTTCCGGTTTCACCGTAGCACCGACTTCTTCCGCCCCCTCGCGCCTTACGCCGAGCAGATGTTCATGACGATGCGGGCCAACCATAATGACGCCTATGGGCTCGGGCGCCTGAAGCCCCAGGTGACCCCGGGGACGGCTCAAGCGCAGATGACGGCGATCGCCCGGCGACTCGAGCATGAGTATCCGAAGGACGATGCTGGCATCGGCGCGCGCGTGATGCCGCTGCGCGAACACCTGGCCGGGGCGGCGCACACGCAGCTCCTCCTGCTATTGGGGGCGGTGGGCATGGTGTTGCTCATCACGTGCCTCAATGTCGCCAACATGCTGTTGTCGCGGTCCCTCGCCCGCGAGAAGGAGATGGCGATCCGCACGGCGCTCGGCGCCTCGCGCTCCCAGTTGATCCGGCAGCTCCTGATCGAGAGCCTCGTGCTGGCGACCGCCGGCGGGCTCGCGGGAGCTTTGCTGGGACTCTGGGGCAATGACTTCGCGCGCCAGCTCATCCCGTGGGAGATGCAGTCGCTGGCGGTGTCTTCTGGCGGGCTAGATCTTCGGGTGCTGTTTTTCATAGCGGGTACAACGCTGGTCACCGGCATCGGATTCGGTCTCGCGCCTGCCTGGCGGCTGTCCCACGCGAATCCCAACGACGCGCTCAAGAACACGCGCCGGACCGTGCGCACGTGGTTTGGCCGGATTCGCCTCGGTGACCTGCTGGTGGTCGCACAGATGGCGCTGGCGCTGGTGCTGCTCGTCGGCGCCGGCCTGCTGGTGCGCAGCCTGCATCAACTCCTGCAGGTGCCCGCCGGCATCCGGCCCGAGCGGGTGCTCACGCTGCAGGTGACACCGCCGACGATGCAGTTCCAGCGCAATCCTTTTGGCGTGACCGCTTTTTTTAGCCAGATCGTTGAGAAACTGGGCGCGCTGCCGGAGGTTGAGGCGGCGGCCGCGGTCACGGGTCTTCCGTTCACGTGGAATATGTCCACGATGGACTTCTACCTCGACGGCCGGCCGGTGCCGGAGCCGGGCAAGTTCCCCAACGCCAGCCGCCACACCGTGAGCGCGGACTATTTCCGCGCGCTGGGCATTCCCTTGCTTCGGGGCCGGACGTTTGACGGCCACGAGAAGCAGCCGGTGATTCCGCCCGGCCTGGATCTCTCCCCGCAGAACTTCGAAGCGATCTATAAGGACGTGATCTTTGACGGCCTCATCAGTCAGCGGATGGCGGACCAATTCTGGCCGGGCGAAGATCCGATTGGAAAGCGCTTCCGGCTCGGTTGGCCCGAACTCCATGCTCCATGGGTGCAGATCGTCGGAGTCGTGGGCAACACGACCCAGACCGGCCTGGAGCGGGGCGAATCTGCCGAGTTCTACCTGTCGCTGCGGCAGTTTCCCACGCCAGAAGGCTTCGTCGTCGTGCGCACGCGCATGGATCCGGCGGCAGCACTCGCGTCCGTACGCACCGCCATCCAATCGGTCGTCAAAGACGAGCCCATCCATGACGTGCAACTGATGTCGGAACGCATGGCCGGCTTCATGTCCGGGCGACGGTTCAACATGGATCTCTTTGCCGTATTCGCTGGTGTCGCCCTCGTGCTGGCGTTGGTCGGAATCTACGGCGTGCTCTCGTTCTTCGTCAGCCAGCGCACCCGCGAAGTCGGCATCCGCATGGCGCTCGGCGCCCAGCGTCGCACGGTGCTGTTCGTCGTGCTGGCTCGCGGCCTCCGCCTTGCTGCACTCGGAGTTCTGCTCGGCCTCGCCGGGGCCTGGGGCGTGAGCAGCCTGCTGCAAAGTCAGCTCTTCGGCATCACGGGCACCGACCCGCTCACCTATGTCGGCGGAGCATTGCTGCTCCTGCTGGTCGCGCTCGCCGCCTGCCTCATCCCCGCCCGCCGCGCCGCCAGTATCAATCCCACGGAGGCGTTACGTGCCGAATGAAAAACCAGCAGCGAACATCGAGTAGCGAGTAGTGAACATACCCAATCACCGCACCGCTGCTCATCCTACCCACCACTCGCTACCCGCTGCTCACTACTTGTTCCCCCTGCTCCCATGATCCCATCGCTTCGATTTAACTTCTGCCGAGCGGCCCATTTCTCGGCTTGCACGCTTGCGAGCGCCCTCGCCCTTTCCGTCGGGTTCGCGGCCCCGTCAGCCGAGTCCCGACCGCAACCCACCCCCGAAATCCGGCTATCACTCGCGGACGCCCGCGCCGATTTTGACCAGCTCGCGGCGATCGTCACCGACAAACATCCGAAACTCTTCGCGCACCAGGCTGAGCTCACCGCGACGATTGCTTACGAGCGCCGACGGTTTCAGTCGTTCGTGAAAGATTTCTTTGCTGAAGCGCACGCGCGAGGGGTGGCCCGCCTGATCCTGGATCTGCGCGACAACAACGGCGGCGACCCCTACTGCGCTGCTACGCTTTTTGCGCACCTGATCGATCGACCGGCTCCGTACTTCGCCCCCGATAGCCCTTACTATCCCGATCTCAGGCAGCCGCAGAACCCGGCGCCAGACCGCTTTTCCGGCCGGCTCTTCGTGATGATCAACGGCGGCGGCTTCTCCTCGACCGGGTATCTTTGCGCTTTGCTCAAATATCACCGACGCGGGATCTTTATCGGCGAGGAAACCGGCGGTTCCTACGCGTGCACGGATGCCTCGGAGACCACCACGCTTGAGCATTCTAAAATCCGGTTCCGGCATTCTACGCTGGTCTTCAAGGCCGCCGTATCAGGCATGACGCCCGGCCGTGGCACATTGCCCGACCATACCGTTGTCGCTTCGATCGATGATGCTGTGCAGGAGCGCGACCCGTCCATGGCTCGGGCGATCGAACTGGTTCAAACACCCGCAGCAGCCCTGCCCGCGATCGCCAGCACCACCGCCGACCTCGTCTCGCACCCATAGATTCCGTCGCGCCCGGCCGTCCAATTGCGAGTCACCGGTCATCAGTCACCCGTTTCCGCTCACGCCTTTCCGATGCACAACCTCAAATATGCCCTGCGTACCCTGCTCAAGTCGCCGGGCTTCACCATCATTTCATTGCTCACCCTGGCGCTGGGCATCGGTGTCAACTCGTCGATGTTCTCGCTGATGAACACGCTGCTGTTTGCCACCGCACCCTTCCCGCGGCCGGAATCCATCATCGCGCTCAATGGGCAGACCCCGGATGCGGAATTCATCGCCTTCTCCCCGACCGAAATTGACGAACTCCGCAGCCCCGCCGGCGGGGCTTTCACCGCCATCGCGCCCACGTCCGGAACAATGGAAGCCGTCTCCCTGCCGGATCAGCTACCCGAACAGGTGCAGGGCACGGCGGCCAAGGCCGATCTGTTCAAGGTGCTGGAAACCCCGCCCCTGCTCGGACGCTTCTTTACCGCCGATGAATGCGTCGCCGGTCGCGATACCGTCGTGCTGTTGACCGAGGAGATGTGGCGGAAGAAATTCGCCGCGAAGCCGGACGCGCTCGGCCAGACGCTGCGCATCAGCGGCCGCATTTTCACCATCATCGGTGTTTTGCCCAAGGCCTACTCCGCGCCCTTTGTCTTCGGCGAGGGCCAGTACTTCCGCCCCTTGGTCTTTTCGAAAGAGCAAATGGAAAACCGTGATCGCCGGGAGGCGGGTCTTTTGCTCCGTCTCGCCCCCGGCGTTGCCCTGCCGCAAGCCTTGGCCAGCATCGCTCCCGTGGCAGAACGATGGGTCAAGGAAAACCCGCGGCTCTACCCCAACTACCACTTTCGGGTTCAATTGGCCGGGCGCGTCGGCGGTTCCGCCAATGAGGCGATCATCTTCCTGCAACTCGGGCTGGCCGCGGCCATTCTCGCCTTGGCCTGCGCCAACCTCGCGAATCTGCAAATGGCCCGCGCCGCGTCGCGCCTCCGGGACCTGGCTATCCGCTCCGCCCTCGGCGCCAATCGCTGGATGCTGATCAAGCAGCAACTCACCGAATCCCTGGTCTTGTCTGTCGCCGGCGGGGCCTTCGGTTTGCTGATCGCCGGTTGGAGCAACGATCTCATCGGTCGCAATATCCGGTTGGGATTAACCTCCACCTTGGTCATGCCCATCGACGGACGCGTCCTTGGTTTCACCGCAGGCATCTCGATCCTCGCCGGCCTCGGCTTTGGCCTGATCCCCGCGTGGCTCGCCTCGCGCACCAGCGTCAACGAAGCCCTCAAGCAACAAGCCCGCGGCTCCACCGGCGGCAAAAGCCAGGGTTGGATTCGCAGCCTCCTCGTCGTCGGTCAGGTCGCGCTCTCCCTCACCCTGCTGTCGGTCGCCGGGATGATGATTCACGGTCTCAACCGCACCATCAACTCGCGGCCCAATTGGGACAGCGAATCCATTCTCACGGCCAACGTGCAGATCGATGAAAGGTCCTACGAAACCCCGGAGAAACGCCGAGCCTTCCATGACGCCCTTTCCGCCCGCCTCGCCGCCATTCCTGGGATCCAGGCCCATACCATCGCCTCGATGTTTCCGATCGCGGGTGGCGGCTCCGTCAATGACGTCTTGATCGATGGTCAGGATACGGCCGGCAACACCTTTCCCAAGGGCGTCGCGTTTCTGGTTACGCCCGGATTCTTCAAGACTCTCGGCATCCGTCTCCTCGAAGGCCGAACCTTCCCCGACACCGTTTCCTTCACTTCGGTCGAACAGACCGTCGTCAACGAATCGTTGGCGAAGCACTTCTGGCCCACGGGTAGTGCGATGGGCCGGCGCCTCGGGGTCAAAGGGGGCGATGGCAAGGTCATCTGGCGGGAGATCATCGGCGTGGTCGCCGATGCGGAAGATCCCATCGCCTTCGCCCCGCCCACCACGCACATGCAGTACTACACGACCATGACGCACAGTCCGTGGTCGTGGTTTCAGATCGCCGTCCGCGGGTCCAATCCTGGCCGCTTCGCCAACGACCTCCGCCGGGCGGTGGCTGAAGTCTCGCCCGACGTGGCCGCCCGCTTCGTCTGGACCGTGCAGGACATGCGCGACCAGTTCCTGCACAATGTTATCGTGATCAACGCAGTCTTGCTTGCCTTCGCACTGCTCGGCTTGGCGCTAGCCAGCGTCGGTCTCTATGGCATCGTGTCCAACAACGTCAGCCAGCGCACATCGGAGTTCGGCATCCGCCTCGCGCTTGGCGCGCGTCAGACCGATGTGCTGCGCATCGTTCTAGGCCAGAGCTTGCGGCTGACGCTGATCGGCCTGGTCCTCGGAGCGATTGGATCCTATGTGCTCGGCCTGGCACTTCGTCCGAGCCTTGGCCTGATTATCGCCCAAAGCTACTCCATCCTCGTGGGCACCACCCTCGTGATCTTCGCGGTCGCCCTCCTCGCGACGTGGTTTCCCGCCCGCCGGGCGACCAAAGTGGATCCCATGGTTGCCCTTCGTGCCGAGTAAGTCCGCGAAGCAAGTATCAAGTTCCCGAGTACCGAGTACCAAGCCCGAAGTACCAATTTTCAAGTACCAAGGATCAAGAAACTACCGCCACCTCCAGTTCCGATCGATCTCTGCATCCCTGCTGCTTGGCACCTGCCACTTTTCTCCTCCATGCACGATCTCCGTTTCGCCTTCCGTCAGCTCATTAAGTCTCCCGGCTTCACCGCCATCGCAGCGCTTTCGCTCGCCCTGGGAATCGGCGCCACGACCACGGTGTTTTGCTGGATGCAGAGCATCCTGTTTCATCCATTGCCGGGCGTCGATCGGGAGGACCAAATGGCTGTCCTCACCACCGTGCACGGCGACCAGATGTGGGACACGGTCTCACTGCCCGATCTCAAGGATTGCCGGGAGCTGAAGGAGGCCTTCGCCGGCGTTATCGGCTCCCAAGTCACGCCGGCCTGTCTCACGGTCGGGGACAACTCGGTGTGGATCTATGGCCAGATCGCGACGGCCAACTACTTCGACGTGCTCGGCGTGCGGCCGCTCCTCGGCCGGACGTTTGGACCCGATGAAGACCAGAAACCTGGCGGCAATGCGGTGCTGGTGCTGAACGAGACGTTTTGGCGACGCCAGTTCAACGGCGATCCGGCAGTGATCGGGCGGGAAGTGGAGCTGAACCGCCACCCCTTCACCATCGTGGGCGTCGTACCGGCTGCGTTTCATGGGACGATGAGCGGGCTGATCTGCGATTTCTGGGCGCCGGTCTCCATGCACCGGGAGGTTGCGAACTTCGGCTCGCTGGCCGTCCGCGACGACCGCTGGCTCCACACCCAGGTGCGGCTGCAGCCGGGCGTGAGCCTGGCCCGCGCCCAGGCGATCGTTGACTTGTTTGCCGCGCGCCTGGAGCGGAGCTATCCAGACACGAATCGGCAGATCCGTCTGCGCGTTTTGACCTTCGTGCAGGCGCCCTACGGCGCGCAGCCCCTGTTCGCGCGAGTGTTTTCCATCCTGCTAGTAATGGGCCTCGGCGTTCTGGCGATCGTGGCGGCAAACGTGGCGAACCTGCTTCTGGCCCGGGCTACTGGGCGACAGAAGGAGATCGCCATCCGTCTCGCGATGGGAGCGGGGCGCGGCCGCCTCATCCGTCAGTTGCTAACCGAGAGCCTATTGCTGGCCGCGTTGGGCGGCGTTCTCGGATCGGTCCTGACATTTTGGGCCGTCGACCTGCTGGCAGCGTGGATGCCCCGAACCCATCTGCCTGTGGGCATTTCAGTGCGGGTCAACGCGCAGGCCGTCGGTTTCAGCCTTCTGCTTTCCCTGGTCACAGGAATGATCTTCGGGCTCGTACCCGCCCTCCGGGCGTCACGACCCAATCTCAATGCAACGCTCAAGGAGGGGGGACGCGGCTCCGGTGCCGCCTCCTCGCATCATCGACTCCGGAGCCTGCTCGTGGTCGCCGAGGTCGCCCTATCATTGGTGCTGTTGGTTGGAGCCAGCCTGTGCATCCGGAGCGTTCGGCAAGCGGGCCGGTCAGGCTTCGGTTTTGATCCCAACCACGTGATGGTCGCGGGCCTGCGGGTGGGCATGAACGGCTACACCGAGCCGACCGCAAAGATCTTCTACGGCCGACTGCTCGAGCGTCTGGCCGCAGTCCCCGGGGTCGAGGCCGCCGCCCTCAGCAGCTGGTTCCCCCTCGGCTTCGACGGTGGACCCGCGCACGGCGTTGAAGTCGACGGCTACCTGCGCCAGGCCGGCGAAGACACGACGTTCCCGTTCAGCATCGTGTCGCCGGGCTATTTCAAGGTGATGAAGATACCGCTGGTCGCCGGACGCGATTTCACCGATCAGGACGACGATCGGGCCCCGGGCGCGGCTATTATCAACCAGACCATGGCGACGCGCTTCTGGCCGGGTCAGGATCCGATTGGGCGCAAATTCAAGGATGCCTGGCGCATGATGACGGTCGTGGGCGTGGCCAAGAACGGAAAATACCGGTCGCTCAATGAATCCCCCCGTTGCTTTTTTTACGTACCCTACCGGCAAGGCGTATGGGATCTGAACCTCGGCGTCTGCGTCCGCACGAGCGGGGATCCCGCGTCGTTGGCCGGCACGCTGCAGCAGGAAATCCACAAATTGGATCCGCGCGTTGAAGTGTGGGCGTCCTTGCCCATGACCGACTACATCAAGGCAGCCTTCCTCGCGCCCGTGTTGGCGTCGCGGTTGCTGAGCTGGCTCGGGATTGTCGCACTCGCGCTCGCCGCGATGGGCGTGTACGGCGTGATGGCCTATGCGGTCGGCCAGCGCAGCCAGGAATTCGGCGTGCGCATGGCGCTCGGTGCGGGTCCGGGGGACGTGCTGGGCCTGATCTTCCGGGAAGGCTTGATCCTCGCGGTCGCCGGCATCGCCGTCGGTCTGATTCTAGCCGTGGCCGCCTCTCGTTTGATGGCTGGTTTCCTGATCGGCATCAGTCCGTTCGATCCGGCCACCTTTGTCGGCGTGCCGGTATTGCTGGGCGCGGTGAGTTTGCTCGCCTGCTGGCTGCCCGCAAGGAAAGCGACCCGCGTGAATCCCCTTGAAGCCCTCCGCGCGCAGTAACTTTCACCGCCGCCACGAGTTATCCTTCGGAAATCTCTCATCCCATGAAACTACGCCTTCCCGTTCTTCTCGTCCTCGTGTTCTCGTTCGTCGCCGCCACGCGCGCTGACAGCTACTCATTCAAGGACCCGTTCATCCAGACCGGTCCTTTTAACTCCACCGGCAAAATCTCCCTCGAAAATGTCAACGGGGACATCGACGTCCGCACGTGGGACAAAAACGAGATCCACATCGAGGGAGAAAAAAGCGCCAAAACGGAGGAGGAGCTGAAGGCGGTTGATCTCAGGATGGACGTATCCGAGAGTCGCGCCGCGATCAAGGTGCGGCTGCCCAAGCGCTCGGGTAGCTGGTTCTCCGACAGCACCATTCGCGCTTCCGTCCGGTTCACACTCACGGTGCCCACTGCGGCCGTCCTCGAAAAAATCGAGACGGTCAACTCCAGCATCACAATCGACGGCGTACAGGGCACGGTGAACGCCTCATCCGTCAACGGTGGCATTCGCGCCATCGGATTGGGCGCCGATGCCCAACTCCGCACCGTGAACGGGTCGGTCCACGCCTCCTTCACCACCGTTCGGCCCGACCAGCAGCTCACGTTCAAAACGGTCAACGGCGGGGTCCGCGTCAATCTGCCCAAGGACGCCGGCCTGCAGCTTCGCGCCTCCGTCGTCAACGGCCACGTCGACTGCGATTTCCCGCTCACCCTCGGCGGCAAGTACCATGGCCACAGCATCACCGGCACCATCGGCGATGGCCGTGCTCTACTCATAGCCGAATCCGTCAACGGCGGCGTCGCCATCGAGCGCCGATGAGCGCCCTCGTCAACCCTCGCTCCGCTCTCCGCCCCGCTTCCGCACCATCGGCTTTCCCCTGCTCGCCACTCACGACCCGCTCCTCGCCCCTTTTCCCATGAACGACCTCCGCTTTGCCTTCCGGCAGCTCGCCAAGACCCCCGGTTTCACTGTCATCGCGCTGATTACGCTCGCGCTGGGCATCGGGCTCAACGCCGCGATGTTCAACATCGTCAATTCGATCGTGCTTCAGCCGCTGCGGTTCCCCGATCCCGACAACCTCTTCCGCCTGGAACGAGTCAACGCGCAGCTGCAACCCGGCGGGCACCGGACCGCCCATTTCGTCGCGATCGCGCGCGAAAGCCAGGACTTCGCCCAAGTCGCTTGCTCCCGGCCCTGGAGCTTCACCCTATCCGAGAAGAATCGCCCGGCCGAGGTTCTGGCCGCGCTCCGTGCTTCCGCCGACTACTTCAGCGTCCTGGGATTGCGCATGGAAATGGGCCGCGATTTCCTGCCAACCGAGGACGTTCCCGGCCGCGATCAGGTGATCATCCTGAGTCACGCCTTCTGGCTGTCACACTTTTCCGGAGACCCAAAAATCGTGGGCAAAACCGTGCGGATCGACGGACAGCCGAACGAAATCATCGGTGTGGCACCCGCCCTGGCCAACGATCCCCGGACCCTCAGCACGGCTGAGATCTACCGTCCCCTGGCGCTGACCGCGGAAGAGCTCAAGGGCCGGGAGGACCATGCCTTTGACATCATCGGGCGCTATCGTCCGGGGATCACCGCCGCTCAAGCCGCGACCCGCTTTTCCGCGATCGCGGCCAGTCTCGCCGAAAGCGACCCGAAGGAATACCAGGGTCAGAACCTGCGGGAGGTGTCGCTCGTGCCCGTGCTTCAAGGCACCGGCCAGCAGATTGTCTTCATGCTCATTGGCCTTTCTGGATTCGTGCTCCTGATTGCGTGCGCGAACCTGGCCAATCTCCTGCTCGCGCGCGCCATCGCCCGGGCGCGAGAATTCGCCATCCGCGGTGCCTTGGGCGCGTCCCGCGCCCAGTTGATCCGGCCCCTCATCGCAGAATGCGGCCTCCTTGCGGGCGCCGGCGGCGGCCTCGGCGTCCTGGTTTCCATCTGGACCAATGATTGGATGGCCAAGCAATTCCGCGCCAGCGGAGCTGAAATCAATTTTCCCCTTGATTGGCGTCTCCTGCTGTTTGCGTTTGGCGCCTCCCTGCTTACGGGTCTGCTTTTCGGCGTCGTCCCGGCCTGGGTAACCTCCCGCGTGCACGTCAACGATGCGCTCAAGAGCGGGACGCGCGGTTCGACCGGCGACCGTTCGCAAAACCGATTTCGGCAGGTGCTGATTGCGGGCCAGTTCGCCCTGGCGCTGGTGCTCCTGTCCGGCGCCGTGCTCTTTGTGCGAGGGCTCGACCAATTCCTCCGCCGCGACGCCGGGTGGAATCCCGCGCCCCTGCTGCGCGGCATCCTCTCGATGCCATCGAGCCGCTATCCGGACACGGAGCACATGGAGCGGTTCTACGAACGGGTCCAAGAGCGCGTTTCCGCCCTGCCTGGCGTCGCCGCCGTTACGATCAGCCACGAAGTCCCCGCCTTCTATTTCCCATCGGGACGCAGGTTTGTTGTACAGGGCCAGACCCCGCCAGCTCCGGGCAACGAACCGGGCGCCCCGATCAACGGCGTCACGCCCGGCTATTTCAACACGGTCGGCACGCGGCTGATCCACGGTCGCGATTTCACCCTGGCCGATCGGAGCGATTCGCCCCGCGTGATCATCATCAACGAAACCATGGCCCGGACGCTCTTTCCGGGAAAGGATGCGGTCGGACAACACCTCGCCAATTTCGACGAGCAGCCGCTGGTCTGGATGGAAGTGGTCGGCGTCGCTCAGGACGTGCGGTTCCTGAATTTCGGCAACAACTCGTCGCCCTTCCAGGCCTACATCCCGCAGTCCCAGGCGGTTTGGAGCTACGTCATCTTGATCGTCCGCGCCTCCGCGCCGCCCTCGACCCTGATCGAATCGATCCGCCGGGCCGTGGGTGAACTCGATCCTGACATGGCGGTCAAGGAACTCACGACCGTGCCCGACTACATTCAGCGCAACATGCAGCAGATGTCGGCCATCAATCACCTGATCGTCGGGTTCGCGTTCCTCGGTCTTTTCCTGGCCGCGCTCGGCATTTATGGGGTGATCGCCCGCATCGTTGCGCAGCGCACGAACGAAATCGGCATCCGCATGGCCCTCGGCGCCCAGGTCGGACAGATCGCCCGCCTGATCCTCGGCGCCGGCATGCGCATGGTCTTCATCGGCACAGCGCTTGGGCTGCTCGGAGCGGTCGGGCTGGCGCGCTTCCTGGGCAGCGCCATGCCCGGGCTTTCCAGCAACAGCGTCGTGGCTATCGCGGGCGCCACCGCGGTGCTCATCGCCGTCGCCCTGCTTGCCTGCTGGCTCCCTGCCCGGCGCGCCACGAAGGTCGACCCTATGGTGGCGCTCCGCGCGGAGTGAAAGTGAAAGTGAAAGTGAGAGTGAGAGTGAAGGTTGAAGCGGCCGGGACATCCCACTGCCAGGTCCTTCCGCTCTTCGCCGTCCTTTCCATCTGAACCATTCTCCACGCTCTCCCCTCACTTCGCAGCCACCCTCACTTTCATTCTCACATTCACTTCCACTCACATCCCCTGACTCCAAACCCCACCGCAAAGCGCCATCCCTCCATGAACATTGAACGAAGGACCTTCCTCAAATCGAGTGCCGCCCTCCTGGGCTCCGGAATGGTGTTGGGCAGCCTGGCTGCGCCCACAGCCGCTGCCGAGACTTCGACGGCAGCCGACGCAAACATCTGGGACATTTTCCGCAACCGCCGGTCGGTGTGCACATTCAGGCCGGATGCCGTTCCGGAGGCGGATATTGTCCGGATCCTCGACGCCGCGCGCACCCCGTCGACCTCCGGAAACCAGCAACCCTAGAAGTTTTTAGTAATCCGGGATCGCGACAAAATCAGCCGCATGAAGGAAGCCTGCGTGCAGCGGACGCTGGAGCGGTTCGATAGTCGTGGCGATAAGGCAACATCGAAGGTGCAACACGAAGCCAGCGTCCGCAACCGGCTCAGTGGTTACTTCTCGGCCCCCGTTTACATCGTCGTGCTGACGGACAACACCTCGCAATATCCGGATTACAACCATTGGGACGGTCCAATGGCCGCCGGATTTTTGATGCTGGCAGCCCGGGCCCTGGGCTACGGCACGGTCTTCATCACCGACGCGATTCCGGACCAAGTGACCAAGGAGGTGCTCCGCATCCCGGACCGCTACACCCGCGTGTGCATCACGCCGCTGGGAATTCCGGTCGAATGGCCCGACTCGCCGCCCAAGAAGAAGCTCGAGGAATTCATCGCCTACGACACGCTTTGAACCCTACCCAGAGGAGATGATATGCTGACGTCTCGATCAACGGCGGGCGCATTCGCCCTGTTCTCGCTTCTCCTTTGCGTCACCGCTGCTCGCTCCAACAGTCCGGCAGACGGCGAAGCAGTCTCCTGCGGAACCTACCGCCGAATCCATTCGAACATCCTGCGCGAAGATCGGGTTCTGCTGATCCGTCTTCCGGTCAACTATGGAACCGGCGACAAGCGATACCCTGTCCTTTACAAACTGGATGGATATAAAGATGTCTTCCTGGAAACCGTCGGAACCATCGAGTATCTGGTCGATAAGGTCGATCGATTCCCCGACTATATTGTGGTCGCAATTGAAAACACCGATCGAAATCGGGACCTGTTTCCCGAGCGAGGGGCCGGCGATTACGACCGCTTCCTGAAAGAGGAGCTCACGCCATTCGTCGACACGAATTATCGGACCAGCGGTTTCAGAGTCCTCTGCGGTCAATCACTCAGCTCAGTCTTTGCGCTTTACTCGTTCCTGCGGGAACCGGGCGCGTTCAACGGGTATGTTCTCAGCCGCTTCGGGCTCTCCTCCGAACGGGCCAGTCTTTTCGAAAAGGAGCTCAAGAATCTCACCGCCTTAAGGAAGACATCTTATCTGTACGTCGCCAATGGGACGCGGGATTCTTACGATGAGGACGGCACCCGCACCAAGCATTGCCTCAGGTTTCTTGATTTACTGCAAAAAGCGTCACCGCCGTCCGTACTGATCAAGTACCGGCTTTACGACGGAGAGGGCCACGTCCCGTATCCAACGCTTTATGACGCCCTTAAATGGATGCAGACGTTGGAAAACGCCAAACGTCCGTAAAGATCTCAACTGCCGGGAAAACGCCGTGACCGTCTTGAAGTCCAGTCCATTGACCCGTTTCTTGCCGTTGTTCGCATTGTTGGCCGGACTGAAAGTTCCGGCAATCGCTGATCCCCAAACGACCCCGTCCGACCCTCCCGCGCCCGCGGAGCCGATCCCCGGAGTCATTGCTGACTGGGAGCTCTCGCCCACCGTTCGCGCGTTCGACCTCGCCCCCGAGCGCTACCTGGACGGGCAGCCATCCGCGGCAATCGCGTGGCGATCGGTGAGGGGCGAAGGGTCGGGGCTGGTCGACATTGCGCGCTACTGTAAGCCAGTCGTGGAGGGAACCTCCAAGGTGTGGGCCCGGGCCGTTGTCCATGCCCGGCAAAAGGAATCCCGGCCGTTCAATTTTGGCTACAGCGACGATGTCTCCCTCTACCTGAACGGGCGGATCCTCTATCGCGGCGAGAGCGGCGGCCAATGGCACGATCTGTCCTTTCGCGGGATCATCGGCTGGAACGACACGGTGTACCTGCCGCTGGAAACCGGCGCCAACGAGCTCGTGCTCATGGTCTCCAATCAGTTTGGTGGCTGGGGCTTCATGGGCCGGGACCTGGATGCGATCTACCGCCACCCCGCTCTGTCGGAAGCATGGGATCTCCCCGGCCGACTCAGCGCCCCCGAATCCGTTACCTATGACTCCGGACGAAAGGTCCTCTACGTTTCGAATTTCGGCGGCGACTGCATTTCGAAGATCGGGCTCGACGGAACGGTGGTCGCATTGAAGTGGGTTGCCGGGCTAAAAGCGCCGACCGGCCTGAAATTCTTCGCCGGCAAGCTGTACGCCGTGGAGCGGTCTGGAGTGGCAGTGATTGACCCCGAACAAGGCATGATAATCGGCCGTCTTTCCATCATGGATGCGGCCTTTCTCAACGACCTTGCCATCGCCGACGATGGGGTGATCTACGTCACCGATTCTGCCAAGAACTGCGTATTCCGGATCAGCAGCGGAAAGTCTGAAGTTTGGATCGAGGGCAAAGCGGTTCAAAAGCCCAACGGCATTCTCGTCGAGAAAGAGCGGCTGCTGGTGGGCGTTACCGAGGACGGCACGATCAAGTCCATTGATCTGAAGACGAAGCAGGTGCGTACGTTTTTGACGTTGGGACCGGGCGCAAACATGGACGGACTCGTAACCGATGGGAGGGACGGCTACCTGTTCTCCGACTACTACGGCCGCGTCTACCGCGCCGACGCGGCGGGCCGGAAGACCCTCCTCCTGGACCGTCGGGGCCCGCATCAATACACCGCCGATTTCGAATACATTCCAGAGGAGGGACTGCTCATCGTGCCCTCGCTCTACGACAACCGGCTGACGGCCTATCGGTTAGCAACACCATGAACAGCCTGCACGATTCTTCCTTTCTCGGCCCACGCTTGCGATAGCTCAGCCAGAGACCCCATGAAGAACCACTTGGTCCATCGGCGTCGATTCATCCAACGGTTGGGCGGATCCGATCTTTCTCGATCCGTTGGTGAACACGGGCGCAGGCGCTGGATTCCCCTGTGTGGTGCGCGGCGGCGCGCTGTATTACCTGGTGTTTTCGGGCGGCGACAAGGGACTGCACCGGGCGCAGCTGGTCGACGGGCGGATTGGTGCGGTCGAAAAGATCGCGGCTTTCCAACCCAGGCCCAACTGCATCTTCGGGGATTTCTTTGTCGCGCCCGATGAAAGTTACATCGTCATCTACTCGACGCTGCCGGACAACCTGGGGAACGGCGATCTGTACATCAGTTTCCGTCAGCCCGACGGGACATGGACGGAACCGCGCAATCTCGGGCCGGACGTAAACACCAAGGGCTACGATTTCGCACCGAGCCTATCGCCTGATGGACAGTATCTTTTCTTTACTCGCGACGAGGGCGGCACAGGCAACGTGCATTGGATTTCCACCGCCACATTTCGTTCATCCGACAGCTGATTGCCCGAGGGTGACCAAATAACCAGTAGCGAGTAATGAGCATGCCCAAGCACCGAAATCTCCCCGGTCCCCTCCCACTACTCACTACTCACTACTCGCTATCCACTACTCGCTACTTTCCCCACATGAACGATCTCCGCTTCGCCCTGCGCTCCCTCGCCAAGACCCCCGGCCTCACAATTGTCGCGATCTTGATCGTCGCCCTCGGCATCGGCTCCGCCACGGCGATGTTCAGCACGGTCAACGCCGTGGTGTTGCGCCCCGTGGCGCTGCCGAAGTCGGACCGGCTCGCGGTCATCTACGAAACCAATCTCCCGCGAAATGTCTCCCGCTTCTCCGTCTCCTATCCGAACTACCGCGATTGGTGTGATCGGAGCCGTAGCTGGACGTCGCTCGCCGCCGTCGGCTGGCATGCCATGAATCTCACGGGGGCCGGAGACCCCGAACTTGTGAACGTCCGCCCCATGACGACAAACTTCCTGCCCACCCTCGGACTCGCGCCGTCGTTGGGACGCGGATTCCTCGACAAGGAGGGCCGCCCCGGCCGCAACCACGTCGCCATCATCACGTACGCGTTCTGGCAGCGGCGCCTCGGCGGACGGGATGATGCCATCCATCAATCTCTCACGCTCGACGGCACCAGCTACGCGATCGTCGGCGTGATGCCCGCCGGCTCGTTCTTCCCCGGTGATCTAGAAATCGCCATCCCGCTTGTCCCCCAGCCCGGAGATGACCGGCGATACGAACACGAACTTGAGGTCTATGGACGGCTGAAGCCCGGCGTCACCCTTGACCAGGTCGATACCGAGATGAAGGCAATCGCCGCCCAGCTTTATTCTGGATTCCCCGATATCGATCGTAGCTGGCGCACCGGGATCGCGCCGCTGGCGCGCGAAATCGTCGGGCCGGAGCTGCGAACCGCGCTCTTTGTTTTGCTCGGCGCGGTCGCCCTCCTGCTGCTCATCGCTTGCGCCAACCTTTCGAATCTCTTGCTCGTACGGGCCTCCGCCCGCGCCCACGAACTGGCCATCCGAACCGCGCTTGGCGCCGGCCGCGCCGAGATCGTCCGGCAAATCGTAACCGAGAGTCTTGTTGTCACGCTCGCCGGCGGAATGATCGGCGTGCTCGCTTCGCTCTGGGCGTTTGATTTGATGCATTCTCTCCCGCTGCCCCGCGCTGCCGAAATCTCCGTCGACCTCCGCGTGCTGGCCGCATCCCTCGCCGCCACCGTGCTGGCTGGGGTATTTGCCGGCCTCGGTCCCGCGCTCAAAGCCGCGCAGGCCCGGCCCCAGGAAGCGCTGAAATCCCACGGTCCGCGCGCCGGAAGCCGTTCCCGGCTGCGCGACTCGATGGTCGTGGCTCAACTCGCGATCTCGCTCACCTTGCTGGTCGGCGCCACCCTGCTCGGCCGAAGCTTCCTGCGCCTGCTCCAGGTCAATCCCGGTTTCAACCCAGAGAACGTGTTGACCGTTTCGTTGAAGCCGGAGAACAACGAGCGTGCCGTCTCGTTCTACGAAGGCGCCACCGAGCGCATCGCCGCTCTGCCTGGCGTCTCGAACGTCGGACTCATCAACCTGCTTCCCCTCGCGGGTGGCAACACGATGAATCCCATTTTCCCCGTCGGTCCGTCCCCTCTGGCCGCCGGTGAACCGATTCAGGCGAGCTGGCGGCTGGTCGACGGCGGCTATTTTGGCGCCATGCGGATTCCGCTGCTGCGCGGCCGCACGCTTGCCGGTCTGTCGCCCGATGAGGCCCGCCGCTCCACCGTGCTCTCGGCGTCGTTCGCCAAGCAGTTATTCGGCGATGCCGATCCGATCGGCCGCCAGATCGACAGCCTGAAGATCGGCGGCGATCGACTCACCGTGGTTGGCGTGGTTGCCGACGTGCGCAGTCAAAGCCTCGGCTCCAGCCCTGGCCCGACGTTCTACTGGTCCATGTACAGATTCCTCTACGGCCCGATGCACCTCGTCGTGCGGAGCAGCGGCGACCCCGCCCGCTTGCTCCCCTCCATCCGGACGGCCATCAAGGAGATCGATCCCACCGTCCCGATCTTCCGTGTCCGTACGCTGGAGCAGTTGCGGACCACGAGCCTGGAGCAGGAGCAGTTCATCCTTGCTCTCCTCGGCGGATTCACGGGCGTGGCATTGCTGCTCGGTACGCTGGGCACTTACGGCGTCATCGCCTTCACCGTGCAGCAGCGCATCCAGGAAATCGGCGTGCGCATCGCCATCGGCGCACAAGCTGGGGACATCCTGCGGCTCGTCCTCGGCCAGGGATTTCGTCTCGTCGCGTTGGGGACGATCTTCGGCGTGGCCGGTGCCCTAGCCTCCGGACGCCTGCTCTCCACCATGCTGTACGAAACCGGCGCTGCCGATCCGTGGAGTTACCTCTTCGCCACCGCCGTGCTCACCCTCGCGGCGCTCGGCGCCACGCTTCTTCCCGCCTGCCGGGCGACCCGGGTCGACCCGATGGTAGCCCTGCGGGCCGAGTGATACAAATCCCACTCCCGAATCGATCAGTCCCAGTCTACAAACCCACCCCAGCCAATGAAATCAGCCAACCACGACAGTTCTCCCCCCAGCTCAAGATCCTCGCGACGAGGATTTCTGAAACAAAGCGCGCTCGCCGGGAGCGGCCTGCTTCTATTGGCGGCCGGACGCAGCAAGGCCGACGACGCGCCAGCCCCGGCCGGCGGCTCGGACGGCGCCGTCCCCACCAACGCCACCCTCAAGACGATCCACGGTCTGCGCACGATCCATGGTAACTTCCTGGACAAGCCGATTCCGGAAGCGGCACTGCAAACCATCCTCCAGGCGAGCGTGCGCGCCGCCAACGCCTCGAACATGCAGAGCTATTCCATCGTCGTCGTGAAGGACCGCAAAACGATGGGCGACATCTGCGGCTACCGCGGCGGTTGCATGCTTCTCTACTGCGTGGACTTCAACCGCCTGGAAGCCAGCGCGGAACTCATGGGGTACCCCTACTTCCCTGACAACATGACCGCATTTGTCACCGCCAGCGTTAACGCCGGGCTGGCCGTCCAAACCGCGGCAATCGCCGCCCGGTCCATGGGCATCGATTACCTGATTACCAACGGCATTCATCGCGGCGACATGGAGCGGGTCTGGAAAATCCTGGATTTGCCTGCCAAACATTGTTTCCCGCTCATCGCGATGGTCCTCGGGTATCCGACCGAGGAGCCGTCCCATCAGAAAGGGCGCCTGAGTGGCCCCGGGATGATCCATTACGAAAAATACCACCGCCTCACCACGAGCGAAGTGGAAGATATCGTGCGCCAATACGATGACCCGGAGCGACACCTGGCTCTCGATGAGGACTGGAAGGCCAAAGGGTACAAGCACTACCTGGACTGGTACTTCAAGGACTGGCTGGGCGATTCCAAACCGACGGACCAGGAAACACAAATGCTCCGGTTGTTGAAGCGGAGCGGTTTTGTGGAACCGCAGAAAGCGTAAAACCAAAAGGCCGGCGCCACCTCTATCGGAGGCGCTACAACGGTCGATCCGCTGGCGCGCTCCGCCCAGAATGAAAATGAAAGTGAGAGTGAAGGCGAGAGGGCACGTGAAATCCTGCCACCGAGCTCCCCCGATCTGATTCGCACAATCCGTCTGACCCTTTTTCGCCGCTTCTCTTTCACTCTACCCACCACATTCACTCACATCTTCACCCTCACTTTCACCCCATGCACGACCTCCGTTTCGCCTTCCGCCAACTCGCCAAATCTCCCGTCTTTACCGCCGTCGTTGTGCTCACGCTTGCCCTCGGACTTTCGGTCAACGCGGTGCTGTTCACTGTCGCCAACGATCTCTTCTTTCGCCCGCTCCCGGCGGCAGCGCCTGATCGCCTCGTCATCGTCGCGCAGAAATCGCCGGTCAGCGACTACCAGGTTCCCTTCTCGTACGCCGATGCCGAGGATTTCCGCCGCTTCGTCGAGACCGACGCCAGCGCCGTGCCCGACCTGGCGCGCGTCTTCTCCGGCCTCATGGCCTACAAAGAGGAAGCCGTCCACCTAAGCCGCACCGGCGTGGCGACCGAGCGCACCTGGGTTCACGCAGTCACCGACAACTATTTCACCGTGCTCGGGGTTCAGCCGCAGCTCGGGCGCTTCTTCCTCCCAGGCGAGGCCCGCACCCCCGGCGCCGATCCGATCTTCATTCTCACCGACGCAACTTGGCGCACCCGCTTCGGCGCCAATCCCGCGATCATCGGCCAGACCGTCAAGCTCAACGGCGTGCCGATGACGGTCGTCGGAGTCGCCCCTCCCGGCTTCTTCGGCGCCTCGTGGGGCACCGCCCTCAGCGGGTTTGTGCCAGCGACTATGCTTCCGCGGCTGTTGCCTGGAGGCGAATTCTACGCACTGAAACGCGGCAATTCGTCGGTCTTTCTCATGAGCCGGCTCAAACCCGATGCCACCGTCGCGCAAGCACAAGCCGCCATGGACGTCGCGTTCGCCCGGGTCATGAAGGACAATCCTGGATACTACGCGCCCAATCCGCGCGCCGTCGTCATGCGCGAAAGCAACAGCCGCCCCACCCCGTACATCGCCCATCACGCCCCCAAGATCATGGCGGCACTCGGCGCCCTGGCGCTGCTCGTGCTGGCGGTCGCGATCGCCAACGTGACCAACCTGCTCTATGCCCGCGCCATCGCCCGCGAACGGGAATTGGCGATTCGCTCAGCCGTGGGCGCCAACCGCTGGCGTTTGATCCGCAGCCTGCTGACCGAAAGCGCCGTCCTCGCCTCGATCGCAGGAGCGCTCGGTACGCTCGCGTCGCTTTGGCTTACCCCGCTGCTGCTCGAACTCCTGCCTGTTTCGGATACCGCCGCCCCCTCGGCCGCCGTCGACCTGGACTGGCGGCCGTTCGTCGCCACGGGTCTGGCCGCACTGTTGGTGGGGCTGGCGGCCGGGCTTCTGCCGGCGCTCCAGGCCAGCGGCGCCGCCCCGCTCTCGTTTCTCAAGGAAACCTCGCCGGCCACCGGCGGCCGACGCCATGCCTTGCGCAGCCTGCTGGTCGTCGGACAGGTGGCTGTGTCGTGCGTCGTGCTCGTCTGCGCTGCATTGGCGCTGCGCAGTTTGGTTCTGCTGGCGCGCTCCGATCTCGGCTATCGGGCGGAGAACCTGCTCACGGCATCGTTCGACCTTGGATTGCAGAACTACTCGCCCGACCGGGGCCGGCAGTTCCATGTTCAGCTCCTGGAGAAAGTGCGGGCGTTGCCCGGCGTGCAGCTCGCCAGCCTGGCCACCAACGCCCCGCTGGATACGCACATCAGCCAGTTCGGCAACGTCACCGCCGCGGGGCAGCCCGCGGACAATAACACCCAACGTCCGCCGGTTTGCTACGTGCTAGTCGAGCCCGCCTACCTCGCGACACTCGGTCTGCGGGTCGAGGCCGGACGCGATTTCACCGCCCACGACGGTTTCGGTTCGCCCAGGGTCGCCGTCATCAACCGCGCTTTGGCCCATCAACTCTGGCCCGGCAAAGACCCGGTCGGCCAACGCATCTCGATCCAGGGCAATGAGGCCGAGGTGATCGGTATCGTCGGCAAGACTCGCTTCTACAATCTGCGCGACGACTCGCTGCCGCTGCTCTTCGATGCGCTGGCCCAGAACTACCGGGGCAACGGGACGCTCGTCGTCCGCTTTTCCGGCCCGGCCGCCCCGTTGACGACCGCGATCGCCCAGATCGTCCGGCAACTCGATCCCGACCTGCCTTTGTTCGGAATCCGGACCCTGCAGCAGCAGATCGTCGAGAGCCCCGCCGGGCTCATGCCCTACCGCTTCGGCGCGATCCTGGCCGGCGCCCAGGGAGCCATCGCCCTCCTGCTGGCCGGGGCCGGCATCTTCGGACTCATCACTTTCTCGGTCGCGCGACACACCCGCGAGATCGGCATCCGCATGGCGCTCGGCGCCTCCCGCATGCAGGTCATCCAAGTCGTTGCCCGAGAGAGCTTCGTCCTCACTCTGGTCGGCCTCGCGGCGGGCATCATCCTGTCCTACGGCCTTGCCAAGCTCCTCGCCAACCTCCTCTACGAAGCCGGAACGATGGACACCGCCGTTTTTGGCGGGGTCGCGTTGCTGGTCCTGCTCGCGACGGCCCTAGCCTGTTGGCTACCGGTGCGACGCGCGACGCGGATCAACCCTGTCGACGCCCTCCGCGCGGAATGACCCCACGAGTAGCAAGTATCAAGGAGAGAGCAGAACGATCCACAGCTCCGCCCATACCAATCGTTCGCCATTCTTTACTCACTGCTCGCTGCTCGCTGCTTTACGATGCCAGATCGTGGGTTTCACCAATGTCTTTTTGTGTCCTGCCCATGGTGCTTTGAGCCGTTGTAGGATAAAAAATATCCCGACATTTGCCTTTCTTCTCCACTCCATGACGAACCCTGGTCGAAACCCATGACTGACCGTTTGCAGTCTCAAGCCACTCGCTGGCGCTCGCGGCACCATGGATGGAAAGAGAAGCTTCGGCTGCCCCAGTGGTTCGCCCCGCTCTGGCTTGCGGTGGGAGTCCTGCTGATGCTTGCCCCCTTCCGCGCGCACGGCGCACCAGACCAGCTGGCTCCGACCCGGAAGAATATGCTGCCCAAACGGGTTTACAACGCCGTCCGGCTCGCCGGCCCGCCGCCCCGGATCGACGGCAAACTCGACGACCCGTGCTGGACACAGGGCGACTGGCAGGGCGACTTCATCCAGCGCGAGCCGCACGAAGGCCAGCCAGGATCGCAGCCGACCCAGCTGAAGATCCTCTACGACGACAAATATGTCTACGTGGCCATCCGGGCCTTTGATTCGGAGCTGGCGAAACAGCCGCGCCTGCGGGGCAAACGCGACGAATTCACCGGGGATATCGTCGGGGTGAATTTCGACAGCTACTTCGACCGGCGCACGGGGTTCGAATTCGACATCACTTCGGGCGGATCGAAGATCGACCTGATTTTGAGAAACGATGGCGTGGATATGGACTGGAACGCCGTCTGGGACGGGAAGGTCGGCACCGAGGAAAATGCCTGGACCGCGGAGTTCCGCATTCCCTTCAGCCAGCTGCGCTACAGCAGCCAGCCGGAGCAGGTCTGGGGACTCCATTGCTGGCGCTGGATCAATCGGTATCAGGAGGAGAGCGACTGGCAACTGCTGCCGATGGACAGCCCAGGGTTTGTGTACTCGTTTGGTGAACTGCGCGGCATCGACGACCTGCCGCCCTCGCGGCGGATCGAACTTCTGCCCTACGTCCTGATGAAATACGCGACCACCGCCCCGCAGGAAGGCAATCCATACCGCCAGGACGCGAAGACCAGTTTCGAAGCCGGCCTTGATGCCAAGATCGGGCTCGCCAGCAACCTCACCGCCGACCTCACGGTGAATCCCGATTTCGGCCAGGTCGAAGCGGATCCATCTGAGATCAATCTGACCACCTACGAGACGTTCCTAAACGAAAAAAGGCCGTTCTTCCTGGAGGGAAAAAACATCTTTGATTACGGAATCGACGATGATGTGATGTTCTACTCCCGCCGCATCGGACAGGCTCCGGTATTCGATGCCCCAGTTGGCGGATTCACCGATGCACCGACCAGCACCCGGATACTCGGCGCCGCCAAGCTGACCGGCAAAACTCCTCAGGGGCTTTCGGTCGGCGTCCTCCAGGGGTTCACCGATAGCGCGGTAGCTGACGTCACCGAGAACGGGGTCGAGCGCCAGCAGACCCTCGCGCCACTGACGAGTTACACCGTGGCCCGGGTCCAGCAAGACATCGACAAGGGAAACGCACTCGTCGGCGGGATCTTCACGGCGACCGCCCGCACGATCCACGACGACGCTCTCGTTCCTCTTCCCGAGCACGCCTATACTGGAGGGCTGGATCTCCTCCAATATTGGGACGACCGCACCTATTTCATCAAACTTCAAGGCATCGCCAGCCGCGTGGATGGCGCGGCCACGGCCATCCAGTCACTCATGCTCGATTCCGTGCACAATTATCAGCGGCCCGACGCCTCCTACTTGGGAGTGGTGGATGGAGCCACGCATCTTGACGGCACGGGAGGCAATCTTCAGGTCGGCAAGGACAACAACGGCAAATGGCGATACTACGTCGGTACCGACTGGCGGTCGCCGGGGCTGGAATTGAATGACCTCGGTTACCTCAGAACGGCCGATCTGATGCAGCACTACGCTCAGCTCGAGTACTACGACACCAGCCCGGGCAGGCTCTTCCGGAAAACCGACCTCCGGCTGAAGGAGATTGGCAAGTACGACTTTGGCGGCGAGTTCCTGGGGCAGGAGCTCCAGTTTCATAGCGACCTGGCCTTCAACAGCAACTGGGCGTTCACGGGCCTGGTCGTGTATGATTCCGAACAATTGGACACGCGAGTGCTCCGGGGCGGCCCAGCGGTGTTGGTGCCAGGCAGCGTCAATACCTATGTCGCCGTACAGACTGACAGCTCGAAGAAAAAGCAGTTCAAACTGGAATTTGACGAAGCTGTGTCACAGGACGGGAATTCCCGCTACACCGAGATCGCTCCGACCTTTTCGGCGCGGTTTCTCGACAACGTTAACGTCGAGGCAAAGTTCTCCTATGCGCGCGACTTCGAGGACTTCCAATACGCCGGCACGGCGACCGCGGCCGGCACCAATCGCTATGTCATGGGGCGGATGAACCAGCAGACGCTCTCGACCACGATACGCTTCGACATCAATCTCACCCCGGAGTTGTCGCTTTCGTACTACGGCAGCCCGTTCGCCTCCACCGGCCGGTTCACCCAGTTGAAGCTGGTGACGGACCCACGCGCTCCGCAATACGACGGGCGGTTCCGCCGGCTCGATGCGACCGCCGTCCTCGACGCCGCGAGCAATAGTTACCGGGTCGACGACCCCGGCGGGGCTTTCACGCTGGCGAACCCCGACTTTAGCTGGCGCGAGCTGAACTCGAATCTCGTGCTGCGATGGGAGTACAAGACCGGCTCGACCGTCTATGTCGTCTGGAGTCAGAACCGAACCAACGGGGATTTCCTGGGCGACTTTTCCGCCGGCCCGGAATACCGGCGGCTCTTCGGCACCCACCCTGACAACACTATCCTCGTGAAGTTCAACTACTGGTTCTCGCTGTAGGGAATCTGGCGGACGCCAGGTTCCTTCAGACGTTTGGGAAGACCGAGGCCCTCACCGCCAGCACGAAGGGGCGGCACGATCGACGGCGCCGTCATTGGGATTCCGTGGAACCATGGCGCCGGGACTTTGGTCGAACCTCGCCAGAGGCAAGACCCGACGTCCGAAGGGAATGGCGGTTGAACGGCGATGATTCGAACGGGGAAACCGCGACGGTCGGCGGGCCGGCCCGTCACCTGGGTTCTGGGCGCCGGAGCCGGCTTGCCTTGTTCCTTCAAGCTGCTGAAAATTCTCCGCATGACTCTAGAAGCTGTCCGGATACTGCCAGGATCTGGAGGGCGGCGCGCTGTCGCCGCCGGATTTTCGAGCGGCGCTGACAGCGCAGCGCCCTCCACCCCTCAGGGAAACGGATTTTCCGGACAGCTTCTAGCGTTTGTCCATGGGATCGCCCCATGGGTTGTCACCGGCGTGTCCGCCGTGTCGGGGGTCTTCGTCCTGGCTGCCGGCAGGTCGTGCCACCAGGCAAATCCGATAATGGCACTGCGGACGGAGTGAGGCATCTCCGCTGCACGGTCTTTCAGCCATCATTCTGAAACCATAACCCTCACGCATCCAACTCCGACGTCTCTCACCCGATGAAGGCGAATGTTGTTCTCTCGTGCCGCGCGTGCCTGTTCGCTGCGGCTGCACTCCTGATTTTTCCGGCCATCGCACGCAGCGCGAATCCGCCGGATCCGGTGAATCATCCCGACGGCGGCGACTGGAGCTATCTGGACCTCAAGAAAGTCATGGCGGCCGCGGCCGAGATCACCCCGGCAAGCTACCGCGAATGCGACGAAGCCACCGTCGATTCGAAGATCATCGGAGCTTACCGGCCGGACGGCACCGGCGAGATGCAGTACGAAACCTTCCTCAAGGTTCTGACCGAGAAAGGCAAACGCGACAACCGGACCCTCCGGCAGCAGTTTTATGTGCCCTACAACACCGCCGTCGTGGACCGGTTGGAAGTGATCAAGCCGGATGGCTCGGTTCGCCCCGTCGACGTGGCGGCGAACGCCAAGGAGGGCATCGATTCCTCCCAGATGGAGATGAATATCTACGATCCGAATGAACGGGTTCTTACGGTCAGCATTCCCGAGCTGGACATTGGCGACGTGGTTCACTCGGTGGTGCGCGTGCCGACTCTGCGGGCGTTCATCCCAGGGGAAGTCGTGGTGGAGGAATTCTTCGAGGGGGTGGGATTCATCCGCCACCTCGCGATGGAGGTCAGGATGCCCGAAGCCAAGCCGTTGCGGCACCTCTTCATTCGGGATCCCGTCGCTGACACCGTGAAGTCCACTGTCCGGTCGGGCGAAAACCACAGCCTTGTTTATGACTGGGCCGTAACGGATGTGCCGCGCATGCATGAGGAGCCGAATATGCCAACCACTGATGCTATCTTGCAGCGGGTGATGGGCAGCACGATTGCCGACTGGCCCGCGGTCTCCCGCTGGTATTGGGGTTTGAGCAAAACACATCTGGAGGCAACGACGGCCGAGATGCAGGCCACGGTGGCGAAACTGACGGCCGGGTCCACGATCGATCTGGACCGGATCAAGGCGATCTTCTACTACGTTTCGAAGAACGTGCGCTACATGGGCGTCACCCCGGAAAAAGACCGGCCCGGATTCGAGCCGCATGACGTCAGCCTGACCTTTGGGCGAAAATATGGGGTCTGCCGCGACAAGGCGGCCTTGCTGGTTTCCATGCTCCGCTCGGCCGGCTTCCACGCGTATCCCGTCCTCGTCACAGTGGTGGGTGCCGACGCCCGCAGGGATCCGGAGGTTCCGGATACGTACTTCGTCCACGCGATTGTCGCCGTAGAGCAGAGCAAGGGCGATTATCTGCTCATGGACCCGACCAACGAAAACACCCGGGACCTCCTGCCCGGATACGAATGCAACCAGAGCTACCTGGTCTGCCGCCCGGAAGGGGAAGGCCTCCGCATCAGCCCGATTAATCCGCCTGAAGAAAACATGATGCGGGTCCAGACCACCGGCGTGCTGAACAACGCGGGGACCATCGAGGCGAAGTCGGTGCTGTGGTTCGACGGTATCAACGACACGGTTTACCGGGACTATTTCGCCAATGTGAAACCCGACGATCGCCGGCGGGTGATGGAGAGCCTCCTGAAGTGGGTAATGCCCGGGGCGAGCCTGAAATCTCTGACCATCACACCTGACAGCATGCTCGACATGTCGGCACCCCTGCACATCCAGATGGAGTTTACGGTGCCCGGCATGGCCACCTTTGGCGATCGCGAGGCCATTGTCAGTCCTCCTTGGGTCGGCAACGCCGTGGGCCTGGCGAACTTCATTCTGAAGGGCGCCGGTCTGGAGAAGCGCCGGTACCCCATGGTGACGATTGCCGCCTGCGGGATCCGCGAGGAGTTCTCGCTCAAGCTGGGCGAGGGCTTTGCCAAGGGGCTGTCATTGCCATCGTACTCGCCCGTCAACGATGCCTGCGTGCACTACGATCGGCAGATGGACTTCCGGAACGGCGCCCTAACCGGCTTCCGCGAGCTGAAACTGAAGGTGCTCGAATTCACGCCCGAACAGTATTTGCAGCTCAAACAAACGTTGGCCGGCCTGGACTACGACGACCGAAAGGTCCCGGTCTTGTCGACGACAGAAGGCGCGGACCGTCCGGTCGTTGCGACCACGGAAGAGGCGATCCCGCCGCCCGTCGAATCCGATTCGCAGTTGATCGAGGACCGGGAGACCCTGGCCGTTCAGGATTCCCATACGGCCGTGCTCCGGGTCCGTTACTTCAGAAAGATCCTGACCTATAGCGGCAAGAAAAAGGAAGCGGAGGTGAAGATTCCCTACAATCCCGCCACCCAGGAAGCTCGGATCATCCGGGCAGTGGTGATTTCCCCGACTGGCAAGCGCCAGGAGATTTCCCAGATGGAAAAGAATGTGATGGATGCGGAATGGAATGTATCCGCCAAACGCTATACCGGAGGCAAGATCCTGGTCGGCAGCCTGCCCGGCGTCGAGATCGGCTCCACGATCGAGGTGGAGTTGGAAATCGCCTTCTCGAATCGACCCTACCTCGCCGGTTTTGAACCCTTCCAGCTGGCCGACGAACTCACCCAGAAGACCTGGCAGATCACCGCCCCGGCGGGCCTCAATCTCTGGCGGCGAAGCTGCGGCCCGACCGGGATTCTCGCCGAACATTCGGACACGACCAAAGGCCACGCATTTGAATGGAGCGCGACCAACGTCAAGGCGCTGCCCGCGGAATCCTTCGTGCCACCGGACTGGGCCTTCAAGGTCGGAGTGGCGTATTTTGCCGGCGATCCGGCTGCCTATTACCAGACGTTGCACAAGACCATGCTCGACCGGGCCGGGAAATCCGCCCAGGCCGGAGCATTGGCCCGCCGGCTGGTGGCCGCGACCTCCAACCGCCGGGAAGCGCTGCGGGCCATCCGTGACTACGTTGCCCGGACCATCCGAACGGCCGGACCGGACTTCGGAGAACTTCCTTTGGAACAACTCTCGGACGCAGACACCACCCTCGCGGATGGATACGGACACACCGCCGACCGCGCCATCTTGCTCCACGCCATGCTCTCCGCCGCCGGGTTTCAGCCGGAATTCCTGCTCGCCTCGGACTTGCCTACCGTTACCGGCATTTCCGAGATGGCGACAACCTTTCCCCTGCCTACGGCTTTCCAAAATCCGCTGGTGCGGGTAGTGGTCGATGGGACGCCTTATTATTTGAACGACACGGATCAATACGGCCGGCTCGGCTCCACGCCTCATGATGGCATGCTGGCCCTGACAGTCCCCAGCGGAGCGTACCAGACCATTCAGGCCGCACCGGATAGCCGGGCCGCGACCACGACGACGTATACGCTGTCGTTTGCGGACAACAGCAAGGCTCGGATCGGAATTCGCAACGAGTTCTTTGGCTCGGTTTTTAACGAGAAAAACAAGTTCTTCGCCGAATTGCCTCCGGAGGAGAAGGAGCGGTATTTCCAGCAAGTCGTCTCAAAACTGGCCCAAGGGGCGCGACCGGTGGGCGGCCTGACCACAAAATTCGACGGCTACCCGGGGGTGGAAGAGTTCACCGTCGAGATTGACCGCTACGCGATCGCCGACGGCAAGTTCCTGTACTTCAAATTGCCGTTCACCACCGACCTGATCCCGGTTGAGACCGACACCCGGACCCTTCCGCTATACCTCCCCTGGATTTCTACCACTACCATCCGGGTCGGGATCGAACTGCCGGCATCGTATCGACAGGTCGTGATTGCGCCGAAGGACGCCGCGTTGGCCCTGCCCGACGGCGCTGGATCCGCCCGGATCACCACCTCGCAAGCGAACGGCAAATATGCGCTCGCCTACGAATTTCGGAATTTGGCCACGCTGATCGCCCCGGGAAACTATCCGGCCGCAGTCAAAGTAGAATCCGCTCTGGAGAACAAGGGATCCAAGGTCATTCTCCTGGAGAACACCAGCCCCGCATCGACGAACAGCGGCCCGTGACCCCGTTATGAAATACGCACTGTTTGTCGTCGCGTTGGTCTTCCTTCTGGGAGTTACACTTTACGCGAAGGATGATCCGGCTCCGGCCAGACTCACCGTCCAGTTCGTGCCCGTGGAGAAGGACGTAAAGCTGGAGGTGGTGGATTGGGGCGGCTCTGGTCGGCCGCTGATCTTTCTGGCAGCGCTTAGTGCCGATGCGCACGAGTTCGATTGGTTCGCTCCCAAGTTCACCGGCAAATACCACGCGTACGGCATCACTCGCCGCGGCTTCGGCGCATCCAGTTCTCCGGCATCCGGGTACTCTGCCGACCGGCTGGGAGACGACGTGCTGGCGGTGATCGATGCGCTGAAGCTCAATCGGCCGGTTCTCGTGGGCCATTCCATGGCCGGCGAGGAATTAAGCTCCGTGGGATCACGGCATCCCGAGAGGGTTGCCGGCCTTATCTACCTTGAGGCTGCCTACGCCTATTATAACTCCTCGCACGGCGATCTGCTGATCGATTCGTTTGAGCTAAGAAGGAATCTCGAACAGCTGTTGCCCGGAAAGGGCCGGCCTGACCAAAAGCGGTTGACCGAGGAGTTGCTGCAGGCGGTCACGCAGCTCGAAAAGGACCTGCTTGAGCGGCGGAAGGAACTGCAGGATCAACCGGACATTCCGCGGCCTTCCGCCGACTGGAAACCGCCCGTGATCCCGGTAGCCATTCCGGGGATACTGGCCGGGGTGCAGAGATATACGAGGATTCCGAGTGCGAGCGCGGCCGGGGCGGGAAGGAAGGTATTCATGCGAGGGAGGGTTGCGGTGGACAATGGCGGAGGTCCGTCCGGCACAGGCTAGGCGGATCGTCTCGGGAGGAAGTAAGCCGACTGCCACCGTTGTGGGGGGCGCGGTTGGCGTCGCCCGGAAAACCTGCGGACAGTCAACGCGCCGCCCCCTCGAAGCTGGACTCATGCAGTCAAGGTGGGGCGGCTTGTCCCAAGACGCTCTGGGCACGTTGGGGACTGCCGAGCCCCGTCACGGCGGGGCGACATCAGACACGCGCACCACCTTTAGGTCGGTGCGAGCGCAGGACAAAACGAAGTGCAACGGCCGCTTTCTCCCTCAAAACGCCGATCCATCGGCGCGGGTGCCGCAGAGGTAAACCTCGACCCCGAGTTCACGGGCGAGGGCCGCCTTGGTGTAGAGCGCGAGATCCGCGTCCTTTGCATTTCTGGCGTAGACCACCTGGATGTGATTGGCCTTGTGCCGCGCCATCATCTGATCGCGCGATACGCCATAAGTGACGGCGTGCATGATCGGCCATTGCTCGGTGGTCTCCTTCCATCGGCGCGCGGTTTCCTCCTTCGGCAGGGTGACGACTTGGGCGCGCCCGAGGTCCATCTTCAGTTTGCCCGCTTCGACGAAGATGCGGCTCCAAATAATCTCGCCCGGCTTGGCCACGCCGCGGACCGTGCCGCCGCCCAGGCGGAAATACATGGGCGGTTGGCGCAGGGAATCGGTCCCCGCGTAACCACCGATGTGATGCGCCGGCGGCGCGCTGCCCGAGATGAGGAAGACCCACACATAGTCGCGAATGGTTCCACTCTGGTCAAAATCGCCCCAACGCAGGTCGTGCAGCGTGGTCTCGACCGGTTGTTTGAGGGCAGTGTGCACCCGGTTGGTGAGCAGGCCGTCGAGGCCCGAGCACTCGTCGACCTCGTTGAAATGTGGGAGAGGCCGGCCCGGCAGGATCACCTTGCCCAGGCGATTGCGCACGGGCGGGCGATCGGAGTTGTTGAGCAGGCCCTCGGCCAGATCGGACGCCGGCAGAAGATCCTTGAGCCCCTGTTGATACTGGATGCCGATCGTCGCGCAGCCGAAGTCGTCCGCGATGCGCAACGCCGCGATGTAGGTACGACACTGCCAGAGGATCTGCCTCTCGGTGAGATCCGTCGCCTCGTCGGGACCCGTGTGGAAACGCATGCCCTTGGCCTTGAGCCAATCGTAGACCGCGCGAGCCTCGGCTTCCGCGACCTGCGTGGCCCCGTAGTAGAGAGCCGACTGCGACAACCGTTCCTTGTACACGCCCGTCGGGAAAAGCAATTCGTCGGGAAGAATCGCGTTGTACATGCCCATGCATCCCTCGTCGAAGACCCCCATGATCGCCTTGCGCCCCCGGAGATCCTGGGCGAGGGCCCGAGCCGTGGCGGCCGCCCGGGCCGGCACGCGCGCGTTCGCGAGCGGCTTCACATGGGTCACCGGGTGCGTCAGGCGCCCCTTCACGAGCCAGGTGCGCAGGCCCTTCAGGAAAAACGCGTCGGTGAAGTCTCCGCTCCAGAGCGTCGAGTAGCGCACCCCGGCCTTGGTGAGCGAGCCATTGAGATTAAGCATGCCGACCAACCCCGGCTAGGTGCCCGACCAATTGGCGACCGTGAGGATGGGGCCGCGGTGCGTGATCAGCCCAGGCAGGACGTGGTGCGAATACTGCCAGACGCTCTCGGCGACGATCAGCGGCTGCGTGGGATCGAGCTTGGCGAAGACCGCCATGCCCTCTTTCTGCGAGCTGATGAAACCGTGTCCGGCCTTGGCTTTGTACGGATGGGCGCGAACGATCCGGGCTCCAAGTTGCTTCAGTGCGGCGCCCAGCGCCTGTTCCATCGCCGCCTGCGCGGCCCAGCATTTCTGATTGGCGGATTCCCGCAGATCGCCGTTGGCGATCAAGTAGACGTTCTTCATGATCATGGAGATTTTGGGACTGGCGACAGGCGATCGGTCGCCGGCTCGAGCATTCGGATCCGCGGGAATTATCCCATGGAACGCGCGCGGAAGAAATAGACAGAGAGGACTTTTCGATGGATAATCCTGGTAATTCTACCATGCCACCGGTGCCCCGTGCCCTCGCTCCCGACCAGTCGCTCATCTCTCCCGGCGTCCGGTCCGGAAGCTACTTCTTCGCCCATCTAACGCCCCGCCCGTCGGGGCCCTTGGGCATCGCCTTTGGCGGCCGCGAGCAGTGCGGCCCCGCCTATGCCGTGCAACGCAGCAACTTCCCCTTCGTGACCCTCGAATATGTGGCGGAAGGTCATGGCTCGCTCCAGTTCGGTGACGCAGCCCCCGTGACCCTGCAGCCCGGCAGCGTCTACGCCTACCGCCCCGGCCTGAAGCACGCCATCAGCTCTGAGGGGCGGTTCCTCGTAAAGTATTTCATCTGCCTGAGCGGACGCGGGGCGCGATCGTACCTTCAGGCCCGGGCGCCGGTGCTGGCCGCCCCCTGCCAGATTCCGCGCCATGCCGAGCTGCGCGAGTTGTTCGACTGGATTATCCGGGAGGGGCAGGAACCGGCTCCCGCCATGCAGGAAGTGTGTTGGCGCTTGCTCGAGATCCTGCTCCTCAAGATCTCGCAGTCGCACGACCAGAGCGGCCGCGCCGGCGGCCAGGCGCGCAACCGCTTTCTCGAGTGCAAGACCTTCATTGAGGCCAATGCCATCAAGATGCGGAGCCTGGACGAAATCTGCCGCACCCTGCACGTCGACCCATCCAACCTCAGCCGCCTGTTCCGCCGATTCCAAGGCGGAAGCCCCTACCAATACCTGCTGCGTTGCCGCATGAACCGGGCGGCTCACGAGTTCATGAGCCCAAGCGCCAGGGTGAAGGAAGTCGCCGCGCGCCTCGGCTACGACGACCCCTACCATTTCTCCCGCCTGTTCAAAGCGGTGCACGGCATCCCGCCGGCGGCTTTCCGTTCACTGTACAGTTGAGGTTTTCCGCCCTCTGGTAGTCCGCCTGGCACTGCCGGGCCCATTTCTTTGGTTGATTCCGCGCGGCACACCAAGGCAATGTAATGCATCATGCGCGTGCCGTTGCACATCGTCGAACGCCGTCGTGAACGCCTGCGCGACCTGATCCGCACGGACGGTTTTCTCGCGGTCGCCGAGATCAGCCGGCAGCTCGGGGTCTCCCCCGTCACCGTGCGGCGCGATCTCGCTGAGGCCGCGGCGCGCGGTCACCTCACCCGAACGCGCGGCGGCGCATTCGCCGACTACAACACCACCTTCGCCTCGCTCGGCCAACGCGCCCAATGGGCCCGCACGGCGAAGGATCGCATCGCCCGGACCGCACGGGCGCAACTCCCGCGCAGCGGGGTAGTTTTCCTCGACGCGGGCACGACCGTGCAATCACTGGCCCGGCACATGCTGCGCCGCCGATCCTTCGCGGGGCTTACCGTCGTCACCAATAGTCTCCCGGTGGCCAGCATCCTCGGCGGGGCGCGCGGCATCGAGCTGCACATGCTCGGCGGCATCTTCCTGCACCGCCAGGCCATGCTGCTCGGCCCTCAGTCCGTGCCGGCGTTGGCCGATTGGAAGTTCGACGCCGCCTTCCTCGGCGGCGAGGGCATGGATGCCGGGGGCGTGACCAATTCCCACGCCAAGGTCGCCGCCTTCCAGCAGGCCGTGCTGCTTTGCTCCCGGCGGACGTTTTTCTGCATGGACGCAAGCAAGCTCGGTCGCGCCACGCCTCACCGCGTGACGGACTGGACCAAGAACGTCGCCCTCATCACCGACGCCTCGCGCTCCGCCCTGGCCGCCGCCGGAGTGGTGTTGCCGGCCGGCCAGTTGGTCTCCGCCCGTTAGGAGCGTGGATCCTCCCGTCGGCCCAACGGTCCGCTCGCCGCACGCCCCAGGCCGCCGGGATGGTCCGATCGGACCACGGATCTGGCACGGGGATCCGCCCGTCGAACCGAGATGGCCGCGCAGAAAAGGGTTGCGCCGGTGCTGATTATATGATCGCTATTGATCATATTATCTGCGGCCGCGGCGAAAACTCACCGCCCGCTCCCGCCGTAACCTGGTACCATCCACCCGATGCCATCCCCCACCGTCCTGCCCCGTCGCGCAGAGGTCGAGCATGCCGTCCGTCGCATGCTGTACCAGCGCCTGCAGCGGCCGATGCCGCGCGCGGTGCGGTCGCCCCACCCGCTGGTCGTCAACATCAGCGCCCGCCATTGCCACCTCACCCCGCAGGCGGTGACCGCGCTCTTCGGCGACGGCCACCAACTCCACCCGCAGAAATGGCTGTATCAGGAGGGCCAGTATGCCGCCGAGGAGTGCGTCACGCTGATCGGACCGCGCAGCCGCATGATTTCCAATCTCCGCATCCTCGGCCCCTGCCGTGACCTCAACCAGGTCGAGCTTGCCTTCACGGACGCCCTCTCCCTCGGTTTCGAAGTTCCGGTGCGCGGCTCGGGCGACATCCAGGGCACGCCCGGCTGCATGCTCATGGGCCCTGCCGGCTTCCTCGAGCTGCCCGAAGGCGTGATCCGCGCCGCCCCGCACGTCCACCTGCACCCGGATGACGCTGCGTTCTATGGCGTCGAACCCGGCGGCTACATGCACGTGCGCATCGGTGGCGCCTGCGCCATGACTTTCGACCGTGTTCTCGCCCGCGTCTCGCCCGCCTTCAAGCTCGAGGTGCACATCGACACCGACGAGGGCAACGCCTGTGGCGTCGCCCCTGGCGTGCCGTGCGAGCTGCTGCCCTGAGCCCTTTTCCCGGCGCGCACTTCCCTCTCCTTTCATCCAACCATCCCAACCGAATCCTATAACCCTGATCCTCTATGAATGAATCTCTCGGCATGATTGAAACCAAGGGCTTCGTCGGCTCCATTGAAGCCAGCGATGCCATGGTCAAGGCGGCCGGCGTCACGCTCGCCCGCCAGATTCAGATCGGCGGCGGTCTCGTCACCATCATCGTCAAGGGCGACGTCGGCAGCGTCAAAGCCGCGGTCGAAGCCGGCGCTGACGCCGCCAAACGCGTCGGTGAACTTGTCTGCGCCCACGTGATCGCCCGGCCCCACCCCGAGCTGCTCAAGCAATTCGCGCTCTAAACCCCAACTTACAAATCCCTTTTCCCCATGGCTCAAGACGCTCTCGGAATGATCGAAACCAAAGGCCTCTGCACTCTCCTCGAGGCCACGGATGCCGCGTTGAAGGCGGCCAATGTCACGATGACCGGCTACCAGTCCATCGGCTCCGGCCATGTCGCCGCCTTTTTCCGCGGCGACGTCGCCTCGCTCAAGGCGGCGGTCGATGCCGGCGCCGACGCCGCCAAGCGCGTCGGTGAAGTCATCGCCGTCCAGGTGATTCCACGCCCGCACGACGAGCTTCAGCTGCTCGGCAAGTGGATCTCTGCTTGATTGACCCCGGCCTGCGCCGCGCCGACGCCCTGGGCGTTTGGCCGCGGCCAATGGTCCCGCGCCCATGCGCATCCTTGTCGTCAACCCCGGCTCCACCTCGTTCAAGTACCGCCTGTTCTCCCTCGACGGCGAGCAGGTGCGCTTGGTCGCGCGCGGCGGCAGCGAGCGGGTAACCGACTATGGCGCCGCGATCGACCGCGCGCTCGGCGAACTGGCCGAGGGCGGCCACGTCCGCGGCGCCGCCGATCTCGACGGCGTGGGTTTCAAGGCAGTCTTCGGCGGCGATCTCTCCGGCTGCGTGCTCGCCGACGAAAATGTGGAACAGGCGCTGCGTGCCACCGCGGATCTCGCTCCGGCACACAATCCACCGTACGCCGATGCGCTGCGGGTCTTTCGCGAGCGCCATCCCGGCGTCCCGCGCGTGGCGGTGTTCGAGACCGCCTTTTATCAATGGGTCCCCGACCACGCCCGGCGCTATGCCGTGCCCGACGCCTGGTATCGCGCCGGCATCCGGCGCCACGGATTTCACGGCGCCAGCCACAAATTCGTGGCCGAACGCTCGGCGGAGTTGCTCGGGCGCGAGGATGTCGCCGCCGTGGCGCGGCGCCTCTACCTCGACGGCCCGCGCCGCCTGTCCGGCGCCCCGCTGCGGATCATCTCCTGCCATCTCGGTGGCTCGAGTTCCGTCACTGCCATCCGGGACGGTGTCGCGATCGGCACGAGCATGGGACTCAGCCCGCAGTCCGGCCTGCCGCAGAGCAACCGCGTCGGCGACCTTGACTCGGCCGCGTTCCCTTGCGCCATGCGCCGCCTCGGCCTCACCATGGAGCAGGCCGAGAATCAGCTGATCCGGGAAAGCGGCCTCCTCGGTCTTTCCGGCGTGAACAACGATCTGCGCGACATCAAGTCTGCCGCTGACCGGGGCGACGCCCGGGCGCGGCTCGCGATCGATGTGTTCGTGCACAGCCTCCGGCATTGGATCGGCGCGTTCTGGTTCGAGCTGGGCGGCTGTGACGCCCTCATTTTCACCGCCGGCATCGGCGAGAACAACCCTTGGCTCCGCGAAGCCGCCTGCGCAGGCCTGTCGGACCTCGGTCTCCGGCTTGACCTCGAGGCCAACGCCGGCGCGCCGCCCGGAACCAATCTCGCGGCCTCGGATTCCCGCATCCGCGTAGTCGTCATCCCGGCCAACGAGGAACTGGTCGTCGCCCGCGAGACGGCCCGCTTTCTCGCCGCGCGCCGGTCAGTCGCCTGAATTTTTCCTGCAACCATCCAACCCTCCAAATCCGAAACTCCCATGGCTCAAACTGCCCTCGGTCTCCTTGAAACCCGCGGCCTCACCGCGCTCGTCGCCGGCACGGACGCGATGCTTAAGTCCGCCAACGTCACGCTCGTCGGCCCGATGAAACAGGTCGGCAGCGCGATGGTCACCGCCATCGTCACCGGTGACGTTGCCGCCGTCAAAGCCGCCACCGACGCCGGGGCCGCAGCCGCCCGTCTCTATGGCGAGGTGCTCGCAGTCCAGGTGATCGCGCGTCCCCACGACGACCTCGCTGCCATTCTGCCCAAGCCCGCCCCCGCCAAAGGCTGATTTTCCGGAGCGCACCGCCTTCCGGCGCGCTCCCGCTGGTCGTCGCTGCGCCGCCCCGCCGCTTTTCTGGATCGGCCGCGCCTCGCCTGCCCTGTGCCGCACCCATCGGTTTCCCGACCCTCACCTCCAACCCTATCCGCCATGTTCCTCGCGCGCGTCATCGGTTCCGTGGTCTCGACCAAAAAAGACGAGACCATGCGCGGCCAAAAACTTCTCCTGCTCCGCCCGATGCTGGTCGACGAAGCCAAGCCCGCGCAGTTCCGTGCCGGCGCCAACACCATCGTCGCCGTCGATACGCTCGGCGCCGGCAGCGGCGATCTGGTCCTGTTCTGCCAAGGCAGCTCGGCCCGCCAGGCCAGCGGCATGAAAGCCCTCCCGATCGACGCCGCCGTCGTCGGCCTCGTCGACTCCGTTGAGGTGCTCGGCCATCGGCTCGCCTGACTGCCGGACCCACGTCATGTCCTCCACTCCCGTCATTGATGAAGCGCTGGTGCGCAGCGTCGTTGCCGAAGTCGTCAAGTCCTTCGGCCGCGGCCCCGCCCCTGTTTTCAACACGGCGCCGGCCGCGGTCTCCTCCCGCCGGCGCCCCGGCGTCTTTGCGGATGTTCCCTCCGCTTGCGCCGCCGCGCAGGCCGCGCAACGGCAACTGGCCACCCAGGGCGTCGCCGCGCGCGCCAAGGTCGTGGAGATTGTGAAGACGCTCTGCACGCAAAACGCGGAGGAGTGGGGCCGGTTCGAGTTCGCCGAAACCAAGATCGGCCGCCTCGACCACAAGATCGAGAAGCTTCAGATCGTGAAGCTGGTGCCCGGCGTCGAGTGGCTCCACCCCGACGCCCGCAGCGGTGACCACGGCATCACGCTCGAGGAATACACCCCCTTCGGCGTCATCGCCGCGATTCTGCCGATGACGCACTCGATCCCGACCCTCGCGGGCAACGTCGTCAACATGGTCGCCGCCGGCAACTCGGTCGTTTTCAATCCACACCCGGGCGGCGCCCGTTCTGCCGCCCTCGCCGTCGCCGCCTTCAACGAGGCCATCAAGGCCGCTCTCGGCATCGAGAACCTCGTCTGCACGATCGAGCAACCGACGCTCGAATCGTTCGACGCGCTGACGAAAAGCGACATCATCCGCCTGCTTTGCGTCACCGGCGGACCGGCGGTCGTGTCCGCGGCGATGAAATCCGGCAAGCGCGCCATCTGCGCGGGCCCGGGCAACCCCCCGGTGCTCGTCGATGACACGGTGGACCCCGACAAGGCGGCGCGGGACATCGTCCAAGGCGGCGCCTACGACAACAATCTCCTCTGCATCGGCGAGAAACAGGTCTTCGTGCTCGATCACATGGCTGGCGCACTCATTCGGGGTCTCGAAAAAGCCGGCGCGGTACAGCTCAACCATTCTGAACTCGAGCGACTGACCGGGGCCGCGTTCACCACGGCGAAAGATGCGGGCGGTTGCTCGCATGCGGCGCTCAACCGCGCGCTGGTCGGCAAGGACGCGGCGGTGTTGGCGCGGGAGGCCGGGGCGAGCGTTCCCGCCGCCACGCCAATGCTCTTCGCCGAGACCGGGCCCGATCATCCGTTTGTGCTGGAGGAACAGATGATGCCGATGCTGCCCATCGTACGCGTGAAGAGCGTGGAGGAGGGCATCGAGGCCGCGGTCCGCTCCGAGCACGGCTACAAGCACTCCGCCATGATCCACTCGCTCAACGTCGGCCACATGACCCTGATGGCCCGCGCGATCGACACCACGCTGTTTGTCAAGAACGGCCCGTCGACAGCCGGCCTTGGCCTGGGCGGCGAAGGCTACCTCAGCTACTCGATTGCGACGACCACCGGCGAGGGCATCACCAACCCGAAGACCTTCACCCGGACGCGTCGCTGCGTGATGGTCGACAACCTCCGCATCTATTGACCCATGATTCTCGCGCGCATCGACGGAACCATCGTCGCGACGACCTGCCATCCCAGCATGGTTGGCCGTCGTACCGTCATCTGCCAGCCGCTCGACGAGCAGGGTCGCGACGCGGGCATGCCCGTGCTCGCCGTCGATCCGCTGGGCGCGGGACTCCACCAGCGCGTCGTCCTCTCCACCGATGGCGCGGCCACGCGCAAGCTCGTGGGCGATCCGAAGACGCCGCTCCGCAATCTCCTCATCGGCCTCGTCGACGACTGACGCGCTTTCGCCCCTTCCACTCTCACTTTCACTCTCACTCCCACCTTCACCCGCCCATGCGCCTCGGCACGGTTATCGGCCGTATCACGCTCACCCTGCAGGAGCCCGCCTACAAGGGGGGATGCCTGCTGCTCGTGCAGCCGTTCTCCCGGGCGCAGTTCGCCGGTGACGCCGCGCTGCCGCTCGCCCCGGGCTCGAGCCTCGTGGTTTTCGACCGACTCGGCGCCGGCGACGGCAGCATCGTCGGCTTCACCGAGGGCGCCGAGGCGTCCCAGCCCTTCGACGGTCCGGCGCCCGTCGACGCCTACGTCGCCTGCATCGTGAACCAGATCAACTACGAGCCGCCGCGCTGAGCGACGCCGCCACCCTTTTCCTTCAACCTCTCTTTTCATGCCGCAAGTCCTCACCGCCCGCGACGTCGCCACCCTCCTCCACTCCGGCCAAGCCATCCCGGAAGGCGCGTTGCTCACCCCCACCGCCCGCGATCTCCTCGACGCAGGCAAACATAAACAGGGTTCGAAGCCCCACGTCGCCGCCGCGCTCGCGCCGGTCACGGTCCTCGCCCCGGCCGTCCCTGCCGTCGGGCCGATCGTGCCCGACTACGAGTATAAGTGGACGCCCGGCTCCGACCCGAAGACACCCGGGGAGATCCAGCGTTTTTTTGACTCCCCACCCATCGAGGAGATCAAGCGTCGCATCTGCGACATGGGCCGCCGGCTTTGGCTCAAGGACTACACCGACGGCAATGGCGGCAACATCACCGTCCGCGTCGGCGATAACCTCGTGCTGTGCACGCCCACTCTCATTTGCAAGGGCTTCATGACTCCCGCCGACATGGCGCTCATCGACCTCGACGGCCGCCAGCTCGCCGGCCTCCGCAAGCGGACCAGCGAGGCTCTGACGCACCTCGGCATCATGAAGCGCCAGCCCGCCGCCAAGGCCTGCGTGCACGCGCACCCCCCTCACGCCACGGCCTTCGCGATCGCCAACGCCTCCGTCCCCTCCTGCCTCATCCCCGAGGCCGAAGTCTTCCTCGGAAAGATCGGCGTGGCCCAGTACCAGACCCCGGGCACCCCGGAGAACGCCGAGGAAGTGGGCCGGATCGGCGTCGACCACCAGGCCATCCTCATGCAGAACCACGGCGTGATTGTCTGGGGCAAGGATGTCGAGGACGCGTATTGGAAGATTGAGAACCTCGATTCCTACTGCCGCACGGTCGCGCTCGCCGCGGGCCTCGGCACCGGGCTGCATCGCTTCAGCCCCGACAAGCTCAAGGATCTGATCAACCTCCGCGTCAAACTCGGCATGCCCGACGCGCGCGCCGGCATGAAGGAGTGCGAGCTCTGCGACAACAGCGACTTCCGTTCTTCCGTCGTGGGCCAGACGCTGTCCGAACCCGACGCCGCAACGGGCGAACCTCCTCCCGACGCCAACGTCGAGACTCTGGTGCAGAAGATCACGGACGAGATTCTCCGCCAACTCTCGTCGAAGTGACCGTCGCCTGAGTCGGGATCATGCAATTGCTGGCAATTCTCCTCGTGCGCTCGCGAACCGGTCGGTGTGCCGGTGTAGGAAGCCCGCTTGCCCGTTCGACAGGCTCAGGGTCCCGAGCTTGTCGAGGAGCGGGCGATCATCGGTCGCAAGCGACCTTCCTACTGCATGATCCCGCCTGAGTTGCCATCCCGGCAGATTCATCCAACGGCATTCCCTCCCTTGAACGCCACCGGATGCGGCCAGGATGGCAGCCGGGCTTTCCCGTGGCAAATTCACCTCACCCGGCCGTTGCCCCAACCCTTGAATTCTGGTATGATCGGCTTTCCGCCTCTTCATGCGTAAACCCTTTCACTGCGCGGCCATCGATCTCGGTGCGACCAGCGGTCGCGTCATCGTCGGAACGTGGGCCGATCATCGACTCGAGCTCACCGAGGTTCACCGATTTTCCAACGCGTTCCAGTCGCTGGGCACGCACGACTATTGGAATCTGCCCGGCCTCTGGTCCGAAGTGCAAACGGGCCTCCGCCAGGCTGTCACCCAGTTCCCCGGGCTCGCATCCGTGGGCGTCGACACCTGGGGAGTCGATTATGTGCTCCTCAACCAGGCGGGCCGGCTCGTGTTTCCCACGCATGCCTACCGCGATGCCCGCACCCAGCCCGGTCTGAGGCGCCTGGCAGGCGCCCCGGCCGACCTCGCCCGGATCTACGCGGCCACAGGCATTCCAAACGTTTTCTACAACTCCAGCCTGCAGCTCGCCGAGGTCGTCGCCAGCTGCCCGGAGATCCGGAGGCTGACGACACGGTGCCTCTTTCTCCCCGACTATTTCAATTATCTCCTCTCGGGGCGGATGGAAAACGAGTTGACCATCGCCAGCAGCACCCAGCTCCTTGATGTGCACGCGGCGGATTGGTCGCACACCGCGCTGCGTCACTTCCGCATCCCCGCGCGGTGGTTTTCCCGGCCCGTCCTCGCCGGCACGCTGCTCGGCCCAGTCGTCGGCCTGCCGGAGCTCGAGGGCACGCAGGTCGTCGTCGTCCCCGGGCATGACACCGCCGCCGCCTACGACGCAATGCCCGCTGATCCCGACGGCGGAGATCTCTTTCTCAGCTCGGGCACGTGGTCGCTAGTCGGCTTCGAAAGCGATCGGCCCGTGCTCGGCCCGGAGGCGCTCGCCGCTCGCGTTGCCAACGAACGCACGGGCGACGGACGCTACCGGCCGCTGACCAACGTCATCGGTTTCTGGCTGCTCGAAGGCGTGCTGAAGTCCTTCCCGGATCGTCCCCAGAAGGAGCAGGATCGGGCGCGCCTCAATGCCGCCGCCGCCGCCCGGCCCGCGCCGAAACAGCTGCTCGACACGGCCGATCCCGTCTTCTCGAACCCGCCATCGATGCGCGCCGCCATTGACGCACAGCTCAGGAAAAAGGGCGCGCGTCCGCCGAAGGATCTCGCCGGCTACCTGCGCCTCATCTGTGACTCGCTCGGTCAGGGCCACGCGAACGCCAAGGCGGACTTCGAGCGAATGACCGGACGGAAATTCAAGCGCATCCTCGTCGTGGGCGGCGGCTCGCGCAACCCGCTCATGTGCCAGGCCACCGCCGACGCCGCCGGAATCCCGGTGATTTCGTACCGCCTCGAAGGCGCCGCCGTCGGCAACCTGGCCCGCCAACTGATCGCCCTCGGCGCCGTGGAGGATCTCGCGACGTTTCGCGCCTGCCTCGGCCACCACTTGGAAAAAAACGTCTACCCACCGCGCGCCTGATTGTTTATCTTGTCGTCTCACCGCCATGCCTTCGTCCAAACAAATTTCCGCCGCCTACCGTCTCGCCCGTTCCGACTACACCGACGTTGGCGTCGACACCGAAGCCGCCATTAAACAGGCCCTCTCGATTCCAATTTCCCTGCACTGTTGGCAGGCTGATGACGTCCGCGGCCTCGAAACGCCCCGCGACGGCCTCGATTCCGGCGGCATCATGGCCACCGGCAGCCATTTTGGCCGCGCCCGCAACGGCGACGAAATGCGCGCCGACCTCGATGTCGTACTCAAGCTCCTGCCCGGCCGGCAGCGGGTCAACCTCCACGCATTCTATGCCGAAACCGGCACCGAGGTCGTCGATCGCGACGAGCTCGAGCCGGCGCATTTCGCCAACTGGCTCGGCTGGGCCCAGGCGCGCAAGATCGGCCTGGACTTCAACCCGACCTACTTCGCCCACCCCAAGGCTGCCTCGGGCTTCACGCTGGCGCATGCGGACAAGTCGATTCGCCGGTTCTGGATCGACCACGGCCGGTCCTGCCGCCGCATCGCGCAGTACTTCGCCAAAAAACTCGGCTCGCCCTGCGTGATCAACCACTGGATTCCCGACGGTGCCAAGGACGCCCCGGCCGATCGCTGGGCCCCGCGCGAGCGGCTCGTCGAATCGTTCGACGCCATCTTCGCCGACCGTTCGATCAACCGGAAGCTCTGCATCGACGCCGTCGAGGGCAAGCTCTTCGGCCTCGGCAGCGAGGACTATGTCGTCGGCTCGCAGGAGTTCTACTCCGGCTACGCGCAGAGCCGCGGCCTCGTGCTCTGCCTCGATCTCGGCCACTATCATCCGACCGAGTCCGTCGCCGACAAGGTGTCCGCGCTGATGCAGTTTCATCCGCGCGTCCTCCTGCACACGAGCCGGCCGGTCCGCTGGGACAGCGACCACGTCGTCATCCTCGACGATGCCGTTCGCAATCTCTTCCTGGAGATCGCCCGGGGCGACGCCTGGGACCGCGTGTTCGTCGCGCTCGATTTCTTCGACGCCTCGATCAACCGCCTCGGGGCCTATCTCGTCGGAGCCCGCGCCACCCGGCAAGCCATCCTCCTCGGCCTGCTCGATCCGTCGGAGCGCCTCCGCGCCGCCGAGTCCGCCGGTTGCGGGCATGAGCGACTTGCCTTGATGGAGCTGGCCAAGTCGCTCCCGTGGGGCGCCGTGTGGAATGAGTTGTGCGCCCGCAGCGGCGTGCCGGCGGGCGCCGGCTGGCTCGCCGAAGTCGCCCGCTACGAGCGCGACGTGCTGGCGAAACGTTGATGCAAGCGGATCGCCAGCTTCCCGGCGCCGGCCGACGCGTGCAGCTCATGGCGACGTGCCTGTGCGACGCCTTCTACGCCGACACCGCGCGCGCCACGGTCGAGGTGCTCGAACACCTCGGCTGCATCGTGGAGTTTCCCTCGGACCAGACCTGCTGCGGCCAGCCCGCCTTCAACGGGGGCGACTGGGCCGCCTCGCGCAAGGTGGTCCGCCACGCCCTCCGCACCTTCGCCGGCGAGCTTCCCGTGGTTGTGCCGTCGGCTTCGTGCGCCGCGATGCTGTTTCACGGCACGCTCCTGGCCTTTGAGCGCGAGCCAGATCTTCCGGCGGTGCGGCAACTCGGCCGCCGCACGTGGGAGCTGGCCGACTTTATCGTCAACGCCCTCGGCGTCAGAACCTGGCCTGGCCGCTACGACGCGCGGCTCGCGTTTCACCGTTCCTGCCACGCCCGTGGCACAGAGACCGGCGCAGCGGCCGTCGCACTGCTGTCGTCGATCGCCGGCGTCACGGTCGTGCCCGTGGGGGAAGCCGAGCAGTGTTGCGGTTTCGGTGGCACCTTCTCGGTCGCCTTCCCCAACATCTCGGCCAGCATGGGCGCGCTCAAGCTCGACCACGTCCGCGCCGCCCAGCCCGATCTCCTGGTGGCCGTCGACATGAGCTGCATGATGCACCTCGGCGGCCTCGCCGAAAAGGAAGGCCGACCCATCAAAACGCAACATCTCGCCCAGGTGCTCCGCGATGCGCTCATGAACCGCGGGCAACCCTGATCCGGCCATGGCCAGGCAACTCATCGACCAGTTCGCAGCGAAAGTGCCCGCCGACAAGCGGGCTGCGGTCTACCTCGGCACCAAGACCACCCACGAGAAGCGCACCCAGATGCTGCTCGACCAGTTCGCCGATCCCGACCGACTCCGCCAGCTGGCCGGCGAGATCAAGCAGCACGTTCTGGAGAACCTCGACACCTACCTTCCGCAGGTCGAGGCGAAGTTGACGGCCAACGGTGCCCGCGTGCACTGGGCCGCCACGGGCGAGGAGGCCTGCGCCACCGTGTTGCAAATCATGCAGGCCCGCGGGGCGACGAAAATGGTCAAGGCCAAGACCATGGTCAGCGAGGAGATCGGGCTGGCCGGCTATCTGGAGAAACACGGCATCGAGGCACTGGAGACCGACCTCGGCGAGTTCATCGTCCAGATTGACCACGACCACCCCAGCCACCTCGTCCGCCCGATCATCCACAAAAACCGCCGCGAGATCGCCCAAAGCTTCGAGCGCGAAGGTCTCGGCGTCTACAACGACGATCCCGCCACCATCACGCGCCGCGCCCGCCAGTATCTGCGCCACAAATACATGGCGGCCGACGTCGGCCTGACCGGCGCCAATTTCGTCTCCGCCGAAAGCGGCCGGCTCCTGGTCGTCACCAACGAGGGCAACTCCCGGTTCTCGCTGGCCGCGCCTCGCTGTCACATCGCCCTGGTCGGCATCGAGAAATTGGTGCCGCGCGACCGCGATCTCGGGCTCTTCCTCAATCTGCTCGCCCGCTCCGCCACCGCGCAATCGCTCACCGTCTACACCGAGTTTATTTCCGGTCCGAAGCTGCCCACGCAACCGGACGGCCCGGAGGAGATGCACGTCATCTTCGTCGACAACCACCGCACCGAGGTCCTCGCCAGCGACTGCCGCGAGATCCTCCGCTGCATCCGCTGCGGCGCCTGCCTCAACGTCTGCCCGGTCTACCGCCAGGTCAGCGGCCACGCTTACCGCAGCGTCTATCCGGGCCCCCTCGGCGCCGTGCTCTCCCCGCTCCTCGCCGGCGGTCACTTCGCCGACCAGGCCGACCTGCCCAAGGCCTCCTCGCTCTGCGGCGCCTGCCAGGAAGTCTGCCCGGTCAACATCCCCATCCCCGACTTGCTGCTGCGCTTGCGCGACAAGGCCAAACGCGAGCACGCGACCCTGGCCGCCGCCGGCACGCCCCCGATGGGCGCCTGGGCGATTCTCGCCTCGCAACCCGTGGTGTGGAAGGCGGCCCTCGCGGTCGGCCAGATCATGGATTACCTGCCGCTCGGCTTGATCCCCGTCCCGGCGCTGCGGGCGTGGACAGCCCGGCGCACCCTGCCCGGCTGGCGCGGCGGCGAGTTCAGGAAATGGTTGAAAAACCGAAACAAGTCATGAGCGACTCCCGCGAGCAGATTCTTAACCGCGTCCGCGCCGCCCTGGCCCCGCTGCTCCAACGCGCGCCGCTGCCCGAGTGGGAGCGCGAGCTGGTCGATCTGCGCGGGACCCGCAACTCCACTGATCTGTGGGCGCTCTTTGCCGAGCGGTTGAAGGCCGTCAACGGCACGCCGCTCACCACGGTTGCGGAGCTCGTCGCGTTGCTCGAATCCAACGGCTGGCGCCACGGCTACTGCGATCCCGCCCTCTGGCCGAGGCTGCGCGAGGCGTTTTCCACGGCCTTCACGGTCGAGACGGACTTCGACCGCCGCCGGATCGACGACTACCAGTTCGGCATCACCGCCGCCACGGGCGCCATCGCGGAGACCGGCACCGTGATCCTGTCGGATCGCGACACGTCCCGGCGCCTCGGCGCGCTCGCGCCGTGGGTGCACATCGCCACCGTGCGTCGCGACCAGATCTTCGCCGACTTGACTGCCGCCGTCGCCGCCCTGCCCGTGGATCCCAATGTCATCTGGGTCACCGGCCCGTCCAAGACCGCCGATGTCGAGGGGATCCTGATCGAAGGCGTCCACGGTCCCGGCCGGCAGATTACCCTCCTCATGGCCGGCTGAGGCCGATGGGAGCCCAATGGTCCGATCTCTTTCAATCTTGCCAGACTGGACGCGCCATAACTTCGTTTTCCCAATGAAACTCCATTATTCCCCAAGTCCCGCCGAGACGAACACGCTCGGGACCGAAGCGTTGCGCGAACAGTTTCTGATCACCGGGCTTTCTCAGCGTGGCCAAGTGACGGCGCACTACACCGACCTCGACCGGATGATCGTCGGCATCGCCGCGCCAGCATCGACTCCGCTAACTTTGCCTGACGCCAAGGAGACCGGCACCGCCTTCTTCCTGGAGCGCCGGGAGATCGGCATCCTCAACCTTGGGGCACCGGGTGCAATCCGCGTCGGCGGGGAGCGCTATTCGCTGAACACGCTCGACTGCCTGTACATCGGTCTCGGTGAACGCGAAGTCGCGTTTGAGAACGGCGCCGCAGGGGGAGCGGAGTTCTATTTCATCAGCACGCCGGCGCATGCGAAATACCCGACGAAGCTCGCCACCCGGGCGCAGGCGGAGATCCAGGAGCTCGGGGATGCCGCGCTCGCCAACCGTCGTCGCATCTGCCGGTACATCCACCAGAAGGGAATCCAAAGCTGCCAGCTCGTGATGGGTTTCACTGAGTTCGAGCCCGGCAGTGTCTGGAACACGATGCCGCCGCACACCCACAGCCGTCGCACCGAGATCTACCTGTATTTCGATCTGGGTCCGCAGATCGTCGTCCACCTCATGGGCGAGCCGCGGGCAACACGCCATCTGATCGTTCGCGACCGTGAGGTCGTGCTATCGCCCGCGTGGTCGATCCACGCCGGCGCCGGCACGGGCAACTATCGCTTCTGTTGGGCGATGGGCGGCGACAACCAGGTTTTTCACGACATGGATTCGGCGCCGATCAGCGAACTGCGTTGAAACGGCCGCTGGATTCTGACTGGACGACAGGACCCGGACTCGTTCCATCCGCCCGGGCCGGATCTAATCCCCCACCTATTCCTGAATACTATGAGCTCAATCATCGATCGTTTTAGACTCGACGGCAAAGTCGCCGTTGTCACGGGTGCCGCCCGCGGGCTGGGGCAAGGCATGGCGCTCGCGCTCGCCGAGGCTGGCGCGGACATTGTCGCCGTGGATATTCTGCCGGCAGACGACACGGTGAAGCAGGTGCAGGCCCTTGGCCGCCGGGCAGTCGCCGTCGCCGGGAACCTCGGCGACCGGGCCGCGATTCCCGTGGTGATCGCGCAGGCTCGGACGCACTTCGATCATCTGGACATTCTCGTGAACTGCGCGGGGATCATCCGCCGGGCGGACTTCCTCGAATTCTCCGAGAAGGACTGGGATGACGTGATGGGCATCAACATCGATGCGGTCTTTTTCATGAGCCAGTGTTTCGTGCGTGACGTCGTGGCCCGCGGCGGCAAGGGGAAAATCATCAACATCGCCTCGATGCTGTCTTTCCAAGGGGGCACTCGCGTCCCGTCGTACACCTGTTCGAAAAGCGCGGTCCAGGGTCTGACCCGCCTGATGGCGAACGAGCTCGCCGCCAAGGGCATCAACGCCAATGCGATTGCGCCGGGTTACATGGCGACGGACAACACCGCGCCGCTGCGGGCGGACACCAACCGCGCGAACGCGATTCTCGAGCGAATTCCGGCGGGGCGGTGGGGCATGCCCGATGACCTCAAAGGTGCGGTGGTTTTTCTGGCCTCCGAGGCGTCCGACTACGTCAACGGCTCCACGCTGGCAGTCGATGGCGGCTGGCTGGCGCGATAAGATTCACGCCTGAGCCGGAACCATGCTCTCGACCGCAAGGCGGGGTCTGGAGACCTCGCCCGACAATGCGGCACCTGATGGCTCGCCTCCTGCCGTGGATTCTTTACACCTCTCCCCATGACGCTGACGATCAAGCCGGCCGAACAATGCACGTTTGACCAGATCTCCCTCGGCGAAATCATGCTCCGGCTCGACCCGGGCGAGGGCCGGGTGCGCACCACCCGGCATTTCACGGTTTGGGAAGGCGGCGGCGAATACAACACCTCGCGCGGGCTCCGGAAATGTTTCGGTCTGCGAACCGCGGTGTGCACGGCCCTCGTCGACAACGAGGTGGGCCACCTCGTCGAGGATCTCGTGATGCAGGGCGGCGTCGCCACGGATTTCATCCGGTGGCGCGAGGACGACGGCAGCGGACGCACCGTCCGCAACGGCCTGAATTTCACCGAGCGCGGCTTCGGACTCCGCGGCGCGGTCGGCGTATCGGATCGCGGCCACACCGCCGTCAGCCAGCTCCAGCCCGGCGACTTCGACTGGGACCACATTTTTGGCCGGCTCGGCGTGCGCTGGTTCCACACCGGCGGGATCTTCGCCGCGCTGTCCGAGACCACCGCCCGCCTGGCCCTGGAGGCCGTTCAGGCGGCCAAACGGAATGGAACGGTCGTGAGTTATGATCTCAACTACCGGCCCTCACTCTGGAAGGGCATCGGCGGACTGCCAAGGGCGCAGGAGGTCAACCGCGAAATCGCCCGGCACGTTGATGTCATGATCGGAAACGAGGAGGATTTCACCGCCTGTCTCGGCTTCCCGGTTGAGGGTCTTGACCACAACATCGCGAACATCGAGACGGAGGCGTTCAAGCGGATGATCCAAAAAGCCGCCGCCGAGTTTCCCAACTTCAAGGTCGCCGCCACCACTCTGCGCCAGGTGATCACTGCAACGAAGAACGACTGGAGCGCGATTCTCTGGCACGACGGCCGGTTCTATGAAAGCCGGAAATACCCGGGGCTGGAGATCCTCGACCGCGTGGGCGGCGGCGACAGCTTCGCGTCGGGCCTGCAGTTTGGGTTCCTCCAATTCAACGATCCGCAAAAGGCGGTCGACTACGGCGCGGCACACGGCGCGCTCGTCTCAACCACGCCGGGCGACACCTCGATGGCCTCCCGCCGGGAGGTGGAAAAAACGATGGGCGGCGGCACCGCCCGCGTGGTGCGCTGAGCCAATCCTCCCCATCGAGCGTTGAGGAACGATCAGAATTCGGGTTCCCTCGGCGCCGGTTAACCATCAAATTTTCAACCAATGCAGACCGCAGACGCACTCGCGAGAATCAAGACGGAAAAAATCGTCGCCATCATCCGCGCCGATAGCTCCAACGGGCTGCTCGATTGCGCCCGGGCGCTGGCCGCCGGCGGGCTCACCAGCATCGAGCTGACGATGACCACGCCAGGCGCCATCGCCATGCTCGAGCAGGCCGCGGCCGAATTCCCGGATTTCCTGTTCGGCCTCGGCACCGTGCTCGACGCCGAGACCACGCGGGCGGGCATCCTGGCCGGTGCGAAGTTCATCGTCACTCCCGCCCTGCGGCCCGACGTCATCACCATGTGCCGGCGTTATCGCGTGCCGGTGTTCGCCGGCGCGCTCACTCCGACCGAGATCCTCAGTGCGTGGGAGACGGGCGCCGACGCCGTAAAAGTTTTCCCCGCCGAGTTTTTCGGCCCGGCCTACATCAAATCGGTGAAGGCCCCCCTGCCCCAGATCGATCTCGTGCCCACTGGTGGAGTGACGCCCGACACCATCGGCGAATTCCTGAAGGCCGGCGCCACCGCATGTGCCGCCGGCAGCGCGCTGGTCGACGGGAAATCGCTCAAGGAGAAGAATTGGGCGGCGATCACGGCGAAAGCAAAGACCTTTGTAAAGGCCGTCGCCGCCGCGTCCGCGAGCGACAAGCGATAGAGGCTGTCCGAAAGTCTGGAGAGAACCGTAGGGGCGCAGGCTTGCTGCGCCTATTTCGGAGGGCGCGACAAGTTCGCGCCTCAATCGTTCCTTCTCCAATTTTTCTTTCCGCGGCGGAAAGAAACTGGTGGACTCTACTGGGCTCGAACCAGCGACCTCTTCCATGTCAAGGAAGCGCTCTAACCAACTGAGCTAAGAGTCCGAAAAGAGCTGGAATAAGCATCATTCCACGCCCCCAGGCGCAAGCATAAATCCAGATAGCTCTTGGCTGTTTCGCAACTGCATTTAGAGTGACATCAGGTTTTTCGGAGAAATGCACCACATCCGTCTGGGATTTTCTAATTTCGCCTGGCTGGCCTTGGGAGCCTGCGCCTGCTCTTCCCTGTTTGCGTCCACTTCGCTGTCCGGCGCGCCGGCCGACAACGGAGCCGGCGTATCCGACCCGCTCGTCGAACGGGTGCGCATCGCGGCGTTGTCGATGCAGCGCAAATCCTGGGAGCAGGGGGTCCTGGCCCAGGCTTTTCTGGAGGAAGGCCGCGATGATCTGGTGGTGGCGATGGCGCGCGCCAGCCTGATTTATCTTTCCAAGGAAGGCGTGCCGGCAGCGCTGGAGGGCGCGCCGGTGGATCCGTTGATGGCGGGCGAAGCCGTGGCGCGCGCGGCACAACTGACCGGCGATCCGGGACTGCACAAGGCGCTGGAACAGTCGCTCGCCTACGTCCTCAAGCGGGCGCCGCGGGCGGTCGACGGCACGATCTTCCATGCCGGCGAGACGATCTGGTCGGATAGCTTTCACACCACCCCGCCTTTCCTTGCCTTCACCGGACACCCCGGCGAAGCCCTCCTCCAGATCGATGGCCACTGGCGCCGGTTGTGGAATCCCCGGAAACAACTCCTGGCGCACATCTGGGATGAGAAATCGCAGCGGTTGACGGACCCGGCTGCCTGGGGCGGAGGCAACGGCTGGGCCGCCGCCGGGCTGGCGCGCGTCATCCGGGCGTGGCCGGAAAATCGCGCCACCGCCAGGGCGCGCTTGACGGGAGATCTCCGAAACGTAATCGACGGCTGCCTCGCGCACCAACGGGCTGACGGCCTGTTCTACAATGTCGTCGACGATCCCCATTCGTTCGTGGAAACCAATCTCGCACAGATGCTCGCCTTCGCCATCTACGAAAGTGTTCGCGGAGGCTGGCTCCCGGCGGATTATCTTCCGGCGGCCGACCGGATGCGCGCCGCAGCGCGCGGCAAGGTGGATCGCGATGGCTTCGTCCAGGGAGTGGCCGGCGCGCCGACCTTTGACCGCCCTGGAGTTTCGCCCGAAGGGCAGGCTTTCTTCCTGATGATGGAAGCCGCCGCCCGGAAGCTGCCGCGCAGTTCGCCACCGCTCTGAACCCCTTCTTCAACCCTGAACCACCATGCGCCAATCAGCGATGCTCGCCTTGTTCGTCCTTTGTGTCTGGGCCGTGGCCGCCGCGCCCAACCCGCAACCCGTCGCCTTGCCGGCACCGCAGACCGGTGGCGGCAAGCCGCTCATGCAGGCGCTGCAGGAGCGCGCGTCCCACCGTGAATTCGCGCCAGATCCGCTTCCGCCGCAGGTGCTCGCCAACCTGCTTTGGGCGGCCTGGGGCATCAATCGCCCGGATCACGGTGGGCGCACCGCACCTTCGCCGATGAACCGTCAGGAGATGGATCTTTACGTGGCTCTGGCTGACGGCGCGTATCTTTACGACGCGAAGAACAACCGCCTGCAGCCGGTCGCAGGCGACGACCTGCGCGCCTTGACGGGCCTTCAGCCATTTGTCGGCTCCGCGCCGGTCAATCTGATCTACGTCTCTCGCGCGAGCGGCGGCTCAGCCGAGGATCGGGCGATGTACAGTGGAATCCAGGCGGGCCTGATCAGCCAGAATGTCTATCTGTTCTGCGCTTCCGAAGGGCTCGCCACCGTCGTTCGCGGCATGGTCAATCGCGAGCCGCTGGCCAAGGCGCTGAAGCTTCCGTCAGACCAGAGGATTATTGTCGCCCAGACCGTCGGTTATCCGGCGAAACCGTAGCAATCGGAGCGCAGTCATCAGCCGCGAACGAGCGTTTGTTCCGGACGCAAAATTGGGATTGCCGGTGTAGCTGCGAGCGCCAGCGAGTGGACCGTCGATTGCAGAACCACTCGCTGGCGCTCGCGGCCACTTGGTTTACACTTTTCCCTGGGAGTGACGTGGCGCGGCTTGTCCACAAGACGCTTGATGCGCGCTGGGGCCCCCCCGAGCCCCGCCACATCTCTGAGCGCGTTGGAGACAACGCGCACCACCTGAGCGGGGCGACATCAGACACGCGCTCCACCCTTTTGCCAGTGTATCTTTTTATAACTCGAACCCAGCGGCAGCGTCCTGACGGAGGAGGCGGGGTTCGGCGACCCCGCCCTACAGTGCCTGCGTCTGGAAATACACCTCGGCGTCCGCCCGGTCCCGGGCGATTTGCAGGCGGAGTTTCTCCACGTCGTCGAATTTCTGTTCGGGCCGGAGAAACTTGAGCCAATCGATCGTCAACCGGCTGCCCTCCCCGAACGGGCATGGGCCGAGGAGGTGCACCTCGAGCAAGGGCGTGTCCGCTTTCCCGACCGTTGGCCGCAAGCCGTAATTTGCCACCGCTGGCAGCGCCGGGCCGCCATCGGCATCGCCGGCGACGCGCACGGCATAAACACCATAGCGCGGCTTGAGCTCCGGTTTCCAAGCCAGGTTCAGTGTAGGAAACCCTATCGTGCGCCCGAGTTGCCGGCCGGGGGTCACCACCCCTTCCGCAAAATACGAGTACCCGAGGAGCATGTTGGCCTCCTCCAGCCGGCCCGCTTCGAGACTGTCGCGGATGCGGGTGCTGCTGATCGGCTCGCCGTTCCAGAGGATGCGCGGAACGCTCAGCACCGACACGTGGTGCTTTGCCGCTTCGGCCAGCAGCAGGTGAACGTTCCCTTTCCGACCGGCCCCAAACCGCCAATTCTCGCCCACATAAACGCCCGCCAAGTCAGGCAACCGGCGCTGCAAATACGGCAGGAAATTTTCCGCCGTAATACCGGCGAATTCCCGGGAGAAAACCTGTTGGATGACCACATCCACGCCGAGCCGGCCCAGGACGCGCGACTTCATCTCAGGGCTCATGAGCAGGCGGGTGCGCGCCTCGGGATTGAAGAACACCCGGGGGTGCGGCCAGAAGGTAAGGAGACCTGCCAGGCCGCCGCTCCGGCGCGCAGAATGAACCGCTGATTCGATCACCGCTTGATGGCCGAGATGCACGCCGTCGAACATCCCGATCGCCAGATGCAGCGGTCGCGACGGCAGGTCCGCCTTTTCCAGACCGTCGTAAATGGCGGGCAGCTTCATGCCACGAAACTCGGCACCACCTCGTACACGGGAAGCAGCCGTTTTTCGATCTCGGCCAGCGGCAGCTGCTCGATCTGCTCCAGCGTCAGCGCGGCCTCGATGCGGAACCGGTCGGTCGCGGTGCGGCGCAAGGCACAAAGATGTCCGCCACAGCCGAGCTTCTGGCCAAGATCGTGCGCGAGGGTTCGTACATAAGTCCCCTTGCTGCAGTGCATGCGGAAATCGAGGTGCGGCGGGGCAAAACGAGTCAGTTCGAAACTCGAGACCCGGATGAACCGTGGCTCGCGCTCCACCACTTCGCCCTGACGCGCTCGCTTGTAAAGGGGCACGCCGTCCACCTTGATCGCGGAAAACATGGGCGGCGTCTGGTATTGATCTCCGAGGTAGCTCCGCAAGGCCACGCGCACCTCTTCCTCCGTCAACGGCGGTACCGGCCGCGTCTCCATCACCTCGCCGTCGGCATCTTGGGAATTGGTGATCTTGCCCAACTCGATCGTGCCCTCGTATTCCTTGTCGAGGTTGGTCAGATATTGTGAAACGCGCGTCGCCTTGCCGATCAGCATGATCAGCAAACCCGTCGCCATCGGATCGAGGGTGCCGGCATGGCCGATGCGCTTCATCGCGAGCTTGCGGCGCAATCGCGCCACGACGTCGTGCGACGTGAAGCCGGTGGGCTTGTCGAGAAGCAACACACCTTCAATTTCCTTGGGCTGTCCGAGCATGGGAGACGGATCTTTTCCCATGTCATCGAGCCGAGAGCAAGCGCTCCGTGATCGTGACTGGCCGGAATGTACGGTCGAAGGGCGGGTGTCGAAAGGCGAATGGGCTCGATCACACAAGGTTCTACGTCAACCGCTCGCAACAAGCCTGGCCCCACTGGATTCACCGCCCGGCTCGGCAGGAGCCTCGGGCTATCCGAAAACTGCCAAGATTTGGAGGGCGGCGCGTTGTCGCCGCCCAATTTCCGACCGACGCTGACGGCGCAGCGCCCTCCATCGCAAAGCGCGACGGACTTTTCAGACAGTCTCTCGCTCTCCCGAACGATCTTTGCGGCGCAGGAGCAGACTGCTGTAATCGATTATCCCGAAGGCCGTTGTCTTCTTCCTGGCAAAAATACTTCCCTTGCGGGGGCAACGGGTCCACTCTGCCAGCACGCGTCGGCGGCCGACGGCTCTGTCCTGCCAGCCTTCCTTGGAATGCTTCGTGACGGTTCCCGAACATCCTGCGCGAGTTTTCTCCGGTACTTGAATCGTCGGTTCGCAGGATAAAATATGTCACATCCAATCATCGTGCAGGGCGGCATGGGCGTCGGAGTTTCTGATTGGCGGCTGGCCCGGACGGTCTCCCAACTCGGGCAGTTAGGCGTGGTTTCAGGCGCACTGCTGGCGGTCGTGTTCGTCCGGCGGCTGCAAACCGGCGATCCCGACGGCGCCATGCGTCACGCATTGGAGCACTTCCCGGTCGCTGGCGTGGCCGAACGCGTGATCGAGGAGTATTATGTGCCGGGTGGCAAGGCGCCCTCGACGGCATACCATTTAAGTGCGCTTCCCGCGCTTCGTCCATGTGCGGCGCTGATGGAACTGATGGTGGCAGCCAACTTCGCCGAGGTGTTTCTCGCCAAGGAGGGTCACCAGGGATTGGTGGGGATCAATCTGCTCGAAAAGGTGCAGCTGACCACCCTGCCCTCGCTTTTCGGCGCCATGCTGGCCGATGTGGATTACGTGCTGATGGGGGCCGGAATACCCCGGGCAATCCCCGGCGTGCTTGATCAATTTGCATCCGGCGCACCCGCTGAGCTGCGCATCGATGTGGACAGCGCCCTGCCCGGCGAGGAGTTTGTTTCCACCCTGAATCCACGGTCCTTCTGCGGTGATCTCCTGCCGGCTTTAAAACGCCCCCAATTCCTCGCGATTGTCGCCTCCGCCACGCTGGCCATCACGCTGGCCCGGAAGTCAACCGGCCAGGTAAACGGCTTCATCATCGAGGGCGACGTCGCCGGCGGCCATAATGCCCCGCCCCGCGGCCCCCTGCAACTCACCGCCGGGGGCGAGCCCATTTACGGCCTCCGGGACGTGCCTGACCTCGATAAATTCCGAGCTCTAGGTCTCCCCTTCTGGCTGGCGGGTTCATATGCGCGGCCGGAAAAACTGGCGGAGGCGATCAACGAAGGCGCCGCGGGCATCCAGGTGGGAACTGCGTTCGCTTTCTGCGACGAGTCCGGAATCGAACCCGGCCTCAAACGGCAGGTTTGCCAGCTCGCGAAGACTGGCCAGGCGAACGTTTTCACCGATCCGCTCGCCTCTCCGACGGGCTTTCCATTCAAGGTGCTGCAAATGTCCGATACGCTATCCGAAGCGGACCACTATGCCGCGCGGGAGCGCTTCTGCGACCTGGGTTATCTGCGCAAGTCCTACCGGAAGCCGGATGGCACCCTGGGGCACCGGTGCGCCGCCGAACCGGTCGCGGATTACGTGCGCAAAGGCGGGGCCGCCGAGGATACCGAAGGCCGCAAATGTCTCTGCAATGGTCTGATGACGAATACCGGTTTTGGCCAAATCCGATCCAACGGCGTCCGCGAATTGCCCCTGTTGACGGCTGGCAACGACGTCGCGGAGTTGGCGCGTTTCCTCAAGCCCGGCACCGACTCCTACACGGCCGCCGACGTGGTTGCCTACCTGTTCAATCACTCCGCGTCGTAAATCTGCACGCGGGTCCAATAACGGTTGAATCTGGCGACAAACGCCAGGTGGATGGGATCGACCTGATACGCTTCGTGGGCGGCCAGGTCCCGGCAGATCACGGTCAAGCCGACCGCGAAGGTCTTGTCGACCACCGGGCGATCCGGTGTGACGGCAGGCGCGCCGACGTGAACCTCTGCGGCGTGCTTGATTGCGGCCAATGACTCGACGCCGCGACGGAACTCGGCGCGTTGGGCCGCGGTAAGCTCCGGCTTGAGCCAGAAAAAGACAGTGTGGATCAACATGGTGGAAAAACTCGTTGGGCAACGGTGGGGGACCCGGCGCCGTCCGGGCCAAGGAATTCAACATTGGCGGTGACGGCGCACCGCCCTTCAGCAAAATCGTCACGCGCCGTCAGGAATCTTAGGCGCTCAGATTGTCCCCTGTCGACTGCGGGCTTGAGGCGGACTTCGGCTCCTGGCCGGCCATTGCCTGACGCGCCTTCCGGCGGCGCCAGGCGCGACGAACCGGATATCGCACCGCTCCGTGATACAGCGCCAGGATCAACAGCATGCCGAAACCGGCGTAGAGCATGCCTTCGACGGTGGTCGGCACCGCCGGCTTGAAGACGCTTCCGGTCGCCCGCGCGATGGAGAAATCGACGTGATGAAGGAAGACAAATGGCCGGCTGAAAATCGAAGCATCCCGGATGGCGGCATCCGCCGCTGCCAGCGCATCCACGCGGACCACGGATTCGTGCATCAGCTGGCCGAGNNCTGGAATTGCCCGAGCTGCCGTCGCGCCTCGTCGAGATGCCCGCCCAGTCGTTGGACGTACTGTTGGATGAACTCCGGAAGTTGCGAACACAGCACCGCTCCCACGACGCAAAGCAAACGGTCGATCAGGCCGTCGCCCGCGGAAAAGATAGACTGCAGCGGTCGGGTCAGGCGCACGGCCCAACATCCACCGGTTGCCGCGCCAGGGCAAGCCTGCGTCGCCAACTTTGCACCCGCTCAATGACCGCTGTAGGAGCCTGCTGGCAGGCGATTTCCCCTCCAGCATCGCGAGTAAGCTCGCTCCTACAATTTGCATCCTCAGTCCTCCTCTCGCCTGCGTCAGCCGTCAACCCTCCGCAACTGTTCGGTCAACGCGGCCAATAGGCGGGGATAAAAGGTCGCGCTCGTCTCGCCCGCCACATTGAGACCCGCGGCGCAGGCGTGGCCGCCACCCCCGAATTGGGCGGCGACCCGATCCATCCGATAAGCCGATTCCTTGGCGCGCAGGCTGGCTTTGATTCCGTCGGGCCGCTCCTCGATCAGAACCCCGATGTCGACGCCATCGACGGCGCGAGTGTAATCCACCAGCCCCTCGGTATCTTCCGGCCGGCTGCCGGTCTCGGCAAACACGCCGTCGGGCAGCACACCGACGCACACGCGCCCGCCGCATTCAAAACGGAACGAGGCAAGAAACCGTTGGAGCAGCTGGAGCTTGCCCGCAGTTTCGCGTTCGTAGAGCTCGTATCCGGCCTGGGACGGCTTCGCGCCCCGCGTCAGCAACTCGGCAGCGAGGAGGAAGGTGCGCCGGGAGGTGGAATCATAACGGAACTGGCCGGTGTCGGTCAGAATGCCGACGTACAAACCCTGCGCCGTGGCCGCATCCACCGCCAACCCGGCGTCGAAAAACAGGCCGGCCAGGATTTCCGCCGTGGCCGCAGACGCGGGATCGATGAGGTTGTACTCACCGAAGCCAACATTGGACAGGTGGTGATCCACGACGCCGACCGGCGCCGGAAAACGCGCCTTCACCGACAGGCCGGCACGTTCATGGTCGGCGCAATCAACAAAAACTGCGGCATAATCTCGCGCCGCCAATCCTTCCGGTCGGACAAACGTCACGCCTTCCAGGAGAAACTGCAGCCGCCGCGGCACCGCGTCGGAGTTGACGCAGACGGCCTCGTGCCCCAATGCCCGCAGAACCCGGGCCAGCGCCACTTGCGAGCCGATGCAATCGCCATCGGGCCGCCCGTGACCGATCACCGCGACAGTCCGGCCGCCGAGCTGCCCCAGCAGACCGGTGAACCGCGGCAGGAATTCGGGATAAAACGGTTCCATTAGATCAAGCGCAGGTTTCCCGGCCAACCTTACGGTGCCGGGCGTTCCTTGGCCTCGAGTTCATCCAGGAGCTGGACGATGCGCGTGCCGCGCTCCGGCGAGGTGTCGCGAACAAATATCAATTTCGGCACTTGTTTGAGGACGACAGTCCGGCCGACAATATGGCGGATCTCGCCGCTCTTCTCCTCAAGCCAGCGACCACATTCCTCCTCCGTAACTTTTCCGCCCAGCACCGAATAGAACACGCGTCCGTCGTGCAGATCAGGTGAAACGACCACGCTCGTAATGGTGATGCGCAGCGCCTCGCTTTGATAGCGCGTGTGCAGGTACGCGCTGATCTCGCGCTGGATGAGCTCGTTGATGCGGAGAGTGCGGTTGCTCATCGAGTTTCGATTCTTGAGTAACGATTATTGATTTGTGAGCCCCAGACAGGTCCCGGTCAACTTGACCCAAATCATGGTTCCTCGACAGAACGCTCAGCTGGTCCCGGATTCGGCTTTCTGGTGCACTGATCGGCGTGGGCAAATCGTAAATCAAGAACCGGAAATCGAATATCACAGCGACGCCCGGACTTTCTGAATCTCCAGACACTCAATTACGTCGCCTTCCTGATAGCCTTCGAAGCCGTCGATCCGGATGCCGCACTCCAGTCCCGCGCGCACATCGTTGGCATCGTCCTTGAAACGCCGGAGCGTACCCACCTTGCCCTCGAACAGGGTGTCCTTGCCGCGGCGCACCCGCGCCGGGGCGTTGCGGGTGATCTTGCCCTCCGTGACCAGACAGCCGGCGACAAACCCCTTCGAAACCGGGAAAAGCTGGCGGACTTCGGCGGCGCCGAGCTTGACTTCGCGCAGGTCGGGTTCGAGCAGGTCCGCCAACATCTCGCGCACCTTGTCGCCCAACTCATAGATGATTTCAAACGCCTCAATCCGCACCCCGTGATGCTTGGCGAGGGGAGTGACGCCACTCTCCAGGCGAGTATTGAAACCGACGATCACGGCCCCCGCGGCGCTGGCCATGAGCACATCGTTCTTGCCGATCAAGCCGACCTCCCCGGAAACGATTTCGAGCGTCACCTTCTGACTCTTGATGCCATCCAGGATATTGCGAACCGCCTCGATGGAGCCGAACACGTCGCATTTGAGCAGGATCCGCAACGTCTTCTGTTGCGAGGCGGCGATTTCGGCGAACAGCTTCTCGACTGAGATTTCCTTGGGCTTCGAATCGAACGTGACGGTCACCTTGTTCAGGCGATCCTGCTCCTCCTCGGCCAGCCGTTCGGCTTCCCGGGCGTTCTTCACCGCCCGGAACGCCGCCCCGCTGTCGGGCGTGCCGGACCAGCCGATGATTTTCACCGGCGTGGACGGCGGCGCCTCCTTCACAGTCTCGCCTTGATCATCGAACATCGCGCGGACGCGGGCGTAGTTGGAGCCGCACACGATCGCATCGCCCGTTCGGAGAGTGCCCCGCTGCACAATGACCGTGGCGGACGGCCCGCGGCCAACGTCGATTTGCGACTCGATGATGATGCCGGCCGGCTCCGCTTCCGGATTGGCCTTCAATTCGAGCACATCAGCCTGCAGAAGGATATAATCAAGCAATTCGGAGATGCCCTGGTCTTTCACCGCCGCGGTGGGCACCGTAATCGTCACGCCACCCCAGTCCTCGGGAGGAATTCCCCGTTCCTGCATCTGGGCTTTGACCCGTTCGAGATTCGCGCCCTTCATGTCCATCTTGTTGACGGCGACAATGAGCGCGACCTTGGCGTTCTGGATGTGCTTCAACGCCTCGTCGGTCTGGGGCATGAAGCCGTCATCGGCGGCCACCACGAGGACCGCAATGTCTGTGACGCTGGCGCCCCGCGCCCGCATCTTGTTGAAGGCGGCATGCCCAGGGGTGTCGAGGAAGGTGATTTTGCGGCCTTTGAACTCGACCTGGTACGCGCCGATGTGCTGGGTGATCCCGCCAGCCTCGCCGGCGGCGACATGGGCCTTGCGAATGGCATCGAGCAGCGAGGTCTTGCCGTGGTCGACGTGGCCGAGGATGCACACGACCGGCGGCCGGGGCTGGAGGAACTTGGATTCGTCCTCCGCCGGCTTTTCGATCTTCACCTTTGGTATCACCGGTACGACCGTCTCACCACGGTGCTTGATTTCGAGCATGCAGCCGTGACGCTCGGCAATCTTCACCGCCACGCTCTCCTCAATGCTCTGGTTCATCCCGGCGAAAATGCCCATCTCCATCAACTCACCAGTAAGCTTGAACGGCTTGAGCCCCAGCGCCGTGGCAAAGTCGCGCACAATCACCGGCGGCTTGAAATGAATGATCTTGATGTCCCCCGCTGCGATTACCGTGACTGATGGAGTCGCGGCCGCAATCGGCACCGGCGGCGGAGCCACCGGGCGGGACACCGGGGGCGGAATCGGCGAACTGGTTTGCAGGCCGAGGGAGGGCGCAGGAGGTGGCGCGGCCAGGTGGACCGGCAACGGGGGCGGGGGCGAACTCGCGCGCATCGGCGGCGGCGCGGCCGGCGGCGGAGAAACCCGCACCAGCGGCGGAGCCGAGACCGGCGTTGGCCGGCTGACCGGGTGAGGGGCGATGGGTGGCCGGCTCTGAACCGACGGTGATACGCGCATCGTCGGCATGGGCGCGGGGCGCGGGGCGGGAAACACCACCTGCGGTCGGCTGGCCTTGGCCAGTTCCTCCTTTTCGCGCGCGATGTCCTGCACCGAGCGGACAAACACTCCAGCCGGCATCCGGGTGGTGAATGTGGGGAGCTTTTCCGCCTCGACCTGAAGGGGTGCAGCCGGTCCCGGGCCTCCCCCAGTTTCGCCGGAGGCGGACGCAGCCGGCTCGGCCGGCGCGACCTCAGCCGGCTTTTTCGCCAGCTCCTGCTCCAACGATTCAGCCGTGATCTTGTCGATGGTGCTGGAGACCGTCTTGACGGGATAGTCCCGCGCTCTCAACAAGGCCATGAGGTCCTTGTTGTCCATGCCGAGTTTCTTAGCGAGTTCGTGGAGGCGGATACTCATCAGGAGCGATGGAGGACGTGCGAGGTCAGAGGTTTTGGAAATTTTTCCGTTACTTTTGGATGCCGGCGTGAGCCGCGACCTTCTTGAGGATGTCGTCGGCTTCCTCGGTCGTGAAGCCCGCCTCCACCAAATCGCCGGATTCAACCCCGTCAAACAACTCGACCGAGGCGAAACCCGCCCCCACGAGACGCTGGGCGATGGCTTCTTCAATCCCGGGGATCTTGGTCAGACCGGAAGCGGCCAGGCCTTTCTTCTGCTCCAGCGTCGTGGGGACCGTCTGCAGCTTCATGATGTCAATCTTCCATCCGATCAGCCGCGAAGTCAGGCGGGCGTTCTGGCCTTTCTTGCCGATCGCAATAGCCAGATCCTCCTCCGAAACCACGATGCCCACCCGGCGGTTTTTCTCATCGATCACGATGTTTCTCAGGATGGCTGGTTTGAGCGCCTCGGCGACCATCTCGCGGGGATCGGAAAAATAACGAACGATGTCGATCTTCTCGCCGCCGAGCTCGCGGACGATTGACTTCACCCGGGCGCCCCGGGCACCCACGCAAGCTCCCACCGGATCCACTTTCGGATCGGTCGTAGATACCGCAATTTTGGTCCGGTAACCTGGCTCGCGGGCAAAGGCCTCGATCTTGACCGTTCCGTCGGCAATTTCGGTAACCTCAAGTTCGAACAGGCGGCGGACGAATTTCGGGCTGGCCCGGGTGAGAATGAGTTCGGGACCGCGGCTGGAATTCTCAATCTCCAGCAACAGGCACCGGATGCGCTCGCCAGGGGCATAATCCTCTCCCGGCACCTGCTCCTTGCCGGGCATCATGGCCTCGGCCTTGCCCAGATCGACAAACAGGTCGCTGCGCTCGCGGCGCCGCACAATTCCGGTTACGATGTCGCCGACGCGATCCTTGAAATCGTCGTAGATCCGCTCCTTCTCAAACTGGCGCAGCTTCTGCATGATCGCCTGCCGGGCGGTCTGGGCGGCAATCCGTCCGAGATACGAAGGGTCGACTTCCTTTTCGAGCACCTCGCCGAGCTGGGCGCCCGGTTTCAATACCTGCGCCTTTTCCAAATGGATCTCGGTTCTCGGATTGCTGATGGAATCGACGACTTTGAGCAAGGTCCACGCATGGAGTTGACCATTCTTGGGGTTGATCTCTATCTTCAACTCCTGGCCGGAGTTAATGCCTTTTTGCGCCGCCGTCTTGATGGCGTTGACAATCGCGGCGATCATGTCGTTGCGACCGATCCCCTTTTCCTTCTCCATGTATTCGAGGACGGAAAGGATTTCGCTGCTCATATGGATTGATTTGTGGAAAAAAAAAGCGGGCCAAAGGCCCACTTCTTACAAAGTGAAACTTGAATTGGGTCAAGGGTGTTGCCGGCGACAATTGATGTCAAGTCCCAGCCCGGTGACGAAAGGAAACATGCCGAGGGGCAGTGCGGGCCAAAGCTGATTTGTCCTTGGAAAGCGCTTTTTCTTAGTGGCATAAACTAAGCCGTATTTATTCAAAAAACCCCGCCATCACTCGTAAACATCACGCCATCAGGTGATCGATGTAGGAGCCTGCTTGCAGGTGATTCTACCCTCGGAATCGCCTGCATTTTGCATCGTTTTGGCCGAGACGCGCAACCCCCGTTAGCCCAAAAACCTTTGTTTTGAATGCGTAAATGTGGGCGGCGAGCAGGATGGCATCCCTTTGAGGAATGAAAACTTAAGACTCTTTCTATTACCAGGTTACGTTATGAAAGCAAGCGTGTGCCCTGCCATGCCGCGTCAATCGCGTTTTGACATCGCCGATCCCTCCCCTACTGTGCCCGGCTGCTGCAATGCAACAGCTTCATGCGTATTGGCGGATGACTTACATCGAAGCGCCGAAGCCGTCCCACAACGGCCGGCTCTTCACTGAACTTCCAAATCAAGGGGACGACCGCGCCGCCCTCATCCTCCATCGCACCCGTCTGTCATACCTGGTCCTAAACCGCTTTCCCTATAATCCCGGCCATCTGCTGGCGGTCCCGTTCCGGGCTGTGGCGGAACCGGGCGATCTGGAGCCCGCAGAACGCGCGGACCTGATGGAGATCATCGTGGTCGGGCAGCAGGTGCTGCGCGCGGCGGTCAATCCCGACGGATTCAACATTGGATTTAACCTCGGCTCCGCGGCCGGCGGGAGCATCGCTCACCTGCACGCCCATATCGTACCACGCTGGACCGGGGATACGAATTTCATGCCCGTCATCGGCGAGACCCGTGTTTTGCCCCAGGCGCTCGAATCGACCTACGATCGGCTGGTCGCTGCCCTGCCCGGGGTCCTGGCTGGGAAAAGCCGGCCCCGGGGGCGCCATCCGAAATCGAAGCGACTTGATCGGAAAACCCGCTGAATCGTCGCGGCTTCCATCGGCGGCCGCTCAGAGTATTCCATCGTGCCTTCCAAAACCCTCTACTATCAGAATCCCCGTTACCTGCATCAGCTCTATTGTGGCCGCGACGAGAACCTGCTCGCGGTTGAACAGGCTTTCAACGTGAAACTTGCAACCCGCGAAGACTGGCTGAAGATCGACGGCCCCGACGCGGATATTGCACGTGTCGAGGGGTTTTTCACCTTTCTGAGCGAAGGGCGGCAGCAAGGATTGACCGTGCGGAGCCAGGAATTCGGCCAGCTCCTGGAGGGCTTCGCCCGCGGCGATGGTCCGCAGATCCGCAAGCTTTTCTCGGAACCTCTGGTTATCGCCACCAACCGGAAGAGCATCGTGCCGAAGACGGTGGGGCAGAAGCTCTACCTGCAGTCGATCCAGAAGAACCCCGTGGTTTTCGGGATCGGACCCGCCGGCACCGGCAAGACTTACCTGGCGGTGGCCGCGGCGATCTCTGCCCTGCTCAAGAACCAGGTGCAGCGCATTGTCCTCACTCGGCCTGCGGTCGAAGCTGGCGAAGCGTTGGGTTTTCTCCCCGGGGACCTGCGCGAGAAGATTCTGCCCTACCTCCGGCCGCTCTATGACGCCATGAACGACATGCTCGCATCTGAGGATGTGGCCCGGCTCGTCGAAAAGGGCACGATTGAAATCGCTCCGCTCGCCTACATGCGCGGCCGCACGCTGTCGAACGCGTTCATCATCCTCGACGAGGCGCAAAACACGACGCCCGAGCAGATGATGATGTTCCTCACGCGCCTGGGCGACGATTCCCGGATGGTCGTGACCGGTGACATCACGCAGATCGACCTTCCCCGGTCCAAGCAGTCCGGCCTGCTCCAGGTCCGGCATATCCTGAGCGGGATCAGCGGGATCGATTTTCATTTTTTCACGGGCGCCGACGTCGTGCGCCACCCCCTGGTGCAGAAAATCATCGAGGCCTACGAACATTACCGGCATCCCATCACTGCCGACAGCGACGACGAGGAGGACCGGGGCTAGCCCGGGTTGCTGCCGCACTCACCAACCATCCCCCCTCCCAGCGATCTCCCCCATGCCCTTTTTCCAAAGACTCCGGTTGCTCCGCGGCGGCGCTCCTCTTCGGAAGCGACGCAAGACCGTGCATACCTCCTTTGCCGCAACGTACCTGCGGCAAAGCCAGTCGGTGGGCTTCCTTATTTTTGTGGTCACGGTGGCGGCGATCGTCCTCATCAGCTTCGTTGGAGTCTCGTCGGCCACCCTGCCCGTGCTGCCCAATCAGCTCGCGATGGTCCGCATCGTCGCGGGCGCGCCGTTCAGTTTCGAGAGCAAGCTCAAGACCGAGCTGGGCCGGGCGCAGCTCCGGAACCGCGTGCCGCCGGTCTTTCAGCTGGAGTCGGGCCCGCTGCGGCAGTTTGAGGGCAATCTGCGCGACCTGCTCGCCGCCCTGGAAAAACTTGATCGCGATTTTCCCACTGGAGAAACCTCCGGCCTGCAGGGGGCTTTTTCGCCCTCCGCGCGGCGCGCTGCCGCGCTCGAGAGCATGGTTGAATCCTTCAATGCCAAGGGCCCCTACCGGGTGGCCGTGGATGACGTCGCCACGCTGCTCGCACTCGGCGATGCCAAGACGCGATTCACTGTCACCGAGAACGGCCTGGCAGCGCTGCGCGAAATCTACCGCGAAGGCGTGTATGACAGTGGCAGCAATTTCACGCCGCGCACGACCGACAGCGTCGCGCTGTTCCGCATCCGGCGCCCCACCGGCGAGGTCGCCCAGGTGCGTGTGCAATCGATGGAGGAGGCCCTCACCTTCCTGCGCATCAACCTCGCCGCCGAGGGCGTCAGCCGCGAAGCCACGCTCGCGCTCTTCCGCCTTTTCCGCAACGGCGTGACGCCTAATCTGATCTTCGACCAGGCCGCCACCGAGCAGCTGCAGCAGCAGGCGATGGCCGACCTCCGGCCGGAGATGGTCACCGTCGAGCGCGGCCAGACCATCATTGAACCCGGCACGCGGGTCACCCCCGAGCAGTATGAGATGCTGGTCGCCCACCGCGAATTCCTCCTGCACAACGGCGATGTCGCCCGCAACGAGGGATTGCAGCTTTTCGGCCGCATTCTGCTGGTGCTCGCGATGGTCATGGCGTCGGTGTTCTACATCCGGCTGGAGGACCCCGAGACCATGCACAACAACGGGCGGCTGGCCCTCCTGGCCCTCGTGGTCATCCTGAATCTCGCGCTGGTCCGCGTCACCTATTGGATCGGCGATCTGCCGTATTTCTTGGAAAACACTGCGGCGGCATCGCTGCTGCCCTACGTCGCGCCGACGGCCCTGGCGCCGCTCGTGGTTGCCATCCTCATCGACGCCGGATCCGCGATCTTCATGGCGCTGCTGATCTCGATCTTCACCGGAGTCATCTATGGCAACCGGCTCGACCTCCTCGTCATCACCTTCCTCGCCTCGATGATCGGCATTTTTTCCTGCCGCGCCATCCGGCAGCGCAGCCGCGTGGTGCGCGCCGCCGGGCTGGGCGGTTTTAGCGTCGCTTGTTTTGCCCTGCTCATTGGCATCGCCGATCAATTGCCCGCCCTGATGGTCGCCCGCGAGATGATCGCCGGCCTGGCCACGGGCCTGCTCACCGGCGTGGCGGTGGCCGGACTGCTCCCGGTGTTCGAGACCCTGTTCAAACGGACGACCGACATCACCTTGCTGGAGCTGACGGACTATAACCATCCCCTGCTGCACCGGATGCAGATGGAAATCCCCGGAACGTACCATCACAGCCTGGTCGTGGCCAACCTGGCGGAAAACGCCGCGAACGCGATCGGCGCCAATCCGCTGCTCTGCCGCGTCTGCTCGCTCTTTCACGACATCGGCAAAATATCGAAGCCGGAGTATTTCTCCGAGAATCAGCGGGACGGCGTGAACCCGCACAATGACCGCAACCCGTCGTTCTCCGCGCTCATCATCAAGAGCCATGTCAAGGACGGCGTCGACCTCGCGCTCAAGCACAAATTGCCCAAGACCCTCATCGACGTGATCCAGCAGCACCACGGCACCACCTTGATCCAGTCCTTCTATCAGCGCGCCCGCAGCAACGAAGTCCGCCCGGCCGCCGCCGCAACCGGTGCCGCTGCTGCCAACACCGCCGATCCGTTTCCGCGGGGACCAGAGTCGCGCGTCTGCGAAACCACCTATCGCTACGACGGCCCGAAGCCGCAATTCAAGGAGAGCGCCATCATCATGCTCGCCGACGGCGTCGAAGCCGCCACCCGCTCGCTCCGCCGCGTCACCCCCCAGCATCTCGGCGAACTCATCGATCAGATCTTCAGCAGCCGGCTGGATGACGACCAACTCGCTGACGCGCCGGTGACCCTGGCCGAACTCACGCAGATCAAGAGCAGCTTTGCCTTCACGTTGCTCAACATGCTCCACGCGCGCGTTGCCTACTCGCCCGCCGCGGAAAAACCGGACGCGCCCCATGCCCCTAAGAAGTCGGAGCAAAACGCCGGTTGATGATACCGGAGTTCCGAAACCCAAAAGCGGATACCGGATACCGGAAAGTCGGTCAGCGCGGTCAGCACAGCCGCGGATTTCAGCCGTTGCGGTGAAAAACTCTCCGGTCTCCCCACCTTCGCTGGAAGGCTCTCCGGTTTCCGAACTCCGCTCTCCGCTTTCCCGGAGGGTGGTGCGGATTCACAACGGGCATCTGCACCTGCGACTTGACCGGCGCGCGGTCACCGCCGTCATCCACCAGCTCGACGCCCACGCTGCCGAAATTCTGCACCCCGGTACACCGGCTGCCGGGCTTCATCCCGTGCCGCCGGGGGAGCTGTCGATTGCGTTCCTCACGGATTCTGCGCTGGCGCGCCTGCACGCGTCGTTCCTCGACGATCTGTCACCCACCGATGTGATCACCTTCGCCGGGACGCCGGCGTTCGGGCAGGCCGGCGAGATCTGCGTCTCGGCCGACACGGCCCGCGCGTTCGCCGCGGGCCACCGGCGCGATTTCTCCGAGGAGCTGACCCTCTATGTCGTGCATGGCTGGCTGCATCTCGCCGGGCACGACGACCGGCAACCCGCGAGCAAGAAACGGATGCGCGCCGCCGAAGCCCGCGCCCTCGCCTTGCTGCGCGCGCGTCAGATGGTGCCGCAGTTCGCCTTTGCCGGGTGATCCCGCCACCCGACCCACGTGCTTCCACACCTGGCCGCTTCCTCCGCGGCAGAGAATATCCCGATCAATCACTCCCGCACCGTGCGCCGCACGCCCGCTGGCGTGAAATGCAGGACGGCCGGCACCTTCTCCCGCGGGGAGAATTCTTCCGTGGCAGTCTGCGACACCTCTGTTTCATTTTCTGCGATGAACCGGGCGCGGATCTCGACGTAATCGCGGAAAAAACCCAAGACCGTGGCAGGTACGCCCAGCCGCAGCGGCGTCTTCCCCACGGGCCGGCCGTCCACCACGATCGTCGCGCCGGCGGGTTCAGACTCGACTAACATGGTCAGCTTGGTGACGCCCATTTCCGGTCCCACCGCCGGCACGCCGGCCGCGGGCGCTGGCGGCGCCGGTGTCGGCAGGGTCGGCATCGCCGGCGCCTGAGGGATCGTCACCGGCCGCACAGGCTCCCCTCCTGTCGCACTCGGTGGAACAACGCGCGGGGGCGCGATGGCCGGGGGCAGTGGCCGCTTCTTGGACGTGGTCACACAACCCGACCCCAACAGCAGCAACCCGCCCGCGACAAGGAGGCCGAGCGCCGCGCGGCGATAGCCGGCGAGGCGCGCAGCAACGACGCGCGCGGCAATGCCTCCATTCATGATTCTGCGATCGACGAAGTTAATGCAGAGAGCAGACATGCCAAGAAGAACCTTGTTCGCGCCGGCCGGGTTTAGCCATTCTGGGTAGGATTTTTTTCGCTCTCTCATTGACCAAATGGCCGCCGCCATTTGACCAGGAGCATGGAGGACGAAGTCCGCCAGGCTCCGGACGCAATCTGATTGACCGCATCTGCTCCATTCGGTCAAAACGTTACTTCCCCGTCCTGACCGGAAAGTTCTCCTCCCCCAACCATCGCTCCCATGAGAAAGATCCTCCTTCTTGCCACCCTGGGCCTGACGGCCACGGCCTTCGCCCAGAAATTCGAAGGCTTGGCGCTGACTCCGCCGATGGGCTGGAACTCCTGGAACACGTTCGCCGCGAACATCGACGAACAGCTGATCAAGGGGACCGCCGATACCATGATCGCGAACGGCATGCGCGACGCCGGCTATGTGTACATCGTCGTCGACGACTGTTGGGAAGCCATGGAACGCGATGCCAATGGGAACATCGTGGCAGACCCGAAGAAATTCCCGAGCGGAATGAAGGCGCTCGGAGACTACCTGCACAGCAAGGGTTTTAAATTCGGCATCCATAATTGCGCAGGGACCCTGACTTGCGGCGGCTACCCCGGAGGACGAGGCCATGAGTTTCAGGATGCGCTCAAATACGCTGTGTGGGGCGTCGATTTCTTGAAGTATGACTGGTGCAGTCACGGCACCGCCGACGCCCGCGAGACCTACAAAACCATGCGCGACGCCATCCATGCTGCTGGACGGCCGATGGTATTCAGCCTCTGCGAATGGGGCCAGAACAAGCCTTGGGAGTGGGCTCAGGACGTGGGCCATCTCTGGCGCACCACGGGTGATATCATGGCGGGCTACGACAGCAGGCAGCGATGGGAAAGCGGATGGAAGCTGATCCTCGATCTGCAATACTCGCTCGTCACCAATGAAGGCCCAAATGGCATTGGCCAATATGCCGGACCCGGACATTGGAACGATCCTGATATGCTTGAGGTGGGCAACAAGGGTCTGACGCTGCCCGAATCACGGGCCCATTTCAGCCTGTGGTGCATCATTGCGGCGCCATTGATTGCGGGCAATGACGTCCGGAGCATGTCGCAAGAAGTGCACGACATCCTGACCAACAAGGACGTCATCGCGATCGACCAGGATTCACTCGGCAAGCAGGGCTGGCGGTTTCGGGCGGAGACCGGCCGGGAGATCTGGGTCCGGGAACTTTCAGGCGGCGCGTGGGCCGTCTGCGTGCTCAACACCGGAGCGACGGCTGCCGACCTGACCACCGACTGGTCCGCGATGTCGATCCTCAAGGGCGAATACACCGTGCGCGACGTCTGGGCGAAGAAGGACCTCGGCACCACGCGCACGGCACGCACGGACCACGTCGAATCACATGACGTTGTCCTGTTCCGGCTGACGCCGGTGAAATAGCATCGAACCCGATGCATGGTAGGGCCGGACCTCGCGTCCGGGCCATCCGGCTTTGCCCCGTTCTTGAGGGAGAAAGGTCGGTTCGGCGACAGGCGCTGACCCTGCGTCGCTGGGATCCGTAGGGCCGGACCTCGCGTCCGGGCCATTGTCTGTTATTCGCCTGTCGCAATCCGGCTATTCGTCTCCTCCACCTGATCAAGCCATTCCTCAGGAGGAATGCCGTTGCGATCGAGTTTCTGCGTGAAGCCGAATTGCTCCGTATCCGGACACGTCCACCATGGCCACGGCTGAGCGATCGGTGCTAACCGCGCACGATAAGGATTCATGAAAACATAGAAGCCGTAATCCTCCGCCGCCTCGTTGGCCCGCAGTCTATGTTCGAACCCGTCTTGCTGCCATCGCCATGCGTCGCCGCCCCGGGCCAACGTTTTGAATTTCGCCATCACCTGCCCGACCGTGAGGCGCGATCCGAGGACAAATACCATGTGAACATGGTCTGGCATGACCGTGGCAGCAAGCAACTCGATGTCGTCGGCATCGTGCAACGCAAAGAGAGTCTCCACCGACCGCGAGGCGTGTTCTCGGAGTGAGAAAACAGGGGTGCGATTTTGCGTACATACTTTAAGGAAATATCGGGCCCCGGGGATCGACACTCTGGCCCAACGCAAACGTGCTGTTTGGCGGCGAATCGTGCCCATTCCCGCCTGATTCGAACATTTTCGTCAGACTGCAAGATCTGGTTTTACCCTACGGGCTCACTTCGGTCCGGCGACAAGCGCCGACCCTACGCTGCGTAGAACGTAGCGCCGGACCTCGCGTCCGGGCCATCGGCCCGCATCGGGACTCAATCCCCCAGCCCGCAGGCCACGCGCGCGCGCTCCAGCACTTTGCTCGCGACCGCGCGGGCACGTTCGGCGCCGTCGCGCAGCACCTGGTCGACGTAATCGCGGTTGGCGACGAGCTCGGCGCGGCGGGCTCGCGCCGCGGCAAAATGATTCCAGTAGTGCTCGAACAGGGTCTTCTTCAAGTCGCCATAACCCAGTCCGCCGGTGCGCAGGCGGTTCTCATAGTCGACCGCCACCTCTTTCGGCGCCACGAGCTTTAGCAATTGGATCGCAACGTTCCGATCCGCATCGGGCTTCGGCTCCAGCGGCGTTCGGCTGTCCATGACGATTGACATGATCCGTTTCCGCATCGCCTTCTCCTCGCCGAAAAGCTCGATCGTGTTGCCATAGCTCTTGCTCATCTTCTGGCCGTCGAGTCCGGGCACGGTCGCCACCTCCTCGCGGATGGCCGGCTCGGGAATCACGAACGTCTCGCCGTAGGTCTGATTGAACTTGATGGCAATATCGCGCGTCATTTCGACATGCTGCTTCTGGTCCTTGCCGACCGGCACGAGGTTGGAATCGTAGAGCAGAATGTCGGAGGCCATCAGCACCGGATAGGCAAACAGCCCGAAGTTGGCGGCGACCCCCTTGGCCAGCTTGTCCTTGTAGCTATGGGCGCGTTCCAGCAGGCCCATCGGCGTGAGCGTACCGATGATCCAGGTCAGCTCGGTCACCTCCGGCAGATCGGACTGTCGGAAAAAAACGCTCTTCTGCGGATCGAGGCCGGAGGCGAGAAAGTCCAGCGCCACATCCCGTGAATTCCGGCGGCGCTCGGCGGCGTCGGACAGCGACGTCATCGAATGATAGTCGGCGATGAAATAATAGCACTCGCCCTGCGACTGGAGTTCGATCGCAGGTTTCATCATCCCGAAGTAGTTGCCGATATGCAGCGCCCCGGAGGGCTGGATGCCAGAAAGGATCCTCATGAATTTGCAGTTTCGATGGCGCAGGCCTGGTTCATCGGTCGCCTGCGACAACGGGCTACGAGCAAGTGCGGGATTGGGAAACTGGGCAAGAGAGAATCCAACCACAAACCGCAGTGCGAGGCGCGATCCTTAGCCAAAAACTGCAATTGCTGGCAATTCTCCTCGGGCGTTCGCGAACCGTTCGGTATGCCGGTGGAGGAAGCCCGCTTGCGGGCGATCATCGGTCGCAAGCGACCTTCCTACTGCATGATCAGCTCAGCCATGAGCGCCCGCCCGCCGTCCGTATGGCCGTGAGTTCCCGCAAGTGGGGCTAGTCCCGTCGCGGCTCGGAAACGATGGTGTAGCGCACCCGGCCGATCTGCCCGGCCGGCAGATAGCCGCCAAACGCAATCGCCGGAGCGACCAACGCGCGCGGACCGAGCAGGGTCCCCGGGTTGAGCACCGAGTTGCAGCCCACCTCTGCTCCGTCGCCCAGAATGGCGCCGAACTTGCGCCGGCCGCTGTCGACCGATCCGTCCGGGAGCCGCACGAAGACGTTCTTTTGATCGAGCCGGAGATTTGAGAGCACAACGCCGGCGCCCAGGTGCGCGCCGTTCCCCAGGATCGAGTCGCCGATGTACGGTCGGTGCGGCGCATGAACGCGGTCCATCATGAGCGTGTTCTTGATCTCGGCGCCGTGGCCAATCACGCAATCTTCGCCCGCGATCAGGTTGCCTCGCACGAAGGCGCCGGGCCGGATCTCCGAGCGCGCGCCGATATAGAGCGGGCCAATGAGGGTGGCATAGGACGGCAGCTTGACGGTCGGATGAATCCACAGCGCTCCCTCGGCGTGCACCCCGGGTGGCAGTGTGGGCCGCGGAACGTCACTGCGGAAACCCGCCAACGCCGGACCAATCTGCTTCAGCCATTCCCACGGCGGGGCGTCGGGCGGGAAAAATGCCGCGAACGCGGCGAGCGACGGCGGCAACGCAAAGAATTCGGCGGCTTTCAACTCCTTCACCCATAGCGGCTCCCCTTCCTCGGCCAACAAAAAAAGACCCTCCGCCGGGGAGGGTCTTGAAATGGAGCGGGCGAAGAGACTCGAACTCTCGACAACCACCTTGGCAAGGTGGCGCTCTACCAACTGAGCTACGCCCGCGAAAAGGAATGTCGGACTATGGTTTTGGCTCCTCTGCCGTCAACTGATATTTTGTCCGCTTGCCGCGCCGGCCGGCCCGGAATTATCTGTTCCCGCCATGCTCCGCGTGACCGCCCTGTACGTTTACCCGGTGAAATCCTGCCGCGGGCTCGCCGTGGAGTCGGCCCTCGTCGATGCGCGGGGGTTCGCCGGCGATCGCCGCTACATGGTCGTCGACGCCCAAGGCCAGTTCCTTACACAACGCGTTCATCCCCGGATGGCGCTGATCGAGACTGCGCTGACGGCCGAAAACCTGACCCTGTCATACCCCAGCCGCGGGTCGGTTTCTGTTTCGCTTTCCGGTTTCCGGTCTCCGGTTTCCGGTATTGACTCTCCGGTCTCCGCCCTCCGCTCTCCGGTTTACAGTGTTTCCGTCTGGAAAGACTCGGTGACCGCCGATGATTGCGGAGAAGCGCCGGCGCAATGGTTGGGCGATTTTCTTGGTCTTTCCTGCCGGCTGGTGCGCGCCGGCCTCGCCTATTCGCGGCCCATCCCCAGGCGAAAAATCCCCGCGGGGTTGCAGGGGCCCGACGGCTCGCCGCACGAGGTGTCCTTCGCCGATGCCTTTCCTTTTCTGGTGATTGCGGAGGAGTCGCTCGCCGATCTCAACGCTCGGCTCGATGCACCCGTGCCGATGGACCGCTTTCGGCCCAATCTGGTCGTCGCCGGCGGCGCGCCCTACGCTGAAGACACTTGGAGCCGTTTCAGGATCGGCGAAGTCGTTTTCCACGGCGCCACCCGCTGCGGCCGCTGCGTCGTAACCACCACCGACCAACTGACCGCCGAACGCGCCCAGGAACCGCTCCGCACGCTGGCTTCCTACCGCCGCGACGCGGAGGGCGCCATGATGTTCGGCCGCAACCTCATTCACGAGACCAAGACCGGGCGTGTGTCCGTCGGCGACGCCGTGGAATTGTTGTAGGAATCCGACTCAGGCGGTCGGTTTGTCCTTTTGGCGTTTGGCCGCGATGGCCCGGAGTTCCTTCGCCGTCAATAAATCTTTTTCCCGTCCCAAAGCCTCTTTGGCCTTAATCAGATCTTCGAGCGACATGACCCAGCAACGCCGCCCAAAGAACGGAATCTCAATAGCGTGCTGGCGCAGGCATGGGTAATCGCCCACACCGAGAACGCTGCCCAGCACATCGACGATACCACCATCCGTTTCCAGATAGACATTGGCCAGGTCCTGGTCGGCCGGCGGAAACTTGAGGAACGACAGTTTCTGGTGTGTCAACCGGTGCACAGGATTAAGATCAGCGAGTGCCGTCCGAAGCCTGGCGACATTTTCGCGGGTCAGAACTACGCAAATATCCAGATCATTTGTCACATACGAGGAACCATGCAGGACACCCGCATAGCCTCCGATCACGACAAATTCCGGTCCGGCATCAGCGAGCCTCTGAAGCAGCAGGTTGAGACTTTTCATAGGCGGCCCGAGCCTCCCGTAGCGTCAACACCAGTTCAAGAGCCGACTCGTGTCGCAGGGCGCGTTGCTCGTAGGTTAGCGCCAGGTTGGAATCCAGCAGATCGAGATCGATGCCTGCCCGACGCGCCTCCTCCAATGCTGGATCCAGTTGGTCCATGCTGTGATCATTGTCAGAATTCCGTTCCACGCAAAGCTAGATTTTGGGCGGAATCATCCCTGGCGAGGCGCCGCCTCCGAGCAGCGACGGCTTCAGCGGCCATTTGTTTAACTGATTTAAAATTCAGCCACACTCGCAAACATCTGAACGATCCCCCGCTTTATGAATCTCCCCAACGTTCCCGTTCCCGAATCTCGGCCCCGCCGGACACGTTTCCTGCGGCCTTCCAGTTGACGGTAGTCCTGGCTACAGTCGTTCTGACTGCTCCATTTGCGGCCGCCCTCACTTCAGAGCCTGCCCGCGCCTCCACCCCCGGCGGCATTACTTCCGAGATCGCCGCTGCCCAAAAGAAGGTCGCGGACCTTCAGAAACAGCTTCACACCTATCAGGACCAAATGGCTAATCTGAAGGCGCAGGCCGCGGAAAGCGGGCACTGACCGGCCCTCGTCAGCTTGAATGGCCCGGGACTGGCGCAGACGCCGCGCCACTCAAGCGGATCGTCTTTCCGGCGGGCCAGACGTTCTCAAGGTTCGTCGGAGGTATCGCGCGGCGGCGCAGGCCCGGGCTGTCCGAGCAGGCTGAGGCACTTCCGCCCCTTTAATCCGCGCCGACCCGTCCCCGGCTGGATTTTATGCCCGCGCGGTGCTTCTTCGATTGAATCATCCTTGCCTTCTGGCCGCGACTTTTCTGGCGGTTACGACGACGATTCTTCGCCTGTTCATCCTGCCTCGCCGCTGCCGCGACTCGTTTTCGCTCCTCCAGCTTTGCACAGAGCTCCGCCCAGGCCAGTGCTCGGTTGACGACCTGTGAACGCTCCCGCTGGCAACGCGTCTCAATACCCGTTGGGCCGTGACGGAGCCAGACACAGGAGGATGTCTTGTTGATTTTTTGCCCGCCGGGACCCGTGCCGCGTACAAAACGCTCTTCGACGTCAGCCGGCGGCACGCCGAGGGCGGCCAGTCGCCGACGCACATCCTGCTCGATTTGCAGTGGAAATCCCGCCATGGCTTAGTATCTCTGCGGTGAAACTTACGCAGCTCAGGGCAGTCAAACCAATGTCCGCGACCGCAGCAATTTAAACGTTTCCCGAGTCGAATGCCCGAACCCGGCCTTTTCGTCAGATCCCAACCCGAATCTTCTCCCATGCCCAACGGTCCCGTCTGGTCCAAAAAACTCAGCACAGAAATCGCCAAAGCGGTCATTGGTCAGGACGTCATCGTCGAGCGTCTGCTGGTGGCGCTGCTCGCCAACGGGCACGTGCTGCTGGAGGGCATGCCCGGCCTCGCCAAGACGCTGCTCGTCAAGTCGCTGGGCCAGGCGCTGGGCGTGCAATTTGAGCGGATCCAGTTCACTCCCGACCTCCTGCCGAGCGACGTCGTCGGCACGATGGTTTTTCAGCCCAAGGAAGGGACCTTCGTGCCCCATCGCGGACCGATCTTCGCCAACCTGCTGCTGGCGGATGAAATCAACCGCGCCCCCGCCAAGGTCCAAAGCGCGCTGCTCGAGGCGATGCAGGAGCGCCAGGTGACGATCGGCGGTCTGTCCCAGCCGCTCCCGACGCCGTTCTTCGTGATGGCCACGCAAAACCCGATTGAGCAGGAAGGCACGTACCCGCTGCCCGAGGCGCAGACCGATCGCTTTCTGTTCAAGTTGATTGTGGATTACCCGTCCAACGAGGAAGAGAGCACGATGATGCAACGCTGGGGTCAAGTGACCAGCCAGCCGGTGTTGGCCGCCGTTTCCAGCGGCCAGGAATTGTTGGCGCTGCGCCAGGAAGTTGATCGCGTTTACGTCGCTCCCGAAGTGCACCGGTACATTCTTTCCCTCGTGCGGTCGACGAGAATGCTGGCCGAACGCACCGACAACCCCAACGCCAAGCGGCAGCTCAATTTCGGCGCTTCACCGCGCGCGTCGCTCGCTCTCTTTCAGGCCGGCCGGGCGCTCGCCTGGCTGCGCGGGGACGATTTCGTCGCCCCGGCGCTGCTGCAGGAACTGGCGCCCGAGATCCTGCGGCACCGGCTCGGTCTGACGTATGAAGCCGAGGCGGAGGAGATCACCACCGACAAAATCATCGGGCAGATCATCGAACGAACACCGGTTCCGACCGTGGTGAAAAGCTGACAGCTGAAAGGCTGAAGGACTGATTCACCCAACCATGAAGCGGACCACCATCGCGGGAGGCTCTGAGTCAGGCTTTCAGCATTCCAGTCATTCAGCCCTTGCTCTTCTGCGTCGGTTGGAATGGCGCGTGCGGCATGCCGTCGAGAATGTGCTGAGCGGAGAATACCGCTCGGCCTTCCGCGGACGCGGCATGGAGTTCGATCAGGTGGTCAAATATGAATTCGGCGACGATGTGCGCGACATCGACTGGAATGTCACGGCGCGCCTCGGCGAACCCTACCGCAAGAAATTCGTCGAAGAACGCGAGGTCACGTTGCTGCTCGTCTTTGAGGATTCGCCGAGCCTGCAGTTCGGTTCCTCCGATCTCTCAAAGCGCGAAGCTTTGCTGGAACTCGCCAGTCTGGTGATGCTGCTCGGCGCGGTGAATCGGGATCGGGTCGGATACGTTTATGCCGCGCCCGGCGGATATCACCTGAAGGAGCCCGTGCGCGGCCGCGGGCCAATCCTGCACGCCGCCTCCACGTTGCTGGGCATGCCCCCGCCCGCTTTGCAGGACCAGCCGGCGCGGCCTGGATCCGCGCCGACGCTCTCCACCCCGCCCTTTATCGTGGCACCGACCACGCCGCCTCCCGGAGTCACGGGGGAGGCCCGTCGCGGCCGGCCGGCCGCCATCCGGCCGCCGACCTGCGAGATCCCCTGGCAGCTTCTCGCCCGAACCGCACCGCGGCATAGCATTGTTATCTGGCTCTCCGACTTCCCGCCGCGCGAGGTGCCGGAAGGTTGGGGCGTGCTGCGCCGCCGGTATAACACGATGGGCTTTCGCGTCGACGATCCCTGGGAGCGCGCCCTTCCCGCCGGTGACGCACTGGTGGCGTACGATCCCCTGGCCGGCCGTTTGGTCACGCTGGACGGGACGGCTGCGCAGCGGCTGGCGCATACGGAATGGGTCCAACGCCGGACGGCGGCGTTTCGCGATCTGTTTCCCGACACGCTGAGCCGGCTGATCGTGAGCACGGAAGAACCACGGCTCGATGCGCTGGTCCGGTTCTTTCACGCCCGCATGAAGACCCGATCACGGGGGTAAACTCCAAATTCCAAACTCCAAATCCCAAAGCAATGCCAACCCGGCATAAACATCAGCAGACTGTCGCCGTTGTGTCCCTGGTGTTCCCATGGAATCTGCGAATTGGCGGTTCGGACTTCCTTGGGATTTGGCGTTTGGGATTTGGAGCTTTGGCGTTTGGCTTTTGTCCCTTGGAGTTTCTGAAGTGACCTACGACAACCATACGCTGCATGATCCTTGGTGGCTGCTGGCGCTGGCGGTGATTCCGCTGGTGACATGGCTGCGGGGACGGCGCGGCGTCCCGGCCCTCGTCGTGCCGTTTGCCGCGGCCTGGTATCGTCCGTCGGTGGCAACGTTTTCGCGGCTGCCGGTGAGCGTGGGCGTGACGGGGCTGGCCCTGCTGGTTTTTGCGTTGGCGCGCCCGCAGCGGGTGGACGACAAGCGCCAGGTTCATCAACAAGGTTATGACATCATGCTGGCGATCGATCTTTCGGGCAGCATGCTGGCCGAAGACAATCACCGGCCGGGCGAAGGTCCGAATCGCCTTCAGGTCATCAAACCTGTCATCCAGGCCTTTGTGCAGAACCGGCCGAGCGACCGGATCGGCATCGTGGTATTCGCGACCCAGGCCTACACGCTTTCGCCGCTCACTTTCGACCACGCCTGGCTCTCCCGCCAGCTCGATCGCATCGAGATCGGCGTCATCGACGCGGACCATACCGCCATCGGCGACGGACTCGGCGTCGCGCTGACGCGCCTCGAACAGGCCGGCCGCGAGGAAGGGAACCACCGAAAAGGCGCCTTTGTCATCCTCCTGACGGACGGCTCAAACAACGCCGGGGTGCTGACGCCGCCGCAAGCGTCCGAGATCGCGCGCGCCCGGGGAATCCCCGTGTACACGATTGGAGCGGGCACGGATGGCTATAGCTATCTGCCGGTGCAGGACGAACACGGAAAAACGATCACGTACACTCAGATCATGGCGGATCTTGACGAAAATGCGCTGGCCAGCATCTCGGAACAAACGGGTGGCCGCTTCTACCGAGCCAGGGATGCCGGGACGATCAAGTCGGCCTTCCAATCGATCGACGAGGCCCAGAAAATCGAGTTCGAGGCAAAGTCGTACCTGCTCACCACGGAGCTCTTTCCGTGGTTCGCCGTGCCCGGGTTCCTCTGCGTGTTTCTGGCGGGGATCGTCCTGGCCTGGCCCACCCTGCGGAATCGTTCCGTTCCGGCCCGCTCGCCGCTCACCAGCGGACCTTCCTTCCGGCCATGATCTTCTTCTGGCCCCATCTGCTCTGGCTGCTCGTTCCGGTCGCCTTTCTGGCGTTCGGGGACTCGGTCCGGCGCGGAAAAGACGAATCGTTCCGCCACTGGCCGAAGATCCTGCGCGCCTGGGCGGGGGCGAGACAGGCGGCCGTCGGCGAGGGGCACCACAGCACGCGCGGACGGCTCTTCCTCTGGTTCGGACTGGCCTTCGGCATTGTCGCCCTGGCCCGCCCGCAATGGGGCCGCGTCGAGGAACCGGTTTTCGATCAATCCCGCGAGATCGTCATCGCCCTCGATCTGTCACGCAGCATGCTGGCGCCCGATGTCCGGCCCTCCCGCCTGGAACGCGCCCGTTTGCTGATCCAGGGTCTGCTGGACGGCCTGCGCGGCGAACGCGTCGGCCTGGTGGTTTTCGCCGGCACCGCGTTTCTGCAAGTACCGCTGAGCGCCGACTACGAGGTGCTGAACGAGTTTCTGCCGTCGCTGAACCCTGCCTTCATGCCGGTGGGCGGCACCGATTACGAGGCCATGCTGCACGCCGTGCTGGAAGCCTTCAGCGCCAGCGGCACCGCCGACCGTTATCTGATCGTGCTGAGCGACGGGGAGAGCACGACCGAGGGTTGGCAGGGCCTGGTCGACGATCTGAAGAAGAAAAACATCCGGGTGATCGGCCTGGGTGTCGGGACCGCGCAAGGAGCGTTCATTCCCGATGAAGGGGGCAGCTACGTGAAGGACGAACGCGGCGCCGTCGTGCTCTCGAAACTCAACAGCTCGACCTTGCAGGAACTCGCCACCACCACCAACGGCGTCTACACCGACGCCAGCGCATGGGTGGATCTCGGCGCACTTCTGAAGCAGACCGTCGCCTCGGGCCGCCGCGGGGAGTTCAAGGAGCGGACCGAGATTCGGCATCTTGAACGTTTTCAATGGGCGCTGGCGCCGGCGCTCTTGTGCCTGCTGCTCAGCCTGTGGCGCGAATTCCCGGTCCGGCCGCGGGTGCGCAATCTCCCGCTTGCTGCCGATGCCGGAAAGCGGAGTTCGGATACCGGCAACCGGATAGCGGAAAGCGGAAAGTCCGCCGGAGGAGAACGAAGCCCGGCGGCCGGAAAGGTGGCCGCTGCGGTTATCCTATTGATTGTTCTTTCCGGCATCCGGTATCCGGTTTCCAGTTTCGCGGCCGAGGACACCTCGACCTACGCCGCGCCCCTCAGCAAGCTCGTCGAACAGCTGTCCGGGCAGCCAGCCCTTTCCGCCGCGGACTATGCCTCGTTCGCCCGCGAAACGGTCACCTGGGGAAAACGACTGCGGGAAGCGAGTCAGCCGGTGATGCCGGGTGCGGTGCACGACGCTTTGGCCGGAGTCGAAGCGGGTGAAAAGCTATCCAAACCGGCGGCTGACTGGCCTGAACTCCGAAGTGAGCTCGAGGATCTGCTCAAAAAACCACCCGAGCCACCCCCGCAAAAACAACCGCCGCAGCAGAAAAACCAGGAGCAACCGCAGCAGCAGAATGCCAGCGGCAACCCGGCGGATTCCCCGCCGGAGAAATCACCCGAACAACAAACCAAGCCAGATTTCCAGCCCAAGCCCCCGCCGCCCCCCGAACCCGCCAAGGCCAACACGGGCGAAACCCAGAAGGTCGGCGGCCAGCCGCGCCAACCGCCGGGAACGAAGGCTGACCCGTCTCTCGTGCTGCCCATCCAGAAGCTCGACCAGCTTCGGAATCAAGATTCGCCGGCCGAGCTTTTCCAAATGCTCGACAGCCGGGACCACAAACCTCCCCCGCAGAAAGGTCGCGACTGGTGAAGCTTTTCATGTTCCGCCTCATTCCCGCTTGTCTGTTTCTGTTGATGCTGCCGTGCGCCCTGGCATCGGCGCAGCGCGTCTACTGGGAGCCCAATGCCGGCTCGCTCGCCTATGGGCAGGCCAGTCCGCTCCAGTTGGTCTTCGAGAACTGCGAACCCGACGGCGACCCCAAGCTGCCCTCCCCCGACGGATTGGAGCTCCAGTTCACCGGATCGGCTTCGAGTTTTGCCATGGAAAACATGAGCGTGACGCGAAAACATGTGTTGAACTTCGACGCCCGGCCAACGAAACGCCCTGAGGTGCGCATCTCGGCATTTGACGTCGAGACCAACAAAGGCGTGCAGCATGTCGCCGCTGCCACATTCGCGGTCGGCAACGTCACGGTCGGCCAAACCTCCATCCCGCTCGAGACCGCGGCCAAAGCCAGCCTGACACCGGCCGGCGGCGAATTCTGGGCGGGAGAAGTCTTTCCAGTCACCTACACGCTGGCTGTGGCCAAACGCTTCCACCTGCGCGGTGTCGGCGCGCTCCAATGGGATCATGCGCCGCTCCTGGTCGAGGACTGGGCGCGGCCGGAGCAGACGGAAACCGATCGCGGTGGCGAGCCCCGTGACGAGATTCTCTACAAGACCCGCGGATGTTTTAGCGCCCCTGGTGCCTACTCCCTGAAACCCGCCAGCCAGCAGGCGGCCCTCCTGGTGCCGTCGAATGGGGACACGTTCTTTTCGTTCCAAAACGGGATCATCCAGCCGACGGTCACCAGCAATGTGCCCTCCCTAACCATCAAGCCGCTGCCCGATGGCGCACCTGTCGATTTCGGGGGGGCCGTCGGCCAGTTCACTTTAACCTCCAAAATCGTGCCCGCCACGGTTGCCGTCGGCGAACCCATCACGTGGACGCTAGAGCTGCGCGGCACGGGCAATTGGCCCGATGTGCATGGGTTGCCTGCGCGGGAGGTTTCGAAGGATTTCAAGGTGCTGCAGCCTCAGGCCAAGCGCACGCCGTCCGAAGGTAAACTCTTCGACGCCACCCTCTCTGAAGATGCCGTGCTCATTCCCACCAAACCCGGCACGTACCCGCTCGGGCCGGTCAGCTACTCCTACTTCGATCCCCGCTCGGGCACCTACCGGACCGTACAGACCGACCGGGCAACGGTCACGATCATGCCGCCCGGATCGACTGAAGCAAACAGCCAGTTGCTCTTCACGCCCCCGTCTTCGAATACCTCGGCGCCGACCATGCCGACGACGGGCACCGCCACGCCGCACCTGGCGGCGCCACCGACGGCGCCGGCCGGGATTCCGCGCGATCCACTGGTCGGCACCGATACTGGACTGGTTCCGCTTGGAACGGATCCCTGGTTGCTCTGGCTGTTGGCCTCCGTGCTCTGGCTGATTCCAGCCTGGCTCATTCTGGCGGCGTTGCGTTCCCGGCGGACCGATCCGCTGCGGGCACAGCGCGAGGCTCGTGAGCGTCTCGGCCAGATTCTCGCCGGCATGCCGGCAGCATCCAACCCCCGGGCGCGGATTCCGGCGCTTCACGCGTGGCAGCACGAGACTGCCATTCTTCTCGCCATCGCCCATGCCGCCCCCAGCGCGGCCATCCTGGCCCGCCAGCCTCGGAGGCTGAAGGGCATGACCCGGGGCGGGGCGGAGGAAAATCATTGGGAAAAACTCTGGGCGGAATCAGACCGGGCCCTCTATGGCAATGGCTACCTCCTGCCTGACGATTGGATGGGGCGGGCCGAAGCGGCGCTCGAAGCGACGCGAGTGCCTGGCTGGCAGGCGTCATCCCTTTTCCACCCGCAGAACCTTTGGCCGTGGTTGGGCGGCAACGACGACCGCGCTCGGAAACGCCCCGACCACAAGATCCTCACTGCCGTCATCGTCTTGTTCTGCCTGGTCTGCGTCGGGCCCAAGGCCTGGGCCGGGACCGAGGCTGAATCTCCGACTGCCGCGAAGCCCGCGGATAGCTTCGCCAGCCCGCGCAACGCCTATGACGCGGGTGATTTTTCGACTGCGGAACAGGGCTGGCGCGCCGCCATCGCTCGCGACCCGACCGATTGGGTAGCCCGGCACAATCTCGGCCTTGCGCTCGCGCAGCAGGGTCACTGGCCCGAGGCCGCTGCGCAATGGACGTCCGCCTTTCTGCTTAATCCGCGTCCCGAATCCGTCCGCTGGCATCTCGGCCTGGGTTACGAGCGCGCCGATTACACGCCGCCCGGTCTCGGCGAGTTTGCCATCGCCTCCGGTCCGCATTTGTTGGCGCGTCTCGCTTCGCCGGCCGAATGGCAATGGTTGCTGGTCGGAGCAGGCCTGGTGTTCGCCGCTGGACTTCTGATTCTCTTGCTGCGCGCCTATCGCAGCGTCTCCGGCGAATGGGTACGCCCCACCGCGGTTGGGGCCGCGGCGGTAGCGCTCGTGCTCGCCCTCAGTGCGGTGATCTCGCTCCATTTCTATGGCGAGACGGTCGATTCACGCGCCGCGATCGCGTGGCATCAGGTACTGCTCCGGTCGATTCCCACCGAGGCTGACACCCAACAAAAGACCTCCTCGCTTCCCGCTGGTTCGCTTGGGGTGGTCGACCGGGAATTTCTTGGATGGGTGCGCCTGGTGTTCGATAACGGTCAGACTGGCTGGGTCCGGCAGCAGGACATCGTCTGGCTCTACCGCTGATCCCGACAACCGCCACGACATACCCGGCATCATGCCGTTGACGTAGGGTCGCCGCTCGTCGGCGGACCGTTCTGCCATGGACCATTGGCCCGGCGACAAGCGCCGGCCCTACGCACCGATGATCGCCCGCAAGCGGGCTTCCTACACCCGCAGACCAATCGGTTCGCGAGTGCACGAGGAGAATTGCCAGCAATTGCAGCTTTTGGCTCAGATCAATCCCGCCAGCAAGACACGGGCAGTGTCTGCCCAGACTGGCAGCGGCCGCGCTCCCGCTGCCGCAGCCAGTCGCCGCCATTCGCCATCGTCGGTGAGGGCCGTGCGCAACGCGCTGATCCATGCCTCCCGGTCGTTCGGCGCCGCGACCAAGCAACCGCCGAGGTCGGTGATTTCGCGCAAAACCGGCAGATCGCTGCACACACAGGGGCGCCCCTTCCACAACGACTCCAGCACGGGCAAACCGCAACCCTCGGCCAGCGTGGGAAACGCGGTGACCCGGGCCGCCGCGTAGAGCTGCGGCAACAGCGCATCGGACAGCGCCTCGTGGTAATGCGCGCGGGGATGCGTTTTCCGCATGGCCGTCAGGCGGGCGCTAATCGGTCGGCCGAAATGCGGATTCACCCGCCCGACGAGATGGAGTTCGTATTCGACGCCCGCGGCCCAGAGCGCCTCGCACACGTCGAGCAGGAACCACTGGTTCTTGCGCGGCTCCAGTATCCCCACGCACAGCAACTGCGCCGCGGGTGGATCCGGCGGCGGGACTGACCGTGGCTGTCGGTCAAAATCCGCCCCCAGCACGATCGTATCCACAGCCGCCCGCACCGCCCCGCCCTGCCAGCGCCAGAAGCTTACTAGATCGCTCCGGCTCGCCTCGGAGATCGCCCAGACGCGGTCGAAAGCCGCGAGCATCTTCAGGTACTCGGGATGGCGCGCCACGCTCTGCGGCCAGGTGATTTGCGGATGCCGCAGCGGAATGGCGTCACCGAACATCGCCGCCAGCCGGCACGGTCGCGCATGTAGAAAACGCCAGAAGCCCGGGCGCTCCCGCTCACAAAAAAGCTCCGCGGTGAACAGCCAGTCGTTTGCCGAAAACGTCACCCGTTCCCTGGCTCCCACCGCCCGCCACGCGCCTCGGCGCGAATCCCACCGCACCGGGGTTGCGCGCGGGCCGAGTTCTTCGCGCAACCGGTCGTTGACGCGCATCAAGCCCGACTGGTGGCGGGCCGGCCCGGACTTGGTCACGTCGAAATAGATCATGGTTCTCTACTTTTCTCCGCCGCGTGTTCCAGGCAGGTCTGCAATCGCGCGGCATTCCGGTGCGCATCATAGTTCTCCTCGGTCCAGCGCCGCGCGGCCGCGCGCAAGCGGTCGGCCAGCGCGTCATCGCCGGCCAGACGCCGCAGCGCCGCCACCCACTCTCCCGGTCGCGCGACCTCGGCGACCAAACCCGTCGTTTCGTGCTGGATCGCCTCCGTGGTCGCCGCCGCCGGTGAGGTCAGCACCAGGGTGCCCGCCGCCATCGCCTCGGGAATGACATTGGGCAATCCGTCGCGGTCACCGGACGGGGAAACAACGCCGGTGTGCAACAGCACATCGGCCCAGCCCAGATGCGCCCACACTTCGGCGGGCGCGACTTCGCCCGTGAAGATCACCTGCTCGCCGAGGCCGAGCCTCGCCATTTCGTCCTCCAATTTCGCCCGCAATTCACCCTGCCCCACGATCCGCGCCGAGAATTCCAGCCCCGCGTCCCGCAGCGCCGCATAAATCCGGAGCTGGTCCGCCAACCCCTTTTTTGGCACCAGCCGGGCCACGCAGACAAGGCGCAGCGGCCGGCGTGGCGTGCGCAGCGGCTTGAATTCTGGAAACACGTCCAGTCCGCGGCGGACGACCACCAGCTTCGTCGCGTCCGCCCCGCGCTCCAGCAGCGTCCGGCGCCCCAGCTCCGTCGAGGTATGGGCGAAGCGCGCCAGCGCCACCTTCTCCATCAGCCACCAATCCCCGCCATGTTCGTAGAGATCGTAGGCGTGAGCTCCGGTGCCGTACGGAATGCCCAGCACCCGCCAGATCAACCAGGCCGCCGTGGCCGGCGCCCCCGTCCAGGCCGCATAAACCACGTCCGGCGGGTCCCGTCGGAATCGGTGGACAAAACAGGTCGTGAACCCCGCCCCGAGCATGTTCTCCCAAAAATTCAGCCCGGACGGCGGCCGGCGCCCCCAGACGTTGACGATGAGTTCCCACAGCATCGCGGGATAGCGCGCCGATTCGTAGGGGATCCACCACAGCAGCGTCACGAAGAACCACCAGCGCGGCAGGGCCTCAACCTTCGTGCCCCGAAATTCGCCGCCTCCGCCCCACAATGAATAGAGCCGCACCCTGATCCCACGCGCCTGCATCGCCGCGACATCGCGCTGCAGAAATGCCTCGGATGTCTTCGGGAACGTGGTGAAAAGATAGGCGACGCTGATCGGTTTTTCGGCCAATTCCCCGGAGCATGCAGGCAATCGCACCGCGCGCAATCCTGCGCTGGATCACTCGCCGAGCAGCTGCCGGAACTCCGTTTCGTCGATGACCGGCACGCCGAGCGACCGGGCTTTCTCCAGCTTTGATCCGGCGTCCTCGCCCGCGAGCACATAGCTCGTCTTCCGGCTGACGCTGCCGCTCACCCGGCCGCCCGCGACCTCGATCTTCGCGGTGGCCGTCTCGCGCGACAGCGAAGGCAGGGTGCCGGTGAGGACAAACGTCTTCCCGGCCAACGCCGCCGCGGCCACCGCGGCCGGGCGCATCGGCGTGGTCGGAGCCACGCCGAGATTCAGCAGCTGACTCACCAGGTCGCGATTTCGCGGCTCGTTAAAGTGGGCGATGATCGCGTCGGCCATGGTGTCGCCGATGCCCCCGATGCTCAGCAGGTCATCGCGCGGCGCCTCGGCCAGGGCCTCCAGACTGCCGAATCTCGCCGCCAATTCCTTCGCCGCCGCCGCCCCAACGTGCGTGATGCCGAGCCCGTTGACAACGCGCCAGAGTTCGGCGCGCTTGCTCGCCTCGACGGCGGCCAGGAGATTGTCCGTCGATTTCTCCACGCTCTTGCCCAGCGTCAGCAGGTCGTCGCGCCGCAGCCGATAAATGTCGGCAATGCCCTTGACCCAGCCCTTTTCAACCAGGGTGCCGACCATGGCCTCCCCTAGCCCCTCGATGTCCACGCCCGCTTTCGAGGCGAAATGCAGGACGCGCCGCCGGACCTGCGCCGGACAGCCGACATTGGGGCAGCGCACCGCCACTTCGCCGTCGTATTGCACGACGCGCGTGCCACAGACCGGACATTGACTCGGAAAAACATAAGCGACGCAGTCCGGCAGGCGCCGGGCAAGATTGACCCCGACGACCGCGGGAATGACTTCGCCGGCTTTTTCCACCTGCACGAAATCGCCGACCCGGATGTCCTTGCGGCCGATCTCGTCGCGATTGTGGAGGGTGGCGCGCGACACGGTTGTGCCGGCGAGCTGCACCGGTTCGAGTTCGGCGACCGGGGTGAGCACCCCGGTGCGCCCGACCTGCACGGTGATCGCCTTGAGACGGGTTTCCGCCCGCTCCGCCGTGAACTTGTAGGCGATGGCCCAGCGCGGCGCTTTCGCAGTGCTGCCGGCCTCCCGTTGCTGCGCGAACGAATCGAGTTTGATCACCGCCCCGTCGGTGGCGTAGGCAAAGCTGTGCCGCAGCTGATCGAGCTCCTGAACCACCCGCCACGTTTCGTCGATTCCGCGCGCCGTCCAGAACCGCTCGACCGTGGGGAGCCCCCAGGCTTTGAGCAAGCCATGCAACCCGCTCTGCGTGCCCAGCAAGTCCGCGCCATCCCGCGCTGACTGCTCCGGCGTCGGTTCGCAGAAACCGAGCCCATAGAGGACGACCTCGAGTTTGCGGCGGGCGACTTCCCGCGCGTCGAGCTGTTTGATCGTGCCAGCGGCGAGATTGCGCGGATTCGCAAAAAGGACTTCGCCCGCTTCCTCGCGTTCACGGTTAATCCGCTCGAACTCCGCCAACGTCATGAAGATCTCCCCGCGGATCTCAACGGAGCCAGGAACAGGGACTCCTTTCGCCGCTCGTGAGCTCGCGCCTTTCAGCTCCCGGGGAAGCGCGTAGATCGTCTGGGCGTTCGCCGTGATGTCGTCACCCTCGATTCCGCTTCCCCGGGTGACGGCGCGCACGAACCGGCCCTTTTCATAGGTGAGGCTCACCGCGATCCCGTCGATCTTCGGTTCGACGACATAGGCGAGGTCCTCCCGACCGAAGAGCTTCACCAACCGTTGGTGGAAGGCCCGCAACTCGGCTTCGGAATAGGTGTTGTCGAGGCTCTGCATCGGCTGGCGGTGGCGGAACGTGACAAAACCCTCCAACCGATCGTCCCCCACTCTCGTGGTGGGCGAATCTGCTTCCATCGACTCCGGGAATTGGGCTTCGAGGTCAGCCAATTCGCGTTTCAGCCGGTCATAATCAAAATCCGCAATCTCGGGCTTGGCCTGCCGATAATACAGGTCGTCATGCCGGCCCACTTGGGCGCGGAGTTGGGCGATGCGTTGTTGGGCTTCCGCCGAAGTCATCCCGGGGATTAAGTCGCGACCCCGGCGAAATTTCAACTCATGGCTGGAAAAACTCAAAACCGTTGACTGCAGAAACCCCGGTTAGGAAAATCGCTTCCTTTCCCATGAGCGAATCCATTGCGCATCAACCGATCAACAATGACCAGACCATGCACGAAGCGATTTTGGAAGTTCGTGCATTTATCCAGCATCAGACGGAGGAAAGAACCAAGGCCGAAGCCCAGGCCCGACAGGACCGTTGGACCAGATACGCCGCCTTATCGATGGCGTTCATTGCCTTGATTGCGGGTTACACCATGTCCAAGAGCGGGGACTGCGCCAGCCGCATGACAAAAGATTTGAGCGAGGCCACCTACAATCAAACCCAGGCCTCGGACCAGTGGAGCTTTTATCAGTCCAAAGCCCAGAAACAGCTCCTCACCGAACTCGAGGTCAATCTGCGCACCGTTTCCAACACCGACAATGCCAGCCTGGATGATCTGAAAAAGAAAATCTCCCGGTACGACAAAGAGAAGGCTGACAGCAACGCGGGAGCGGAGAAATTCGAAGGCCTCCGCAATACCTTCCGGGCCGATGCCGAGAAAATGGCGGCGCGGGCGGCAAAGTTCGGCAAATCCGCCCAAACTTTCCAGATCGGCCTCGCCGTCGGCGGCCTCTGCCTGTTGTCCAAAAAGAAATAGCTCTGGTATATCACCCTGGGGGTCGCCGCCACTGCCACCTACTCGCTGGTCATGACCATGCTGTAGTCCAGGAGCGATCCGGCGCTGCCGGTGATGGGAGGCGCCCAGTAAACGGCGTTGGTATTCAAATACCAATTACGCATGAGCCGGGATCATGCTGTTGATTCTATAGGGCGGGGTCGCTTGACCCCGCCATTCCTCCGAAGACGAGGCCGGGTCAGGCGACCCCGCCCTACAGCCATTCGATGTCGGCCCGATCATTCGATAAGCAAGTCCGACTGCATGAGTCCGGCTGAGCTCCCCGGCCGGTCACAAGCCCAGCTTCTCCCGCACGGTTCTCCCCAGCAGGCGCGCGTCGAAGGGCTTTCGGAAAACCACGGCATCCACCGGTTCCTGGGCACCGACCGCCTCCGCCGCCAGTTCCGAGATGGCCGTAAAGAAAGTGTGGATGCCGGGCTGCAGGTCGCCCGCCAGACGGGCCAGTTCCAGTCCGCTCGCGCCGCGCAGGTCCACCTCGGTAATGAGCGCATCGAAGTCCCGCGTCCGCAGCAATTGCCGGGTGCGTTCCTCGCTCGAGCTCTTCACCAGCTCGAAATCGCCGCCCAGCACGTAGGCCAGGGTGTCGTTCACCGCCGAATTGTCGTCATGCAGCAGCAACGCCGGCCGCAGCAGCTCGTCCAACGGCCGCAGTCGGACCAGCGCCGTCTGCAGCAATTTCTCCGGCTCGCCGCCCTCCCGGCCCAGTTCGGCCAAGCCGGCGCGGATCGAGGCGTCGGCCAGCAACGGCTTGAGCCGCCGCAAATGTGCCACGATGGCCGCACGTCCCAATTCTGGAAACACCAGACCCACACGGTTCGCATCATAGGGTCCGACCGCTGCTGCCGCCGGCAGGCTGGCTCGCAGTTCGGGCAAGAGCTGCAGAATGCCCCCGGCGCCGAGGGGTGATTCCAACAGGACGAAACCCAGCCGCCGTCGCAACCACTGGCACCGGTAGGTCTCCCGGTGCAGGGCATCAAGCAGGCGGGCCTGGTCCGCCGTAAGATCCGTCATGACCACGACCCACCCCCCCGCGCCGTCGCTCCCGACGGGATTCCTCAATTCGCAAAATACCAGTCGCCCCTCGATGCACCGGTGGAAAAAGGCCCGCGGCCCATGATCACCGGCCCGCACTTCGGCAGGCAATGCCGCCTGCAAAGCGGCCCAGAGATCATCGCCTCCGCCGAGCCACCGCCGGGCCAGATCATTGCCGGCGGCCACCCGGTGCTGCCGGTCGAACGCGAGAATGCCGACCGGCGCCTGGTTGAGCAACAGGTCCAGCAACTGGCGGTGATGCTCCACCTCGCGCCACTCCTGGGCACAGTCGAGCACGACGGCGAGAAAGTCGGCCAAACCCGATAAAAGATGCAGATCCTCGGACCTGAAGGTGCGGGATCCATCTTGGCCGGTCGCGCGCAACACGCCATGCGAACCCACCGCGCCCTGGATCGGAAGGGCCATCTCGCCGAGAAGAAATCTCGCCTCTCCCGCTCCGGGCTGATCCTCCAATTCAAGTCTCACGCGGCCAAACCACTCTGCCTTGCCGAGCGCGGCCTGCAGGCCGGCGACAAATCCGTTGAAGTCCTGCAGGTGGGCGAAGGCCATGGTCAGCGCCCGCAGCGCGGCCGGACCAGACAGCGTCCGAGGCCCGGACATTCCTTGGACTTGCAGGGTGCTGGCGTCCCGGGGAATCATGGAAATTATTCGTGGACCGGAAGGTAAACTTGGAACGTGGTGCCTTTCCCGAGTTCGCTGGTCACCTCAATCGCTCCCTGATGGGATTGGATGATGCGGCGGACGATGGCGAGTCCCAATCCCATTCCGCGGGTGCCGCGGTGGTCACCGGTCGACTTGGTGGTGGTGAACGGCTCAAAGACGCGGCGCACGAGGGCCGGATCGATCCCGCAGCCGTTATCCGAAATTCTGATGGAAAGCATGGGCTTGGGCATGTCACCAACCCGCGCTTCCACCGTCACAATAATGCGGCCGTCCGCCCGGCCCTCGAGGGCATGCAACGCGTTTTGCACGAGGTTAAGGAACACCTGCAACAACTGGCTGTAATTCCCATGCACGGGCAGCTGGCTGCACGGCTCTTCCAGCCTGAACTGCACGCCGGTACGCGTCAGCTCGGATCGCACGATCTCGGTGACCCCGTTGATCACCTCTTCGATCTTCACCGCGGCAAACGGGACCGTGCTGCTTTCGGCGAACGCGGCGACGTTTTCCACGATGCTGGCGATGCGGCCCACGTCGCGCTGGATGACCGCGCCAAACTCCTGGTGAAACTCCGGTTCGTGGCCGTGCTCCTTGAGCAGCGCGGAAAAGGTTTGGAGCGAAACCAATGGATTCCGCAGTTCGTGAGCCAGGCCGGCCGCCAGGGTGCCCAGCGAGATGAGTTTTTCCGTCTGGCTGGCGCGGCGCTCCAGTTGGCGCGCGCGCAGGGTGACGCCCAGCTGCAGGCAGACGGTTTCGAGCAGGGAGAAATCAACCTCCGTGTAGCGTTCGCGATTCTCCCGCGGACTGAGGACGAGCAATCCCAAAAGAAAGCCCTCCGTCAGGATGGGAAAGGCCGCCTCGAAGGGCATCTCTTTCCGCGTGGCCTCGATCTCCTTCAAGGTCTCGGGAGGCAGTTCGACCTCAGACCCGTCAAAAATCAGGGGAACCTGATGCTGCGCCAGCACGCCCGCCAACCGGGCATCGGAGCCCAGGGACGTCAGCGTGTAGTCGTCGCGCCCCCAGCCCAACTGCGACCGCAAGAGGTACACCTCGCTGAATTCACTCCGGATGAAGAGACCGAGGTGGGCAAAACCCATGGCGCCGGCGATCTCCCGCACGGTCGTGTCGAAGATTTCTTGTTCAGCAGCAATCGTACAGATTTGCTCGGCCAGGCCTTTCAGCCGGCTGCGCCGACCAATGCGCTTGCGAAGGTAGGTCTGCTCGAGGATGCGCTCGGTGCTTTCCTTCAACCTCGGCACAATCCAAAAGAAGAACAGGCTCACCACCATGCCCAGCAGGAAACCGTTGAGCAGGTCGGTCGAAGTGAGCATCACCCCCTGCAATGACGAAGCGACCACATAGGCCAAGAGGTAGAAAACAGACACCGTGGCGCTAATCCCCATATACAACGCCGCCAGGACGAAATCGTAGGTGGCCAGCGGCAGCTGGTAGCGGGCCACGGCGTTTGCCACCGTCACCAGATAGATGAACACCAGCGCATTGCCCACGGGGGGCACAGAAATATTGTACCACAGCGGGAAATTCGTCGCTCCACCCGTGAAGCCGATCAGCGTGGCGAAGAAGATATGCCACAGCTGGGTGGCCCGGGCACCCGAGGAAGCCCGGGCCTGCCGATGCAGCAGCCGCGCCGCCTCCACGGTGTAGACGGCGAAAAATCCCAGGTAGAGGGCAAAACCGGGACCCGCCCGAGGCCAAAAGGGAAGATCGTAGGTCGGTTTGACACCCGTAATCATGAAGGGCGTCGAATTCGCCGCGACAAAGACCAACGCGGTGCCGTACCCGATCCGGATCCACCAGGGTCGCTTTTCACCGCAAAGATCCACCACGAAATGCAGGTAGGTGACCGGGATCAAGTAGGCCGCATCCATCAGCAGCCGTGACAGGAACAGCGCCCGTTCTGCATCCTCGGAGATCTGCCACAAAAAATAGGCGGCGGACCAGATCCCGAGGCTCAGGGAAAAAAACCCAAATCGCCGCGCCAGCTGGTTCTTGCGCCCGCGCAAGACCACGGCGAACGTCACCAAAAGGGCGGCGACAAAATTCAGAAAGGACGAAATGACGAGGTATTTCGTCATTTACCCGCCTTGATCACCGCGGCCTGCTCGCCCAGCGACAAGCACGATTCCAGCACATTGAATCCGGCATCCATCACGAGCTCCGCCAGCTCGGCCTGCGAGTAGAACGTGTAGTAGCCGATCTCTTCCTTTAATTTTATCTTGCCGGCCGCGCGCAGCAGATTTCGCCCCGCCTCGATGTCCTCCGCGGTGACATTCGTCGCAAGCGCGTCACGATAGATGATGGAAAGGTCGCAATTCGGCTTCATGCTCGACACGACCAGCACTCCGCCCGGCCGGAGCACCCGGTGAAGTTCAAGGAGCAGCCCCTGCGGGCGCCTGAGATAGGAAAGGACGAGGCTGCAGCAGATCACGTCAAATGTCCCCTCTTGGAACGGCAGCTGGTTCGTTGCGCCAGCCTCATTGCGCAGCCGGTCGAAATCGATGAGAAAATACTGCAGCCCCGGCCGAGGGACCGCCCGCGCCGTGGCGATCTTGTGCAGCTGATGTCTCCAACCCAGATGGTTGTCCAACGCATCTGCCAGGCCACGTTGCGTGAGGTCAAGGCCAACGTAGACAAGCGGTTCGTCTGCTGGAGCCAAGGTCTGTCGTTGCCAGACTTCGCGCAGCACCCAGAGCCCAAACAAACCGTTGCCACATCCGGCGTCCAGCACGAGCGCCCCGGGGGACAGGGGCCCGCAAAGCCGGCCCACCAAGTCCAAATAGGTCCGGTAGTCCGAGGCTTTCTCCAGAATGCTATATTTCTGAAGATATCTTGACCAAAACTCGGACTCGCTTTCCACCGGCGACTCGGAACGGCGCATGCGGTCCCGTTCCCGGCGGTTCTGCGCCAGGATAAGTTTCTTGTCAGGGCTGCGCAGATTGGCCGCGCCTTCCCCCGGGTACGGCTCGTCGTGCAGGCAGGTCCAGACCACTTGTTCGAAAAGCTGCCGGGCCGCCTGAGGATTTTCCCGCACCTCGTGCATCGCCGCCGCCACCGGCACCAACTGGCCGCGCGGATTGACCGCCACCACCTGCTCCACCTCGAGTTTGTCGACCCAGACATCCCGCTCCGCGTAAAAGAAAACAAACGGCATGTTCAATCGAGCCGCGTCCTCGATCGATCCTGCCAGATCGCCGAGCTTCGATTCGATCAGCGTTCTAAGAAAAACATCACCATTGATGTCGAATCCCAGGAAGTCGGTGACGCCCCAATGGTGGCCCTGTTGATATAATCCGAGGAGATCCTCCTTGTTGATCTCCTGGATCGTGGCAATCAGGTTGACCACGCCTGCTACACAGATGAGTTTTTGGATGCGGGAATCCTTCGCCGCCACTCGCAACATGCATCGGGCCGAGAGGCTGTTCGCCACCGTCGTCACCTGATTCACCCCAAAACTGGCCTCAAGATAATCCAGTCCGGCGATGGCATCGGTGACCGCACCCGGCATCGTGAAATCCAGCATCCGCCCTTCACTTTCGCCCACGTGGTTGGTCGGATCAAAACGCAGCACGTTCAACCCATTTGCAACCAGGTGATAGGCAAGGTGGAGCGTGGTTTTCTTTGTTTCCCCGAATTTCGGCATCATCAGCACCCACGGCCGGGCTCGCATGTCGCCCCCGACGTGATCGAGACAGGCGGCAATGCGCAGCCCCGTCCGATTCTGATAGGTGACAAAATCCGTGCGGATTAGACCCGTCTCGACCTGGGATGAATCGGCAAGCATGGCAGGGATAGTGTCTCAGGGAGGTAGCAATGGACAGCGATGTTGACGGGAGCCAAGCATCGGTTCGCTGTGACTCCTGCCGCCTCGATGAGATGTCGCTGCAATTGTAAAGACGTGTCGCATCCGCTCCCGGATTCTGCAGAAGAAACTGCAATCCATGGGCAAATGCAACGCTCAACTCATCTGGCCCCGCCGCCCTGTGCCTCGCCGTGCCTCCAGCCTGGCGAGCGAGCTTCTGCAACTATTAGTTTCACTTTTCCGTTGCGTTGCTATTCCCAATTGCCAATTACTTACACCAATTGGCCATGCGTCCTATCCGACATGCTGGGAATTGAGTTATTGACGTGATTCACCTTCTCATCATCGCCGGGGAGAACGTTCCGATTCCGCCCATCGCGGTCCCCTCCGCCTCAGTCGAATTCAAATCATTGCGGACGCCAAACTTGGCTGCCGCCCGCCCCCTGCTCGATGCGGGAATGTTCGACGTCTGCCTGTTCGTGGTAGAGGCGCTCTCCGAGGATGCTCAATGGGCAATTGCCGAGTTTCGAGCCGCGGCCGCCGACTGCCCGCTGGTCATTGCCGGCCGAAGAGGGTCACCGGAGGGAGAACGCGCGGCTTACCTGGCTGGCGCGGACCTCGTGCTCGCTCCCACATGCGACCAGCCCACTTTTCTGGCGGTCATTCAACGGCTGGCGATGCGAAACACCCGGCCGACGCCCGCTGCCGGTCGACCCGCCTCCTCACCGCCGTTTTCGCCCGCCGGGGCAACACCCGCCCCCGCGCTCTCCACCTCGGCGCTCACGGTCATGCGGGACTTCTCGCAGATCTTTAGTTATTCGCTCGATTACCGGCAGTTCACCGGACATTTTGTGGTCAAGCTGCGAGAGATCATCGGCGCCGCCAGGATCGCGATCTTTCTCGAGGCGCCGCCCCCAGCCGCCTCCTTGGGAATCCCCGCGTCACACGATCCCCAGCGGCTCATTTGCGCCGGCGCAGTGGGTCTGCCAGCCGAGTTGATTAACTGCTTTGAACTCTCCCGAAAGAGCGGACTGGGCCAGCGCGTTTCGCAGACGGGCCGGATCATCCGCCTCGGGGCCGAAAGCAGCGCTCCGTTCTTCGCCGACGACCCCCGCCTGAAACGCGAATTCGACATTCTCGGCTGTGAGATCGCGTTGCCGGTCAATGACCGTGAACGCACGATCGGGATCGCGCTGCTGGGTGGACGCATCACCGGCACTCCCTTTACCGACGCGGAGCTGTTGCTCCTCTACCACCTGATGGAAGAGCTGGGGCTCGCCGTGAAGAATTCCTGGTTGCATCATCAATTGGCCGACAGCCACCGCCTATTCTCCGACGTGCTCGGCGCCATGACCAGCGGCGCGCTGGTGGTCGGCGCGGATCTCACGGTCCTGTTTGCCAACCAAGCCTTCCGCCGGTTTTTTTCGGAACCCGCGCCCGCCCCGGCGCATTTCGAATTTGCGGAACTGCCGCCGGTCCTGGCCAAGAGCCTGCGCGAAGTCGTGGAGGGTGGTCAAAGCGTGGCGCCTTTCTCCTACGAACACCCCGGCGCGCCCGGCCGGGTCTTCCGCGTTTCGCTCATCCCCTTTCCCACCGATAAAACCCAGCTGCCGCAACCGGCCCTCCTGCTGCTGGAAGATTTCACGCAGGTCCGCGCGGCGCAGCACGCCGAGATCGAGGCGTCAAACCTCAAGCTCATGGGTCTGATCGCCCGGCGTTTTGCCCACGAGATCCGCAATTCGCTCGTGCCGCTCACCACCCACGAGCAGCTCTTCGACACCGATATCGTCAATGCAGAATTTCGCGATTCGCTGAAGCAGGCGCTGACCCGCGAGACGGGCCGGATCCAGCGGTTCACCGAGCAGATGCTCTTCCTGGCGCAGACGGAAGGCGGCCCCACCGATGCGCTGCCGCTCGACGATCTGCTCCGGAAAAGCTTCAAGCGTTCGCGCGATTTCCTCGGCCAGGACGCGGGCGAACTCGAAATCCGGAGCGAAGTGCTCCACGCGTCGGTGCGCTGCCACCGTCCGAGCATGCTGCACGCCCTGCAGGAGATCTTCCTGAACAGCCTCCAATCGGCCGCCGATCCGCCCAAGGTCATAGTCACGGTCGCCTCCGAAGCGGGGCCGGATGGGCGGCCGGAGCTGGCCCTCCGCGTGCATGACAGCGGTCCGGGCTTCCCTTCCGAGGTCGCGGCCCGGGCCACCGATCCTTTTTTCACCACGCGCAACACCGGCGTCGGCCTCGGCCTCACCGTTGCCAAGCGCGTAATTGAAGCGCATGCCGGCCGCCTCGAGGTGCATACCCGCATCCAGCCGGACGACCCCGATCTCGTGATTCATCTACCTTCCTGCTCATGATTCCCAAACCTGCTCCCTGCGCCACCACGCCACGTTCTGTGCAACGGATTCACGGGTTGGCCGATCTGGCCTTTGGCATCGGCGCCGGCCTCGTTCTGATCGCGGCCGCCCTAAACGCCTCCGGCACCCGCGTGGGTTTCCAAGATGCGTTTGCGACGGCTCGTGGAAATGCCTTTGTGGCGACCGCCGATGATCCGGCGGCCGTCTATTACAACCCCGCCGGCCTCACCCAGCTGACCGGACAGGATTTTTCCGCAACGGCCTATGTGGTCAGCTTCGGGGCTGATTATCGCGCCCCCGGCGGTGCCACCACGTCTATGAACCGCCAGAACCAGGTCATTCCGCAGGTCTATTACGCCTGGGCGCCGAAGAACGCCTCTTGGGCGCTGGGGCTGGGATACTATGATCCCTACGGTCTTTCGACTGACTGGCCCTCCACCTCCGGCTTTCGCACGTTTGCCACCAAGAACGAGGAGACCTATTCCACGCTGAATCCGGTCGTCGCCTGGCGCATCAGCGACATGTTCTCCCTCGGAGGCGGTCTGACTTTCAACCGGCTCAACGTCGACCTGAACCGCGGCATCGGCCTGATGCCCGGCGACGAGTTTCGCTTTAAGGCCGACGGAACCGACATCGGTTTCAACCTCGGCCTGCGCTGGCAGCCGTCCGAGCAGCATGCCTTCGGCCTCAGTTACCAACACCAGACGTCGTTCGATCTGAGCGGCACGGCCACCGCCTCCCCGTACGCGCCCGCTGAGTCCGCGACCTCCACCTTCGTCTTTCCCGAGGTGCTCATCGCCGGCTATTCCTACCGGCCCACGCCGCAATGGAATTTTGAGGCGGACATCGACTGGACCAACTGGTCGCGGCTGAATACCGCCGTGATTTCCAAGGCCAGCGGGGCGTTGGATTTACCCTTCAACTGGCAATCGAGCTGCTTTTACGAACTCGGCGTGACCCGCTATCTGAACGGTGGCTGGAATGTCAGCGCCGGTTATACCTTGAGCGAAAACTCGGTGCCTGACGCGATGTGGAATCCCGCCGTCCCCGATGTCACGCGCCAGTTCTGGAGCGCCGGGGTCGGCTATGCCCAAGGGCCCTTGCGGTTCATGCTCACCCTGCAGCATGCCACCTCTCCCAGCCGGAACATTCACAACGGCATGATCAATCCCGTCTCCGGTGAAACCACCGACGGCTCCTACAGCTCATCGATCAACACCTTTGCACTCTCGCTGGACTATCGTTTCTAGCCCGGGTAGCCTCCCGCTCGACTGGACTGCCTGCCAATGACTACCGCTTCCGCATTTGCCCCGCCTTCTGCCGTTCCGGCCGCCACCGTTGAGCTGCCGACCATGCTCGTGGTCGACGACGAGGAAGGTCCGCGCCTCTCGCTGCGCATGGTCTTCAAGAAGGATTTCCGTGTGCATGCCGTCGAAAACGGCAAGAAAGCGGTTGAGTTCGCCAAGCAAAACCGGGTCCACGTCGCGATTCTGGACATCCGCATGGCGGGCAGCTCGGGCATCGAGGTTCTGCAAAACCTCAAGGAAATTGATCCCCACATTGAGATCATGATGCTCACGGCTTACGAGACCATCGAGACCGCACGGCAGGCGCTCCGGCTCGGAGCCTGCGACTACCTGAGCAAGCCTTTCGACATTCCCACCATCCGCGAGGCCGTGGCGCGCGCCATGCGGCTGCACCGGATCTCCGAGCGGGTCATCGAGGCCCAGGACCGGCTCAGCCGGCTGACCGACCAACTGCAAGATGTCTCGCTGCGCGAAGAGATGGCCCGCGCCACGAGCCAGATCTATGCGGGCGTCCTGCACGACATCAATAATCCACTCACTATCATTTCGGGCTATGTCGAGTTGATCGAGCGCCGTCTGCCCAAGGGCGCAATGCCTCGTGGCACCGAGCTCGATGCGATCCGGGAGGATCTCAACACCATCTCCAAGCAGGTGAACACCTGTGTGGCGATCGCCTCGCGCTATTTGCGCTCCCTGGGCAAACGCCACTTTTCCAACCGCGAGGTGCGGGTCAACCAGGTGCTCACGGATTTGCAGACGCTGCTCAAGCACCACCCGGCCGTTCGCGGCGGCCACCTCGCCGTCAAACTGCTGGAACCGGACATGGCCGCGCTCATCAACAGCACGGATATCGTCCAGATCCTGCTCAACCTCACCACCAACGCGTTCCAGAGCTCGGTGGAAGACCAGACGGTTCAGGTCGCAGCCGAAATCATCCCTCAACCGCTGCCGGTGGAGACGCTGCAAAATGGTCCGGCCGATGCCGTGATCGGCCTCGAGTCCTTTGCCAACGATTCGCCGCTGGTTGCGCTGTCGGTGCTCGACCAGGGGCCGGGCATCTCACCCGAGGTGCTGCCACATATTTTCGAGCCGTACTTCACCACCAAGGAGGATAAGGGCACCGGCTTGGGCCTCGCCATAGTCTCCCGACTCGTGAAGGACCACCATGGATTGTTGCACGTGGAGACCACGGTCGGCGAAGGCACGCGCATCACGGTGTACTTCCCCGCGAAGGAACCCTCCCCGTCGAACGACCCGTTCCGGGTGTAGCGCCGCCGCCGGGACGCCTGCTATTTTTTGCGGCGTTGCTGCGGCAAAATACGCTTCGGATCTGGCATTGACAGGGCGCAAATTCGAGAGATGCATGCATAGCATCCCCATTCGGAGTTCGGCTTTCCTCTACCCCCCGTCGGAAGGCCGATTGTGCGCAAACTCGGATGTTCCCCGCCCCGCCCATGAACCGATTCCCTCGCCTGGTTTCCGTTCGGCCTGCTACGCATCGGCTGGTTAGACAAACCAACGCGTTCCGACCAGCTGTGCTTCTCCGCTTCGCGCCCCTGCTGCTCGCCGTCCTCGCCCCGCTGGGCGCGCTCCAGGCCCAGAGCAACTACGCCACCCCCTATGTCTTCACGACCATCGCCGGCGCCGCGTCGATGGGTTCAACCGACGGCACCGACAGCGCAGCGCGGTTCAATGGGCCCTGGGACGTGAAGGTGGACGGCTCCGACAATTTCTACGTTGCGGACACGACCAATCACACAATCCGCAAGATCACGCCGGCCGGCGTGGTCACCACATTCGCCGGCTCGGCCGGCAACGAGGGTTCGGCCGACGGCGCAGGCAGCACGGCGCGATTCAATCAGCCTGGGGGGATCGCGACGGACAGCGCGGGCAATGTCTACGTCGCGGACACCGACAACAACACGATCCGCATGATCACGCCCGCTGGCGTTGTATCCACCCTCGCCGGCTCCGCCGGCAATGAGGGTTCGTCCGACGGCACCGGCACCGCAGCGCAGTTCGATGGTCCCGCGGGTGTGGTCGTAGATAGCGCCGGCAACGTCTTCGTCGCGGACACCTACAACTACACGATCCGCAAGATCACGCCGACCGTGATAGGCGGAGCCACGAATTGGGTGGTTACAACCCTGGCCGGTGTCGCCCGCGCGTGGGGTTCCTCCGACGGCACGGGCAGCTCCGCGCAGTTTGCCGATCCTATGGGCATCGTGCTCGATGGCGCAAACAACCTTTACGTTACGGATGATGCCAACGACACGATCCGCAGGATCACGCCCGATGGGTCGGTCACCACGATTGCCGGGTCCGCCGGCAAGCAGGATTCAACCGACGGCTCGGGCAGCGCCGCGCGGTTTTACTATCCCATGGGAATTGTCGAAGACAGCACGGGCGATTTTTACGTTGCGGATTCCGGAAACGGCACGATCCGCAAGATCACGCCAACCGTGACAGGCGGAGTCACCAACTGGGTCGTCACCACTGTCGCCGGTTCTGCCCGCTATTATGGCGCGGCTGACGGCGCGGGCAGCGCCGCGCAGTTCTCTTATCCCCGCGGCGAGACAATCGACAGCGCAGGCAATCTCTTTGTCACGGACGTCACGATGAATACGATCCGCAAAGTGACACCCGCCGGCGTTGTCACCACCTTCGCCGGCTCCGCTCGCAGCCAAGGCGCGGCCGATGGCAGGGGCAGCGCAGCACTGTTTAATGATCCTTGGGGCGGGGCGGTGGACGGAGCAGGCAATGTCTACGTCGCGGACACCGACAACAACACGATCCGTAGGATCACGCCAACCGTGGTGAACGGAGTCACCAACTGGGTCGTCACGACCATCGCCGGATCCGCCGGCAGCACCGGCTCGGCCGATGGCTCCGGCAGTGACGCGCAATTCTTCGGACCGAATAATTTGACGGTGGACAACTTTGGCAATGTCTTCGTGGCGGATTGCGTCAACCACACGATCCGCGAGATCACGCCGACCGTGGTGGGAGGAGTCACCAACTGGGTCGTCACCACCATCGCCGGATCCGCCGCCAACTCCGGCTCGGCCGATGGCACCGGCACCGCCGCCCGGTTCTACTATCCTTCGGCCGTGGCGGTGGACGGCTCTGACAATCTCTACGTTGCGGATGGCGACAACAACACGATTCGCAAAATCACGCCGACCGTGGCGGGCGGAGCCACCAACTGGGTCGTCACGACCATCGCCGGCTCGGCCGGCAACTACGGCCTGATCGACGGCACGGGCACCGCCGCCCGGTTCTCCACTCCCACTGGCATCGCGGTGGACAGCGGGGGAGATCTCTACGTCGCTGACACCGACAACTGCGCGATTCGCAAAATCACGCCGACCGGCGGTGGCGGCGGCGCCAATTGGGTCGTTACGACCATCGCCGGCACAGGCAGCTGGGGTTATGCGGACGGCACGGGCACCGCCGCCAGTTTTTCTGAATTCTCAAGCGTGGCGTTGGACGGATCAGGCAATGTTTACGTGGCGGATTACGGCAACGACTTGATCCGCAAGGTGACGCCGACGGTCGTGGGCGGAGGCACCAATTGGGTGGTCACGACTCTCGCCGGCTTCTTCAACCACGCCAGTTCCGCCGACGGCACGGGCAGCGCCGCGCTGTTCCGTTGGCCTGCGGCGATCGCCGTGGACAGCGCGGGCAATGTCTACGTCGTGGATGCCGGCGACAATACGATCCGCGCAGGAAGTTCCGCGGCCATTGTACCGGCGATCACGGCCCAGCCGGTGAGTCGGGTGGTGGATGCCGGCGGCAGCGTGAGCTTCAGTGTCGCTGCCAGCGGCACGCCCGCGACCTTAACCTACCAATGGCAGCGGCTGGCCAGCGGCAGCAGCACCTGGACCGATCTCACCGAGGGCAGCGCCTATGGTGGCACCGCGACACTGACAGTGAGCAACACTGCGGCGGCCATGAACGGGGACCAGTTCCGATGTGTCGTCAGCAATGGCGGGAATCAGGAGGCCACGAGCTTCGCCGCGACGCTGACGGTGTTCAGCCTGTCCGACCAGTCGTTCCTGCAGCAGCTTTATCTCGATGTTCTGGGCCGGCCGATCGACGCCGGCGGGGCCGCCGCCTTTGGCACCGCTTTGGCCGCCGGCGAGTCGCGAGCTGATGTGCTGGGCGATCTGCTCGGATCGACCGAGTACAACCTGCGGCAGATCGATTCGGTAGTCCGGCTGTACTGTGCTGCCTTGGCGCGATGCCCGGACGCTGGCGGCCTGCAGGCCTGGTCTAATGCATTGCATGCCGGCGCGATCACGTTGGCGGCTGCGAGTGACGGGTTCGTTGGCAGCGCCGAGTTTTTGCAGGACTATGGCAGCCTAAATAATGCACAGTATGTCCAGCTGATCTATATCAACGCATTGGGGCGCCAGGCCGATGCGACGGGTCTGGCCAACTGTGTGGCGTATCTCAATGCCGGTGGCTCGCGCGGGACGGTGCTGATTGGAATCTCGGAGTCGCTCGAGGGCCAGGCCAACCTGGCAAACCGGGTAGAGATCATTCGACTGTACTACTTGTTGTTAAAACGCATGCCAACGCCGGCGGAGCTGCAGAGTTGGCTGGGCTTCCTGCAGGGCTCTGACGAGACGGATGCTCTGTTCGCCCTGGGATATCCCGCCGATCTTGCCAGCTCCGATTATGTGCAGCTGGTTTACCCGGGCTTCTTGCGGCGGGCTGCAGATCCGGGGGGGCTGAGCGCCTTTAGCAGCGCCTTGACCGCCGGAACCGTTACGCACGGTAGCCTGGTGACGACGCTGCTCACTTCTGCCGAATTCAATGCCTACGTGGCTCCGGTGTCGCGGCTATACCTGGGGGCTTTGCTCCGGGAGCCGGATTCCGGCGGCTTGGACAATTGGGTGGCGTACCTGCGGGCGGGCAATTCGCTGCAATCGGCAGGTGACGCCTTCGCGGCGAGCTCGGAGTTTGCGGGCATTTATGGCGCGATGAGCAACAGCGACTACGTTTCTGCGCTTTATGTGAACGTTCTCGGCCGGCAGGCGGATGCGACCGGCCTGGCCAACTGGGTGGCGCAGCTGAATGGGGGCGCCAGTTGCGGGCAGGTCTTGATCGGCCTGTCCGAATCGCCGGAGGCGGTCGCTAGGTTCTCCCCAACGATCCGCACATTCCTGAGCTACTTCACCTTCCTCAACGCCGCGCCGGCCCAGGCGGATCTCGACTACTGGAACAACTATCTCACCACGCTCGACGGCCAATTCCGCGACGATCTGTTCACCAGCAGCGGTTTTTAAGTCGCGGACGATGCGGCCTCCAGTCGGTCAAGACCGGACGTTTCGATCGAGCGAACGGGATTTGCCACCTGCAGAATCGCGGGCCCGTGCGCGCTGGCGCACCGACCACGATTGTCCGGACGGTTTCACAGAAACTATAGCCGTAGACCGCGACCAAATGGAGGGCGCGGCGCCCGCCGACCTGTCCGCCGAAGCATTGGCGAAGGAGTAACCGCGGCGGACACGGAGGTCCGCCCTCCACCTAAGCGCGGCTACTCCTTCCGCACCAGGGTGGTCAAGCTTCGGGCCGGGAGACGCAGCCCGCACGGCGTGGCTCCGCCACTCACGGTCGCCAGTGCCTCCTGATAGCCGGCGGCCTCCGTCGAAGTCACCGTTCGCCAGGTTCCGACCGGCAGTCCGGCGATTGCGGCGTCGCGTTCGGGACCGAGATTGAGGACGTGCACGGCGACGGAATTTCCGCGGACGAACGCGCTGACCAACACGTCGGATTGATCGCTTGACGAGGCCACCGCCTGGCTCCTGGTCGGCGTGAGATTGACGAATTGCTTCATCAGCCAGAACCGCGGCGTCGGTTCGATCACGTTATTCGGGCCGACATGGACCAGGGCGTAGTCATCGGTGAACTGCCAGTAAATCAGTGCCTGCGGCCGCGCGTACCGGAGGAGCTCCTGAAACTGGCGGGCTTCCTTCAGTCCGTAGGAATAGCTGTCGTAGACCGAATTCTGATAAGCCCCGGGGTCGACTCCGGCCTCGGCCACCAGCAGCGGCCGGTGCACCCACTCCGCCAGGTCGCCCCAGGCGGCATACTGCTCGGGCGTCCCGTCGCCCCAACTATGGAAGGAAACCGCGCCCACGTAGCGCAAGGCCTCCGGGTCGGCGGCCGCGGGCAGGGCGAAACGGTGGGAATCGCGCGGGTTGGCGGTGTCGCCCAGCAGCAGCTTGGTCTTCAGTCCGCGCGAGGCCAGGTAGGCGCCGATCCGCTCGATCGCAATCCGATGGGTCTCGCCAGTAAAGCCGATGGAAACGCCGAGATCCGGCTCGTTGAAGGAGAACAAATCAGGCTCTGCGCCGTAATGGCTCTTGACGTACATCAGATAGCTGCCGAGCAGGTCGAGGAATTCCGGCCAGCGGTCGGGCGCAATCCGGCGGCCAAAGGTGCCGAAGCCACTCTGGTTGGGATCGGTGTAAAACCGTTCGGGCAGAAACCAAAGGCTGAGAATCCAGGGCGTCTTCGCCTGCTGTATCCGCTGCATCAGCGCAAACGTGCGCAGCAATGGGGGGCTGGGCGCAGGAGCGCTGCGGTCATGATCCCAAGCCATCGCATTGAAATCGATCCTGGCCCAGGACACCTGTAGATTATCGAGGCAGTAGCCCACGATCGGCGTTTCCTGATAGACGCGAAAATTCCCGCCAAAGCCGTCGAAGGGATAACGCGGCCGCGCCGGATCAATCGATAGTTTTGCGGCCGCCGCGTGCGGCGTGCCAGTGAGTTTGAAGGCCAGGCCGAGCTTAAGAGGATCGTCGATCGACCAGGGGCCGGTGTGAAGCTGAATCCGCACGCGGTAAATGCGGCCGGCCTCCGGATCCCAGACGTCGGTCACGGTCACCGGATGCGGCCGGTCGAACGCGAGCGTCAAATGCCAGTTGCCCTGGGCGTCGACCAGCGCGACATGGTCGACCAAGCTGCGGAAAAAGGTCGGATCGACTGGCTGCGCCAGGGAAATCTCTCCGCCGGAGGGCTCGAGCCGGCCGCCGGCAAACAGCGCCCGCGGCAGGTCGATGACGTAGTCCACCGACTCAGCGTCCAGGGAAAAACCGAAGGCACGGGCGCCAGGAAAGGGCGAGTCGGCCGTGACCGAACCATTTAGCGCCACGCCGGCGTCCGACTCGGTCCAATCGGCCGTGAACTGCGACTTCGAACCGTTGAGATAGGAGTTCGAGCCCTTCCAGCTTAGGTGGAGTCCGTCGCGCGTGACCTGCGCACGCTGTTCGTGGGGCTGCATCGACGCACTGACGCCACCTGCGAAACTGATCACGAATCCCCCCTTCACCGGCATTTCCACACCGTTGGCGATCAGGGACGTCAGTCCGCCCGCGATGGTGTAGGTCGCCTGTTCTGCGCCCAGGCCGGTCGCCGCCGTGCCGAGCAGGAAGAGAAATGCCTTTAGCGTCATGGAGTCGGATGATTGCAGGGATCAACCTCAGCCTGCAATGAATCTGAGTATTGGCAAACCGACTCTATTCCAAGCCGTGATATACGGTGCTCAGTCGTCCCCAACGCGGGCAGAGCGTCTTGTGGACAAGCCGCCCACCTCAATTGCAACAACTTAGATTCGGATATCGCCAAGGCGCAGCTTCGCCGTTCCTGCCACGGCCTTGCCTTTGTCGAGCGTGGGCGCGAAGCGGATTTCCTTGACGACGGATTGCAGGTACGGATCGGCCACCGACTGCGAACAGGCTTCGTCCGCGTAGGCGCCGAGCGGCAGACCGTCTTTGGAGACCTTGACAAAACAGGACTGGGTGAGCTGGTCGGGCGTCAATCGGGTGTGCCAACCAGCGGGGAGCTGGCCCATGACCGGCGCGGCCGGGAGGCTCGCGCCCTTGTGGCCGCTGATATAGTCGATCAGGAAGTACCGGAACGCGTCGTTGTACGTCAGCTCCACTCTCTTCTCCGCCACGTTGGTCGCCAGCTCCTGACCGCGGTCAAAGAGATGAATCTTGAAGCCCTCAATAACGAAACCCGGAGGGAATCCTCCCTGCAAGATGTGGACTTTCTGCGGCTTGCTGCCGATCGGGGCCAGAGCCTTGGCGAAGATCCAGTTTCGGACCTTGCCCGGAGTGGCGTCCTTTTCATGATAACGGGCGACAATCACCACGTAGGGCCTGGTCAGCGGTTTTTCGGAGGACACCGCGAACGTCACCTCCATGGCATCGAAGAGCTCCAGCGCCAGTTCGCGCTGCATTTGGCCGACATAGTTTCCAATATTGTTGGCTTCGGAGAAACTCTGAGAGTTCAAGGTGGCGGATGCTTGGCTATTCACCGCTGCCCGCGCGGCCGCAACCGCCTCAGGATGGCTGCCAGGGCCAGCAGCTTGGGAAGCCGCCCCGAGCCCGGGTGTAGCGTCGACCACCGAACCTGACGCCATGCCAGCCATGTCTTCACCGTTCGTCCCCGGTTGCTGGTTCATGAATCTCTTCGTGGGATCATTCGCCGGCGTATACGCCCGTTCACCCTTGAGCTTGGCGATCGTGGCGGAGGCTTCGGTGAGCTTGAGCGAATCCTGGACCTTGATGTTCAACGTGCCTTTGCCCATGGTGATGGGACGCTCGCTCCCTTTGGCACTGACGACGAAGGAATCTCCCGAGACATCCTGCACGCGGCAAAATTCGCCGTTCACCTGGAGATCGAAATCGGCCCCCATAAAGAGGGTGTGGGTCTTGGGTTCCGTGACGGTTGCTTCCGCTGCAGCAGCGGACCGAGACGACGCGACGACAAAAAAGACGAGCAGGATCAAAAACGAGCCGGAGAGGACGGCCGGGTGATGGATTCGCGTTGGAGTTTTCATTGTTTGATCAACCTTCATTAATGACTCACGTTATGCGGACATGTGGAATGGGCAACATCGGGGCAAATGGAACGACTTGTTAGATCATCTAATTGCACCCCGTGTGCCAGTTTGTCGGCGGGTATGATAACCCGCATGATGGCAGGATCTTAAAATCCGCGGCATCGACGGTGGGTACTGTAGGCCAGGCCGAAATGGTTGACTACAACCACTGGTGCGGGCGCAGCGCAAGCCGCGTGGTTGTAGGCGCTATTGTCCGCGGCGTTACAGCCCCACCCCAACTCTTCTCGGTAAGGACGGCATTCTGGGCTCCCGGCAAACCATGGTCCGCAGCTTGGGATCGGAAGATCGCCCGTAATCGGTTCTTTGCGGCCGTTGTTCGTTTTCGGAAAATCGTGGGCCATCCGGAGGGCCATCGCAGTCATCTCGGTTTGGGCCTGCTGGAGAGTCACCCCCGGTTTGAGCCGCGCGGCGACGCGATACCAAGCGCCGTCCCGGTAGCCAGGTCGCGGAACGGCAACGCCTGCAGCAGTAGCCGGTTCAACGCGGTGAATGCCGTCGTATTGACGCCGATCCCAAGCGCAAGCGTGGCGAGAGCCACAACGGTAAATCCCGGGTTCTTGGCCAGCTGCCGGAGGGCGTATTTCATAAGGCCATTGGCTTCTCTGAAAATTCTAACAAATGAGCTCAAGCGCAGAAGCCAAGGCAGGAGTGTTGACTGCCCCAGAAAGATTCTTGTTCCCCCCGACGGTGATCACCTTTACCTGGCTTCGCCGTCCGGCGTCATCACTGCCGTGAGATTAGCGCAGCCAATCGTCCGTCCTCTGGGGCCGCCCCTTCGTGCGTGGGTGGATAATACGTGGGCAATATTCGCCGTGCGACTACCTGCGCCAGCTGACCTTGCGCTACTCAGAGGCCTTCGCTTTAATTTGCTCCTCACCGTGAGCATCTGGTATCTCATATGCGGATTGTTTGCGCCAATCAAAGAGCTCAATATGTGATGCAGCATTGCCGCCCATACAATTTTAGCCGCCGCCTCGCTCGCCACCGCCCTGCGGTCGAGGATTTTTCGCCGCCTCAAACGTGGCTGCCGCATCGCGACGAGATCCGAAAAGCAGGCCGTCTTCTTTCTCGGCTTCGCATAGCTCGCAGCCATAATCAATTGGATTACTAGCGAGGTGTGAAGACACCGCCTAACCGCCCTATCATTCTTTGCCATGCCAAAATCCATTGTTCGCGCGGGATTCGCGCTGCTTTGCCTCATGACCACTTTAAACGGATTCGCCTCGGAAAGCCCCGCTCCTGCGCCGGCTTTTGGCAACCGGCAGCCATCCATTGATCTGTCCGGGCCAGTGACGCTGCAGGGCTGCATCGGCATTGCCCTGGGCCGGAATTTCACCGTCCGGATACAACACTTCACCGTGGACGAGGCGGTCGACGCCGTCACGGTTCAGCAGGCCGTCTTTGAGCCGGTTTTCGGATTCAGCGCAAACAAACAAGTGACTCAGCAGGCGGCAAACCAGGTTGAGTTCAGTTTCCCCTATTCCGCCTACCAGACGGCCGCATTCTCGTTGAACGACACGTTGACCACCGGCGGAACGCTCGCGCTGAACTACAGCCTTGTTCGGTCCGATTTCAACCCCGCTTACGCCCCGCCCAATCCCTCCTATGGGGGCGCCGTCTCGATTTCCGTGGCCCAGCCGCTCCTACAGGGCGCGGGGACCGACTACAGCCGCGCGGCGATTGAAAGCGCCAGGTTCGGGGTGAGGATTTCCAACCTGAACTTCAAGAGCACCATCCTCACGATGATTCTCAACGTGGAGACCACCTACTTCAACCTGCTGTATCAGCGTGAGCAATACAAAGTGCAGGAGGAACAGCTCAAACAGGCGCAGCAGCTTCTGGATGATAATACAAACAAGCGGCAAGCCGGGACCATTACAGACGTCGATGTCGTGAACGCGCGGGCGGGCGTGGCCGCCGCGCAGAATCAACTCATTCTCGACAAACAGGCCGTCCAGAACAGTGAGGACAGCCTTCTGCAGTTACTCGGCGACCGCGCGTTTGCCACCACGGTTGGCATCGTTGAATTTCCGGTCGTTGGCGAACCCGACGTCTTATTCGACCGGTCGTACAAGCTCGCCCGGGACAATGGGCCAAACCTCGCCGTGGCCCAAGCGACAATCGCCCAGTACAAGCTCTCTGCGCTGAAGGCCAAGCGCAACACGCTGCCGGAGTTGAACCTCAATGGCGGACTGGGATATGATTCCTTCGCGGCGACTGCCGGCCAATCGGTGACCGGCAGCTGGAATGGGTATAGCTGGAACGCCGGAGTGACGCTGAGCTTTCCGTGGGGAATGCGGGCCAACAAGGCTCTTTATTATCAGGCACTGTCGCAGCAGCGCAGCCAAGAAGTGGTGTACGACCAGGTGGATCAGAACCTTGTGGTCAGCGTCCGATCCGCCGTCCGCGGGGTCGCGACGAACATCGAAAGCGTGCGCGCCTCCGCGGAAAACACGAAGTACGCGGCAAAAGCATACGAGCTGACGAATGCGCAATTCAGCGCCGGTCTCGCGACAAGCTACTTGGTGCTGCAATCCCAGAACACTCTTGAAACGGCCCGCCTCAGCGAACTGCAAGCAAAGGTGAATCTGCTCTTGGCGATATCGAACTTGCACTTCCTCGAGGGGAGTTCGTTGCAGATTTACTGCATCCGCCTTCCCGAGTGAGGAATCGGGCCGCCAGGCTCCACGGAGGCGACATCCCATGGGGCCCGCATAGGGTCGCCTCGGGCACGTGGTTATCCGCCCTTTCCAGACGTAATGTTTCCCGAATCCGTCGGCTGGATCGGCTTCGCTCTCGGAATCCTTCTCTGCGGGGATTCGAATCGTCGATGACGTTTCCAGGTTTCCCCCTCCCATGAACTGCCTTTATACGAACGGCACCATTCACTGGTGGAATGGCTAGCCCGTCGTGGCATATGATTGTTCGGTTTTCCCTTTCCAGCTCTGTTGCGTGTTTTTTATCTCAATGGCCCCGATCTTGTCATGAACATTTGCATTCACCGAGTTCTGTTTGCTCTTTGGCTGCCGCTGACCGCTCTTGCCCAATCAGGGCCGCAGATCATCCATCTGTGGGAAGCTGGCGCGCCGGGTTTCGAAAGTCGCATGGATGAGCCGGAACAGGCGCAGGATTGGTGGGTGCGCAACATCCACAATCCATCGATTACGGTATTTCGGCCGCCTGTGGGCAAGGCGAACGGTTGCGCCCTGGTCGTTGCTCCGGGTGGAGGATTTCACGCCTTGGTCTTCAACAGCGAGGGAAAGGATGTTGCCAAATTCCTGAATACTCTCGGGGTCACTGTATTTGTCCTGAAATATCGGCTGCCCGGTGAGGAGCATTCACCGTACACCATGGCCAATGTCCGCGAGGACGCCTACCGCGCCATGAGGTTGGTGCGAAGCCGAGCAATTGAATTCCAGATTGATCCCCACCGCATTGGTATCCTCGGATTCTCGGTGGGCGGTGCTGTGGTCATGATGGTTGCTTTCGACAAGGGCGAAGGCGATCCCAAGGCCGTCGATCCCGTCGACCGCGTCAACGGACGCCCAGATTTCGAGATGCTGGTCTATCCCGGAGGAGCCCAGGCGCCAAAGACAATCCCAGCCGACGCCCCGCCAGCCTTTCTCCTTTGCGCCAATGACGACGAGTATGGCTGCGATCAAGTGACGATGGACCTGCTCCGGGAATTCCGCGCTGCCCGGGTTTCGGTCGAAGCCCACTTCCTGCCCCAGGGCAAACACGGGTTCAACATGGGCGAGCGTTCGTCGTTCGCGGCCGTAAGAGACTGGCCGCAGCGCATGGCAGATTGGCTCGGTGATCGCGGTTTCCTCAAACCATCCACGGTGGAATCCCCTACAACCGCGCCAAGGTGAACCGGCGAGGTTTTCGGCCGTTGAAGGGGAAGATCAGAACAGGGTGAGCTGATCGGCGGTGGTGGTCGTCCGGTGAGCGTGCCGTCGGAGCGGCGCTGGATGCGGGCGATTTCCGTGGTGAAGGCCAAGACCACCGCTTCGGCGTCCGGGGCCGGGCGTCCAACATCGGCCGTCTGCTGGTACGCATCCAACGGACTTTGGCCCATCTCCGAAGACGGCGCTGATGCCAGGCCGTTGAACGATCTGGTAGGGTTTCACCTCGTCGCGCGAATCCGATGGCAATGCTATATTGAGAGACTTCACCGGTGTAATCCTCAGCCCAAACCAGCTCCGGTCCCTTCGCTTCACCTCGAACCCCGGCCAGTGCGCCGGCTTTCAGCCATGAGAGACGACTACTTTAGGGAAGCCCTCGCGATAGTCGGTGATCCCGATGTCTTGGTGAGCATGACTGCAGAACGCGTCACAATGCTCCGGCGCGGAAGTCGGCCGCTGGTTGAATTTCCCGAAACGCCTTCGCTCGTGGATGTCGCCCTGCGCGAAATAGTCGACGGTCGGATCAAATATGTTCTGGGAAAGATCGTTATTCCGGAGGACCGCGGTAGTCCGAAGGACATCGCCACACGGAAACGCCCAGGCAACACTCGAAGCAACCGATCGACATCGCTATTGGCCAACCCTCCCGGTAACGCCATGGCTACAGCCTGACTAATGGCTGTTTGGTCACCCCGCATCCGACCGTCCTCCGGGATCGTAAGACGACCCTGTCCGCGATCACCGCGATCGGGCAGGTCCTTCGGACCGACCTGCCCCCTTTCAAGTTTCCTCGCGGCGTACCTGTACGGAACCGCTTTTGGTGGGGGAAGACCCCATAGTGGTCATTGCAGCGGGGTGCTATGGTGCTCCCATGAACCTACTGCTCCTAATCCTTGTCCTTCTTCTTTTGTTCGGCGGCGGCGGTTTTTACTTTGGTGGACCCGTCATCGGCGGTGGAGGACTCGGCTTAATCTTGGTGATCTGCCTGATCATCTATTTCATGGGCGGTTTTCGTGCGAGAACCTAACGGGACATTCTCCACCACTTCATGAAAACTTCCCTTCGTTCATCGACAATCGCTCTCCTGCTCGTCCTGACGGGCGCTGTCACGCTCGGCGGCTTCATGGGCGGCTGCGCGGCAACAAGAACCCGCGATAGCACCGGTCAATACGTGGACGATACGGTCATCACAACCAAGGTGAAGAGCGCCCTCCTGGGCGACAAAGCGGTGAAGTCGTTCGAAATCAAAGTCGAGACCGTCAAGGGACTCGTGCAATTGAGCGGATTTGTGGATACGTCGGACCAGAAATCCGCCGCCGGCAAAGACGCCTCCGCCGTTGCCGGGGTGAGGGACGTCGAGAATAACCTCATCGTCAAGTAGCCCGGCCCGAACAAGACAGACGAGACCCGTGAAGGGCCCGGCCGAGTCCTGAATGCAGTGACCCGCCGCGCTGTTGTTTGATGCTCATGAGAGAGGATTCAGCGGCTCTGTCGTCGTGCTTTTCGCCAACACAAAGCCCTTTAATCCTAACCCGCTGGATTTTGCCCTATTCGGTCGGACTTTCGCCCATCTTTCCGTCTCAACGAGGCTCGTCTTGCTAACAAAAAAAGCACCACGGGCGGTCTTCCTGCCCGATGCGCCGTCGCCTTCTTCTCATCGCTGCATGTCTGGTTGCCGTTTGTATCACGGTGATCGCCGCGCTGCCGTGGTGGCTGGAACCGGTGCTGGGTAGGGTCGCGCGCTCGTGGGGCGCGAACTTCGGCGCTTATGAACGGGTCGGCTACACGCGCTTTGCGTTGCGCGATGTCGAGGTGCGCCAGTCGAGCGTGCGGGTGACGGCGTCGCGCGTCGAAGCGGACACGCCTCTCGTTTGGCTCTGGCGGCGCTGGACCGGGCAGCCGTGTGAAATCTTCGCGGAGCGCTGGAGTGTGACGGTGGCACGCCAGGACAGCGAAGCGGTCGCGCCGCCAACAGTGATGGAGGGTGGCTGGATTCCCCTGCGGCAAATCTTGATTCGCGTCGCCACCGGGCTGGATCGTTGGCTACCCCAAGCGAGGGCTGGTGCCGGCGAGGTGCGCTGGCCGGGCGGCGGACTTGCCATTGCCTCGGCGAGATGGACGGGGCGTACACTGGCCGTCGAGAATCTGGTATTCGGACCATTGAAGACGAGGGCGACGCTGGCGTTCCCCATGAGCGCCGATGTGCTGCAGTTCACGGCGCACACGATTGAAGCGAACGGCACGACTAGTCTCGAAAGTCGCGGTGCAAACGTGACCGGCTATGTCACGTGGTGGGAGCAGGGCGCCGCGCTAAATGCCCGGTTTGGCGAGCACGGCTGGCTGCCGGCCGAGGCGACATTGCAGGCCGACGCGTGGCAGGTGCCGGGTGCACGACTGAAACTCGGCGGACTTTACGCGGTCGTGCGTGGCCACGGGAAAATCGAGTGGCGCGACGGGAATTTCGGCGCCGATCTGGTGGCAAGCGGAGAGCCGGTGGCAGGAAAATCCGCGCCGCCTCTTGAAGCGACGTTGCGTGGGCATGGCAATTCGCAGAACTTTACCGTGGAGGCGTTGCACGCCACGCTACCCGGAATCTCCGTGCAGATGAGCGAGCCGGTCACGGTCGATCGCCAGGGCAGATTTCAGCGGAGCGCCGCGCGATTCACCGTGCAAGTGGAGCTCGCCAGGCAGCCCTGGTTCGCCGCCACGGGAACGGTGAGCGGCGAAGCCCGGCTCGTGGCGGGCGTGGCGCCGTCGCCGGTGGTTGATTTCTCCCTGGAGGCGCGGGACGTAGCAGTGGGGGATGTGGCGTTGAGTAGCGCAAGTGCGGAGGGCCACTTCGACTGGCCGCGCGTGGAGATCACGGCCGGCACGATCGCGACGGCCGATGGCAGGATTACGTGGCGCGGCGGGTGGGATTTTCACACGAAGGAGATTTTTGCTGCAACCGTTGCCGGGCAGATCACCCAGGTGACGATCGCGCGCTGGTTGCCGGCGCAGCCAAACTTCGACGCGCTTTCGATCAAAGCGCAGGTCAGCGGGCCGCTCGCGAGCCTGACGCATGTGGGCAGCGCCCGAGCTGAAGGCGTGAGGTTCCGCGGACTGAATCCGCTCTCGCTGGCCATTACGTGGCGCGGGCGGAGTGACACCATCGAGGATTTCACGGCCGAAGCAACGGCGGGAACAACAAGGATTTCCGCGGCCGGCGCGACGACTCGCGGGGAGGTGCGACTGAGCGGATTAACCTTCGCCCGAGGAGACGTGACGTACTTGAAGCTGACGGCCCCGGCGACCATCCGGTGGAGTCCCGCGTGGCAAATTGACGGGCTGCGGCTGGCAGGCGGCGGCGATCTGGGCGCGGCGCTGACCTTGGGCAAGACCGGTCGCGTCGAAATTGCGATGCACAAGATTCTGTCCGCGTGGTGGGCGGAACTCGCGCCGCTGCCGGGCCCGGCGTGGCAGATTAATTCGCTCGCGATCGCCGGTGCGTGGGACCAAGGGCCGATGACCTATTCCGTGACGGGTGATGCGGCGATCGATCTCGGTGGCGGCCGAACCGCGGCGGTGGCAATGGCCGCGAACGGCGACGAGAAAGGACTACGGATTGAGACATTGCGCGCGACCGAGGGAACGACGACGATCTTCACGGCGACGGGGCGCGCCCCCGTCGTCTTTTCACCGGGTGGAGTTCCGTTGACGCGGATCGAACCGGATGGTGCGCTCCTCATCGACGCGGCTACGGAATCGAACGGAGCGTTTTGGGAGAAGCTCGCGGAGCTGATCGGAGTCGAGTTCAAGGATCCGCAGGTGACGGCGCACGTGACCGGTACCTGGGCGCGGCCACTGGGCGAGATTCGCGTTAAGGCGGCGCGGGTCGCGCTGGACCAACAGCGCTTCAAGCGGCCGCTGCCGGCGATGGAGTCGCTCAACCTTGTGCTGACCGGCGATCGCAGCGGCCTGAAACTCGACACGTTTTCCGTGAGCGTCGAGGGCCAGGAGGTGCGGGCGCAGGGTCAGTTGCCGGTGGCGGAGGGCGGCTGGGACAAGTTGAGACAGGACCCGCTGGCGTTCGCGCGGGACGGCGCGGAGGGGCATCTCGAAGTACCGGACGGGAAATTGGCGGCCTTCACGCCTTTCCTGCCGCTCTATCTCGCGCCGAAGGGATGGTTGCAGGCAGATCTCAATTTCCGACGCGGCACGATGGACGGGTTTCTGCGTTTGCGCGACGCAGCCTCGCGGCCCCTCGGTCCGCTCGGCGTGTTGCAGGAAATCAACGCCGACGTCCAGATGTCGGGTCGCCAGGTCGAGCTGCGCAGCGTGACGGCGCAGGCGGGCGGTCAGCCGGTCACGTTGAGCGGCTCGATTCAATTCCCGGCCGACGCGGCGCCACGCTATGACGTGACGTTGCGCGGGGAGAATCTGCCGTTCGTTCGTCAAACGGGGCTGCTCGTGCGCGGCGATTTGGACCTGAAACTCCACACTCCGGCCGGCGGGCTGACGGCGCTCAGCGGCACCGTCCAGCTGCGCGACAGCCTCTTTCTCTCCGACGTGCGCGCTCTTCTGCCGGCCGGCAGCAACGGCGACGCGCTCCAGCCTCCCTATTTCGCGGTGGTAACGCCGCCGTTCAACGCTTGGACGCTCGGAGTGGACATCCGCGGCGACCGCTTCATGCGCCTGCGGACATCAGCGTTCAACGGCGTTGCGTCGGCGCGGTTCCGTCTCGCCGGTACGCTCGGCGAGCCTCGCGCGATTGGCGAGGTGGTGATCGATGAAGGGCAGGTGTTGCTGCCGTTCGCAAACTTCGTGGTCAAGCAAGGCACGATGCGGATCGCAGAGGAAAACCCTCACAAGCTGGCGCTCTTCGTCCGCGGAACGGCACGCTACAATGGCTATGATCTTACGATGGAGATCACCGGCACGCCGGAGGCGCCAAGCATTGTGTTTACTTCGAGTCCGGCGCTCGATTCGGACCAGCTGCTGATGATGGTCATGACCGGCGCAGTGCCGAACAACGGACTCGGCTATTCCAGCACGCAGCGGTTTGCGCGCCTCGGCACCTACCTCGGCCAGAGCCTGCTGGGCAGCTTCGGGGTGGACGCGGCCAGCGCCGATCGCCTGAGTATCATCCCGGGCGAGACGATTTCCGAGCAGGGGCGCGAGACCTACACCGTCGAATACAAACTGGCCGACCGTTGGAAATGGGTGGGAGAATACGACCAGTTCGACGACTACAACATCGGACTGAAGTGGCGCCTCTACCCGGGCAAACACAAACCGGAGGCGTCGCACGATGCATCCAAATAGACGGGGCCTGCCGCGAATTGTTTTCCCTTTGGTGTTGGCGTGCGCAGTGGCCGTTACGTTTCGCGGCGCGGCCGATGCGCCGTCGCCGGCGCCCCCAGGGGCGGGATTGGCGACGCTCAAAGTCTCCGGCGTCGGGCTGCTGCGCGACCGTGAGCTCCGCCGCTCGCTCCTCCTGCTCCTCGGCGCGCAGCGCGGCGCGACGTTCGATGCCAATGCCATTGAGGACGCCGCGGTGATGCTCGTCTCCGCGCTCGGGGAGGAAGGTTATCAGAAACCAGCCGTGGAGATCGAAGCGACGCTCGCTGACGGAGCGGTGCAGCGGCTGGTTTTCGATGCCACCCTGGCGATCTCGCTGCCGCGCCCCCTCGCGGCGCGCACGGTGGAATTCCAGGTGAAGCCGGGGGCGCGCTGGCACATCGACTCGGTCGAGATCACCGGTCTCACGGTGCTGCCGGTGAAAACCACGCGGACATTTTTCCGCACGGAATCGATGCTGTTCAACCTGGCAAAGACGAACGCCTACTCGCCCTCGCGCGTGGGGAGCGCCGCCGGAGCACTGCTGAGGGAGTTGCACCGCCGGGGGTACGCCGATGTGGTCGTGCACGCCGACGTAGCCAAGGTCGACCAGGCGAGCGGGGCGGTGGCGTTGCGCGTGGAAGTGACCGAGGGCGCGCACTGGCAGGTAGCGGCAGTGCGCTTCGAGGGCGCGGAGGCAGAGACGGTGACATTGCCGAAAGCGGCGGAGTGGGTTGGCCGCGCGTGGTCGCTGATGTTGCAGGAAAACTTGAAGGAGGCGATTCGGCGGGCGTACTACCAAAAGGGATTTCCCGACATCACCGTGCGCATCGTGGCCGAGCCTGGGGCGGTGCAGGCAGGACAGAAGCCGGTGACGGTCGTCGCACGAATCCAGGCGGGTGCGCAGGTGAAGATCGGGCAGGTGCGTTTCGAGGGCAACGCCGTCACGCACGGATCGGTGCTGCGGCGCAGCGCGCAAGTGCGGTCGGGCGAGCCGCTCGATCCCATGGCATTGGCGAACGCGCGGTACCGGATCTCGCGGCTCGGGGTGTTCGATTCGGTGGATCTCCACTACGAGCCCGGGGACGGGGCGGTACGCGACCCGGTGTTCACGCTCAAGGAAAGCCAGCGTTACGAGGCCAACCTGCTGTTCGGCTACGGCAGCTACGAGGAGGTGCGCGGCGGGGTCGAGCTTCGCCAGTTGGACCTCTTTGGGCTCGCGCATCAGAGCCGGATCGAACTCGTGCAATCGATGAAAAGCACCAGCGGCGACTACACCTATTCTGTCCCGGAGCTCTTCGGAGAATCAATCGACGGCGCGGCGAGACTGTTCGGGCTGCAGCGCCAGGAGATCGCGTTTGTGCGGCAGGAGTATGGTGCGAGTTTCACGCTGACGCGGCCGATCCCGTGGCTGCGCGCGGCGGGGACGGCCGGCTACACGTTTCAGGTAATGCGCAACAAGGATAACGAACTCGCGACCCAGGCGACCGACAAAACGCAGCTGAACGTCGCGAGTGTCGATTTCGGTCTCACCGGCGATCACCGCGACAATCCGTTGCGCCCGCGCAACGGCTACCGCTGGTTCACCCAGGTCGAACTGGCCGCCCGCAGTCTGGGCGGGGCGGCGGAATACCAGCGGCTCGAACTGGGCGTGGCCTATCACACACCGTGGGGCGCCGGCCGCTGGATCCATGTCAATCTGACGCACGGCGTGATCACGACGCTCGGCACCACCGATGCGACGCTGCCGGTGAACAAACGATTTTTCCCCGGCGGCGACAACAGCATCCGCGGCTACCGGGATGGCGAGGCCGCACCGCGCGGAGCCGACGGGCTGTTTGTCGGCGCGAAGAGTTATGTGCTGCTCAATGTCGAGCTCGAGCAGGCGCTGACGCCGCACTGGTCGGCGGTGGCGTTTGTGGACGCGCTCGGCAGCGCGGCGCAGTTGAGAAACTACCCGTTCGACGAACGGCTCTACACCGCCGGCCTGGGGGTGAGCTATCAGACGTTGATTGGCCCGATCCGCCTGGAATACGGCCACAACCTGAATCCGCGGATCGGCGATCCGCATGGGACGTGGCAGATCTCCATCGGCAATCCGTTCTAGCAATCCGTCCGTTTAGCCTGTCGACCTTCGTCCGTGCCGCCGGGGTCCGCGAGGCCGGGAAGTGGAAAGTGCCGTCGAAGAGACTGCCCAAGGACTTCGCCAGAGCCTTCCGGGATCTCCACGAGCTAATCGTGTCCAGCACCAACTCTCTCCGCCCCCGCAAGAGCGAGCGGGTTGCGCTTAGGCGCGAGCGGTCGAGTTGCTCATCAGCTGGGCGCGTCCGTCATGGCGCGGCATTGACAGCGAATAGAAATTATCAAATCCTTGACGCGCCGGTCTCCTCACGGCATTCGGCCAATGATTTCAACCGTCCGTTGCCATGCCAGTACCAAAACCTAACGCAATCGATTACGTCTCGTTTGAAGATGGACGGTTGAGTGGCGGATTTTACACGGCCGACAAGATCTCCAGTGTCGCCTCAGGTGCAGCGATTATTATCTTCTACACTGAGCATCTCGAGGGGCTCCGCGAGCGAGCGATCGCGCTTGGGGCGACCATCACCCGGGATATCTTCAGCTTTCCGGGCGGTCGCCGTTTCCATTTCGCCGAGCCTGGGGGAAGCGAATTCTCCATTTGGTCCGACAAGTGAAGGCTTCAAACGAGAATGGACTCAATTCTCCTCAAGTCATACCAAGCCCCCCGGGTGCCGGTCAGCTATCAGATCTGGCTGCAGCTGGTCACCAAGTTGGAAAAGGACGCCGGCATGGACGAGATTGCGGAACTGGTCAATCAGGACCCCGGTCTGGTCATCAAGGTGCTGTCCGTGGCCAACAGCGCCTTCATCGGGGCGGGTAGCGGCAACGAGGTGTCCTCTGTGGAATCAGCGCTGATGAGGCTTGGTTCCAATGAGATCGTGCGCATTGTTGGCATGCTGGCGTTTCAAGATACCACCACCGAGGGCTTGCCGCTCTATTGTCTCACTCAGGCGGAGCACATCAGGCATTCGGTCGCAACGGCCATGCTGATGGCCCATTTCGCCAGCCATACATCCCTCACCGAAGGCGAGGCCTACACGCTGGGCATGATCTGCGGCATGGGTCGATGGTTCCTGCAAAAAACCATCCGTAGCCAGAACATCCCCCTGCGCCCGTATTCCGGTCCGCTGCTTGAATCCTTCAACTGGGAGGAAGACGTCCTCCACATCAACCATGCTGAGTTCGCCAGCAATACGATGCGGGCGTTCAAATTGCCCAGAAACCTGCTCGATCCGCTAACCTATTATGTCCGGCCGATGAACTCGCCCAATCCAACATCCTCCGGGATGCTGCTGCATTGCTCGGAGCAGGCCACCCGGGAGCAACTGCCGTCTAGGGCATCCACCAACAACCTGGTGGCAGCCGACTGGTTCCTACGGTATGACACGAGGGAGCAGTACGCCGAGTTCCAACAGAAGTCGGCAATGGTGCTGGTGTCCCTGGGAGTCTGACCGCACTTTCGACGGGATATCCTCCGGCACTGATGCCCACGGAATTTCGCCTACCTGGCGAGATAGGCCGAGATTCACTTCGGCTTTTACCCGGCGAAAGTTTTCAGTCGGCGGTCTTTGATGTTCTCTGCGTGCCACGAGCCGATTCTCTGCGGGGTTCACTCGGCAGCCTCGTTTTGTCGCGCATGCGTGCGCGACCTTCTTTCGGAAAAGTGCGGTACGGCGATAACGACAATGAAGGTTAAGTTCGGGAAGATCGGGAAAAAGGATGCGTGGATGGCCCAGGAATTGCTTGGTCGATTTATTGGAGAGTTCTTGACCCGTTTTCCCTACCGAGGAAGCTGGGCGGCTGATGGGCCGAGGTTAGTCCACGATATTTGAATGCGCGATCATCGATGATGGGATTTGTTCCACCTGATTCCCAAGTTGGCACAGGAGCACCGGGCTCGGGAAGCCTCCCTGCTGCTTCTGAGCGGGCGGCGCCTCCGTCGACCACAGGGGAACTGATCCTATTGGTCGAAGATGAGGCGGCCATCCGGCTGACGACGCGGAAGATTCTGGTCCGGCGGGGATTTCGGGTAGTGGAGGCAGCCGACGGGCAAGAAGCACTTGTTCGCTATAGGGAGTATGGGACGGCAATCGGAGCGGTCATTACCGATTTGATCATGCCAGTGATGGATGGCCCCACGTTTATTCGCGAACTGCGCAAAATCAGCCTTACGGTACCGGTCGTCATCATGAGCGGCCGTTTTGAGCGAGTCCGATTTTCGCCGGAAGAAATAGCGGATGTGCAGGGATTCCTGGTCAAACCGTTCACGCTCGAAGAGTTTTATGGGTGTTTGGACCGGGTTTTGCACCCGGGTTCTTGACGCCTGCAAGCGAACCTTTTGGCAGTGCCCCAGACCCGCGAAAGGCAGTGACCGCGCTTGGAGGCAGATAGTGCAGAACGGTGTTGAGAAGTTCACCAAAGGACACTGTCCCTCGATAGGAAGAAGGAACACAGCACCCGGCATCCAGCGCATATCCCGTGCGCTTCCAAGCGCCGCAGGATTATTTGGAGGGGTGGTGGGACATCAGCATAGTACGGGCGTCGATGATCATCGTCGCGCTCGGTGTCGTCGGGTTGGCGACCCTGAACAGACGTTTCGTTTATTTTGTTTGCTTCGCTTGTTTCGTTGGCTTTAGTGTCGATAACAGCAAGGAACACCTATGAAACTCGCCGATGCTCCGTCTCGTCCTTCAGTAATTCCAACTGAGGAAGACCGTCAGATCGCTCGTGAAGCGAGCCGTTTGTTCGCTCCGCACCTCAATGCCAGTCAGGGTTTGAGTGTGCGGATTGGTGATGGGCCTGGCCGTTCCGAAATTGCGGTGTTGCCTGCGGCTGCCGTTCGATTCCTGGTGGAGTTGCTCTCTGAGATGGCGAAGGGGAACAGCGTTACGATGATCCCCATCCATGCGGAATTGACAACGCAGGAGGCCGCGAACCTTTTGAATGTGTCGCGCCCGTTCGTTGTCGGTTTGATTGAGGAGAAGAGACTCCCGGCCCGGAAGGTCGGTACCCATCGCCGAATTCTTTTCTCGGATCTGATGGCGTTCAAGCAGCAGATCGATCGTGACCGGGTGACGGCGCTGGATGAACTTGCGCGACAGGCGCAGGAATTGAACATGGGGTATTGAGTCTGCGGTTGGATTATTTTACCCCATGGCCGGTTATACCGCCCTTTACGACGCCTGCGTGCTTTATCCCGCTCCGCTCCGAGATTTGCTCCTGCAGTTGGCGATAACCGATCTCTTTCGGGCCAAGTGGAGCGCCGCTATTCATGATGAGTGGATACGCTCTTTACTTAAAGTTAGAACAGATTTGAAGCCCGAGCAACTTCAGAGGACTCGGGATTTGATGGATGCTAACGTTCGCGATGCCTTGATCGTAGATTACGCAGCGCTGATTCCAGCGATCCAGCTACCCGACCCAAATGACTGCCATGTAGTGGCGGCGGCGATTAGGGGTCGGTGTGACGTCATTGTGACGTACAATCTCAAGCATTTCCCAGCGCAGGAGATGAAGAAGTACGATCTCGAAGTTCAACATCCGGACGAATTCCTCGGTCATCTCAGCAACCTCCGGCCGGAGATTGTTTGCGGAGCGGTCAAGAAGTGTAGGTTGCGGTTGAAGTCCCCAACTCAATCGGTGGACGATTACTTGATGACTATGGCGAAGCAGCGCCTCCCGGACTTGGTTGGTTTCTTGAACCATCATCGGGAATTGATCTAGTACTCTTCGCGGCGGTTTCGTTTCGTTGCCGCTGGGGCCAGAGAGGCCCGGCCAAAGAGGGAAATAGATTCCTATTCTCACCCTGTATCTCCGGCCAAATAACTACCCATATTGTTGTCAAACAATAAGTTAAGTGGTCGGGCCGGTGAGACTCGAACTCACGACCCCTTGCACCCCATGCAAGTGCGCTACCAGGCTGCGCCACGGCCCGAACCAAGAACCCGAAAAGAAGAGGCATGCGCCCGGATGATGCAAGGGTATTCTCTCAAGTGGAGGACGCGCAACCGATCAGCGCTCCGGCGACTTGTCTCGGAGGACGACCTCGGCAACGGCCGAGCCTGTGAAATCTACCGGCTAGAGCGGCTTAAATTGAACTTTGGCCGCGAACGTAGCTGCGAGCGAGAGGTTCGTCCACTCGCCCATTCGACGGGCTCAGGGCCCCGAGCGAGGCCGAGGGGCTGGCGCTCGCGGCTACACTTTCTCTGAAACAGCCCTAACCGAGCGCCTCCAACCGCGCGGTCGCCTCGTCCCGAAACCTCCGGACCAGCTCGCGCACGTACGTCTTCACGTCCAGCGAATCTACCCGCGTCAGGATCGTGAGGTCCATCGCGAATGTGAGCGCCCGGGTGGCGTCGGTCGTGTGCGCGGTGAAGAAACTGGCATTGGCGGCGCGCCGGCCCAGCGTCGCCAGATCGTAGCGTTTGCCCCCGGCGATCTGGGACTTGAAGACCCCCAGCAGGTCCTGCGCGAGTCGCGGTCGGTCGGATACGTCGAGCGCCACCTTTTCGCTGTCCGGCAGCCAGTCGAGATCGCGCCAGACTTCGCAGCCCAGCACCTGCCGCGGCCGTTGCGCCCGGGGCAGCGAACGAATCGCCTCCAGCGTGCGCAGGAACACCGCGACGTGGGTGTCGTGCTTGTCCATCGGGTTGTGGACGTAGAGGATTTCCGGCCGGCAGCCGGCCAGGATCTGCGCCAGGTCCGTCTGGACCGCCGTGCAGCCCGACGACTTGACCGCGGCGCTCGGATGCGCCAGCTGGAACTGGATGCTGTAGCCGCCGAGGCGCGCGGCCCGCCGTTGCTCGCGCCGGCGGATGTCCTGCATCTCCTCGTCGCTGATTTTGGCGTAGCGCCCGGTGCGAGGACTGCCAGCGCCGTTGGTGACGACAACCCCTGAAAACCACCGGTCGTCGCGACCGAAGCATTCGGCGATACCGTGATAGGCCATGATCTCCAAATCGTCCTGGTGGGCGCCGATGCAGAGGTGGGTGGTGCGGGCGAGCGCGGCGGCAGGATCAAGGCCCGACGGCACATAGACATCAGCTTGGGGTAGACTGAATTTCATACGCTGGTGCCCCCGATGCTGGACGTCTACCTGCAAAAGCACAACCCTCGTTCGGCAGTTCAAGGCATCCGATTCATTTGCCACGGGTTCTGCGGATAGCGTGGATCAGAACCCGATTTCGAGGTTTCCCGGTTTTCCGGCCTTGAGGTTTCAAGGATTTCCTCGGGAAACTGCTTGTCGCGCGGCGTTTGCCGGCCGACAACTAAGCTTAACCTTCCTCATCATGTTTACCCAACTCGCCGATCGACGTGAGCGCCTGGCGGCCGCGCTTCGCCTGAGCGATGAGATTCTGCTCATCGGAGCCGGTCTGCCCGTGTCGCTGCCCGAAAACACCGACCAGACCTATCCTTTCCGCGCCCACAGTGAGTTCTTCTACGTCACCGGGCTGGAATGTCCCGGCGCCATCGTCGCGTTTGACCCGCACGAGGGACCACGAGCCGGCTGGAGACTGTTTGTGCCGGAGGTGACGGAAGCCGAACGGGTCTGGGAAGCCCGGGAACAGACAGCCGGGGAGCCACTGGCCGCGCTGCCGGCCTGGATTGCCACGCGCAGGAACCGACCGCTTGCCCAGCTCGGCGCGCCCCTCCTGGGCGTGCGCGCCGACGAGGTGCTCACGGTCAAGATCCGCGAGGCATTCACCCATGCGCGTCGTCCGAAGGATGAACCGGAAATCGCGACCATGCGCCGGGCCGCGGCGGCAACTGCGGCCGGTTATTCCCAGGCCGCCGCGATCATCGCCCCCGGCGTCACCGAGCGGGCGATCCAGATCGAGCTGGAGGCCGGGTTCTTCCGGCATGGGGCGACGCGCACCGGCTACGGCACAATCGTCGGCACCGGCCCGAACTCCGCCGTGTTGCATTTCGAGCCGACCACCCGCGCCGCGCGCGAGGGCGAATTTGTCCTGATTGATGCCGGGGCAGAGATCGACCGCTACGTGATCGATGTCACCCGCACCTACGTGGCCGGCCCGCCGTCGTCCTTCCAGCGCGATCTCTATCAGGTCGTTCTCGCCGCCCAGGAGAAGGCCATCGCCCGCTGCCTTGCCGGCGCCGAGTGGCGCGACGTGCACCTGCAATGCGCGGTCGACCTCACCGCCGGCCTCGTTTCCCTCGGCCTGATGCGCGGGCCCGCCGAATCACTCGTCGAGCAGGAAGCGCACCTGTTGTTTTTCCCGCACGGTCTTGGCCACCTGGTCGGCCTCGGCGTGCGCGATGCCAGCGGCACCCTCCCCGGCCGCCCGCGTTCGACCCGGCCCAGCCTGAAGAGTCTGCGCCTGGATCTCCCGCTCGCGCCGGGCTACGTGGTCACCGTCGAGCCCGGCCTCTATTTTATCCCCGCCCAGCTCAATGATCCCAAACGTCGCGAACGCTTTCGCGAGGCGGTGGTCTGGGACCAGGTCGAACCCCACCTCAGTCTCGGTGGAGTGCGGATCGAGGATAACGTGCTCGTGACTTCCGGCGCGCCCGAGGTGCTGACCGCAGCCATCCCGAAAACGCTGTAGCATCAGGCAAATCTCAGGAATTGCCGGGCGCTCCGAGCCGCATGCCTATCCCCACGATGGCCAGCGAAATCAGCGCGCTGGCCGGCATGAGCAACGCCGCGAGGAGCGGGTTGATGTGACCCGCCGCCGCCAACCCGACCGCAATCAGATTGTAAGCGACGGCAAAGCCGAGCACCCACCGCTGGGTGCCGGCTCGGACGCGATCGACGGCCAGGAGCTTCCGGATGCCGCCAATCCCGCGACCGAGGTAATAGAAATCCGCCTTCGATTCGAGCGCACCGCGATGGACCATGGGCGTGCCGCGGCAATGGGAGGAGGCGAAAGCCAGGCTGTCGTTGGCGCCATCACCCAGCATAAGCGTGTCCCGGTCGTCGTGGCGCCGCACCCAGTCCGCGTTGCCTTCGGGGGAAACATCGCCCGCTCCATTCTCCTGCGGCAACCCGAGTTCGCGCGCCATCGCGTCGACCTTGGCCTGGTGATCGCCGCTGAGAATGAAAACCTCCCGGCCCGCCGCCCGCAAGGCGCCGATCTCGACCCGCGCGTCCGCGCGCACGGTGTCGGCGAATCGGAACCGCGCGAGCACGACTCCATTCCGGCAGAATTCCGTCCAGCCGGCCTCCGGGTCGCCCGCTTGATCCGTTCCGTTGATCGCGACTGGAGTTTCTTTCCCCGCTTCCTCCCTCCGTTCCGAATCGGGCTGACCAGCCACCCCGGGCGAGGCAGAGTCTTCCGGAGTGCCGCGCCAGCCCGGCCGGCCGAGCGTCCAGCAATTCCCGCCCCACCGCAGACCGACTCCGTATCCTATTTCTTCATACACATCGGCCGCCGCCGGGAAAGGCGCGGATCCGGCGCCGGCTCCACCGCCGGCCCCGCCCAACAGGAGCGCCTCATACAGGCCCAGGCTGACCGGGTGGGGATTGTCGCGGACGAGGGCCAGGAGCGCGCTCTGGTCGGCCGCGGCGAGCGCCTCCAGCTCCTCCGGGTTGGCCAGTCCGGGTGACTCGAGCGTGAGGGTGCCGGTCTTGTCGAAGATGATCTTGCGCACCCGGCCCAGTCGCGCCCACAAATCGTTTTCGCGCACAAACACGCCGGCCCGACGCAGCGCCGTGACGGCCATCTCGTCGGCGAGCGGCAACGCGAGCCCAATCGCGCACGGGCACGAGACCACGAGAACGGACAGCGCCACCGCCAGCGCCCGGTGCGCGTCGCCGCTGGCGACCGCCCAGGCGAGGCCGGCCGCCAGCGCGAGGCCGATGATGCCGGCCAGATATCCCTGGATGATCCGCTCAAACCGGCGGTGCCGGAAGCCGGGCCGAACTTCGCCCTGCAACAATTTTGCGAGCAGCGATTCGCTCCACGTCTGCAGGGCTTCCAGTCGCGCCTCGCCGCGGGTGACGTTCATCGCTCCGGCCGGGATGCGCTGACCCTCATGAAACAGCCGCGGCGCGGACTCGCCGTTGATCCAGGCCGTCGTGAAAACTCCATCGTGGGCGACCAGCCGGCCGTCGACGGGCACCGTATGTCCCATCGGGATGCCGAAAACCTGCCCGGACTGCAGCGCCTCCACCGCCACCAGCGGGGCATTGGCGCCTCCTGGGCGAGAACGTTGCCACGACGCCGGCCCTTGATTGCAAACGAGAACTTTCTCGGGCGGCGATTGTAGGAGCCTGCTTGCAGGCGATTCATCAATTGGGATCGCGAGCGAGCTGGTTACGACAGTCTGCCTAGTTGCGTCTGAGAAGATTGGCTCCGGCCTCACACCGCCCACGGCGTCATACACCCGCACGGCCGGCAGTCCGAGTTGGTTCCGGAGCAGACGGCGCCGGTTCCGCTCGACTGCGGCGACCTGGGCCCATCGACCCACCAGCATCAGCAGGATGAACGAACCGACAAAGTCGAAATACACCAGCCGTCCGTCCCTCGCCAACCAGCCATAGACTGACCCGGCATAGGCGCCGAGGATGCCCAGCGCGATCGGCAGATCGATGTGCAACACCCGTGCGCGGATGGCCCCGGCCGCGCGGCCCAGAAAATACCCGCCGCCCGCCAGGAAGCTGAGCGTGCCGAACACCAGCGCGAGCGTGCCAAACAGCCGGGCGTACGGGAACGACGTCTCCATGCCAAAATACGTCGGCAGCGTGAACAACATGATGTTCATCGCAAACGCCGTGCACAGACCGATGCGCTTGGCGAGATCGCGGCTTTCGGGCGGCGCCGCAACGTCCGGGCCCGGCGGCCCTAGAAAATAGTTAAACGACTGGAGGGTCCGCGCAAACCGCGGCGCGTCGAATTCGCCGGATCCCCAGGTCAACCGGATGCGGCCGAGTTGCGCGTTGATCTCGATGCGCCGCGCTCCCGGCTCCCGGGCGAAGAGCTTCTCGATCAGCCACACACAGCCGACGCAAGAGATTCCCTGGAGATCCAACACCATTTCGGGCCGTGGGCCGCCGGGGGCGCCGACCCCGGCTCTGTTGGCAGTGCCTTCCGCTTTTCTCTGCATCTCTTCCAGCCAACCAAAGTCGCGGGGCTGAAAGAGCGCGCTGCCGGCGGGCGCGATGACCTTGTCCTTCAGCCGGTAATAACGGTCCAGTCCGCCTTCGCTCACCAACCTGAAGACATACGCGCAGCCGGCGCAACAGAAGCCCGAAGTGCGGGCCGCCTCGGTCAGCAACGGCGAGCCGCAGTGCCGGCAGGCGGCGGGTTTACCCTTCTCCGCCGGTTGGAAGAAATCCCTGGCAGAGCTTCCAAAGTTCGCGCCCGACCCACGACCCCCAGGTTGCTCTCCTTTGCGGTTCATTTTTTGTATTAGCCGCGTAAAGGACGAAGTCCGACGCGCGGCTAATGGCAGACGAAATGATCGAAGCCTGGGCCGGGAAGTCCCAGCGTTCCGCGCAGACGCCAGGCGACGACCAAAGCCGCAACGATCGCCATTCCCATCCGCAGCCCGTTGAGCCAGGTCGGGGACAATTTCGGGCGAATCCAGTGAAAGTTGACCTGCAAGAGCCAGAGCAGCGGCACCGTGCCCAGGCCGAAGGCGAGCATGAACTCCACTCCGCGCCAGGCGGATCCGGTGACCATTGCCAGCGCCATCACAAAATAAAGCGGGCCGCACGGGAGCAAGGGCGTCGCCAGTCCCAGAGCCGCCGCCGCGACCACCGGCGGCCGGGACCGGCCCCAGCCATGGACCTTTAGGTAGGCGCCCCCAACCCACGGCACGTGCGGCAGGTGCCGGTCCCAGCGAAACGCCACCGTCACGAAAAACACCACCAACAACCACGGCAGGTACCGCGCGACCCCGGACCCCAGCCAGTCCATCGGAAGCCGGCCGAGGCCCCCAAAAAGCGCGCCGAAGGCCGCATAGCTGGCGAGACGCGCAAGATGGTAGATGCTGCTCGCAACCTGAGCGTCGGCCCGGTCACCCCGGAGCGGCACCACCGCACACGCCAGCGGGCCGCACATGCCCAGGCAATGGAGGCTGGTGACCAAGCCGGCCACCAAGGCCGCCGAGGGGCTGTTGATGCTGAGAAGTTCCATCGGTGATTTCGGTTGGGGCCGAGCCCGTTCGCGGGCTATTCTTGCAGATCCGGCGGTTCAGTCCAACCACAGATAATCCGGCAAGGCGCCGCCTGGCAACAAAGACGCTTCTTTGACTTGTTCTTCCGACTGGCGTTGGCCCGAGGCGATGGCATCGTCCGCGGAATGATCCGACGTTGCTCCGTGATGTTCCTGGCCCTTGCCCTGGCCGCGGCGGTCCGCGCTGACGGGGGCTTCTGGCTCTACTCCAGCCCGCCGCGCGAGCTGCTGGAAGCGCGCTACGGCTTCCATCCGACCGACGGGTGGTTCGATCACCTCATGAAATCGTCCGTGCGCTTCAACAGCGGCGGCTCCGGATCCTTTGTGTCGGCCGATGGCCTCGTGCTGACCAACCACCACGTGGGCGCCGACGATCTGCAGAAACTCTCCGACGAACATCGCAATCTTCTGCGCGACGGTTTTTATGCGGCCACGCCCGCCGAGGAACTCCGGTGTGTCGATCTCGAGCTCAACGTACTGCAGTCGATCGAGGACGTCACGGCGCGCGTGGATGCCGCGGTGCCCGCCGGGATGGCGGGCGAGCAAGCCGCGCAGGCCCGCCGCCAAGCAGTCGTCGCGATCGAGAAGGAGTCACTCGGGAAGACCGGACTGCGCAGTGACGTCGTGACGCTCTACCAGGGCGGCGCGTACCACCTTTATCGTTACAAGCGCTACACCGACGTGCGCCTGGTGTTCGCGCCCGAGCAGCAGATCGCGTTCTTCGGCGGCGACCCTGACAACTTCGAATACCCCCGCTACAACCTCGATATCTGCCTGTTCCGGGTCTACGAGGACGGCCGGCCGGTGCGGATCGAGCACTTCTTGAAGTGGTCTCCTGCAGGCGCCAAGGAGGGCGACCTCGTCTTCGTCTCCGGGCACCCTGGCAATTCCGAACGCGAACGCACAGTGGCGGAGCTGATTTTCCTACGCGATGAGCAGTTTCCCCTGCGGCTGGCCCAGCTGAAGCGCCTCGAAGTGCTCGTGCACAGCTGGGGCGAGCGCGACGCGGAAAACGCCCGCCGGGCCCACGAGGACTTCGACATGTTCCAGAATTCCCGAAAAGCCTACGACGGCGGTATCGCCGGTTTGCAGTCCCCCGCCATTATGGCCGCGAAGCGCGCCGAGGAGAATGCGTTCCGGACCCGGCTCGCGGGCCGGTCCGATGGGAAGGAGGCGTTGGCCGCCTTCGACCGGATCGCGACCGCCCAGGAAGGATTGGCGCGGATCTTCCGCCGTTATAAGTTCCTCGAAAACGACCGACACCGCGACCTCTACAGCACGCCTCTTGGCTTCGGCTGCGATTCGTTCGCCGTCGCGCGGGCGCTGCTGCGGGCCGGTGACGAGCGGCCCAAGCCCAACGGCGAGCGCCTCAAGGAATATGCCGACGCGGGGCGCGAGTCCCTTGAGTTCGAGCTGTTCTCCGACAAACCCATTTACCCCGACTACGAAACCCTCAAACTCGCCGACTCCCTCTCGTTCCTCGCCGAGCAACTCGGCTGCGACGACCCGCTCGTGCAGAAGGTCCTCGGGAACCTCGCGCCCCGCGAGCGCGCGGCGGCGCTGGTGAACGGCAGTCACGTGCGCGAGGTGGCGTTTCGTCGCAAGCTGTACGAAGGCGGCGCGGCCGCGGTGGCGGCGGCGCCGGACCCGATGATCGAGGCCGCCCGGTCGGTCGACGCCGAGGCGCGCGCACTCCGCCGCCAGTGGGAGGCGTTGGAAGAGGTAATGCAGCAGGCCCACGCCGCGATCGCCCGGTCGCGATTCGCGATCGCCGGCACGGCGGAGGCACCCGACGCCACGTTCACGCTGCGCCTTTCCTGCGGCACGGTGAAAGGCTACGTCGAGGACGGGCGGACGGTGCCCGCCTTTACGGATTTCGCCGGCCTCTACGCGCGCGCGACGGCACACGGCAACCACCAACCGTTCGATCTTCCGGAGTGCTGGCTCACCAGGAAGCCCGCGCTCGACCCCGCCACGCTGTTCAACTTCATCTCCACCTGCGACACCATCGGCGGCAACTCCGGCAGTCCCACCGTGAACCGGGAGGGGGAATTCGTCGGCATCATCTTCGACGGCAACCTGCAGAGCCTCGTGTGGGACTTCTTGTACGACGAGGCCCAAGCCCGCGCCGTTTCGGTCGACAGTCGCGCCATCATTGAGTCGCTCTGCAAGGTCTATGGCGCCGACAAGCTCGCGGACGAATTACTCAACGGCCGGCGTTAGGGCGGCAATTCTCGGCAGCTGCCGGTTTAGACGACATCGTCAGCGGCCCTCATGCTTCTGTGCGTCGCGGGCGGCATTGTCCTCGTCTTCCCTCAGCAACTGCGGATCGGGACCGAGAAAATCGATCTCGCGAGAGAGTTGGTACGTACCCGACTCGTCCCGCACCGTCACGAGACAATGGAATGAACCCGTGTAGACCGTGCGCGGCACGAGCACGACGAGCGGCCGGACCTCCTCGGCCATGCCGGCAAGCTCGACCGGTTGTTCAAGACCGGCCTGGACCACGCCGGCCGGCATACCCTGCAGGCTGACGACCAGGCGTTGCGGACCCCCGCGTTTGTTGACGAGCCGCACGAGAAACTGGTTCCTGACCGCACGGGCATCAAATAAATACGCGGCGCCGAGCATCCGGGTGACACCGAAAGCGGCGGGATGTACCGTCGAGAGCGCCCAGACAGCGACCGTGCCGCCGACCGTCAGCAGGATCGCATAGGCAATGGTCCGCGGCCGCACCCAGCGCGTGGTCCGGCCAGCCAAGCCACGGAGCGAATCGTAGCGGATCAGCCCCCGCGGGCGCCGCAGGCGGGTCATGATATCGTCGCACGCATCGATGCAAGCGGCGCACCCGATGCACTCGATCTGCAACCCCTGGCGGATGTCGATCCCCGTCGGGCAGACGGACACGCACCGGTGGCAGGCCACACAATCGCCCTCCTTCGGCAAGGCTTCGGAGGGCAGGCCGGAAACGGAGTCGGGCGACCCCGCCCGACAATTCTCGGTCACGAACTGGCCGCGCGGCTCGCCGCGCGTTGCGTCGTAGCCAATCACCAGCGAATCGTCGTCAATCAAGGCCGATAGCAGCCGGCCGTACGGGCACAGGACGATGCAAAGCTGTTCCCGGAACCAGACGAAATTGAAATAGAGGGCGGCGGCAAAGAGGAAGACGAAGAGAAACGCCCCCCAATGTTCGGTGGGCGCGGCGCGCATCATGCCCCACAGCCCCGGAAGGGAGACGAAATAGGCCAGGAACACAGGATCACTCATGGGGATCGGGAATCGAGGCTTCGTCCTCCAGCGGCATCCGCGCCAGTCGGTCGAGTTGCCTCCGCTGCATCCGGACCGCGCGCCAGATTACTGCGCAGAAGAAGGCCACCGCCGCCGCGAAGGCAACAAACGGGAAGACCAGTTGCCAGTCTTCGTAGAAAACACGCTGGAACATGGCGGACGATCGATTAAGATTTCAGATCCAAGACCTAAGATTTCAATGCGGCGCGGCGAACGCCAGCCGGGGCGGGACGGATTCGGACTTCCCGAGCTTCTGGAGGTAGGCAATCAAGGCCACGATCTCCCGTTCCGGCGCCACCAGTCGCTGCTGCGCGCGAAGGTCGCGGACAATCTGCTTCGCCTGATCCGTGGCGGCGGCGTTGATCTCGGCCGCGGACCGGGCGGGATAAGGCACGCCAAGGGTCCGGAGGACAGCGATCTTGTTCTTCAGCGCGCCGATGGCGGTGTCCTGGCGGAACAGCCACGGATATGCCGGCATGATTGAACCCACGGAGATCGAACGCGGGTCGAACAGATGGTCAAAATGCCACGCGTGCGGGTATTTGCCGCCCTCGCGGGCCAGGTCGGGTCCGTTGCGCTTGGATCCCCATTGGAACGGATGGTCGTAGATCGATTCTCCCAGGCGCGAATAGTCGCCGTAACGCAGCACGTCCGGCACGAGCGTGCGGATCATCTGCGAATGACAGAGATAACAGCCTTCGCGCACGTACAGGTCGCGCCCGGCGAGCTCAAGCGGCGTCCAGGGAAGCTCGCGGCGGTCTTCGATGTTGGCCGCCTTGTTGACCGTGATGGTGGGGATGATCTGGATCAAGCCGCCCACCGCGACGGCCAGGAAGGTCAGCACCGTGAACGGCGCCGAATTCACGAGCAGACGGTCGTACCAATCACCCCACTTCCGGGCGCGCGCCTGGTAATGCGCGATCGCGAGAATCGCGCAGACGATGGTGGCAAACAGGCCGAGCAGGTTGAGCAGGCCGTGACCGAACAACCAGACGCAGACAAAGAACACCCCGAGAGCGCTGAAAATGAAAGGCGGTAGCTGTAGATGGGCCGCTCCGCCGCCTTCGGGACAAAATAGTACATGATGCCCAGGATCGGGGTGGTCAGAAAGAACGCCACGGCGTTGTGCCCGTACCACCACTGGACCAGCGCGTCCTGCACCCCGCCGAACACCGGATAGCTGTGCAGCAGGCTGGTGGGGAGCGACAGGTGGTTGACGATGTAGAGCATCGCCACTGTGATGATCGTCGCGATGTAGAACCAGATGGCCACATACAGGCTCGGTTCGTTCCGCCGCGCCAGCGTCCAGAAGAAATTGACCGCAAACACCACCCAGATCGCGGCCACCACGCTGTTGATCGGCCAGATGAGTTCGGCGTACTCCTTTCCCCGGGTCAGCCCGAGGGGGAGCGTGACCGCCGCCGCCACAATGATGGCCTGCCAGGCCCAGAAATGGAGCGACGAGAGGAAGTCGCTCGCCAGCCGGGCCTTGACCAGCCGCTGGGTCGAGTAATACACGCCCGCGAACATCATGTTGCCCACAAAGGCGAAGATGGCGGCATTGGTATGCAGCGGCCGCAGCCGGCCGAACGTGAGCCAGGGCAGATTGAAATTCACCCGCCAGAAGTTCAGCTGCGAGGCAATCAGCACCCCCACCAGCATGCCGACAACGCCCCACAGGATCGCCGCCAGCATGAACTGACGCACAATGCGGTCATTGTACTCAATGGTGATCTTGCGTTCGCTCATGGACGGTAAAAACGGAAACGTCCGCAGGCCGGGAGCGGGCGGCCAGGGCGGGGACCGGCCTCAACCAGAGGCGGAGCCACCGGAGCCATCCGACTTCCCCCGGAGGATCATGCCCTCAGGCCGGGGCGTCTCGTCGGCCAACGGCAGCAACGATTCCCGCTCCGCGCTGCTGAAAGGATGGCGGGAATGTTCCCGGAGAAAGAAGAGGACAAACGTGAAGACCAGACAGAGGCTGATGGTGAGCGTGAGCGGGATGACGTCCATGGAGTGAGGGGATTGCGCGTCCTGATTATAGCGCGGTGAGCGACAAATTCTCCGCATTTATTGCACAAGACGGCTCAGAATTTGGCACGGAACGGCCTCATCGCCGATGACTTGGCGAAAGATCATCGCAATTCGGCCGGCTGTGCAGATTTTGTGTTTTCGGACCCGCGGATGGCGCCGCCGCAGGCGCCAAGGGATGCGCACGCTTCGCCAAGACATGCAGTGCGACCGGACCCGCGGTGTGGCATATTGTGATCCATGAGACCGCAATTCCTCCAGGCGCTCGGTGAACTGCGGCCGATGATCAAGACCTGCTGGGAAGTGCTGCTCCGCGCCGAACCCGCCACGTCTCCGTTGGGCAATCCGGATACCTTGGTGTTCATGATGGATCGGACGCTCGACACGTTCTTCACCTCGACCCATTCGACCGCCCCGCGCCGCTGGCTCGCGCGTCACCCGCTGCTCTGCCGGTCCCTCAACGACAGCTGTCCGTGTCAGCGCAATCCGCTGCTCCACTATTTCGTTTCCGGCGAACAGGCGCTCCTGGCCATTGCGGGCCAGGCATTGACCGAGGTGGCGGCGGCACCAGAGGAAGAGGAACGAATCCTCTCCGAAGTGCAGCTGAACTTTCGTTATCTGGCCCAGCACGAACTCCAGATTTTTTGCGACCTGTGCCGCGGGAATTGCGCCCGGGCCCGCGCCGGCATTGTCACGGGCCGGCGAAATGGCCCACCGCCGCTGCGCCGTCAGCGGCGCATCCTGCGCCTGCAGCCCCAGTGGGCGCCGACCCACGCAACCTAGGGGATATCCGGAAACTCCGTTGTGCTTTGCGATGGAGGGCGCTGCGCCGTCAGCGCCGCTCGGGAATTGGGCGGCGACAGCGCGCCGCCCTTCAGATCCTGGCAGTTTTCGGACAGCCCCTAGGTTCCTTTGCCGATGCCGAACGCCTGGAAGCCGACGGTCCGGAGTTGCGCGAGATCGAGGAGGTTGCGCCCGTCGAAGAAAAATGCCGGCTTCTGCATCGCCGCATAAATCCGCGCGAAATCCAGAACCTTGAATTCATCCCACTCGGTCAGCAGCACCACGGCATGCGCCTTGTCGCAGGCCGCGTACACGTCCGTCGCGATGGACAGCCGGGCATCCGCCGCACCGTCGGGGCCCGGAAGTTCCCGCCGGATGTCCGCCGGGTCCACCTTGGGATCATACACCGAGAGGCGCGCATGCTCGGCCAGCAGATCGCGACAGACGGCGATGGCCGCCGATTCGCGGGTATCGTTGGTGTTCTTCTTGAAGGCGAAACCGAGCACCGCGATCTTCTTTTCAGCCACAGTGTTGAACAACGCCCGGACAATGTGCGCCGTGAACCGTTTCTTCTGGTAGTCGTTCATCTGGATGACGGACTCCCAATAAGCCGCCACTTCCGCCAGTCCGAAATGCCCGCACAGATAGACGAGGTTCAGGATATCCTTCTGGAAGCAGGATCCCCCGAAGCCGACCGACGCCTTCAGAAACTTCGACCCGATCCGGCTATCCCTGCCGATGACATGCGCAACCTCGTCGACGTCCGCGCCCGTGGCCTCACAGACGGCGGAGATCGAATTGATCGACGAAATGCGCTGGGCGAGGAAGGCGTTGGCCACCAGCTTCGACAACTCGGATGACCAGAGGCTGGTCGTGATAATCCGGTCGCGCGGGACCCAGGAGGCATAAATGTCGGCCAGCGCTTTGACCGCCGCATCGCCCTCGGGTGAGCGCTCCCCGCCAATCAGGACGCGATCGGGTTTTTGCAGGTCGGCCATCGCGGTGCCCTCAGCGAGAAACTCCGGATTGGACAGCACTTGAAAGCGGAACCCGCGCGCATTGGCCGCCAGAATCGCCAGGATCGACTCCGCGGTCTTCACCGGGATGGTCGACTTTTCCACGATGATTTTCGGCCCGTTGGCATGCTCTGCAATGGTCCGGGCCACGGATTCAATGTAGCTGAGATCGGCCGCCCGGCCCGCGCCAAGGCCGTAGTTCTTCGTGGGAGTATTGACGCAAACGAAGATCATGTCGGCGCCACGGATGCCGCCGGCGACATCCGTCGAAAACGTCAGATTGCGCCCGCGCACCGCGCGGACGATCTCCTCCAGCCCCGGCTCGTAGACCGGCAGTTTGTCCGAATTCCAGGCGGCGATGCGGGCCGCATTCATGTCGACGACCGTGGCGATCGCCGCCGGGCAACGCTGCGCGATGGTCGCCATAGTTGTGCCGCCGACGTAACCCGCTCCGATACAACAGATATTCATGATGGGGAATTTCAGATGAGGCTGGCGACCCGCCTGTCAGAATCCAAGACGGAATTTCGTCGACCGGCCGGCTAGGCGCATCGCTGTGCTCTGCAATCTCACGGACGAGACCCATGCCCGACGAATCCGCCGTCAAAACCAAAGGTCCCGGATACCGGAAAAAAACGCAGGCAGCATCAGCTCCCTTCCGGTAAAAGACGCCCGGAGCAAGCTCCAAGCCATTTAATCAAACCAGCACCAACTCAACGTGCCCGCGGCTCTCTCTTTTGTAGGAGCCTGCTTGCAGGCGATTTGGAGCACTGAATCGCCTGCAAGCAGGCTCCTACACTCCAACCAAGCCGAAGCAAGTTTCGGGGTATCGAACCCATCGCAAATGAAACCAACGTTCCGCCAAGCTCAAGCCGGAGACGGCGCCGGTGCCCGCGTGTCGCCGGGAAGACCTCCGGTGGCGGCCTTTTCGGCGGGCTTCCGTCCCGGGGGCAGGTCGGCCGTCTTCGTGATCACTGGCGGCGCCACCGGCGAGCGGATTTCGCCGAACTCGAGGATTTCGAGCACATGCTTGCCGTCGATGGTCTCGTATTGCAGCAGCGCCTCGGCGATCTTATCGAGCTGCGGCCGCTTCTCCAAAATGATGCTCTTGGCCCGGGCGTACTGCTCGTTGACCAGCTTGTGGATCTCGGCATCGATCAGTCGCGCCGTATCCTCGCTGAAGTTCTCACTGCGCGAGATCTCGCGCCCAAGGAAAACCGTGTCGTGGTTCTCCCCGTAGGCAATCGGACCGAGCGGACTCATGCCCCAGTCGCACACCATGCTCCGGGCCAGCTTCGTCGCCTGGAGGATGTCGCTCGACGCGCCACTGGTGATATCCCCCAGCACCACTTCCTCGGAAATTCGCCCACCATAGAGGGTCGCCAACCGGGCCAGCATCCGCCGCTTGGCGTAATTGTAGACGTCCTTTTTCGGAATATACATCGTGCTCCCCAGCGAGCGGCCCCGCGGAATGATGGTGACCTTGTGCACCGGCAGATCGCCGTCATCGACCACCGCGCCGACCAGGGCGTGACCCGCCTCGTGATAGGCCACGATCTTCTTGTCCTCGTCGTCCATGATCCGGCGGCGTTCGCGACCGAATTGGACCTTCTCCCGCGCGTCCTCAATGTCATGCATGTCGACGCGCTTCTTGTTCCGCCGTGCCGCCAGCAAGGCCGACTCATTGAGCAGATTGGCCAGCTCGGCGCCCGACAGCCCGGGGGTGCCGCGGGCGACCACGCTCAAGTCCACATCCTCGGCAATGGCGAGCTTGCGGGAATGGACGCGGAGGATCTGCTCGCGGCCCACGAGATCAGGCAGATCGATGAAAACCTGCCGGTCGAAGCGGCCCGGCCTCAGCAACGCGCTGTCGAGGACGTCGGGGCGGTTCGTCGCTGCAATGATGATCACGCCCTCCGTCGTGTCGAAGCCGTCCATCTCCGCCAGCATCGAGTTCAGCGTTTGCTCGCGCTCGTCGTTGCCGCCGCCCAGACCGGCGCCACGCTGGCGGCCCACCGCGTCAATCTCGTCGATGAAGATCAGACAGGGTGCATTCTTGCGCCCCTGCTCGAACATGTCCCGCACGCGGCTGGCTCCGACGCCGACAAACATTTCCACAAAATCAGAACCGCTGATGGAGAAAAACGGAACTTCAGCCTCGCCGGCGATGGCCTTGGCCAGCAGCGTCTTTCCCGTGCCGGGAGGCCCGACCATCAAAACGCCCTTCGGAATGCGTCCGCCGATCTTCTGGAACCGTTTGGGGTCCTTGAGAAATTCCACGACCTCCGAAACCTCCTCCTTGGCCTCATCACAACCCGCGACATCCGCAAAGGTCACCCGGTCGCGGTCGCGGGTGAGAAGTTTCGCACGGCTCTTGCCAAAGCTGAGCGCCCCGCGACCCGCCTGCTTCAGTTGTCGCACAAACAGAAAATAGAGCAGTCCGATGACAATGACAAAGGGCAGAATCTGCGTCAGAACCTGCGAGGCGAAATTGGTCGCGGAGACTTCCGTGAAGACCTTGGATTTCTGCAGGATTTCCATGTTGGCATCGGTCAGCCGTCCGGCCGCATGAAAGGACTTGGTCTTCCCACTGTCGCTCGCGAGAGTCGCCTCCTTGAGGTCGCCGGTGATCTCCTCCCAATCGCGACCACCGGACGGATCCGGGCGGATCTTGCCTTCGGTGATCTTGTCGGCCGCCGCATAATCAACCACCTCCTGGATCTTGAGGGTGGCGGGCGAATTCATCCGCCCGGGATTGAATTTCAGCACCAGGATCAGGATGCCGGCGATCGCCAGCCAGATCAGCCACACTTTCGGCTGAAACCGGTCAGGAGGCAGATTCTTGAGCGGACGCCGTTTGGATTTGTTGTCGTCGTCAGACATTCGAGGATTTTGACACCTCGCATAGCGTGGAGGTTCCAGAAGGAGAAGTCAATTGAAGCGCAGGAAAACTGACATAATCCGGGCTGCATCAATGTCTCAGCAAGGATCGTGCAGTTGACCGGTGATTTTCAAACGGCTTTACCCACACCAAATGGTGCGTAGGGCCGGCGCTTGTCGCCGGGCCAATTGTCCATGGGGGAATGGTCCGCCGACGAGCGGCGACCCTACGTCAACTGCATAAGGCCGGCTCAGCTTTCCCCACCGCCGCCCGACCGCGCCCGCTTCCGACGGTGGCGAACGCGTTCGAACCGCAGCGTGCTATCCCGCACCACCGCAAATCCGTTGCACCCCAGGCTCCTCCGAGTCCTCTGACCTGCCAGGGCCGCGGTCAACAGATCTTCAAATCCTTGCCGGGAGATCTCTCCGGCCAGAGGCTGGGCCAGCAGCCAGCGGTGAAGCGCCCGGCGGGCGAGCGCGCGAGGACGTTGCATGAGGACGGCGAGGTTCAGCACGCCTTTCCGTTTCAACGGCCGCAGTTCCTTCAACCAAGCATCCAACGCGGAATCATCCTCTTCCAGGCGTTCCCGGGCCAGGGCCGCGCCCGCCACAATATCTCGACCGGCTGCCTGCTGCCAGAGCGGCAGAACCTGATGGCGGATTCGGTTGCGGAAAAACGTCTGGCCCGCATTCGTCACGTCTTCACGCCAAGGGATGCGGGATTCGCGCAGCCGCGCCACGATCTCCTCTTTCTTGAGGGTCAACATCGGTCGCAGGCGAAACTGGACGCCGACCCGATGCACCGGCCGCGGCGCCGCGAGACCAGCCGTCCCGCTGCCGCGCGCCAATCGCATCAGCATGGTCTCGGCGATGTCGTCCTGTTGGTGTCCGAACCAGAGTGCGCGCGCTCCGATCCGGTGCAACGCCTGATCGAAGAACGCGAATCGGGCCGCCCGCGCCTCCGCTTCGCTCGCCTCAAGTCGCCGGTTCTTCCATCGGCCCACCTGCAACCGGATGCCCAGACTGCGACACACGCGCCGGCAGAACCGCTCATCAGCGTCCGCCGCCGCCCCGCGCAAGCGGTGATTGAAATGCAACGCGACCAAACGCGCGCGCCGTTCGGGCCAGTGCGCCCAGAGCAACAGCAGCAGCGCCAATGAGTCGGCGCCCCCGGAAAAGGCCGCCACCCAGCGGCCCCTCGCGGCCGGCGTCCGGCCGTCGGCCCAGTTCAGGACGGACGGATGGAGCGAGGCTTTCGGCAGCAATTCGGCGAGACTCCGCCCCCGCGCCCGCCAGGTATTGTCTTGGTTCTTGGTCATTGTGGGACCACGTTCCCCGCCCAGCGCGCGCGGGCGATGGCTGGCGTGACCGCACCACCGCCTCAGGCGAAGCTTAAAAGCTCTTTCCCGAAATACGGCGCGAGCGCCGCGGGCAATTTCACCCGGCCGTCCGCCTGAAGGTTGTTCTCCAGGACCGCCGAGAGCACGCGGGGCACGGCCAGTCCCGACCCGTTGATCGTATGCACTAATTCCGGCCGCCCGCTTTCCTTGGAGCGAAAACGGATCTGCGCCCGGCGCGCCTGGAAGGCCTCGAAATTCGAGCAACTCGACACTTCGAGCCAGCGTTTCTGGCCCGCCGACCAGACCTCAAGGTCATATTTCTTCGCCTGGGCAAATCCGAGGTCGCCGCCACACATGAGCAATACGCGGTACGGCAGCTCCAGCTTCTGCAGGAGGCTTTCGGCATGAGCCCGGAGGCTCTCCAGCTCCTCATAGCTCCGCGCCGGATGAACCCATTTCAGCAGCTCAACCTTGTCGAACTGATGAAGACGGTTGAGCCCGCGAACGTCCTTGCCGTAACTGCCCGCCTCGCGCCGGAAGCACGGGGTGTAGGCGCAGCGGTAGACCGGCAACGCGGCCTCATCGAGGATCTCGTCCCGGAAGAAATTCGTGAGCGGCGTCTCCGCGGTGGGAACCAGGTAGAATTGATCCTCCACGGTCTGGTACATCATGCCTTCCTTGTCGGGAAGCTGCCCCACCGCGGTCGCACTCGCGGCATTTACCAGGATCGGCGGATGAACCTCCTGATAGCCGGCCTTGCCTCCTTCATCGAGAAAGAACTGGACCAGCGCGCGCACGAGGCGGGCGCCGTCGCCGACGTAAAACGGAAAGCCCGCGCCAGTGACCTTGGCGCCGCGGGCGAAATCGAACAAGCGGTCAAATCCCGGAATCTCCCAGTGCGGTCGCGCCAGGGGCGACGCCACGTCCGTCTTGCCGTGCGTCGCATAAACCACATTCTGCTCGGTCGTGCGGCCCTCGGGCACGCTGGCGTGCGGGAGGTTCGGCAGGGTGAGCATCGCCGCGCGCCACTTCGTCTCCGTCGGCGCAAGGCTCGCCTCCTTTTCCTTCACCAGGGAGGACAGTCCCTTCATCTCCTGGACCTTCGCGAGGAATTCCGGCGAACCTTTCTTCAGCCCCGCCATCTCGTTGTTGGCCGACTTCTGCCGCGACCGCAGGGCCTCCACCTCGCTGAGTTGCGTCCGCCACAGCGCATCGAGCGCCAGCACCGGATCGAGGTCCACCTCAAGATGTTTCTTGGCAATCGCCGCGCGCACCACATCGGGCGTTTCGCGGAGGAGTCTTGGATCGAGCATAACCGCGCGAGTGTGGCGGCGCCGCCCGCGGAATAAAGCGCGAAGTTGCGACCGGAGTTGGCGCCCCACGGTCTTTTATCTTTTAACGAGTCTCGTCTGGCATGGGCGTTAACCTAGCGGCATCGCTTTCCCTCGTAGAACAAGATTCGCCAGTTTTGCAGCCACACACAACTCCCAGAGGAGACCCTTGCCTAAGGTTAATGCTTATGGGCGTCTCGCCCGTGGGATCGCGCGACNNCTCCTCAAAACAAAACACCATGGTCGGCGGCCGGCGCGGTCTCCTACTTCTCGTCCCCTCCGCTGAAGATGCTTTCAAGCGTATCGGCGGACCAGTCCCGGCTCAACACCGTCTCATGTTCGCCTTTGGCCGGAGAGATTTTTTGCCGGACGATCTCCGCCTTGCGCGACGGCTGCTTGCCCTCGACGACTGGATTCCGCCTCGCGTAGGTGATCTCGTCGTTGTTTCGCCAGACCGGCGCGGCCATCAAGTTGTAATCTCCAGCCTTCTGCAGCCTCCCCACGTCGCCCGTCGCGATCGTCAGGACGCTCACCTCGCCTTCGTATCCCCCCACGAGCACCCGCTGTTCGTCGGGACTCAACTCAAAAAATGTCAGGTTCTTGGGCATGTTCTCCTCTTCCCCACGCGGAATCATCCGCACCAGCGTGGACTGGCGGACCTGATCCAGCGCGAACAACCGCTCGCGCTCGACATCGGCGTCCTTGGTCGCAATCGGCAGGGTGAACTCCACGGCGTTGAAGAAGATCCGGCCGTCCCGCAGGCAGCGTACCCGGGCCGTATTTGAGAACATCACGCCGGCCAGTTCTTCGGCGTCTTTTTGAATCTCAATCTTGCCCTGCTCGTCGAGCACCCCTCGCCGGATCAGCGTGCCGAGGCGGAGATCTCCCTTGGCTCCACCCTCCGCCGCCTGGAAATAGACCAGCGCCCTCCGATCGGGCGTCCAATCGGGATACGCGGCCGTCCGCTCGGCCACCGTCGTCGCACGAGCGGCGTCTATCCGGGTCAGCCACAGCCGGCATTCCTTGTCGTTGTCCGGGGTCAGATCGGTCGTGAAAGCGACGGCCTGATCCCCCGGCGAAACGCGAAGGGCCTCGATCTTCTCCATGCCTTCATGGAGAACCGGGCCTGGGCGGACCACTGCGCCCTCGATCCGCGCGATCAGCAGCTCGTTGATCTCAACCTGCGCCGACTTCATCTCATCCCAATCTCCGGCGGTCATTTTCGCCCGCAAGGCATCGCCGTAGCGTTCGCGCAGAAAGATCTCCAGGGCGGCCTTCGCGTTTTTCCCGCCCGATTCCTTCGTCAGANNGCACCACGACAAGCCGTTGTGAATCGCTCATCCAGGCGACCGCAAAAACCCCTGGCAGCAACAGCGGCGTGAGCTTGCCCTCCGCATCGCAGAAATGGAGCCCGTCTTTCGCCACCACGGCCGCGCGCGCACCGTCGGGTGACCAGACCAGGTGCTCTTCCAGGCACCCGGCCAGCAGCAAAGCCATCAGGGCCAGCGACGCCCATGCGGCGGTCCGGCAACGTTTTTGTATCAATGCGGTTTTCATAGATTGCCTTCCACATGCGGGATCTTGACCGGCGAATCCCAACGCAAACGGTAGCGGGTATTCATACTCCCCGCGGCCGCCGGGCGGGCCTTTGGGCCGGCCGTGAAACCGGACAAAGCCCAAAAACTCTTTGCCGGTTCCACCGGCCCAGAGTGGTCCGCGACCGTCGCCAGGCGGGCCGGCTCGGCGGGTCGGGGATGCTCTGCCAGGCCCGTCCCATCGCCGCCAGTCCGGCCATACCAGCCAAGCGACAGTCCCAGCAACAAGCCGGCGGCCAGCCGGGTGAGTTCCCCTGCCCGGGCGTGCCGCCGCTGAACGATGGCTTGCTTGCGCCATTGCGCCAACGGCGGGGAACGCATCGGCTGCACTTCCGGCCGCGCCATCACCCGCCGGGCCAACCCGACGGTGGCACTTAGACCAGCCGCCTGCTCGGCGGCCGCGGGATCGCGCGCCAGGTGGGTTTCCAGCAGTTCGCCGACTTCAGGGGACAGGGCGCCGAGCGCCCGGTCGATCAGCAGCGCTTCCAACAGTTCAGCTTTCATAGGCAATCGGTGGATTGAGGGCTTGGCGCAAACGAAGAACGGCATGATGCAGGCGCGACCGGACCGTCCCTACCGGGATGTCGAGCACTTCGGCAATTTCCTCATAGGAGAGCTCCTGCTGCAGTCTGAGCAACAAGGCTTCGCGATGCGGCGGCGGCAATTCCGCGATCGCCGCCCGCATGGATTCGAGCCGCCCATCTTCGCCGGCGACCGGCGCGATTTGTAGTTCGGCCGGCGCGCCGACCGGTGCGGCTTTCCGCAGCGCATCGAGCCCAACGTACCGGGCCATGCCAAACAAATAGGCGCGGCGGGAGACGGCGGCTTCGAGACGGTCGCGGTGCTTCAGCGCCCGCACGAACGTGTCTTGCAGGAGATCCTCGGCGGCACCGGCCAGCGCCGGCTGATGCCGGAAATAGGCCAGCAAAGCCGGCGCGGCTTCGCGGTAAAGTTGCTCCAATGAGTCGTGGTCGTCCATCGGGTCGTCAGCCAAACCCAGCGAGGGTTTGTTACCCCATACGTCGCACCCGGGCGATCAAAAGTTCAAATGACGCGGCGGCCTGTTCGAACAATCCGGCCACCAAATGATCGTTGTAGGAAGCCTGCTCGCAGGCGATCCACGACAAAATCGCGAGCAAGCTCGCTTCCTACAATTCGGCTGAGCCCCAGTGGCCTTACGACAGGCCGCGGCGGGACCACGGCGCCGGCGCGCTGACCACGGCCTGACCCTGGCTCAAAGCGTCGAGGCGCGCGAACCGCGCATAGACGTCCCTGGCGGGGAGCAGGCGCAAATCCCCCACCGGCGCCTGCACCACGTGATTGGTCGGGCGATTGAGCGGATAAGGTCCGAACAGCCGTGGATCAGTCGGTCCGAAGATTCCCAGCGTCTTCACGCCAAGCGCCGCCGCCAGATGCAGCGGTCCGCTGTCGTTGCAGATGACCCAATCCGCCCGCCGGACGAGCGCCGCCAGCGAAGCGAGGCTCGTGTTGCCGGTGAGGTTGATAAATTGACCGTCGGGAAATTTCTCGCGATAGGAAACGAGGTTGTTGCCGGCCCAGATGACCTTCCGGCCGCTGCCGTCCCGCAGCAGCAGGTCGGTCAGCTGGCGGAACCCGTTCCACCGCTTTTCAACCCGCCGGCTGTCGGGAAAAATGAGAATTGGTTTCTGGCCCCGGCGGCCGTCGACAAAGCCCAGGTTAAGATCGGCCGCTTCGCGAAAACGCAACTCGCCGCGCAATTCGGGCTGGGCCTCCAGCACCGGGCAGAACCGCAGCAGGATGTCGAGCGCATGGCTTTGCGCTCCTTCCGGGGGCAGCGGGATCTTCCGCTGATAGAAAAACGTGGACCCTTCCCGCGCATCACTGCGCCCGACCTTGAGTCGCGCCCTGGTCCGCCACGTCATCAGGCCGGTGCGCAACAGGCCCTGCATATCGAAGACCACGTCGAACTGCGTTTGCCGCACCTCGCGCATGAGCATGACGAACCCCCGCAACCCCTCGCTCCGGTGGAACACATAAACCCGGTCCACCAACTCGCAGTTGCGAACCAACGGCTCGAAAATATCGCGCACGATCCAGGAGATCCGGAGGTCGGGCCGCTGCGCTTTGAGCGAAGCCGCGACCTGCAGGCCGTGCACGATATCGCCGAGCGACGAAGGTTTGATGATCAGGAGGTTGGTCATGGGCGCGCACCGAAAAGGCTTTTAACCGCGCGACGCATACGTTTCATAAGGTTTCCCAGCGAAGGCAAATGTTAATCAGCATTTTCTGCATGAATCCCGACCCCACCCGAGCAGCGGCGTTCCATCCCTGTGCTTAAGTTACTCCTCAAAATCTTGGGATGGATCCTGGCTCATCTTCCGGAGTCATGCCTGCGGGGACTGGCCGCCGCATTGGGCGACCTGATCTTCTACGGCCTAAAACGACGGCGACGGCTCGTTCTCTCCAACCTGCACCACGCGTTCCCGGGCCAACCCGCCGCCTGGCATCGCCTGATCGGCCGGGAAAGCTGCCGCCGCCTGGTCGAGACCGGGCTGCTCTCGCTCGCGCTGCCGTTCATTCCGGAGCCCCGGCTGCGCGTCATGGTGCGGACTTCGCCGTCCATCGAGGCGGCATTCGCCGCGCATCGTGCCGCCCACGACTCCCCCGGACATGACGCCCCGCCTCCCCTCTTGTTCGCCACCGTCCACTTCTGTTGCTGGGAGAGCCAGACGGTCATGCCCTTGGTAGCCTCGGCGCCGTTCATCGAATCCGCCACCATCTTCCGGCCGCTCGACAACCCGGCCGTCGATGCGTGGGTCAAGCGCACCCGCGAACGCTTCGGCGTGCGCCTGCTTTCGCGCCGGGAGGGATTCCAGGAGGCGATGAAGGTGCTCCGCCGGCGCGGCTGCGTGGGCCTCCTGTTCGATCAAAATGCCGGATTCCAGGGAGCTCTTTCCACGCTCTTTGGCCGCGTCTGCTCGACGAGCGAGCTGGCCGGGCTGCTGGCGGAGAAATTCCAGGCCCGGGTCTTTGCGGGGTATCCACGACGCCTCGGCTTCTGGCGCGTGGAACTGTGGGCCGACGCCATCGCCCACGACGGCTCCGCCGCCGGTATCACGCTCGCGCTCAACCGCTGGCTCGAGTCCTATCTGGGCAGCAGCGATGATGCGTGCGCCTCCTGGCTGTGGGCGCACGATCGCTGGCGGAACCAGGATATTCCGGCGCGCCGTCTCCGCCTCGAGGCCAAACGCAATCTGCTGGCCGCCGACCTTCGCACGCGCGGACTCGCGGTCATGCCGCGCCGGACGCGGGTGTGGATCCGGCTGCCGAACTGGCTGGGAGATGTGGTGATGACGCTCCCGTTGCTGCGCGCGATCCGCGCTTCACGTCCGGACGCAGAGATCACCCTCCTGGCCAAGGGGCAATTCGTTCCCCTGCTGGAACAATTCGGCGTCGCCGACCGGATCATTCCACTGCCGGCCCCGGGGCTGGGCCGGTTCCTCCGGTTCTGGCGCCTCCGCTCCGAATACCCCGATTGTTATCTCGTTTTTCCTACCTCGTGGCGCGGCGATCTCGAAGCTTGGCTGACCCGCTGCTCCCAGCGGTTCGGCCTCGCCCGCCGCCGTCGGCGCCGGCCGCTCCTCACCCACGTCTGGCGCGTTCCCGCTGACTTCGATGAAACGCAGACCCATCAAGTGAAGCTCTGGGAGTCGTTCCTGCGCAATTTTGGCCTCGCCGCTGCGCCCGATTTTTCCCCGTTCCGACCGGCGACGACAAATCCCAGGCCAGCCACGCCAATGTTCGGCCTGATCTGCGGTTCCGAGAACAATCCGGAGAAACGCTGGCCGGTGGCCCATTGGCAAACCCTGATCCGGCGGATAGCGACGGCCCGTCCGACTGCGCGTTTTCGTTTATTTGGGACGGTCAACGACCGGAATGTCACCGCCGACGTCGCCCGGAATCTGGGGCCAATAGTGGAGGATCTGGCCGGCCACACCGGGCTCGCCGCATTTGCCGCCAGCCTGGTTGAATGCGACGTCCTCATCACCAACGACACCGGCGGCATGCACCTGGCCAACGCGCTGGGCGTCTCCGTGCTGGCGCTGTTTGGTCCGACGAATCCCCGGCGGACGGGCCCGGTTTTTCATGCGCCGGTGCGCGTGCTTCAGCCACCGGACTGCGCTCCCACCGGAGGGAAGAATCTCGCGGCGCTTTCGCCCGACGTTGTGTTCGCCGCAGCGGAGGAGATGCTCGCCTGACGCCTCCCGATCGCTCTTTCGCACCACCTGGCTAACAGTCGGGTCGCAGCCGCCTCGATCCAATGAATCCCTCCTTCACTCGTAAACCTGATGCCGTCAGGTGCCCGGCGTAGGAGCCTGCTTGCAGGCGATTCTCATCGCGGAATCGCGAGCAAGCTCGCTCCTACAGTTTGCATAGATACGTTTCCGGTCTCCCAAATCCGCTCTCCCCAGTGCCGCTCCTCGCAGTCAACGGTCTCCGCACCTTCTTTCACACCCGCGATGGGATCCTCCGGGCAGTGGACGGCGTAAGCTTCACGGTCGAACGCGGCGCGACGCTGGGCATCGTGGGCGAATCGGGTTCGGGGAAATCGGTTACCTGTTACTCCCTCATGGGACTGGTGCCCCAGTCGCCCGGTCGCATCGAAAGTGGTTCGGCCGTGTTCGACGGCATCGATCTGCTGCACTGCCCGCCGCGAACGGCGCGCTCCATCTACGGAAAACGCATCGCGATGATCTTCCAGGACCCGATGACTTCGCTGAATCCGTATCTCCGGATCGGCGACCAGTTGATCGAGCCTCTCCTGATCCACGAGCAGATCTCAACGTCTGCCGCCCGCGCGCGAGGCCGGGCAATGCTTGAAGCCGTGGGCATCCCCGAGGCGGGGGCCAGGATGGACCGCTATCCCCACGAATTCTCCGGCGGCATGCGCCAGCGGGTGATGATTGCGATGGCCCTCATCACCCGGCCGGAGTTGTTGATCGCCGACGAGCCGACGACCGCGCTTGATGTCACGGTGCAGGCGCAGATTCTGGAGCTGATCAAGCGCTTTCAGCGCGAACTCGGCATGGCGGTCATTTTCATCACCCACGATCTGGCGGTCGTATCCGGGCTGTGCGATCGTGTGCTCGTGATGTACGCCGGCCGCGTGGTCGAAGCGGCCAATGTGCGCACGATTTTCCAGCAACCGCGGCACCCGTACACGCGGGCGCTGCAACGCGCGATTCCCGCCACGCAACCGAAAGGGGCGGAATTGTACACGATCCCGGGGTTGCCGCTCGACCTTTCCCAGCCTTTCCTCGGTTGCCCTTTCGCCCCGCGGTGCGAGTTCGCCGTCGATCGTTGCCGCCGCGAGGAGCCAAGGTTGCAGGAGGTCGCGCCCGACCAGTCCTCGGCTTGCCTCCGGGCCCAGGCCGGCGAGATTTGAACATGTCCGACCCCATCCTCGAGCTGAAGAACGTCAGGACGCACTTCGCGGTTCACCGCGGGTTTGGGCGGATGCGGGCCGCCGGCTTCGTCAAGGCGGTGGACGGCGTCAGCCTGGTGGTCGAGCGCGGCGAGGTTCTGGGCCTCGTTGGCGAATCGGGCTGCGGCAAGTCGACGCTGGCCCGGACCATTCTTCAACTCGTGCCCGCCACGGAAGGCACGATCGTTCTCGAAGGGCGCAATCTGACCGCGGCCAGCGCCCCCGAAGTGACGGCGGCCCGGCGCCGGTTGCAGATGGTCTTCCAAGATCCGTACGCGTCCCTCAATCCCCGCATGACCGTCTTTGCCGCGCTCGCCGAGCCCATGCTCGTCCATCGGGTGTGCGCCCCCGCCGCCGTCCCCGCCCAAGTGGCTGAACTCATGCAACGGGTCGGATTGGCTCCCCGGCTCCTCCAAAAATACCCGCATGAATTCTCCGGCGGCCAAAGACAGCGGATCGCCGTGGCCCGGGCCCTGGCGCTGCGTCCAACGATCATCGTCGCCGACGAGCCCGTCTCCGCCCTCGACGTCTCGGTCCAGGCCCAGATTCTGAATCTGCTGTCCCAGCTCGTGCGGGAGATGAATCTGACCCTGATCTTCATCGCCCACGATCTTTCGGTGGTGAAGCACATCTCGGACCGGGTCGCCGTCATGTATCTCGGCAAGATCGTCGAGCTCGGCCGCGCGACCGACGTGATCGAGCGCCCCCGCCACCCTTATACGCAGGCGCTGGTGAGCGCGATTCCGAGAACGGACCCCGACGCAGAACGCTTCCGGCAGCGCATCGTGCTGGCTGGCGACCCGCCCTCGCCGCTCCATCCGCCCGCCGGATGCGCCTTTCATCCCCGCTGCCCGTTCGCGCAGGAGAAATGCCGGCTGGCCGTGCCAGCGCTGGCGCCGCTTGCCGACAGCCGCGAGGTCGCCTGCATCCGGGTGGAAGAGATCTGAATCGCGTTTTTCCTGGCGCGGCATCGCCGCAATCAAGGGTGGCGCCGGTCTTTGACCGGCGAATCCGCCAGTCAAAGACTGGCGCTACCAACTGGCTTATAAATTCTTACAAATCAGAACCGTCGCGCGCGTCGCGGCCCAAGATGGCGGCGAGCCGCTGCGGCCGGGATCACCCCGTTGTCGGCGGAGAATTCGCCGGCGGCACGCCCCCGATCTGCCGCAGCGCCTCATAACAGGCAATGCCCGCCGCCGTGGATAGGTTGAGCGAACGCATGGCAGGATTGGCGTGCGGGATATTCAAACGCCATGGTTCGCCCACGGCGGCATGCAGCCAATCCGGACATCCGGCGCCCTCATTGCCGAACAGAAGCCCGTCGCCATTCTGAAATCGCGCCTCCCAGAACAGGCGTGAAACCTTGGTAGTAAAGAGCCACAGCCGTTCCGGCCGCTCCGGGCAGTGCTGAAACGCCTCCCAATTCTCATGATGATGCACATCCAGCGCCCGCCAATAATCCATCCCGGCCCGCTTCAAGTGACGATCGGTGATGCGGAACCCAAGGGGATGAATCAGGTGCAGCCGCGATCTCGTCACCGCGCAGAGCCGGCCGATGTTGCCGGTGTTTTGGGGGATCTGCGGCTCGAATAGCACAACATGGATCATGAGTTCCGCCGTAAGCCCAAAGCGCACCCGCCGCAAGCATTCCCAATTCCATCATTCGGAGCTTTACCCCGCCGGAAAAGCGCCTAAATTTTTCGCTGGCGAATGCCATTCCCTTGTTTGGACCTGCTGCCATGAACGTGAATCCGCCTCGACCTGTTCTTTTTCTCGATGACGAGCGAGCCTACATCGAGATGATGACGGAACTGCTTTCGGAGCACCTTAGTTGCCCGATCGTTCCGTTCACCCGTCCCGAGGATGCTCTCGCGGCCCTGCCGAGCCTCAACCCGGGTATGATCGTGACCGATTTCTCGATGCAAGGGATGAATGGCATCGATTTCCTCTATCGCGCCCAGGCGAACGGCTCGACGATCGGCGCCATCATGATCACCGGCCACCAGATCGAACTCGCCTGGCAGGACCTCAGCCATGTGCCGGGCTTGCGGGCCACGCTCTACAAGCCCGTTGGCTGGCGACAACTCGCGGAGCTGATCATTCAACACTGGCCGGATGAAAACCGGCCCGTCCTGAAGGCGGACCCGGCCGGGACAGGCGCGGTCCCGAGCCAATAGTGGAGACAACGCAGTCCGGCTGGCAGCTCAGCCTCCCCATGCTGTTGGACCGCGAATGTCGTTAGGACGTCCCAAGCTGTTTAGTGGGTGATGTAGGAGCCTGCTGGCAGGCGATTCTCCCTTAGCGATCGCGAGCAAGCTCGCTCCTACAACTCCGAGGAAATAGCGTTATGCTGCGTGGCCGCGAGCGCCAGCGAGTGGATCTGGACAAATCGGGCAGAGTTGAAATTGGAAAACCGGCGAACCAACTCCAACGCCTCGTCACAGCGTTTCCCGCTTTCTCGATTTCCCGGTTTCCCGGTTTTCCGACTACTGCCGGAACCGCACGGTGCGTTCGCGGTCACGCAGTTCGGCCCGTTTCTTCAGGTCCTCCCGCTTGTCGAATTGTTTCTTGCCGGTGCCCAGCGCCACCTCGACCTTCACCAGCGACTCCTTGAAATAAAGGCGCAACGGCACCAGGACCCGCCCGCCGGCGTCCAACGCCTGCGCGATCTTGCGAATCTCACTCCGGTTGAGCAGCAGCTTGCGCTGGCGCCGTGCGTCGTGATTGCTGGTCGTGCCGTATTCGTACGGATCGATGTGCGCGTTGCACAACCAGACCTCCCCCTTTTCGACGCGCGCAAACGCGTCGCTGATCTGGGCATGTCCGCCGCGGATCGATTTCACTTCCGTGCCGCGCAACGCAATCCCCGCCTCGAATTTTTCTTCAATGAAATAGTCCCGCCCCGCCTTGGCGTTGCGGACTTCCGTGTAGCGGTCGGGATCTCGGGACTGGGCACACATGGACGTTTTCGAGCAGCGCGTGGAACCCGCGCCGGCAATCCAAAGTCCCTGCCCGCCCCGGAGGCGGTGCGTCAGACTTCAGACAACTCGTGGTTGATCTTCCCCTCAATGACCTCGCGGAGCGCGATATCCTCGGGGGCGAGTTTTTCGAGCGATTCGACCAGCGGACGGCTGCCCCGCTTGAGCTGCTTCACGCGGCGGGAAACCACGTTGATCAGGACGTTTGGGTCGGCAATGGTCTTCTGGGCTTCTTTGATGTAATCGTCACGCATGGCAGAGCGCTGTCGGTCAGCGGGAAGGGCAATGGCTACGAACCACCGCGCCGGGGTCAAGGGTTTTCTCAGCCATACCGGAGAGCGGAGACCGGATAGGGGATACCGGATACCGGAGGCGGGAGACCGGGAAGACGAAGCCAGAAAAGCGGAAAAACGGGAAAAGCGTTCCATGCTGCCCGCCACCCGGTGCTTATCGCTTGCTGCTCTTGCAGTTCCGGTATCCGCTTTCCGGCAACCGGTTTCCTGCTATTCTCACTGTTCTCCAGTCTCCAGTCTCCAGTCTCCTGTCTCCCGTCTCCCGTCTCCTGCCTCCCGCCTCCCGTGTCCGCTTTCCGGTTTCCCGGTTTCCCGGTTTTCATCACCATGTACGTCGCCTGGACCACCGTGGCCACAGCAGAAGATGCCTCCCGGCTCGCGCAGGGAGCGCTGGAGGCGCGCCTCGTCGCTTGCGTCCAGGTGGACGGACCGGTCACGTCCCATTACCCGTGGAAGGGCCGGATCGAGTCGGCGCGGGAATACCGTTTGGTGTTCAAATTCCTGCCGGAGCAGGCGGACGCCCTGGAAACCTGGATCGGCGCCCACCATCCTTACGATATTCCCGAGTGGATTGTGGCGCGGGCGGAACACGTGTCGGAAAAATACTTGTCATGGGCCCGGGGCACCTCTACACCCGGCCCCTCGCAGAAATAGCAACCCTCCGCCCAATTTACGCCATGTCCCAACACAACAGCCTGCAATCCGCCAAAGGCATCGCCGTGAAGCGCAATGTGCTCAAGCGTTTCGAGCGCGTTGAATTGCTCAAGAAGCGCGGCCAGTGGAAGGAAGGCGAGCGCATCGTGGGCCTGAAGAAAACCAAGCCGGAAGTCTGATCTGCCGGCAGCATCGCTTTCCCGGGCAGGTTCGAACGATTTCGGCCTGCCCTTTTTGTTTCGCGACCGATCCCATGAACGAGATGTTCCGTCAGCTCATCGAGTGGTACCTGCATTCGCTCGACAAGGGTGGTTATTGGCTCGTGGGCCTGCTCATGGCCATCGAAAGCTCAATCGTTCCGCTGCCCAGCGAACTCGTCATCCCGCCGGCCGCCTATCTGGCGCACACGCAGGGCAAGATGAGCGTGGCCGGCGTGGTCATTGCGGGGGCACTCGGCTCCTGGATCGGGGCCACCGCCATGTACTGGGCCGCGCGCTTGGCCGGACGGCCGCTGGTGATGCGCTATGGCCGGATCGTGCTGATTTCGTCGGAAAAAGTCGCGGCCGCCGAGCGTTGGGCGGCCCGTTACGGGGCTTTCGGAATCTTCTTTTCGCGTCTGCTCCCGGTCGTGCGGCACCTGATCGGCCTTCCGGCTGGCATCGTGCGCATGGATTTTCGCCTTTATTCGATTTACACCCTCGCCGGCTCGACGACGTGGTGCGCCGTGCTGGCGTGGCTCGGCATCAAGGCCGGGCAGGACGAACAATTGATGAANNCGGTTCGCGAGCGCACGAGGAGAATTGCGATCAATTGCCTGATCCCGGCCAAGAGCCAGCCCGCCGCCGCGCACGTTTGCACTCGACAGCCCATCCCCGCATTTTGAGACTTCCCTCCCTTTCGTGCGGGCATAGCACAATGGATAGTGCACCGGTCTCCGAAGCCGGTGATCTGGGTTCGATTCCCAGTGCCCGTACCATCACTTGGCCGGGGCGCCGAGCTGGGCCAGGACGACGGGCAATTCCGTACCGGACAAGCCGCGCACCGTCCGCACGGCCTCGGCGGGATTCTTTCCGCCCTCTTCCAGCGCTTTTTTGAGTTCAGCCAGGTAACGGGCCTCGTCGCTGCCAGGCTTGGCGGCGGCAAGTTTGGTTGCGCAGTTTTGCGCCGCCTGCGTGCAGCGCTTGCCCAAGTCGACAAAGGCCGGGTCGCTACTGTCCGCGGCCAGGGGTGGCGCCTTGGTCTCGCGGTCGCGGTCCTGCGCGAGCGCCCGCGTCAAACCGCCGACGTTTAGACTGATCGTCGGACCGGCTAGCACCAGATCGTCTGGCTTGGCGGACCGGCCCATTTCTCCGGCCAGTCCAGGGGATACTTGCGCGATGGTAGCGATGGCCGCCTCGTCACCCGCTTGATAGGCCTTCAGCTTGGAGCGAATCCCATAGGCTTCGGCGGGGTTGGCGGCGGCCGCCTGCCGCTCGAGCGCCTGGGAATTCTGATCGGATTTGGCCTTCGCCTGGGAAAAGGCCCGCCCCATCAGGGTCTGGACCTTTCCCAAGAAGGACTTCACCTGCCGGTCTTTGGTGGCTTGATCCGCCCCGAGATCCACCACGCCGGCCTGCTCGGGCGTCTGGTGTGCCTTGAGGGCCTCGATCTGGGCCTTGAGCTGCGGGTCGACTTCAATTCCCGCGGCCTCGGCGGCCTTTACCGCGCTTTTGCCAATCACATGGAGGTCCGACGGCCGGGAACTTCCCAGCCCCGCGCCCGCTGCCTTGCCCGCATTGGCCAGCACCGCGCCCAGCGGATCGGCCGTGGTGTGGGTTTCACTCGAGGTCCACTCGATGCCGCCCTTCGTCGCGAACTTGTCGCTGTTGGGCAGGCTTCCAAAGATCGTTTCCGCCTCGAATGAGCCGCTGCCAGGCTTGTCGGCCCCAAAGCCGGGTTTCCACACGGTGGTGTCGCTGGTGGTGTCGACCCACCGATCTCCGTACTCGTCGATGGTGTGCCCGCGCTTCTTCATCGCCTCCGTGTATGCCTTGCCCTTCTGGTAGGCCTCGTGGGGAGTGCTTCCCACGGGAGTGAAGTCCATGTCGCTTTCCGCCGTCTTGGGATTGCTGCCGGTCGGCTTGATGTCCGTGTTGTTCTTGTCGTACGACGAGTCAAATCCCAGCTCCTTCATCACCTCCTGGTGCTCCTGGTTGCGGGTTTCCTTCGCCGCGTACTTTCCGTCGATGGCTTTGAGTTCCTGGTTGTACTGCTCCTTGGCTGTCGCCGGGGCGGCGCCCTTCCGGACGGCGTCTTCGGCTCGCTGCCTCGCCGCGTCCTTCTCCGTGCCCATGGCCTCGCGTTCCACCTGGATGGCGTGCTTCTGGTTGACGGCGGCCTGCTCCTGCGGTGTCTTCGCCGCCTCCAGTTCCGTCTTGTATCGTTGCTCCGGCGTCTGGAAATCAAACTCCTTGAGCCGCCCTTCTCTCGCACGGGCAACGGGCGCGAACCCGGGGCCGCCAGCCGCCTGCCGGGCCAGGGCATAATCGGCCTTGGCCTGCTGGATCCGCCCTCCGATCGACTCCAAGGCTTTGTTGGTGCCGATGGACCAAAGCGCGCCTTCGACCGCGCCCCAGGCTCCGGCCGGCTGGCCCGTGGCCGGATCGATCTTGGTCGCCCCTTCGTACGCCGAAATGATGACGTCGGCCCGCGAACTGACGCTTCGGACAACGGCGACGGTAGCGCCCTTCACCCCGCCCTCGGCAAAGCCAGTCGAGCCAGCATATCCGAGCGCCAGGGTCCCGATCTCAACCGGCGCCCACAAGGCACCGAGCGTCACGCCCATGCCCGCCGCCATCTCCACGTTTTCCGCCACAGCCAGGCGGCGGTCCCACAGGTCGACCTTGTCCTGCGCCGCCGCGATCTGCTGCTGTCCCTGGTCGACCACCTTGCCCTGCACCTTGCCATAGATCGCGGCCAGTTTCTTCAGCGCATCCGGCGAATGGATCGCATCGGTGATGTCGTTCTGCACTTGCTCGCGCAGCGCCACCCCATCCGCTCCGGCGACCATGTCGGCCACCTTCGGAATGTTCGCCAGCAGCTTGTTCTCCGCATCGAAGACTGCGAGCTCGCCCTTGATGTTGCTGACTATCGCCTGGTGCTGTTGCTCGTCCCAATCCGTGCGCGTGTGCACCATCGTCCCGGTGCGCAGGCTCTCGGCAATGTCCTTCTCGGATTGCGCATTAGCAGCCATGGCCGCGGCCCGGGCCTGCAGTTCCTTGCGCCGGTCCGGATCCGTTTCCTTGGCAGCGTCGGCGGCCCAGCGGTCGGCGTCGCGGCGGGTTTGCGCGGCCAGGGCAAGGTGTTCGGCGATCGCCTCGGCATTGATCTTCGGATCATTCTCCGGGTCCACCTTCGGCGCCGTCTTGTCGGCTGGCGTCGTCGGGGCACTCGCGGCGGCATCCTCTTTCTTCGCCGGCGTTGCCGCGGCAGTGCCGTTTATCCTTGATGCCAGGTCTTGGAAAATGGATACCGCCTGCTTCACCCCTTCCGGATCCACCGGCTTATTCCCGATTTGGAAGGTAATCGTTATCTCATCGTCCTTTTGGAAGTCATAGCTGCCCCCACCTTCCAGCCGGACGATGGACTTCGAGGCGGCGGCCCCTTTGACTGCGTACGTGACTTCCGCCCAGTCGGGTTTTATCGTGGAGCTGCGCAACGGGATGTTGATGACATCCAATTCAACGTCCAGCCGGGGCCCTTCGGCCTGTTTCGTGTTGGGATTATACCATCTTGAGAGGTATCTGCACCGCAGGTGCTCGACGGTTTTGCCGTCCGGTGAGAGGGTTCCCATGAACTCGCTGCGATGGCCTCCCGTGACCTCGTTGCGATAGGGGCTCAACGGCTGGGGCCTCTCGGCCGGCGCGAACTGGCTGCGATGGCCTCCCGCGACTTCGTTGCGTTGGCCTGCGATCGGAATTCCCTTGGGCGAGTCGTAGTTGAAGAACTCGCCGTCGTCTTTTACGGCGTACTTGAACGTATTGCCTTCCCAACTCCATTCGGTGATCTTCAAGTCCGGGTCATGCCTGTCGTCTCGGTCGATGTTATCCTCGACGCTCTTGCGCGCTTGATACCCGGTGTAGCTGAAGCGAGGGGCCTTTTTCACGAGAGCGAGGATGTCCTCCTCCTTGACGACAGCCTTGCGGTGGCGCTTATGGGCCGCGCACTTCGCAGCAATCGGATTGGGCGGATTGCCGAGCGCCGAGATTCTTTTGGAGAGATCGTCGAGCCGCGCCCGCTCGGCCTTGATGCGCTGATACTGGACGGCCGCCACCCGCGTTGCTCCGCTGGCCGGGTCGCCGGCTGCAAGCATCGTGCCCTGGAGCGCCGCCCCCATGCCAGGCAATAGGCCGTCGAGGTTGGACAGGGTGACCGTCATTTCATCAAGCAGCGGCGTAATCTGTTGAAAATAACCCAACGCCTCCTTGGTGGGATGGTCGAAAAAGGGCGCCCAAAAGGCGTTGAAGTTTTTTTCTTCCACCGGCGCGAGCGGGCCGTAAAGCAACCGCAGGCCCTCCATCGTGTGACGAAGCATGGCCTCATATTGGCTGAGCTGGGCGGACCCGACGGCTCCGCCGGCCGGAGAGGCGCTGGGGTCCCAGGGGACGCCCGGGCGCTCCTGGTCCAGCGCGCACGGGTCGGCCATGGCATAGCCCTTGAAGGGAGCCAGCACCCGGGGACTCTGCGCCGGCGCGGGGAAAACGGTGGCCACGGTTTTCGATGGCGCGGGCTGCGCGGGGGAAACGGCTGCCGTCGACTCCGTCCGGCCGGTGGCCGGCGTCTCCAACCGCACATCCTTGGAGGCAACCGGGCTGGGCGGATTCAGTTGCCCTGGGGTAGCGGCCGCCGCCCCCGCCAAAGCTTGCAACGCCGTAATATGTGTCTTGGCCGCGGCCATCGCCGGATTCAGCGCGAGGGCGCCTCGAAAATCCTCCAGGGCGCCAGCCCCGTCACCCAATTTCTGGCGCGCCAGCCCGCGATTGAAGTACGCACTCGCGTTCTTGGGGTTCGCTCCGATGAGCGTGTTGCAATCGGCAAGCGCACCCGCGTTATTTCCCATTCCGGCTCGGAGCACGGCCCGCCCAAGCAGGGCGTATTCGTCCTTCGGCGCGATTTCCAGCGCGTGATCGTAGTCCGCCATCGCTCCGTCAATGTCGCCCGCCTTCCTGCGAAGTGGCGCCCGGTTTGTCAGAGGCGCGGCATAGCGCGGATTCAGTTCGATGGCCCGAGCATAATCCGCCATCGCCGCTTTTGGGTCGCCATTATCGTTCTTCGCGATCCCGCGCAGGTAATGGAGCGTCGGACTTTTTGGATAAAGTTCAATCGCCCGATCATAGTCTTGAATCGCGCCAGCGTAGTCCTGCAGGTTGACGCGGGCCTGCCCCCGGCCCTGATAGGCCGAGCCGTCGTTGGGAGAGAGGGCGATGACCTTCGTGAACGCGTCCGCTGCCTCGCGGTATTTGCCCGCGGCCAACAGTGCCTGCGCGCTTTTCAAGTCGCTGCTCTTTTCCTGCGCCTGGGCGGTTGGAAACAGCGCGATCAGAATCGCGCAAACCAGGAAGGATAGGATCCGTGCATTCATGGAGATTCCGCACGTTCGGCGGGCGGATGACGTTTCGGTTTAGGGAATTCTCACTTGGCCGGGGCGCCGAGCTGCGCCAGGACGACGGGCAATTCCGTCCCGGACAAGCCGCGCACCGTTCGCACGGCCTCGGCGGGTTTCTTTCCGCCCTGTTCCAGCGCTGTTTTGAGGTCAGTGAGGTAACGGGCCTCGTCGCTGCCGGGCTTGGCGGCGGCGAGCTTGGTCGCGCAGTTATGCGCCGCCTGCGTGCAGCGCTTCGCCCAGGGACTGTAATAGGTTGGATCGAGATCGATCGCCTTCTGGAAGTCCTGGAGCGCTCCCGCCACGTTCCCGGCCTTATCGCGCGCGGCACCGCGTCCGTTCCAAGCCGTCGCGTTCCCCGGTTGAAGCTGGAGGGCCTTGTCGAAATCTTCGACGGCTCCATTGGAGTCTCCCATTCGGTTCCTCGCCCATCCGCGTTTAAACCAGGCCTCGAAAAATTTCGGTTCGAGCCGGATGGCCTGGCTGTAGGCATCGCGGGACGCCGCGTAACGCCCCTGGGAATCGAGGGCGAGGCCCTGCTCGAGGGCATGCTGGGCCTCCGGCGAAGTTCCGAAAGCGGGGCAAGCTAGAATCAAGATCCAAGACAATGCGAGATATCGGCGCATGATTTTTGACGTCTTTTCGCGGTTGAGCGCAGCCAGCGAGCCGGAGAAGCCACGCCCATCGAATCACGAAGCTTCGGTCTGCAAACATACCCCTGCCACATTCCCTCTGTCCGGCCAAGCCGGCCTGAGGGCCGCGGAGAAATCAAACAACCGTACCAGAAATCCTGGGACGGGCGAGGTTGGGGTATCCGGCATCTATTCTGCACGTCCAAGCCGCAGGTTGAACTCAAAGAAGGGGCAGGTCGAGCGGATAGCGGCTTGGCCGCCCACCGCGGGCTGTCCGGTACGGCATTGTAGGGCGGGGTCGCCGCACCCCGCCGCCTTCGGTGATTCGGCGGGATCCGGCCATCCCGCCCTGCATCTGTCGGCGTTGTCCCCCGGCGCACTTATCCGTTCAAATTGTAGGAAGCGCGCTTGCGCGCGATTCCAAGGCAACGATCGCCCGCAAGCGGGCTTCCTACACCCGCATACCGATCGATTCGCGAGGGCCCAACGAGAATCTCCCGCAATTGCGTGGATCCAGCTTGGATCGTCTTGTGGACAAGCCGCCCCCACCTCAACTGCCTAATTGGCTCAACCCCGTCTGGCTCGGCGGCATGGAGATTCCAGCGTCCGTTGGAAACTTGTTAAATATGGATCGCCTCGCCGAGCACCGCCGCGGCAGCCTCCATCACCGCCTCGCCGAACGTGGGATGCGGATGAATGGTGGCGTGCATCTCGTCCACCGTTGCCTCCAACGTCATGGCGAGGCTGAATTCCGAGATCAGCTCCGTCGCGTCGGCTCCGATGATATGCGCACCGAGGATTTCGGCGGTCGTCGGATCGGCCAGCACTTTCACAAAACCCTCGGGCTCGCCGGCGGCCACCGCCTTGCCGACCGCGAGAAAGGGAAACCGGCCCACCTTGTAGGCCACACCCTTTTCTTTGGCCGCCTTCTCGGTCAGGCCGATGCTGGCGATCTGCGGTTGGCAGTAGGTGCAGCCCGGTGAGTTCTTCACGAGGCGCGGCGTGCCGTGGCCGAACATCCCGTTTACGGCGTTGACCGCGCGGAACATCGCTGCATGCGCCAGCCAGGGTGGGCCGATGATGTCGCCCGCCGCGTAGATTCCTTTGACGTTGGTCTGGTAATTCCCGTCCACGTTCACAAACCCCCGGTCGAGATCAAGCTTCACCTTCGGCGAAACCGCACCTTCGAGATTGGCGACCACGCCGATCGCCACGATCACCGTCTCCACCTCCAGCGCCTCGCGGTGGTCGCCCTTCACCAGCTCAAGCTTCACCGTGTCTTGGCCCACTTGGATGTTCTCCGCCTTGGTGCCGGTGTGGATGACGATGCCCTGTTTCTCGAAGCTCCGCTGCAGCGTTCGTGCGACCTCCTCGTCCTCGGCCGGCACGACCTGGGGCAGCACCTCGATCATGGTCACTTTGCTGCCAAAGGCGTTGAGGAAATAGGCAAACTCAGCGCCGATCGCTCCGGCACCGATGATGGCGACCGACGCGGGCGGCCGCGCGCGCGGCACCAGCGCCTCCCGCGAGGTCATGATGCGCTCGCCATCGACCGGCAGGTCCGGCAGCCGGCGCGCCTTGCAACCGGTGGCGAGCAAAACGTTCTGCGTCTTGAAGAACTTCCCCTTGTGCTCGCCCGCGGTGATCTCGACTAGGCCCGGCACAGTGACCTGGCCGAGGCCAATGAAGTAATCGACCTTGTACTTGCGAAAAAGAAACTCCACGCCCTTGGCCATCTGGTCGGCCACGTTGCGGGAGCGTTGCATGATCTTGGCGAAGTCGAATGTCAGGCCCTGGACGCCGAGCCCGAAGGTCTCCGCCTGCTTCATCTTCAGGTAAAGCTCGGCGCTCTTCAGCAACGCCTTCGACGGAATGCAGCCCCAGTTCAGGCAGGTGCCACCAGCCCGTTCCAGCTCGATGCAGGCGACCTTCTTGCCGAGCTGCCCGGCGCGGATTGCCGCCACGTAACCCGCCGGACCGCCGCCAATCACAATCAAATCGTATACGGGAGTTTCAGCCATAATTGCGTGCCAGATAGATTTGCCGAAAACGTCGCTTTGGCAACCAGCCGGGTCAAATGGAAACTCTTTTGTGCCGGGCTTAGCAAATGTGGATTTGTCAAATGTAGGGCGGGGTCGCCGCACCCCGCCTCGCCTCCGCAATGATGGCGGTGACGGCGCACCGCCCTCCAGACACGGATAGTTCGTTGGAGGGCGGACCGCCGTGTCCGCCGCGGCTCGACGGAAGCCTCGATCACGGCCCGCCGCCTCGCCTCGATGCACGAATCGTCAGGCCAGATCCCAAAAAAGCAGTTGTCCCCCGCCGCTGGATCCGCCGCAATCCCTGGCATGCCGAGCGCCAATTCCCGAACCGCCCCCGTGCCAACGAACAAGATGCCGCCCGGAATCATCTACATCGTCGGGAACGAGGCGGCTGAACGGTTCAGCTACTACGGGATGAATTCGATCCTGGTCATTTTCATGACCCAGTACCTGCTCGACCGCCAGGGACACCCGGCCCACATGAGCGAGGCTCAAGCCGACGCCTGGTATCACGCGTTCGTTTCCCTCGTGTATTTCCTGCCGGTGCTGGGAGCGTTTCTCGCCGACGCTGTGATCGGCAAATACCGGACGGTCCTGTTTCTTTCCATCGTTTATTGCTTTGGACATTTCGCCCTGGCGCTCGATGACACGCGGATGGGCCTGACGCTCGGCCTCACGCTGATCGCGCTCGGCGCCGGGGGAATCAAGCCCTGCGTCAGCGCCATCGTGGGCGACCAGTTCGGAGCGTCGAACCAGCATCTCCTCACCCGGGTCTTCAGCTGGTTCTATTTCGCGATCAACTTTGGTTCCGCCTTCTCGACGTTGTTAATCCCCTGGCTGCTCGATCACCGCGGTCCGAGAATCGCCTTTGCGACGCCGGGGCTTTTCATGATCCTCGCCACCCTGGTCTTCTGGTTCGGTCGCCGGAAATTTGTCCGCGTGCCCGCCGTGGGAGCCCGACCGTTTGTCGCCGCGATCTTCCGGCGCGAGAACCTCGGTGCGCTCTGGAATCTCCTGACGCTCGTGCCATTCGTCGCGATGTTCTGGGCATTGTGGCAGCAGAATTTCTCCTCGTGGATCGTGCAAGCCACCAAGATGGACCGGCACCTGTTCGGGGTGGAATGGCTGCCCGCGCAGATTCAAACGGTTAACCCGATCTTCATTCTCGGCATGCTGCCCCTGTTTTCCTATGCGCTCTATCCGGCGCTCAACCGGTTCTTCCACCTTACTCCACTGCGAAAAATCGGCCTGGGCCTCTTTCTCGTGGTCGTGGCATTTCTGATCGTGGGGGCGATCCAGCTGCGCATCGACGCCGGCGGACATCCGCACATCCTCTGGCAGATCCTCGCCTTCCTGGTCCTCACCGCCGCGGAGATTCTGGTGTCGGTCACGCATTTGGAATTCGCCTACACCCAGGCGCCCAAGGAAATGAAGTCCCTCGTGATGTGCACCTATTTGGGGGCGATCTCCCTCGGCAACGTCTTCACGGCGGCCGTCAACTTCTTCATCCAGAATCCGGATGGCACGTCCAAGCTGGCGGGCGCCGCCTACTTCTTCTTCTTTGCCGCGGTCATGCTCGGCACCGCCCTCCTCTATCTGCCGGTCGCCCGTCTCTATCGCGGCCGCACCCAGACCATTGGCAAGGCGACGGCGCCAGTCTGAGCGCAGGGCGAACGCTCGCTTGGATGTTTCCTGGCTAGTTTGCATTCTAGCAGCGGTTTAAGAAAAGGTGTAGCCGCGAGCGCCAGCGAGTGGACGGACCATCCGCTCGCTGGCGCTCGCAGCTACGTTCGTCTTCTCGGCCACAGTTCAATTCAAATCGCTCTAGCTGAATCTAAGGGGTGGAGCGGGTTGTCCCAAACGCGCCTGAACCGCTTGGGGACAAGTGGTGTCACCTTGTTTCGCTTTTGTGCGTCAGTCTCATCCTGAAAGGGACACGACGATCAATGCCCGCCGGTCGTCAATAATTGCGGCTTTTCATCCAGATCCCCTTCGTCCTCCACGACCGGTTCGGGTCGAGCAACGTCGCCCGGCTTGTTCATTCGCTCATGGGCGATTCCCAGGTCGAGATCGATCGCCTCCAAACGGGCCATCTGCTGTTCGCGAACATGATCGAGGTAGGAGACCGAGGCTTTGTCCCCTGGTCGCGTCCGCAATCGGACGTTCGCATCGATGCAGGCCTTAAGCCGGGCCTTCTCCACCAAAAGGCGTTCCCGTTTTTCCTGATGACCTTTCTGCAGCACTTCGCGCAGCGTCGTTCCGTCAATCTCCTCCCGCACCGCCTCGTCTATCGCCTCACTCCCCGTGGCAGTACCATTTAGCATGATTGAGAACTTGAGCTCCTGAATCATGTCATCCAGCTCCTGCCGTTCCTGAGGCGTCTGTCTCCTGGCCATGTCCGCTCTCCACATCACAAAGTTAAAGGACGTTCTCGCGGACACCTTCTCGTCCAACAAATCAACTGGACGGCAGCCATAGCAACAAAAGCCGATTACAAGGATCGCGCCGATCACGGCCGCTCCAGAATGACGATGCCTCGTTGGTCGGATTTTCATGGGACGGGTTCACCCAGGCCTTATTCCGCCCGCAGCGCCGCTATGGGATCGACTTTGGCCGCCCGCCGAGCCGGCAGCCAGCAGGCCACGGCGGCGGCGACCAGCAACATGATCGCCACACCCGCATACGTAGCAGGATCGTACGGACTGGTTTCGTAAAGCACGCTCGCGAGAAACCGCGTCGCGCCCCACGACGCGCCGAGGCCGATGGCGATGCCAATCGCTGCGAGCGCGAGGCCGCGTCGCAGCACCAACCGCAGCAAAGCGTCCGGCGCTGCGCCAAGCGCAATCCGCACGCCAAATTCCCGTCGTCGCTGCGCCACCGCGTAGGCCATCACGGCAAACAGGCCCATCGTCGCGAGCAACAGCGCCAGCACCGACATCACTTGCAGCACCGCCAGGGTACCGCGCTCAACGAAGAGGCTGTCGTCCTCAAGCTTCCAGAACTGGGTTACCATGCGCGGTTCGACTGAGTACATCGTTTGCCGCACCTCCGCCTCAAGGCCGGCGTCCGGCTTTCCTGCCAATCGAAGCAGCACATGGAGGAAGTAATTCTTCGGCGACGTGCGCTGCCAGATGGGGATATAGTAATGCGGGAGAGGAGCCTGGCGGGCGCCATACTCATGCACATCGCCCACCACTCCGATGATCTCACACACTCTGCGGGCACCAAGATCCAACCGCTGACCGAGCGGACTGGCATGGGGGAAAAAGTGACGGGCCAGCGCATCATTAATGACCACCACCTTGGGGTCGCCCCGGTGCATTCCGGCAAAACCGCGGCCGATTCGCAGCGGTAAGCCAATTGCCGCGAAATAGTCCGGACCAACCTCATCCTCTGAACAAGGCACCTTGCCCAACTCCGGCCTTCCTTCGATTTGAACCACGTCGCCGCCATAAGAGTATCTCATCGGGGGACCGGTTGCCTGAGCGGCGGCCTGAACACCTGGCAAACGCCTGAGCTCCGCCTCCGCCTGGTCGCTGAGAGCACCAAAGGCCTCTGCCGAAGGGCCAAACATCAGGCTGCCAAACATGTCGTAAGTGCGCGACGTATCAAATCCAACGCCGGTCAGCTGCAAACGCGTGAAGCTTCGCAGCATCAGGCCGCCGCCAATCAGCAGGATCGTGGCGAGCGCAGCCTGAAGGACGACGGCACCGCTCCGCAGGCGCTGCAGACGGCGGCTGTCACCGAGCGAGCCGGCGGCCTCCTTCAGCACATCTTGGAGATTCGCGCGCCCGATTCGCCAGGCCGGCGCCAAACCAAGCAATAGTCCCGTTCCCAAACATACCACCAGGGTGATCATCAACGTCGGACGATCGATAACGCCGAACTGCGCCCCATTGGGCAGCCACCGCTCGACCAGTCCGCCCAAAGCCGCGTAACCACCCTTCGCGACCAGCAAACCCAGGGCGCCGCCCAGGGCGGTCAGAATCATGCTCTCAACGAGTAGCAGCCGCACCATTTGTCCGCGGCTGCCGCCCAGAGCGAGGCGCACGCCCAGTTCGCGCCGGCGGGTGACCGTGCGCACAAGCATGAGGTTCACCGCGTTGGAACAGCTGATTGCGTAGAGGCACGCCACCGCGCCGAGAAACACCCAGAAAAGCTGCGAGGCATCAGCCCGGTACTTGTCGCGGATTGGAATCACCCGCGGAGTGAGAGACGCCCAAAACGTGGACATGGGACCGGCTGGCATCCGCGTTGTCGCCAGCTCCGCCTGGGCTTGCTGGAGCGTGAATCCTGGCTTCAGGCGTCCTACTACCGCCACCGGTTCTATTACTGAGTAAAGAGGATCCAGATTACCCAACGATTCGTCTGCGAGCGGAACACACACATCGCACCATCTCTCGATGCCGGGCCAATTGGTGAGCGCCGCCGGCAAGACGCCGACCACGCGGCGCAGCTTTCCGCCCAGCAGGATATCGCGTCCGATCACGTCGGGATCTGCTCCGAATTGTAGCCGCCACGTCCGGAAGTTCAGCAAGGCAACGGCTCCTTCAGATCCTCGGCGGTATTCGTCGGCCGAAAAAGTCCGGCCGAAGGCGGGACTGAATCCGAAGGCTTCAAGCAAATCGGGCGTCACCCAAAAAACTTGCAGCGCGGACGGCTGGCCATTGACCACCAGGTTCATCTGCTCAGAGCACTTGGCGCCGAGTTGGAGGAACGATTTGGCCTGGGCGCGAAAAGCTCTGTATTGCGGAGCAAAGACCGGATAAGGCCGATTCTCCCGCGTATTGAACTCCTCGACCGCGACAAGGCGTCCCTCATCTGGGAACGGCAGAGATGGGAGCAACGCCTGCCGGGCGACGCTCACCATCGCCGTGGTCGCTCCAATGCCGAGGGCCAGGGTTGCCACGACGGAAAGAGTGAAACCAGGCGACTTGGCCAGCGAGCGAACCGCAAAGCGGCAGTCCTTGGCCAGCTGCTCCAGCCACACCCAGCCGCGGGCGTCGCGCTCGCGTTCCTTCAGCTGGTCCAGCCCGCCGAACTGCCGCAGGGCGGCGCAGCGGGCTTCGTCGGGACTCATGCCGGCCGCGCAATTGCGCTCCGTCTCCATTTCCACGTGCCACCGCATCTCTTCATCCATTTCACGGTCAAGCTTCCGGCGGTTGAAGGAGGCGGAGAGGCGGGAAAACAGGCGCATGGCTCACCTCATTTCTCCGGGCTTCCGCCCGCATGACGTGCGCGATGGCCGCGCACAGGCGATCCCACCCGTCACGATGGGTCTCCAGCTGCTGCCGGCCCGCTTTCGTCAGTTCATAGAACTTCGCCCGGCGGTTGTTCTCCGACTGCCCCCACTCCGCGGAGATCCAACCCTTGCGCTCCATCCGGTAGAGCGAGAGGTAGAGTGAACCCTCCTCGATCTTTAGCGCCTCGTGCGAAAGCACATGGATGCGCTGGGAAATCCCCCAGCCATGCTGCGCACCGCCGCCGAGAACGCGCAGGATCATCATCTCGAGATTGCCTTGGAGCAGGTCGATCTTGCCCATGGTGGACGAACCCTTATCCCTATCTCGAATAGGGAGGTCAATCCTTTTCCCCTATTTCAGAAAGGGGGGCACATCGGCCGATTGATTGTGATGCAGGCTGGGAAGCCTGCGCCGGCGGTGATGAACGGGCGGGCGCGTTTCGTAGCGCGGGCTTCCAGCCTGCAACCGATGCAGCCAGGGATGGCTGCGCTACTTTCGGTCGACATTATGCTTCAAATGGCGGACGCCATTTGCAAGGAGCCGGTGGACGAAGTCCGACTGGCTCCTGTCAGATGTCGATCACATCGTCCGGCTTGGAGGGCGGAGGGCGCGCCGGCGGCACATGGCGCGTCCGGAGCAGGCCGCTGAGCACCAGGTTGGTCAGGCTCACAATCAGCGAGCCCCACAACGCGGCCCAGAAATCGCGCACATGGAATCCTGGCACCAGCCGCGACACGGCGAGAAACAGCAGTCCGTTGATCAGCCAGATGCCCAGGCCCAGGGACAACACCACGAACGGCAGCGTGAAGATTACCAGCAGCGGCTTGAGAATCGCGTTGAAGAGGCTGAGCAAAGCCACGACAACGAGCAACGTCACAGCATCGTCATAGGTGATGCCCGGCACGATCCACGCGCTCAGGGCCACGCCCACGGCGAGGATCGACCAACGCATCAACAGGTTCAACCAGGAATGACGGCTCATCTGTGTAAACCAGCACTGTCGCCGCGCCGACCGGCGGATCAATGAAAATCCTCGTCGTCCAGGACCACTTGCGGAGCGGCGGCACCGAGCGGCAGTCGATCCTGCTGGCGCGCGCCTTCGCCGCGGCCGGCCACCCCACCACGCTGCTGACGTTCCGCCCCGGCGGCGCGCTGGCCGGCGAGCTGTCGGGCGTGAGCCACCATTCCCTGCTTCCGCTCGACCTGCATCTCGACTGGTTTGCCCCGCGCCTCCTGCGCGCCGTGTCCGCCGCCGCCCCGGACATCGTGCTGTGCATGGGCCGCATGGCCAATTGCTACGCTGGGTTCATCCAGCAGTCCTCTCCCGGTGCGGCGGTCATCGGCACCATGCGGACGGGCAAGCCCCTGCCCTGGCTTTTTCGCCGTTCGTTGCGGCACGTGCGGCACATCGTCGCCAACAGCCATGCCGCCCGGCAAACGCGGATCGACACCCTGCAACTTTCGGCGGCAAATATCACCGTCATCCACAATTCCCTCGTCTTCGGCGCCGCCATTGGTGACAGGCGAAATGAAGCATTGCGCGCGCAATGGGGCGCCGGCCCGACGACCGCCGTCCTGCTCTGCGTTGCCATGTTCCGGCGCGGGAAAAATCAATCGGAGTTGATCGACCTCGCGGCGGGTCTTCCGGCGGATTTGGACTGGCAGCTCTGGCTGGCGGGCGACGGGCCCACCCGGGCGGCCTGCGAGCATGGCGTCGCCGCGCGCCACCTCAGCTCGCGGGTGAAAATCCTCGGATGGCAGCGGGATCCTTCCCCGCTCTATCTGGGAGCCGACATCGCCGTCCACGCCTCCAGCACCGAGTCCCTTTCGAATTTCGTGATCGAGGCCCAGGCCCATGGCCTTCCGGCGGTCGTCTACGACGTTCAAGGCATCAGCGAGTGTTTCCTCCCGGGCGAGACGGGTTTCACGTTGTCGCGTGGCGATCGCGACGGATTTCGGAAGGCCATCCAACAATTGGTCCGCGCCACTCCGGCGGAGCGGGAGGCCCGGGCCGCGCGGGCCCGCACCTACGCCGCGGCCACCTTCGATCCGCAACGGCACGTCCGGGAGTATCTCGAGCTTTTTGGCCGCCTCGCGGGCAGCCCGGTGCGGCCGGTACTGTAGCGGGGTCGCCGGACCCCGCCGGCCTCGATGAATGGCGGGATACGGCGATCCCCGCCCTACATTCGAATGCCTCGTTTTGGCGATGGCTAGTGGCATGGAGTTGCCTTTCGCTCCGGGGTGCGCATCGGTTGCGTTCGTGCCACCAAGCGACCCGAACGACTGCATCCGCCTGCGCGGCGTCCATCAGAACAACCTGAAGGGCTTCGACCTCGATCTTCCGCTGGGGCGCTACATCGTCGTCACCGGCTTGAGCGGGGCAGGCAAGTCATCGCTCGTGTTTGACACGCTGCATGCCGAGGGGCAGCGGCGTTATGTCGAGACCTTCAGCGCGTACACCCGGCAGTTTCTCGATCTGCTCCCCAAACCGCGCGTTGACTCCATCGAGAACATCCGGCCGTCCATCGCCATCCAGCAGACCAACACGGTGAAAACGTCGCGTTCCACTGTGGGCACAATGACGGAGATCACCGATTTCTTCAAAGTGTGGTTCAGCCATGTCGCCGAATGCTTCGATCCGGAAACCGGCGAAAAGGTGGAAGACGACCAGCCGTCGTCGATCTGGGAGAAAGCACGTTCCGCGCTTTCGCCAGCGTCCGTCGTCGTCGCTTTCAAGGTCACCAGGCCTGGCAATCTCCCCTGGCCCGAGATCCTGAAGAATCTCAAGACCCAATCGTACGTCCGCGTGCTTGTCCCGATTCCATCTCCTGGTGGCATGGGCATCTTGCCCATGTCTAACGGACTTACCCAGGCTCACGGGCAGGATGCCTGTGCCGCGACGGACAATCGATCGCCACCGGACAACGAGCGGGCGGAGGAAACAGACGCCCTGGTGCACCGCGTCGACGATCTCCTCACCCATCCTCAGGTTCTCGCCAAGGCCGCTCACGTCTTCGTCGCCCAGGACCGCGTTCGTCTGACCGAAGATCAGCGATCTCGTTTCCTCGAAGCTGCGGAAACCGCCCTCCACTTCGGCCACGGCGAGGTTCACCTTTTCCGCGAAACGACCCCCGGCCATTACGCGGAAAGCGGGCATTACTCGCGGGGCCTCCATTCGCCGAAAACCGGCCGCACTTTTCGCGCCGCCACGCCGGCCTTGTTCTCGTTCAATTCGCCGCTGGGCGCCTGCCCGCAGTGCCGTGGTTTCGGCCGCATCATCGACGTCGACTACCGCCTCGCGATCCCCGACCACTCGCTCTCGCTGGATGCCGGCGCGATCAAGCCGTGGGAGGGAGAGATCTACGGCGAATCGAAACGGGACCTCTACGTTTTCGCGAAAAAGCTCAAGATCCCGACCAACGTGCCTTTTGCCTCTCTGACCGCGGAGCAGAAGGATTTCATCATCAATGGCGACCCGGACTATGACAAACCGGGCAAGACCTGGCCGCACGCCTGGTATGGGCTGAAAGGTTTCTTCCGGTACTTCGAGACCAAGACCTACAAGATGCACGTGCGGGTCTTCCTCTCGCGCTACCGGGCCTACAATCGATGTCCCGCCTGCGAAGGAGCGCGCCTGCAGCCGGAAGCGCGATGCTGGAAGTGGCGCGGTCGCACGCTGCCCCAACTCTACCAGCGGCCCGTCACGGAGCTGCTGACCCTCATCGAAGGCGAATCCGCGCCGTCCGATTCGTCCGCGCGCCCCGACGCTCATTCCGCCGACCTCGCCCACGATTCCATTGTCACCCGGCTCCGTTACCTGCAACAGGTGGGTCTGGGCTATCTCACCCTCGACCGCGCCTCGCGCACGCTGAGCGGGGGCGAAGTCGAGCGCGTCAATCTCACCTCGTGCCTGGGCACCTCGCTGGTCGACACCCTCTTTGTGCTCGACGAACCGAGTATCGGGCTCCACCCGCGGGACATCGACCGGTTGATCGGGATCATCCGGTCGCTGACGAACGCGGGAAACACGGTGATTGTCGTGGAGCACGACGAGACCATGATTCGCGCGGCGGACCAGGTCATTGAAGTCGGCCCCGAGCCGGGTGCCCGGGGCGGCCAGATCACCTTCCAAGGCTCCGTCGACGCGTTGCTGCGCTCTCCCGCCAGCATCACCAGCGCGTACCTTTCCGGCCGGCGGCAGGTCGAACTCCCCACGCACCGGCGCCCGGTCCGTGAACCTTCGGCGCGCGCGGACGCATCCGGCGAAAGCCCAAAGTGGCTGCGCTTCGTGAATGTCACCAAGCACAACGTCTCCGGCCTGACCTTCCGCCTCCCGCTGCAACGGNNCAACCGCCGGAGGATCCCGCCAGGATCGGGGAGATCCACTCCGATCTTGAATTCACCGACATTGTGCTGGTCGACCAGTCGCCGGTCAGTCGCACGCCGCGGTCCAACCCGGCTTTGTATACGGCCGCATGGGAGCTGATCCGGGAACTGTACGCCGCGACGCCCGCCGCCCAGGAGGCCGGTTTCAGCGCAAGCAGCTTCTCGTTCAATTCCGGCGATGGCCGCTGCGAGCACTGCCAGGGGCTCGGCTACGAACGCATCGAGATGCAGTTTCTCTCGGACGTGTTTGTGCCGTGTGCGGTGTGCGAGGGTCGCCGCTTTAAGCCGGAGGTGCTGGCGATCACCTGGAACGGTCGGTCGGTCGCCGACTTGCTCGATACGACCATCGGCGACGCGCTGCCGCTCTTCGCAGCCCAACCGGAGGTTCAACGTCGGCTGGCCGTCCTGGCCGAGGTCGGCCTGGGCTATCTCGCGCTCGGCCAGCCGCTGAACACGCTCAGCGGCGGGGAAGCGCAGCGGCTCAAGCTGGTTCGCTATCTCGGTGGTCTGACTGAAGGGCAAAACTCCAAATCCCAAACTCCAAAATCCAAACTCCATACCCCGAACTCCGAACTTCAGGCCTTGTCTTCGGTCCCGCCTCGAGAGGGCGCATTGCTGTTGTTGGATGAACCGACTACCGGGCTGCACAAACACGACGTCAAGCGCCTGCTCGCCGTGCTGCAAACGCTCGTCGATCGCGGTCACAGCATTGTCGTGATCGAACACCATCTCGACGTCCTGCTGGCGGCCGACTGGATCATTGAAGTCGGGCCTGATGCCGGTCCTCACGGCGGCCGGATTGTCGCCGAGGGCACCCCGGAGGATCTCGCGCGCGCCGACACAGCCACGTCGCCGTTCGTTCGGGCCGCCCTCAAATCTTGTCATTTAATAGATGACAAACTTCTCGGGGCGGCGGATCCGATCCCGTGGCGCGCCGGATCCGGCGTCCCGCCTCCAGCGTTGATGGCCGCGGAGGATGCCGGCCGCTACAAAGCGAGTCCGGGGACCGGCGGTGCTCACGGCGAGCTCGCCATCGTCGGCGCCCGCGAGAACAATCTCAAGAATCTCACCGTCGCGATTCCGCACCACCAGCTGACGGTCGTCACCGGCGTTTCCGGTTCCGGCAAGTCGACGCTCGCGTTTGATATCGTGTTTGCCGAAGGCCAACGGCGTTTCATGGAGTCGATGTCCCCCTATGCCCGGCAGTTCGTGGAGCAGCTTCCGCGGCCGGCCGTCGACCGCCTGACCGGCATTCCGCCAACCGTGGCGATCGAACAACGCGTCACCCGCGGCTCACGCAAATCCACCGTGGCCACCATCACCGAGGTGGCGCAGTATCTCCGGCTGCTCTATGCGCGGCTCGGCGTGCAGCACCATCCGGAATCCGACCGGCCGGTCGCTCCGCTTACTCCCGCCCAAGTCCGGCTCCTCTTGGGCCGCGTGCTCGCGTCCTCCTCCGCCCGGCGCGCCCGACATCTCTATCTCTGCGCGCCGCTCATCCGCGGCCGGAAGGGCCACCACCAGCCGATTGCCACGTGGCTGGCCCGCCAGGGCCATGAGCTGATGCGGATCGACGGCCGCCTTCTCCGCGTGGCGGATTTTCAAAAACTCGACCGCTACAAGGAACACGACATCGAGGTGGTTGTCGCCGATCTGGCGGCGACGAGGAATATAAAATCGAAAAAGGGAGATTCAAAATCGGCTCCGGCATCTTCGAATCGTTCTTCTTCCATCTTGAATTCTCCTGCCAGGGCGTTGACCCAAGCGCTGCAACTCGGCCAAGGCGCCTGTTTCCTGCTGTCGTCCGACGGCACAGTCCTTTCCTGGTTCTCCACGACCCGCACCGACCGAATCACGGGCGAGTCGTTCCCCGAACTCGATCCGAAGCATTTTTCCTTCAATTCCCCCCGAGGCTGGTGCCCTGCCTGCCGGGGTCACGGCAGAATCTATGACTGGATGCTGGAACCCCGCGAAGACGAGGAGTTGCCGCCGGAAATCGCCGACCTGGCACGCGGTGGCGACACCGACCTCCAAGAGCCTTCCGGCGCGCTTTGTCCCGCCTGCCATGGGGAGCGGCTCAATCGCATCGCGCGCGCCGTCAAACTCCATTTCCGGACTGGGCCAGCGCTCTCGCTGCCCGCACTGCTGCGACTGCCGCCCGCCGGTTTGCTGGCCCGCTTGCATCAGCTCGCCCTCGACGCCCGGGGAAGGGCCGTCACGATGGACATCATTCCGCAGATCGAGGAGCGCCTGAAGTTCCTCGATCACGTGGGACTCGGTTATCTTTCATTGGAACGCCCGACGGAGACGCTTTCCGGCGGCGAGGCCCAGCGAATCCGCCTCGCCGCGCAACTCGGGTCCAACCTCTCCGGCGTGCTTTACGTGCTCGACGAACCGTCCATCGGCCTGCATGCGCGCGACAACGAACGTCTGATCGGCACGCTCGAAACCCTCCGGGACAAGGGCAACACGCTGCTCGTGGTCGAACATGACGAGATCATGATGGAACGCGCTGATCGCATCATCGACCTTGGTCCCGGCGCCGGCATACACGGCGGCGAGCTCATCGCCAACGATACACCGGCCAATCTCAAGCGCAATCAGGGGTCGCTGACCGGACTCTACCTGGGACGCGGCCTGTCGCATCCGTCCCGGGGAGCCTACCGAGAAATTCCAAACGCCAAATTTCAAACGCCAGACCCAAAGCATAAAACTCAAGACTCGGAGCCCGGAACCGATCCACTCTGGCTCACACTAACTGGAGCAAGCTACCGCAACCTGCGCGCAGTCAATCTGCGCCTGCCGCTCGGCCGCCTGATCATGGTCTGCGGACCCTCTGGCGCCGGTAAGTCCACCCTGTTTGACGATCTGCTCCGGCCGGCGGTCAGCTGCGCAATCAAGGCGCGCAAATCCCGCCTCACCGGCCGCGAGTTTGCCCGATCAACCGGTTTGACCGGAGACCATCCGGGCCCTGCCGGTCCCGCGCCGGTATTCGAGGAATTGCGCGGCGCCCAGCGCTTCAAAAACGTGATCGAAGTCGACCAGGCGCCAATCGGCCAGACTCCGCGCTCCGCGCCGGCAACCTATCTGGGGATCTTCGACCTGATTCGGCAGTTCTTCGCCGCGCTGCCCGAGGCGAAAATCCGCGGCTACACCGCCTCGCGTTTCTCCTTCAACACCACGGGCGGCCGCTGCGCCACCTGCCAGGGTGCGGGCCGCATCCGGCTGGAAATGGCGTTCATGCCCGACACCTATCTCCCGTGCGAAGACTGCGGCGGCCTCCGCTATGGTCGGGATCTCGCGGATATCGCCTGGAAAGGAAAGAACATTGGCCAGGTGCTCCAGCTCACGTTCGAGGAAGCCGCCGGATTCTTCGACTTCCATGCCAAGCTCGGGGAAGTGTGCCGGCTGATGGTCGATTGCGGCCTCGGCTATCTGACCCTCGGCCAGAGCAGCCCCACCCTCTCCGGCGGCGAAGCGCAGCGCCTGAAACTGGTCAGTGAACTCGCGCGCGGCCTGCAAACCTACACCGAGCGGGTCCGGGGCGTGCAGCCGCGAAACCTTTACCTGCTGGAGGAGCCAACCATCGGCCTGCATCTCAGCGATTGCGAGAAACTCATCCGCGTGCTGCACGGGCTCGTCGACCAGGGCCACACCGTGATCGTGATCGAGCACCACCTCGACCTGCTGGCCGAGGCCGACTACCTGGTGGAGCTGGGGCCCGGCGGCGGTCCAGCCGGCGGCCAGATCCTGTACCAAGGTCCCCTGGCCGGTCTGTTCAAAGTCCGACGCAGCCCGACCGCTCCCTATTTGCGGGCCAAATTAGCGGCCGGCGAAGGCGGAACGATGCAGTTGAAATTGTAGGGCGGGGTCGCCGAACCCCGCCCCGCCGCCGCTCCGCGTCGCCGAAGAATCCCTCCGCAATATTTGCTGCATCCATCGCGCAGATCTTGCGCTAAGATAGATCCGCCCTCAACCACGCGGCACCATTCGCCCGTGGCCAGCGGCTGGCACAGGCTGACCGGCCACTCCGCGCCGTCCGGCGTTTGTCTATCGCTCCGACGCGTCGTGCAATTTGATGGCGTCCTGCACCACGGAGACCAGTTCCGCCAGCGAGATGGGTTTCAGCAGATAGCGAAAAAGCGCGGCCTCGTTGACGCTGCGCAGCAGCATCTCCGGCTTCATGTAGGCGGTGACCAGCACCCGCTGCATCTCGGGATATTCCTCCCGCATGCGCACGAGAAAGCTCATGCCGTTGCCGCCAGGCATCAGGTGATCGGAGACCACCACCTTGAACTTCCGCTTGCGCAAAAGCGACTCCGCTTCCTGCACCGAGGTCGCGGTGGCGACGGAAAAATGGGGCCCGAGCGCGGCGGCGTAGACCGCCAGCAGGGCTTTCTCGTCGTCGATGAGCAACACCGCGTCTTTCCCTGGTTCGCTGACCTCTCCGGGTGTGCTGTCGGGGGCATCAATCATGCCCACCATGGTGCCTGGTGGACGGGGCTTGGCAAATCCAATCAGGTGGCAATTTGGTTTGCGTCGACTCCCGCCGAGCCGTTCCATTCCGGTTAAGCTTCGAAGTATGGAAGAACCGAATCTGCATGCCGCGATCCGCGAGGGGACTCTCTTTCAGATTCCGGTGCACCAGTTGACCGTGCGGAACCTCACCGCGCCCAACGCCGCCGGCAATACCCCGCTGCACACGGCAGCCCGGTATGGGCGGCTCCGCGAACTGCCGGCCGAGGTCCTGACGGCCGAGCATCTGTTGCGGAAGAACAAGTCGGGCTACACCCCCCTGCATCACGCCGCCGAGGCCGGCCATCTGCTCCAGGTGCCGGCGGAATTGCTCACGCGGGAGATCCTGCTGACGCGCAGCAACAGCGGCTACAGTGTTTTCCACCGGGCCGCGGCCAACGGTCACCTCGGGCAGCTGCCCGCCAGCCTGCTCACTCCGGAGGTGATCGCGCACAAGACCGAACTGGGCAACACCCTGCTCCACGAGGCGGCCGAAAACGGCAACCTGGGACATCTGCCGCCGGCTCTTCTCGTGCCGGAGTTGCTCGGCGAGCGTAACATCAGCGGAGAGACGGTCTATCACGTCGCCGCGCTCAACGGGCATCTCCGCCAGATTCCTGCGCCCTTTCTTACCCGCGAAAACCTGTTGCAGCAGACGACCGCGGGCGACACCGTGCTGCATGCGGCAGCGATCTCCGGCCATTTGGATCAGATCCCCCCCGCCCTGCTGATCCACGATCACCTGATCATCGCGAGCAAATCGGGCTATACCGCCATCCACGCCGCCGCGGAGACCGGCCAGATCAACCAGATTCCGGCGGCCGAAATCACAGCCGATCTCCTGCTGACCTGCAACGATCATGGCGACACCGCCGTGCATGCGGCCGCCTTCGCCGGCCATCTTGACCAGATCCCCTCCGCGCTGCTCACGGTCGAGTTGCTCCATGTTCTTAATTACGACAGGGTTAACCCGATCCGAACCGCCGAGCGCAACGGTCATCTCGACCAGATCCCGGCCGGGCTTCGGCCCAAACCCCCCGGATTGCTGCGGCGGATTATCAAGCGGATCGGGGACACTGAAGCTCCCTGGAGCTAGCCGGTAAATCTCTTAGCTCGGCTGATGCCGCAACCAGAGTAGCGAGCATCGAACCGTAAGGTTCGGTCGGGCGAACGATCCGGTGGAACGTTGTAGGGCGGGCTCGACGCACCCCGCCGCGCTCAATGAAACGGCGGGATCCGGCGATCCCGCCCTGCTACATCCGGCAGGATGGTCCCGAAATAACGACGGCGATGCACTTAAGGTCGGCTATTGATTTTGCCTTCCCCTTGCCCTGCCGACCCCCTATTGCCTTGAGCTCTTTTGGCCATTCCCATGAACACAACCATCACAGCAATCACCGCCCGCGAAATCCTCGACTCCCGTGGCAATCCCACGATTGAAGTCGATGTCCGCCTCGCCTCCGGCGCGCTCGGCCGAGCCGCCGTGCCTTCCGGCGCCTCCACCGGCGAACACGAGGCCCTCGAATTGCGCGACGGCGACAAGAAACGCTACCTCGGCAAGGGCGTGCTCAACGCCGTCGCCAACGTCAAAGCCAAGATTGCGCCAGCGCTCATCGGCCAGGACGCGCTCGACCAGATCGGCATCGATCGCGCCATGCTCGCGCTCGACGGGACCGCCACCAAATCCAAGCTCGGCGCCAACGCCATTCTCGGCGTCTCGCTCGCCACGGCGCACGCCGCGGCGGCCGCCGTGGGTCAGCCGCTTTACAAATACCTCGGCGGGCCCAATGCCAAGGTCCTGCCCGTGCCGATGATGAACATCATGAACGGCGGCGCCCATTCCGACGCCCCGATCGACTTCCAGGAATTCATGATCATGCCCTTTGGCGCGGGCAGCTTTCGCGAAGGCCTCCGTATGGGCGCCGAAGTGTTCCATTCCCTGAAGAAAGTGCTCAAGGAAAAAGGGCTTTCCACCGCCGTGGGCGATGAGGGCGGCTTTGCCCCCAAGCTCGCGTCCACCGAGGCGGCGCTCGATGCCATCGCCCTCGCCGTGAAGAACGCCGGTTACAAGCTCGGCAAGGATATTGCCCTCGCCCTCGACTCTGCCGCCTCCGAATTCTACGACCCCGCGGCAAAGAAGTATGTGTTCAAGAAATCCGACGGCCGCAAACTCTCGGGCGACGAGATGGTCGAGTTCTACCGGCAGCTCGTGGGGAAATACCCGATCATCTCCATCGAGGACGGCTGCGCCGAGAACGACTGGGATACCTGGAAGAAACTCACCGACGCCCTGGGCGACCAGATCCAGCTCGTGGGCGACGACGTGTTTGTCACCAACGTTGAGTTCCTTTCGAAGGGCATCAAACAGGGCGTCGCGAATTCGATTCTCGTCAAGGTCAACCAGATCGGTTCGCTGACTGAGACCTTCGACGCCATCGAGATGGCCAAGGAGGCCGGCTACACCGCGGTAATCTCGCACCGTTCGGGTGAAACCGAGGACGTGACGATCGCCGACATCGCGGTCGCAACGAACGCGGGCCAGATCAAGACGGGCTCGCTCTGCCGCACCGACCGCGTCTGCAAATATAACCAACTCCTCCGCATCGAGGAGGAACTCGGCAAGAGCGCGATCTACGGCGGCAAGCTGTAGTGTTTCACCGAAGACGGAAGCGCCGCTGGTCGGCGCACTCTCTCGAGGGCCGGTCACCGACCGGCCCTTTTTGTTTTCGCGACCCGGCGGCGGGCCGGGAGGGCCTTTTTTGACGCTCCAGCCGTTTGCCAACTTCGTGGTCCGATCGGACCATCACGGCGGCTAATCGCGCGGCGCCATCGTCAAGTTCCATTGCCAGCATGAACGACCGTGCCGGCCCGCATGGTGTTTTGTTTTGAGGAGCCGTCGCGCGAGCCCACGGGCGGGACGCCCGTGCCACGTGGCCTAGGCGTCCCGCCCATGTCAGACGAGACTCGTTCCCAAACAAACGACCGTGCCGGCTCGTAGCGGAACGTGCTTTCGTCTTTGCACCGGATCCGAACAGGTCCAGACTGCGGCTTCCCGTCCTCTGCCGCAAACTGCGGGCCTGCCACCATGGAACTCATCTCCGCCTCCCTCTGCGATTTCGCCTCGGATTATCAAGGCAAGCTGTGCGTGCTCGGCGCCTTCGACACGATCGGCGCCAAACAATACCCGGCGGTCCACCCCCAATGCTCCGTGGCTTTGCGGCTCCTCCTCCGCGAGGAAGACCGCGGTTCGCACAAACTGCAGGTCTTCTTCATCAACCCTGACGGCCGCTATTTGATCCCGGCGGAGCAAAGTCCGAACATTAATTTTGATGTCCCGGCGCTGCCGCCCGAAGCCTTCTTCATTTCGCGCAATTTCGTGCTGCACTTCCAGGGACTGCCGCTGCCGCAGGCCGGGCAGTACGAGATCCGGGTCCTGATCAACGGCAAGACGATCAGCACCCTGCCGTTGCAATTCGTCCTCGTCAGGGAAGTGAGCTGACCCCTGCGCCCATGGATCCAGCCTTTGCTGGCCCGCCGGCCGCCGAGAACCCCATCGGCTTCATTCGCTCGCCGACGCCGCAGCTCCGCGCGTTAATCGCCGGGCAGCAACGGGTGCTTCCGGCGGCCGATTTCGCCGAAATGGTCGGGACAATCCGCCGGCTCTTCGAGAAGTACACGGCGGCGCTGGGGGCGGCGCTGGCGGGCCTGGAGCGTGGACGAGCGCTGCACCAGATGATGGACGCCGCGGTCGCGAGCGCCTCCCATGTGGCTGTCAGTTGCCGGCGTGGCTGCTGTGGCAGCTGCCACAGCGAGGTCGAAATCACCCAGGATGAAGCGGCCGTGCTCCGGGAGAGAGTTCGCGGCGGGGTGGAGATCGACCAAGGCCGCCTGGAAACGCAGGCGGCCCGGGAACGCATGAGTCCGGCGTGGAAAAATTTCTGGAGCACGGAAAACCGCTGCGTTCTCCTCTCCGCGGAAGGCACCTGCCGGATCTATGAAGATCGCCCGGCGGTCTGCCGCCGGCTCCTGGTGACGACGCCGCCGGAAGCCTGCACGACTGCGGGCGCCGCCCTCGCTCCCGTTCGCATCCTGCTCGCAGAGGTCCTGCTCAGCGCAGCGATCAGCCTCGGTGACCGGGGTTTCGGGTCCCTCTCCAAAATGCTGCGGCCGATGTTGCAGGCCTAGCGAGCCTCGACCAGCGCGATCTCGAAGGGCTGCAGCGTGAGCGCCACCTCGGTCTCGCGTCGAGCCCAGGGCCCCTCGCCGATCTCGACGTCCGCAACGGTCAGGTTTTGGTCGCGCATCCGTTCTTTCCATCCGCGAGCCGGGGTCACCACCGGGAAACGCAGCGCCACCTTGGCCGGTCCTTCGTTCATGTTGTAGAGCACGTACTGCCGCTCCCCGTACGGATACAGTGCGACGCCGCCAGGGCCGACGAGACGCACCCCGAGTTCCTTGAAAAAGCAGCGGCGGATGGCATCGAGCACCGGCGCGGGCAGACGCTGCAGGTCATAGCTGTTGTCGGGCAGATTGAGGACGTCCACCTCGCCTTCCAGATAGGGTGCTTTCAGCAGGACGCCGAAGTCGGCATCCTCCCGCACGAGCGCCACCTCGCGCACGTAGGGCCACGTGGAGAGCTGGATCCTGGGAAAGACAAAGGGCCGGGCCGCGGCGACGGGCTTGGCATCCCAGAGATTCTCGCGGGCGCGGAAGGTGGATGACGCCACGGTTCCGCCCTCGCTGATGACGTTCAGCGCGCGGCTCAGTTCACTCCCCCGGAGATCCTGCAGGAGCGGCCAGGTGAGGAACACTTCCCGGCCCGACCGGACGCGCGCGAGAAGTTCCGCCGCCAGGTTCGGGTCGCGGAGCGAGTGCTGCGTAAAGATCGCCGTCTGGCTGTCGGCGGGAAACGTGGTGCACGGAGCCATCGGCAGCCCGATCATGCCGAAGTACCCGAAGATGTTGTATTCGCCCACCGAGCCCAGCGGAAGGTGGATGGAAATGCCCCGCGCGGGGCCGTCGAGCATTCCGGCCAGGCGGTCGAAATCCGGCATCCGTTCGACCAGATACGGATAATTGGAGGCTGAGGGCGCCGGAGGATGGAGCACGCCGGCGCACCAGAAGATGATCTCGGGAGTGCGCGCGAGCACCGCCTGCCACACCTGGGCGACAAAGTCATTGTCGGCTCCCTGCATCTCGTAGTTGTCGAGCCAGGCGCTCCGCCACTTGGTTCCGGCGTTGCCGCCGATCCACCGCTGGAAGACGTAGCCCGAATAGGTCGGGATGTGTTGGTCCTGGGTGGTTGGCTGCCGCGTTTCGATGCCGACGCTCACGCCGTCAAACTGCGGAGTCTGCCGGGCAACGTCGTAACCGTTCCGCCGGTGACCCTCGTACCAGTTGGGATATTTGATGATCACCTGAACCCGCGGATTCACCTGCCTGGCGGCGTCAATGAGGTGCCGTTTCGATTGTTCGGCCACGAGCCGGCTGCGGTAGTCGGCCCAGGAATCGCTGCCGCGACCCTCCAGACACTTCGCACAGGTGCAGGTCGTGAAGAGCCAGTCATCGACGATGATCTCGTCAAATACTTTGGCCAGAACCTGCACCCGCCCCTCGAGCATGGCCATGTCCTTCGGGTCATTGTAGCAGAGCGGACCGTGTTCGCCGGCGGGGACCACGGCGCCGGAGACTTCGAATCCCCGGGATTTCAGGTCGGCGGCGATTTCGCGGAGCGTTGCGACCACGGCCGCGTCCCCGCTGGCATTCTCGAGATAAAACTTCGAGAGTCGCAACGGTGCGAAGTAGGCAAGGGCCGCCTGGCGGTCACCGGGTTTGGTCAGGAGGTGATCCACATCGTCGCTCGTGCAGAAGAGTGCGGTCTTGAGGTGGGCCCATCGGGCGGCCGGGGCCGGGGCGTCAGCCCGCAACAACACGGGAGTCAGCGCCACGGAGCCGCAGAACAAGCCGGCGGCCAAGCGACGGCACAGCGCCGAGAAAACACGGAATCGGGTCAGGCAGAAAGTGGGCATGGCAGGGGGAAGGGAGGGGTTGACCAGACTGATCATCGAGCGGCGCCGGAACGGTTTCCGGCCTCGATCAGGTTGAGGGCAAAGCAGTGCAGGCTCGGCACACCGGTGGAGAATGTCAAATGCCGCACGCTGGAACCATGCAAATCGGCCTGGGCCAATCCGCCGGACCAGACTTCCGGGACGGGGGGCCGGCGGGAAATGAGGTCAACCGCCAAAGCCCAAGCGGGCCGGATGCTCGGTCGTCCCGGCGCGGTTCACGGCGGCGGCGGGCGCAGGTGCAGACTGCGCGCGTGAAATGCGATGGCCTCGCGGATGTGGAGATCCCAGTAGTCCCAGTCGTGACCACCGGGAAATTCCCGGTATGTATGCGGCACCCGGTGATCGACCAGCTGCTGGTGGAGATCGCGGTTGGCCTCCAGGAGGGAATCCTCGATGCCGCAATCGATCAGGATGCGGGGCAGCCGCCGGTGGCGGCGCCGCGCCCGCTGAATCAACGCGATGAGATCGTGCTTCGTGCCGACCGGCCGACGGCCAAAAACTCGCTGCAGCTCGTCCAGGAATTCGGGCGGATGCTTCCGCAAAATCGGGTGCCGCCGGGCCTGACGCGGGCTCACATCGAGCCTCAGCCGCGCGACGGCGCCCGAATGGCTGTGCACGGAACAGAACCTGTCCGGATACCCGAGCGCCACCCGCAATGCGCCGTAGCCGCCCATGGACACGCCGCCGATCGCGCGCGCCCCCCGCGCCGACTTCGCGTGAAACGTCCGTTCGACGAACGCCGGGATCTCCTCGCCCATGTGGCGCGCGTAGGCCGGCCCCTCTTCGTTGTCCGTGTAGAATCCCCGGTCTCCGTCGGGCAGCACGACCATGAGCGGGAGGTCGCGCAGATATCGTTCCAGCCGCGAATGCCGCAGCCAGACGGTCGAGTCTCCAAAGAGGCCATGCAGCAGATAGAGCGTGGCAAAGGGCGGCGCCCCCACCGAGGGGAGCAGGACCTGCATCTCCGTCTGTTTCCCGATGACGGTGCTTCGCCAGTGAACCTGGGCCCAGGGCATGGTAGAAAACTAGCGTCGATCCATTGGCTCGGAAACCAAAAAAATGCCAGGGGGCGGCGGTTTATTCGACCCGCAGAAGGTAGCCCCGCAGGTACTCGCTCTCCGGCATCGTGACCAGCACCGGATGATCGGCCGGTTGGTGGCAGAACTCGATCACCTGGACCCGGCGTTTGGCATCATTCGCGGCCTCCGCCAGCATGGCCCGGAAATCCGCGTCATGCACGTGGTACGAGCAACTGTAGGTGGCCAGCACGCCCCCAGGACTCAGCCGCTGCATGGCCCGCAGGTTGATCTCCTTGTAGCCTCGCATCGCCCCGGCCAGCGCGCCCTTTGACTTTGCGAAGGGCGGTGGATCGAGGATGACGAGGTCCCAGGTTTCGTCGCGGCGCTCCGTGAAATAATCAAACACATTGGCCACCGCGAACTCGGCCCGCAGCTGGTTGCGGGCGGCGTTGCGGCGCGCCTGCTCGATGGCTTCGCCCGCGGAATCCAGGCCGAGCACTTCGGCGGCACCAGCCTGGACGCAATGGAGCGCGAATGGTCCCTGATTGCAGAACGCATCCAGCACCCGGACGCCCGCCGGCCGGGCCGGAACCAGCCGCCGGACCTGGGCGGCCACCGCGGAGTGCTGCTCGCGTTGATCGAGATAAAAGCCCGTCTTTTGTCCGCCCTGCAAATCAAGCCAGTACTCGATGCCGTCAATGCGCATCCAGCGCGGCTCCCAGGGCTGGCCGGACCTGGTCTTCACCTCCAGCGGCAACCCCTCCAGTCGACGGATCGAGGCGTCATTGCGAATGATAATCTCGGCCGGCCGCAACAGCTCCCCCAGCAATGCGACGAGCGTCTCCAGCCGTTTCTCCATCGCCAACGTCTGCGTCTGCACGACCAGCGTGTCGCCAAATTGATCGACGACGACACCAGGAAGATCATCCGATTCGGACCAGACCAGCCGCGAAAATCTTGAAGGAAAACCCGCGACCGCCGGCCCGGCGCCACCTGGCTCGTCTCCCACCACACTTGGACAATTCCGGCGGGCGACCGCCCGCTGCAATGCTCCGCGCAACCAGGCTTCATCCAGCACCACCCGCTCCCGACTCAGTCTGCGCCAGATGATCTGCGACCGGCTATTGTAGATCCCTGTGCCCAGGAAACGTCCCCGGGGTTCGCGGCATTCCACGACCTCGCCGTCGAATTCCGCCGGCAGGAGTTCGGTTACTTCGTTAACGAACACCCACGGATGGCCATGAAGGGAGCGCGCCGTGGTGTTGGCCTTGAGTCTGAGCGAATGCGGCATGCGCTGCATCATCACGGCATTCGGTCAGCGGAGAAGCCAAAAGAACACGGACGCCAATCATCGGTTCCGGACCAAGATGAAAACCCTCGCCATCTTCGTAGGCCTCAGGCGCGTCCACGAGACCCAGAAGCATGATCCCTGAGCCAAGCACCATCGCGACTCCGACAACGACTAGAAGGGCAGTAATCATGGTTTTGAACTATCGGCACCATTTGGCAGAAATCCATTACGTTTCTCCACCGACCCCTCATTTTACGGTTCTTTAGCCGACCGCAATCCGAGGCGATTCGTGGGGGTTCCACCCTAGTTTCCTCGAGTTTTTTTGATCAAAAAGCGCCATATAAATACATAAAATATTAACTACCTATTATTTACGTAGTCCTCTATTCGCCGAAGAAAACTGTTGCTTGCGACCGGACTGACGACCTGCCGCGTATTGTAACGGCAATTACAGCAGCCAATGAAGCCGCGAATTCACCTTTCTGGCCCGACCGGTCCGACGCCAAAATCACATCGGCCGGGGGAATGATCCGACGTGGAACCCCGCAGCATCCTCGAAACCTACCGGCAACCACGCCAGGGTCTCGAACATGGGCGTCGCAACAGCAGTCAAAATTCCCAGCAATAGCATCAGGTCAGAAAATCTCATGGCGGGTAACGCAAGCCGAGTGTCGCACAGGATGTCACTTCTTGCTGCGCATCATTTGGCGAACTTTACGCATTATCCGCCCACGCGTCTGGCGGCGCAACGCAAAATAAAGCTTTCCCTTCGGGCTCGAGCCCTGTTGCGTCGACGCTTTTGCCATGTCCGCCCCTGCTGAAATCGCCCGCCGCCGCACCTTCGCGATCATCTCGCATCCCGACGCAGGCAAGACCACGCTCACAGAGAAGTTCCTGCTTTATGGCAACGCGGTGCACCTCGCCGGGGCCGTCAAGGATCGGAAAAACCAGCGCTCCACCCGGTCCGACTGGATGGAACTCGAACGCCAGCGCGGCATTTCCGTTTCCTCGACTGTCCTCCAGTTCGAATACGCCGGATTCGCCGTCAATCTGCTCGACACCCCGGGACACAAGGACTTCTCCGAGGACACTTATCGCGTCCTCACGGCCGTCGACGCGGCGGTGATGGTCATCGACGCCGCCAAAGGCATCGAGACGCAGACGCGGAAGCTTTTTGAGGTGTGCCGCCTTCGCGGGGTGCCCATCTTCACCTTCATAAACAAGTGCGACCGGCCGACGCGGGATCCGCTGGTCCTCCTCGACGAACTGGAAAACGTCCTTGGACTGCAGGCCTCCGCAGTCACCTGGCCACTGGGCAACGGGCCTTCCTTTCGCGGCGTTTTCGACCGGTTACGCCGCCAGGTCCACCTGTTTGAACGCGTGCCTGGCGGCGCCTACCGGGCGCCGGACCAGGTGGCCGATTTCGGGGATCCCGTCGTGCAGGCGAAGCTCGATGAGCCGACCTATCGCGAGGTCGCGGAGCAACTCGCGATGGTCGCCGGCGCCGGCCACGCCTTCGACCTGACCGCCGTGCATGCCGGTCGCCAGACCCCCGTCTACTTCGGCAGCGCCGTGAACAATTTCGGAGTGGAACTCCTGCTGAACGGCTTCCTCCGCGATGCGTTGCCGCCCGCGCCGCGGCACAACGCGGCAGGAGTCAAGTCGCCAGGACCAAGTGACAAGATCCAAGTAACAAGTGACAAGGACCGACGCGATTCCGGCGATGGTTTTGCCCGGCCCCTGGTCACCGCCGACTCGCCACTTGATCCGGCTTCGCTCGTGCCGGTCGATCATGAGAAGTTCTCCGGATTCATCTTCAAGATCCAGGCGAACATGGATCCGAAACACCGCGACCGGATCGCCTTCGTCCGGGTCTGTTCGGGGCACTTCCTGCGGGACATGACCGTCCTGCACCAACAATCCGGTCGACGGGTACGTCTCTCGGCTTCGCAAAAACTTTTCGGGCAGGAACGCTCCACCGTCGATGAAGCGTGGCCCGGCGACATTGTCGGCCTCGTGGGGTACGATCAGTTTGGCATTGGCGACACGTTGACGGAAGACCCGGGCATTCTCTACGACGAAATTCCGCGCTTCCCGCCCGAGGTGTTCGCCTTCCTCAGCAATCCGAACCCGTCCAACGCGAAGAAATATCGCGCCGGAATCGAACAATTGCTGCAGGAACACATCGTTCAGTCGTTTAATCTGCGTCACGGTCCCTCCGGGGTGACGTTGCTTGCGGCGGTCGGCCCGCTGCAATTCGAGGTGGTCCAGTACCGGCTCCAGGCCGAATACGGAGCCGAGTCGCGGCTCGAAGCCGCTCCCTGGCAGTTTCTCCGCTGGCTCGATCCTCACCCCGCGCTCGAGCACCCGGCCAGCCTCGTCACCGCCAGCGGCGTGGCGTGGGGCACCGACTCGGAGGACCGCCCGGTCATTCTCTTTCCCAACGATTGGACGATGCGCTATTTCGTTGAGAAGAATCCGGACCTCACCTTGCACCACCTGCCGCCCGGGCAGTGACTCACGCCGTCAGCGGCATCGTGACGCGGAAGACCGTTCCGCCCGGCCCAGTCGAAACGAGCACCAGCTCGGCGCCGATCTGCCGGGCCAGCAACTGACTGATCGCCAGCCCCAACCCCGAGCCGCCCGGTCGACCGCTCCGGCCGGGTTTGAACAACTGCGACCGCAAGCCATCAGGGATGCCGGATCCTTCGTCCTCGACCTTCAGGATGATGACGGCGCCTTCCTTGGTGAGCGAGACGATGATACGGCGACCCGGGGCCGTCGCCGCCGTCGCGTTCTGCACCAGGTTGCAGGCGATCAGGCAGAGCAGGCTGCCCCGATGACTGTCGAGCGTTTCCGGAAACCCGGATCCGACCTCCAGCCGCACGCCCTTTTCGACGGCGGCCGGCTGATTGCGGCTGCGAATCGTGGCGGCCAGTTCGCGCCCGCTAATTTCGTAGGTCGTATGCGCGCTCGCATCGCCCAGCAACCCGACCGTCTCCTGAATCAACGCCTGCATGCGGGCGGTGTAAGTCGCCGCCGTCTCCCAATCCGGGTTCGAGGCCCCCGGCTCCTGGGCGGCCACGACGGCCCGCAGGCCGGCCACCGGAGCCTGAAGACCATGGATCAAATACGAAGTGATCTGACCGATGGCCGAAGCCTTGGATGCCAGGGTGAGTTCGAGATTCGCCCGCGTCAGTCGTTCGTTGCGCTCGGCAATCGCCCGCTGGGCCCGCTGCAGTCCGAAGGACGCCGCGGCCATGACCACCGCGACCAGCAGCGCTCCAATGGCCAGTGTCACCACCGTCTGCCGATTGATACGCTGGTCGATCAGGGCCAGCTCGCGCGATAATGGTCGCGCATCGATGTAATAGCGCACAAACCCGAGGAGGGCCGCCGCGCCGCGGCTGCGCATCGGCAGGATCACCTCGAGAACGGGCGCCTGACGCTGTTCCGGAGCCACCCCGGAGAAGTACTGGTCCAGCGGAAACGCGGGATGGTAGCGGGTGATGGCTTCGCCCGTCTGAACGCGCAGATAATCCTCCATCGGCAGTTCCACGAACAGCTGGGTGGCCGGCACCGCTTCGACGGTCCCTCCGTCCGGGTCGAACACCGCGATGGCCAGCATCCCCTCCTGGCGGGCGCTCTTCAGCAACGCCGTCAACGGCGCATACGGATTGGCCGCCTTGTTCGTCGTGCTCGTCTCGCTGTCCTCCATTTGCTGCAAGGCCATTGGATAGAGCACCGCCGCGTCACGCTCGATGATCTTCTGGTGGATCTCACTTTGCAGGTCGGCGCGAAAACGAATCACCATCACGGCAAAGATCGCCACGAGGATCGCATCGATCAGCAGGGTGGCGATCGCAAGATAGAGAGTGAGGCGGGACATGGCGGGGAACGGTGTCCAGGCGGACCGCAATCAGTGGGCAACCTCCCCGGCCGGCAACGGCAACGCGAGTTTCTCGACCGCCGCATCAAACAGCAGGCGGCGTTGTTCGGGCGACAAACCGGGCAACAAGACCGCCGCCTGATAGTCACGGTACCGCTCCCAGACCTCCTGTTCCTGGCGCGAATTCTCGAATTCCTCCAACAAATCGTTGATCGACTTCCGGTCCCGCATGACCTCGCCGCTGCGGACGAATTGTGCCAGCGCCTTCCGAATGCCGTCCTTTTCCGCGGTCAACTCGGCGAATTGCGCGGCGTGCTCGCGGTTGAAGGCCGATACCTGTTCCTGTACCGGGACAGTCTTCTCCCGGGAATGATCGGGAGGCGTTGGTGGCGCCAGCGCGGCGCGGAGCACCTGGAGCAGATCAGCCTTGTGACTGCGGTAGACGGAAATCCGCGCGGCCAATTCGTCGGGCAACGGGGGCGGCGCCGGCGGGCCCGGCATGTTTGGCACACTGGCCAGTCCCCGACGGATGTCCTCCGCCCGTTCCTCAAGCGCGGCGATCCGCGGAGCCTGACTGGCTGCCAGTTGTTTCAGGGCTCGCGTGCGTGCGTCGGCACTCGCCTCGTCATAGCTGCGGAGCGCGTCCCGCAACTCCGCCTTGAGTTTCGTTTTCTCCGCGACAAACCCGGCAATTCGGCCAGCCAGCCCCGCGGGAAGATCGGTCGGCACACGAATCCGCGCGGTCTCCGGCGAGAAAAAAAACTCGAAGACGTCTTTCCTCGCCGGCACCGGCTCGCCGGACTGGCGGATCTCGGCCTGAAGTTCCATCGCGATCTCACGAACCAGGCGACGCTGCGCCGGAGAGAGCCCATCCTGGTAGCAGACCGCCGCCCGCATTACTTCGAATTCCATCCGGGCAGTGTCCGGCGACACCTTTTCGTTGCGCTTGGAGTCCAGGCGCCAGCTTCGGCTCTCATTCCAATCGCCGCGCCCCTCGAGCATGCCATACATGCCACTGCGTTGGAGGTCGATCCGCAGCTGCGCCGCCGTCTCCTCCAATTCCGCGATGCGGGGTGTCTGCACCCGTGCCAGCATCGCCAGCTCCTGCTGCCGGGTCGCCGCGTCCGCCTCGGTCAACCGGGCAACCTTTAGGCGCAGCTCATTCTGCAGTTCCACCTTGGCCGTCCGGTAAGTGGCCAGCCCCAGTTGCAGCCGGCGGGGAAGATCCTCCGCGGCCAGTCGGACGCCCAGGACCGGATAGAAGGGCTCATTGACATAGGCGGCCAACTCAGACGGAGCCGGCATTCCGGTCCGCCCCGGGTAGAACAGGCGGATCTCCGTGCCCAGAGTCGGAGGGTTTGGCGGGAAGAAGAAGTACTGGGTTGGGCGTTCGGTCCGGCTGTTGAGATAATGGTCGGCCGATTCGTTGTTGAAACGGACACGGTCGCTCCGCTCGATGGTCGTCGGCGCATCCGCATCCGCACCGCGACTAGGGGCCGCTGACGGACTGGAGTTTCCGGTCGTCCCAGTCACCGACGTCGAAGGGCCGACCGCGTCGCCCGCCACCAACGGCCGGATCAGGACGAGAGCCAACCAAAGTACAATCGGGGCGCGAAAACCAAAACGAGGATGTGCTTGTGCTAGGCATGCATTCATGGGGCAAACTAAAGGACGTCGGGGATCACTAGAGCCCTTCTTGTTCGCACCCGCCGTGCCATCTCCGCTAGAATTGACGCAACATCCTACGAGATAGCATCTTAGATCGCTACCAGCCAATTCATCAATCGATCCGCGGGCAGGCGAATGGTTGAAGACAACCGCCTGAGCGACGGAGGACTCTGCGCAAGTGGTGTAGGTAACCATGCGGCAAGGGGGGGTGCCGGCGACCGATGGCTAATCCTGGGTTTTCTGCTGGTTGAGACGGTAACGAAGAAACTCCCGCGTCACTCCGAGCCGGCGGGCCGCCGCCGCGATGTTTTGGTTGGTCTCCCTCAGGGCCAGCGCGATCAAGTCAGCAACAGCGGAGTCAACCGAAAAGCCCTCGGCCGGAAGCCGCCACGAGGGGTTTAGCCAATCCGCCGGCGGGGTTTCCGGCACGGCACCGAGTTGGGCAAAATCCAGCGCCGAACCACTGCTGAAAATAACGGCCCGCTCGATTTCGTGCGCGAGCTCCCGCACGTTGCCGCGCCAGGGTTGCGCCCGGAGGCGGCCTTCGCCTTCAGGCGTGATCACGAGGCCTTTCAGGCGGTGGCGCCGGGCGATTCGGTCGAGCAGGTGCCGGGCGAGGTCGACAATATCCGCGCCGCGCTCCCGCAGGGGCGGCAGGGCAATGTGCAGCAGATGCAAGCGGTGATAAAGATCCTCCCGGAACCGGCCGTTTTCCACCAACTCGACCAGCGGGCGGTTGCTCGCAGCGATCAGCCGCACCTCGGCGGACAGTTCTTTGGTCCCGCCCAAGCGTCGAATCTTCCCCTCTTCCACCACGGTCAGCACTTTGGCCTGCGTCGGGGCCGCGAGCAGGCCAATCTCGTCGAGAAAGAGCGTGCCCCCATCCGCCGCTTCAAAGAGGCCGATCCGCGCGCGATTCGCATCGGTGAATGCCCCGCGCTCGTGCCCGAACAATTCCGACTCGGCTAGATTCTCCGGCAGAGCGGCGCAATTAATCGTGACAAACGGACGCTCAGCCCGCGGGCCCTGCCGATGCAGCCAGCGCGCCAGAAGGCTCTTGCCCGTGCCGGTCTCCCCCTCGATCAGAACCGGGGGCAGGTTTCGCTCCAGCCGCCGCTCCGTCGCGAGAATCACGTCGAGCTGGACGCGAATCAGGGCCAGACCTTCCCCGAAAAAGAGCTCGTCCGTGCTCCCAGCCGCGTGCTCGCTCGCACGGTATTCGTCGCGCCGCGCCGCACCGCGAAGGTGTCGGCAACGCGCGAAAGCCAGAGGAAGCTCCTCCGGCTCAAATGGCTTCGCCAGATAGTCGCCTGCACCGAGACGCATCGCCTCCACCGCTTTTTTCACCCCGCCAAAACCCGTCATGACCACGACCCCAGTGTTCTCGGAAAACGCTCCCTCCCGCAACAACTCCAACGCCTCGCCGTCCGGCAGGTGCAGATCGATCAGGGCAAAGTCAAAACGCAGATCGCGCAAGGCCCGGCGCGCCTCCTCCAGGGTTATAACCTCGGTGACTTGCGCCCCGAGCGTGCGGAGATGTGCCGCCAGGCGACGCTGCAGAGGGGGATCATCCTCAAGCAGGAGGATTTCGCAGCCGGCCCCAAAGGCCACATCGTCGACGATCATGGACGTAATGCGAACAAAGTGTGGACGTCTTTCAACGCAATTCACGGGCACATGGTTAGTTCGGTTCTGGCATCCAGCTTCTGTGGAATGTTGCCTACAACCACCAACACCGTGCTCCGCCCGGGCACATGGTTGTGGTCAACCACCTCGGCGCGGTCTAATCGCACCGATGGTCGAGATCGAGGATTTTAAGGCGCTGCCATTACGATGGTTATCATGGGCACGGCAAAACTGGCACACAGGGTGCAAAAGAAATAACCCAGCAGGTCGTTCCATTTACCCCGGATGTCACCCCTTCCACCAGACCCTGCCGACCCGCGCACATTCACAGCTAAGATTCAGCGCCGTTCCTTCCTCTCGACATCCAATGGGACGGCAACGTACGCTCAAAGTCAGTCCCCGCGAAAAAAAATGCCCCGATCCCCTGCTTCCAAAACCTGTTGGCTTCTTTGCCTAATTCTGCTGCCATTCCGCGTTCTCGCCGCAGATTCGATTGAGTCCGTGGAGAAGGCCGCGACCGAATGGGTCAAGACCCGGGCGGAGACGGCGCGACTGCAAAGCGATTGGACGGCACAACAGGAACTTCTTGAATCAACCGTCAAGGCCCTGACCGAGCGCGCCCAAGCCCTCGAAGAGAAACGCGACAGCCTGAAGGCGAAGACCGCCAAGGATCGGGACGAGATCGAGACGGCCCGGAGCAAGAATCAAACGACTGCCGCGGGGCTGCAGGCGGTTGATTCCCACTTGACTGAGTTACGGGACCGATTGGTCCAGCTTCGTCCGTCGCTGCCGCCGCGCCTGTCGGAAGCGTTGGAACTGGCCTACCGCAGCCTCGCCGCCACCGACCTGGGTTCCTCTGAGCGCATGCAAGCCACCATGACGGTGCTGAACCGTTGCGTGCAGTTCAATCGGACCATCACGTACAGTGACGAAGTCCTGACCATCGAGGGCGAACCGGGAGCGAAGTCCTACGAGGTCATCTATTGGGGCCTGAGCCATGGCTATGCCTTGGATCGCACGGCCGGGAAAGTCTGGCTCGGCTCGCCCGGGCCGAGGGGTTGGCGATGGAAAGCCCACGCCGAGGCCTCTCCTCAGGTCGCCGACCTGATCGCCGTCTTCAAAGACAAGGCGGAACCGGAATTCGCTCCGGTGCCCGCCCAGCTCGCCCATTCCTTTTCCCAATCGACCAACCAGTAAACCCGAATGAAAGCCGGATATCTTCCCCGCCTGCTCTCGCTCGTCTTCCTCGCTGCGACCATTCGCGCCGCGGACACTTTCGAAGACGCGATGGCCCGCGCCACTCTGGACTACACCCAACGTCTGCAGTCGGCGAGCGATGAGCTGATCCAGACCCGGGAGCGCATTTCCAAAGAAAAGGCGCCGCTGCTGCATGCCATGCGGGCCGCGGAGGACCGTATCATCACGGCCGAACAGGAGGCCACCCGGCTCGAAACGGCCCAGGACCAATCCCAGGAGAACCGCCGCCGGATTCTCAAAGAGGCCGACTCGCTGCGCAGAAACGAAAGCTACGTGACCACGCTCGCCCACGATGGTTTGAAGGCGTATGGCGACGGGCTCGCACCCGGAGAGGGGCAGTTGCTTTCCGATCGAATCCAAGAACTCCAGCAGAAGCTCGAAGATCCGGCGAGATCCGGAGATGCTAAGACGGCGATGGCTGTCACGGATTTCCTCGTCGAGCGGCTGCAACAATCGCTGGGTGGCTACACTGGGGTGGGAAGCGCCATGGCAGGCAAAGATAATCAGGTAGTGAAAGGCACCTTCGCCTTTGTCGGCCCCGAAACCTATTTTCGCATCGATCAGACCGGACAGGCCGGCACCGTTCGAGGGCGCGAAGGAGCGGCTTACCCCGTCGTCTATGTCCTGTCGGCCTGGACGCCCGGGTCGGCGGAAGCGCTGTTTCAGGGCAAACTGGGAACCATCATGGGCGATGCCTCAGCCGGGAAGGCGCTGCGGCTGCGGGAAACCAAAGGCACCGTCTGGGAGCACATTCAAAAAGGCGGAGTGGTTGCCTATGCTATTCTCGGCGTGGGCCTGCTTTCGCTGCTCATGATCCTGCAGAAGATCCGCGATCTCTCGCAGATGCGCGTGGACAATCCCCAGGTGGTGGAGGGTTTTCTCACCTTGGTTGCCGATGGGGCGGCGGCCAAGGCCCAACAAGCGCTCGGGACGCTTAAAACCACCACCCGCGAACTATTCACCGTGGGCCTGCGGCACCTCCACAAGCCGAAGGCCATTCTCGAGGAACACCTTTACGCCGTGGTTCTCCGCCAGCGGTTGCACAACGAACGCTGGCTGCCCCTGCTGGCCGTGGTTGCGACCGCGGCGCCGCTGATGGGCCTGTTGGGCACGGTGACCGGACTGGTGAGGACTTTTGCCCTGATCACCGTGTTCGGAACCGGCAATGCGGGCAAACTTGCCAGCGGCATCTCGGAAGTGCTGGTTGCCACCGAACTCGGCCTGATGGTCGCCATCCCAACGCTGGTCGCGCACGGTTTCCTGTCTCACCGGATTCAGAAGAACCTGTCGCTCCTGGAACGCTATGCACTGGAATTTACGACGGCTGCGCAGCCAGACAAGCCGCGCGTGCCGGCCAAGGAAACGGTCTCCGTATGAAGGCGCTGTTCGATCTAATCGGCCGGGGCGGGCCCGTGATGTTCGCCATCATCACGCTTTCCGTGATTTTGTATTCCCGGTGTTTCCTGCTCCTGCTGACCCTGCGCCGCTCCCGCCGGCAACTGGTCGGCGATGCGCCCGTTCTGGCGGAAGAGTTCGCGACACTCCGCCGGTTGCAGGATGAGGTGCAGGACGGATTCCGGCAGCAGCGCCTCGCGTTGAGCGCGATGATTGCGGCCGCTCCCCTGCTCGGATTGCTTGGCACCGTCAGCGGCCTTGTCAGGACCTTCGAGAGTCTTTCGTCCCGGGGCGGGCAGAATTCGATGGAAGGACTCGCTGGAGGAATCTCCGAGGTGCTGGTGGCAACGGAATCGGGACTGGTCGTGGCCATCCCAGCGCTGCTCATCGTTTACCTGGCGCACCGGGAAATGCGCAAGCAATTGCAGAAAATGAACCAACTGGAGGAGAGGGCTGGAACGGCCCCGGCGCTATGATCGGACGATTTGGCGGGAGCAACCGGTTTGAGACCACGCATGTCGACATGGTTCCAATGGTCGACTGCGTCATGGTGCTGTTGATCTTCCTGATGATCAGTACTGCATTCGTGAACGATCCCGGCATCGAGGTGCAGAAGCCGGATGTCAGCGGCACGCAGATGGGGGATCAGAATGCCCTGTTGATTGCGATCTCAGCGGACAACCGCATCTACTTCGATGGACAGGAAATCCGGCCTGACCAGGTCGCGGGAATGATCAGGCAGGCGGCGATCGGGCGGTCCCCCGCCCTGATCATCCGCGCGGATCGTTTCTCGACGCACGGCATTTTTGCCAACGTGTACGCGGAGGCGAAACGGGCCGGAATCGAACACGTGCAGTTTGCGACAATGCGTAGCGATTGACCATGACTCCAACCACCATGGTCAAGTGCCCGCCCAGACTGCGGATCGCAGCTGACCCCGGGAACCCGGCGCAAACCATTCTCTGCGTCGTGCTCGGGACGGGATTCACCCTGGCCCTGTTTATGGGGATGGCCCATTTCAGCGGGATCAAGCAGACCGCTCCTTCGGCCGGAATCGAGGATCTCCGGGCCGTCGCCCTGCCGTTCGAAGCGCCCCCGTCCCGGGTAACCCAAGCGGAACCGGAGTCGGCATCCGAAGTCACGACGGTGACGGGCTTTGATTTTGCGCCCTCCGACAGCCCGGTGAAGATCGCGGTGAGTCCGCCCAACCTCAATGATCTGGCGTCGACCTATCAAGTCGCCCCGCCTGCGGTCATTCAGATCGGGCAGCTTTACGGCGCCTTCAAACCGAAGATGGCCGTCACGGTCGACGTGCAGCACATCTATCAGAAGACCGAGGTGGATAATCCCCCCACCATTCTTTTCCGCGCGGCTCCCAATATTCCAAAACGTCTTTACGGCGACGCGAGCTCTTTGCGGATCCGGTTGCTTTTCGTCGTCGAGCCCGATGGCGCGATCACCCACGTGCGGATTGCGCAATCCTCGGGCATACCGGAGGCGGACGCCATCGTCGCCGAAACGGTGCAACATGACTGGGGCTTTGCCCCGGCCAGCAAGAAGGGCCGAAAGGTCCGATGCATGCTGGAGCAGCCCTTCCTCTTCAAGCTGCCGCACTTCTCCAAATTTCAAGAGTAGAACCAATGAAGAGTCATCAATTACTTCTCGTCGCGGCGCTGCTGCTGCCGGTATTGGGGTTTTCCGACGACGACGGCGCCCCCCCGAAACTCGACCCCAAGAGGATCATCAACGAATCGAACGGGTTCCTCAAGGAACGCGAACCGGAGATGAGCGCCGAGGAGTACGCCCTTTACGAAAAAGTGGTGGAGATGATTTCCACCCAGCCGGATTTCGCGCTGAAGCTCCTCGAGGCGATGATCAACGACAAGGAACCGCCGAGTCCGGCCTTCGAATTCATTCTCGGCAACGCCTATTATGCCGCCGGCCAGACGGCCAAAGCGGAGGTCAAGTATCGCAGCGCGGTGAATCGCTATCCCACTTTCCTGCGCGCCTGGGTCGACCTCGGCGTGCTGTATTACGCGGCCGAGAAATTCACCGACGCGATTCCCTGCTTCTCGAAGGCCGTCACGCTCGGCGATCGCGATCCCAACACCTTCGGCCTGCTCGGATATTGCCTCGAAAAGATGGGCAATGTCGTGCCCGCAGAGATGGCTTATATGCAGGCGCTGTCCGGCGATCCCACGAACGGAGACTGGATGGAGGGTCTGCTCCGGATCTATATTCAGGGCAAACAGATCGCGCGCGCTGAATCGCTGGTCAAGAACCTCATCAAGGCCCGACCGAAGGAGGCCCGTTTCTGGCTGACCTACGCCAACATCCTCCTCGTGGATCGCCGGAAACTGGAGGCGATCGCCCTGCTCGAAACCTGTGCCGGAACCGGCGTGGCCGGAGTGGACGAACTGAGTTTGCTGGCCGACCTCTATGCCGAGCAGAAGCTGGTTCCCGAGGCCGTGGCGACTTACCAGAAGGTCCTGGCCAACACTCCCGGGCTGGGCGAACAGAAACTGCTCCGTCTCGCCCAGGCCCTGATCGCCGAACACCAGTGGCAGCAGACGCAGGACGTCCTGGCCAAGTTGCCAGAGAAACTCTCCTCGGAAGGCGAGATCTCCTTCCTCCAGACCAAAGCCGACCTCCTGATTGCTCAGAAGAAATGGCCGGAAGCCAGGGCCCAACTGCAGAAGCTGCTTCAACTGTCTCCGCTGAACGCCAGAGCCCTGCTGGGCATCGGCCGCACCTATGCCGCCGAAGATGATCTCCCCCGCGCCACCTTCGCCTTCGAAGGGGCCCTGCAAAACTCCGAATTCACCTACGCGGCAAGCCTCGAACTCGCCAATGTCGAACTCAAGAACCGGCATTACGACAAGAGCGTCGAATACCTCGAAAAGGCGCTGAAAATCGAACGGACCTCCGCCGTCGAAGACTACCTTGCCCGCATTAAAACCTTGGTCGTCAAAAAGGCTGACTAAACCATGAAAACCCTTTCACGGATTATCATCCGGCCGTCCTCTCCGGCTCGTTTTTGCTCTTGCTCGCCATTTTTGTCGTCGCGTCTTCTCGCTCCGCGGGCGCACCGGATGCAACCCCCACGGAACCCAAAACCCACACTCTCTTCATGGGGGCCGATTTTGATCTCCTGTTGAACGGCGAATTCTGCCGCGTGCCGGATGTCTCGGGAGAATCCTTTGTCGTCCGCGCCAAGGGGGGCGATCGTCCCATCACCAGGGGCAACGCCATCGAAGGAACCACCGAACTGCGTCTCGGCGATATCCGGATCTAGGGCTGGGTTGACGATTTTTTTCTCGCCGGGGGGGGTATAATACCCCTCTTTCGGCGCATGTCTGCGCCCTTTTATCGTCCGCTGCTTGTGCTCGTCGCCTGGCTCGCCGCCGGCGCCGCTCTCGCCGTTGCGGCCACCCATCACCAGTCGGCGGGGGCCGGCTCGATCAATCCCGGGGCGTTCCGCAGCGCCATCGTGATCGACGCCGCGAGCGGCCAGGTGCTTTTCGAGGACAGGGCCGACGTCCAGAGCCCGCCGGCCAGCGTCACCAAGCTGATGACGTTCTACATCGTTGAGCAGAAGCTAAAGGAAGGGACCCTCACCCTTGCCACTCCGGTGACCATCACCGCGGTGGCAGCCCACACCGGCGGCTCCCGCGTCTGGCTGGTCGATAAGGAACAGATCACGGTCGAAGAATTGCTGTACGCGCTCATGGTGCATTCCGCCAACGATGCCGCGGTCGCTCTGGCCATCCAGGTCGCCGGATCGAAAGAGGCTTTCACCGATCTGATGAACCTCAAGGCCCGGGAGCTCGGCCTGCACCACACGGACTTTCATTCGCCCCACGGCCTGCCGCCCGGCAAGGGGCAGGAGCCGGATCTGTCGACCGCCCGCGACCTTGCCCTGCTCGCCCGCAAGCTGATCGCCGAAACCGATGTCCTCAAATACAGCGCGACCCGCCACCGGCAGTTTCGCCACCAGAACGGCAAGGTGATCGAACTGGATACCCACAACCACCTGTTGGGCGTGGTGCCAGGCTGCGACGGTCTGAAAACGGGTTATTACCGGGAGGCCGGCTTCTCCCTCGTCGCCACCGTCCAGCGCGGCGGCCGCCGCATCATTGCCGTGATCCTCGGCAGCCCTGAGCGGGAACTCCGGGATACCGTCACAACCCAGCTCATCGAGCGGGGCTTCGCCGCGCTTCCTCCGCTCGTCGCGCCTGCCGCCAACGCCCTACCCGCAACGTCTCCGGCGTCAGCCGCGACCATCGCCGGACCGCCCACTCCAGCCCCGAAAGCGGCGGCCGCGCCCGCGGGCGACGCCACTGCTCCCCGCTTGATCCCGGTCGAATCCGAGACACCCCAGCCGGCGGCGGGCACGGACGCCACGGTCCACCTGGACATCTCCGGGACGAAAAAGTAGTCCGGCACCGCATCGGGGCGCCGTCTGACGGGATAACATTTGAATCCCGGCGGACCAACGGTCAGACCGTTACCAGTTTCGTCAACCACCCGCTATGTTTCCCCAGTCTCCGGCTGGTGGATTTCTGCATGACTTCTCGCGAACGTTTTCTCGCCGCCTGCGCCTGCCGCCCGCTCGACCGTCCACCGGTCTGGATCATGCGGCAGGCGGGTCGCTACCTCCCGGAGTACCGCGACCTCAAAGCGCGCCATTCGTTCGCCGAACTGGTGCGCCAACCGGAACTGGCAGCCGAGGTGACGCTCCAGCCGCTCCGACGCTTTGCGCTCGATGCCGCCATCCTCTTCTCCGATATCCTCGTGCTTCCGGAAGCCCTGGGCCAGGGCTATCACTTCAGGGAGGAGGGCGGCATCGCGATGGAGTTCCGCCTCGAAACGCGCGCCCAGCTCGACCGGCTCCCGCTCGAGAACGTCCGGGACCAGCTCCGCTACGTCGCCACTGCGCTCCGCCTGCTCCGCCGCCGGCTGGGCGACCAGACGGCGCTGCTGGGTTTCGGCGGATCGCCGTGGACGCTGGCCTGCTACATGCTCGAAGGCGGTGGTTCCGAAGATTTTCCCCGCGCCCGTGAGTTATTCCGCGCCGATCGCGTTTTTTTCAATGCGCTGCTTGAAAAATTGTCCGTCGCCCTGATCGATTATTTCAAGCTGCAGATCGAATCCGGCGTCGATGCGATCCAGGTTTTTGACACCTGGGGCGGGCTCATCGCCGGACCGGACTACGAGGCCGCGTCGCTGCAGTGGATCCGCCGGATTGTCGCCGCGCTGCCGGCGGGCTTCCCCGTCATCTTGTATGGGAAGGGCACCGCGGGTCACCTCGCCGCCCAGGCCGCCAGCGGGGTGCGCGTGCTCAGCGTCGACTCCACCGTCGACCTGGCCGCGGCGCATGACTCCCTGGCCGGCGATGCCGCCCTGGCCGCCCAACAGATCCGCGTCGCGCTTCAGGGCAACCTCGACCCGGCGCTTTTGGGCGCCACCCCGCTCGCCGTCCGCGATGAGACCTGGCGCCTGTTGGAAACGATGCGCGACCGCCCGGGACATATCTTCAACCTCGGCCACGGCATCCGGCCCGATGCCAGTCTGGAATGCGTGGCCGCGATGGTTTCCACGGTCGTCAACTGGAAAAATTAGCCCCGGGAAGCAAAAGGCGTCGACCGGGGCGTCCACCGGATCCTATCCTCCCACCGTCGGTTCATTCCCGGATCACCATGTTCCCGCCGTCTCCAGATAACAAATACGGCATCGCCATCGTCGGCGGCGGCGTTACGGGGCTCACCGCCGCCTGGAAGCTCCACGCCCAAGGTCACCGAGTCACCGTCTTCGAGCAGTCCGACCGCCTCGGCGGCGCGATCTCGACGATGCATCGCGACGGCTGGCTCGTGGAGCACGGACCCAATTCGCTGATGGAGTCGACGCCACTCGATGTGCTCCTGACGGAACTCGGTCTCCAGGCGGAACGCCAATACGCGACTCCGGCGGCCAAGAATCGCTATCTGGTCCGCGACGGACGGCTGGTGCCGGTCCCGCTGGGGCCGCACCAGCTGGTTTCGACCCCGTTGTTTTCGCTGCGCACCAAGCTGCGGATCCTCGCCGAGCCGTTTGCCCGCGCCCGGGTCGGCCCGGCCGACTTGAGCCTCGCGGCATTGGTCCGTGGTCACTTCGGCCAGGAGATCGTGGACTATGCCATCAATCCGTTGGTCGCCGGGATCTATGCCGGTGACCCGGAGAAGCTCTCGACGAAATACGCCTTCCCCAGGCTGTGGGAAGTCGCCCAAACGCATGGCTCGCTGATCCGCGGCCAGATCGCCGCGATGAAGGCCCGGCGCGCCCGGGGCGAGAAGCCCGTCGCCCGGATCGTGTCGTTCGCCCGCGGCCTGCAAACCCTCCCCAACGCGCTCGCCGCGGCGCTTCCGCCTGCCACCATCCGCACCCGGACTGCCGTGGTCAGCCTCACTCCCGGCCGGCCGTGGAAATTGGTCAGCCGCCACGATGGCCTGGCCGGCACGGACGAGTTCGATGCCATCGTGCTGGCGGTGCCCGCGGCGACGCTGGCCCAACTGCCCATCGGGTCTTCCGGCGCCCGACCGCTGGCGCCGCTCGAACAGGTCGAATACCCTCCGGTGGCCTCGTTGTTTTTCGGGTTCCGCCGCGACCAGGTCGCCCATCCGCTGGACGGATTCGGTGCGCTCGTCCCCGAGGTCGAAGGCCGGTCCGTGCTCGGGGTTCTGTTCTCTTCCACGCTCTTTCCGGAACGGGCGCCGGCCGGCCATGTCGCCCTGACCGTCTACGTGGGCGGCACCCGCCAACCCGACCTCGCCCGGCTGGCGCCAGAGGAGCTGCGCCCCCGCGTGCTGGCCGATCTGCGCGAGTTGCTCGGCGTGCGAGGCGATCCCGTCTTTTCCCACGCGACCTTCTGGCCGCACGCCATCCCGCAGTATAACCTCGGCTACGAGCGTTTTCTTGACGCGATCACCCTGGCGGAAACCCAACATGGCGGGCTTTTCATCGGTGGCCACGTCCGCGATGGCATCTCCCTGGTCAACTGTATCGCCGCCGGCGGGCGGCTGGCCGAGGTCGCAAGCCAATACCTCGCCAGCAGGGCTTAGGGCCTGAACGGCGCTGACGGAGCAGCGCCCTCCAACGCATGCGCGTCCTTTTTTCTGGAGGGCGGTGCGCCGTCACCGCCGATGGCTTCCCGTCTCTGTCCTTCAGGGCTGCCATGGCACCGTATTCCGCCTTGAGAAAGGCACTTATCTCAACCGTCCTCTTCCCTTGACTCAGGGGGGACTTGGAGTAGCCTCACGCGCTTTTTCTAAAATGGCGCAAGAGCTGAAAGATACGCTGCAGCTGCCTAGAACGGATTTCCCGATGCGGGCGAATCTCGTGCAGCGGGAGCCCGCCCGGCTGGCGCACTGGGAGAAACTCGGCCTNNGGCGACGTGCACATCGGGACCGCGCTCAACAAGACGCTGAAAGACATTATTCTTCGCTACAAGTCGCTCCGCGGCTTCCGCACGCCGTATGTTCCCGGCTGGGACTGCCATGGCCTGCCGATCGAGCAGAAGGTGGCGCGCGAACTGCAGGCGAAAAAGCAATCGGCCACCACCACCGAACTGCGTCAGCTGTGCGGCGAATTCTCCGAAACCTGGATTGCCAGACAGAGAGCCCAGTTTCAGCGCCTCGGCGTGCTCGCGGACTGGAAGAATGAGTACAAGACCAAGGCTCCCGCGTTCGAGGCGGATATCCTGCGCACGTTTGCCGCATTCATCGAACAAGGGCTCGTCTATCGCAGCAAAAAACCGGTCTACTGGTCCATCCCGTTCGAGACGGCGCTGGCCGAAGCCGAGATCGAATACCAGGACCACGTCAGCCCATCGATTTGGGTCAAGTTTCCGCTTCCTCCGGCGGAGGCGCGGAAACTTTCTCTTCCTGCGGAGCGACCGATCTTCTTTGTCATCTGGACCACAACCCCCTGGACCTTGCCCGCGAACTTGGCCATCGCCGTGCATCCGGACGTGGAGTATGTTCTCGCCGAACTGCACGGAATCCGGGCGGGGCGGTATATTGTCGCAAAACCCCTGCTGCCGGCTTTTGTGCGGCAAATCGGCGATGATGGACCCACAGCGGTGGATCCTGCCGATCTGGCTGCCGGCGGGAAGTCGCACGGTCCGCGCTACGATCCGCCGTCGATTCTGGCGGAGTTTCCCGGCAAGGCTTTGGAGGGACTCCAAAGCCGGCATCCGTTCATCGACCGCGCGGCACCCGTCGTGCTGGCCGACTACGTCACCACCGACAGCGGCACGGGTTGCGTCCACACCGCGCCCGGACACGGCTATGACGACTACCTCACCGGGCTCAAATATGGCCTGGAAATTTACTGCCCCGTCGGCGGAGATGGCCGTTACCTGGACGACGGGCGGATCCCGGCTGACCTGGTCGGTCTGACGACGCTCGAATCCGTCGATGATCTGGCCAAGAAGCGCACTTCTCCCGCCAATGTCGCCGTGTTGAAGAAACTGGCGGCGGCCGGCGCGCTGCTGGCCAAGCAAAATCTCACCCATAGCTATCCGCACTGCTGGCGGTCGAAGACGCCCATTGTTTTTCGCGCGGTCGACCAGTGGTTCGTTTCGCTCGACAAAGGCGGTGCGCGCCAGACCGCCCTCGCGGCGATCGGAAAGGTCCAATGGATCCCGGCATGGGGCGAAGCCCGCATCCGCAGCGCCGTCGAATCGCGGCCCGACTGGTGCATCAGCCGGCAGCGTTCGTGGGGCGTGCCGATCCCGGCGTTCTATGATAGCCAGAAGAGAGCATATCTGGATGCGGGAGTCGTGCGGGCGATCGCCGATCGAGTCGAGACGCAAGGGACCCGCTTGTGGTTTGACGCCGCGCCCGCGCAACTCCTCGCCGGCCTGGAATTGCCCGCCGATTGGCCGGCGCCCTCCGAACTCACTCCTGGCCGGGACACCCTCGACGTCTGGTTCGATTCCGGATCGACCCATATCGCCACGCTGCGCCGGGGCATTGGCGGCACCCGGTGGCCGGCCGATCTTTATCTCGAAGGCAGCGATCAGCATCGCGGCTGGTTCCAATCCTCGCTCTGGACCGGCGTGATCGCCTGCGGAGGCGCCCCTTACCAGGCCGTCCTCACCCATGGCTTTATCGTCGACGAGGAGCGCCGGAAGATCTCCAAGAGCAATTCCTACGAAAAGCCCCAGACCAGCGACTCGTATATCGCCAATTACGGCGCCGACGTCATGCGGCTGTGGATCTCGTCACAGAATTTCCGCGACGACATCCCGATTTCCAAGGAGATCCTGTCGCATGTCGGCGAAACCTACCGCCTGCTTCGCAATACCTTCCGGTTCCAGCTCTCCAACCTTTTCGATTTCAAACCCGGGCCTCACGCGGTGCCGGTCGGCCGGATGAGTGCGCTCGACCGCTGGGCTCTGCACCAGACCGCCGAATTGCTCCGCCAGTGCACGGCCGCCTACGAGGCCTGCGAATTCCACCGGGTTTATCAGCTCTGCAACCAGTTCTGCGCCGTCACGCTTTCGGCCACCTACCACGACATCTTGAAGGACCGGCTGTACACGCTGGGCGCCGATCATCCGCTCCGCCGCTCGTCCCAGACGGCCCTGCACCACATCCTGCACACGCTCGTCCGCGTGCTCGCCCCGATCATCACCTTCACCGCGGACGAAGTCTGGTCGTTCGCCACGGCGGGAGCCGAGTTTGCCGAAGGGTCAGTCCATTTGCAGGACTGGCCGGTGGCGCCCGCTGAATGGACGGATGCCGGGTTGGCCCAGGAATTTGAACAGCTGATTCTCGGGGTGCGCCCGGACGCGAACACCCGGCTGGAGTCGTTGCGCCAACAAGGGATCATCGGAAAGTCGCTGGATGCCACGGTCAGGATTTCCGGAAACAACGGTCAACTCTTCAAGGCCGTCCTCAAGCATCAGGCCGATCTGGCCGAATTACTGAACGTCTCCCATGCTGAAGTCTTCGAGACCGCTTCCGAACAACCCTGCACCATTGACGTCATTTCCGCGCGCGAGCGGGGTTTCGCCCGGTGTCCCCGTTGCTGGCGCTGGGTGCCAGCGCTCCAGCCCACCGCATTTGGCGAGATTTGCCCGCGGTGCGGCGAAGCCCTTACTGCCTGATTCATTTCCCCGCTAACCTCCTCCCCTCTCATGGCCAAGAAACAAAAGTCCGCCTCTGCCAAGAAACCTGCCAAGCTCGTTGAGAAACCCGCCGTGGCGGTCAAGAAGGTTTCTCCGGCCAAGCCCGCACCGGCGCCCAAACCCCCGGTTGCTGCCGCGAAATCCACCAAGTCGGACGATCTCAAACGTCGTATTCTCGAACGCAAGACGGCCAAACCGATTGCGTTCAGTCTCGACGAGGTGCGGGAGATCGCGAAGAAGAACGAAAAGAAGCCGAAGCCGGCCGGAGTCGCAATCGGCAAGCCCGCCAATGAGTCCGCGAAAATCGGACTTGCCCCGAAAGCCTCCAGCCGGCCGCCCATTCCTAATCACGTCAAGGCGGCCTCCCTCGCCGACATTCTCGGCTTCAATCCCGGCAAGACCGGCAAAGCCCCGACGGAAGACGATGACGTCGACAAGCTGCCTGAGAAATTCCGCCGCTATTTCAAGTTGCTGATCGACCTCCGCCGCCATGTGCTCGAATCCTTGGGGCAACACTCCGAGGAGACCCTGAAGCGTTCCGCCAAGGAAGATGCCGGCGACCTTTCCGGCTACGGTCAGCACATGGCCGACGCCGGCACGGATACTTTTGACCGAGATTTCGCCCTCAGCCTTGTTTCGAGTGAGCAGGATGCGCTATCAGAGGTGGAAGCAGCCATCAAGCGTATCCGCGACGGCACCTATGGCATCTGCGAACTTACCGGCAAACCGATCGGCAAGGATCGCCTCCTGGTGGTGCCGTTCACCCGCTATTCCGCCGAGGCCCAGAAGGAACTGGAAAAAACCAAGCATCGCTCCATCCAACGCGCGGGCATTTTCTCCGACACGACCACTGAGGAAGGCGGCAAGATCGTCGAAGAAGAACCTGAAGAGTGATGTCCACCCCGCCCGGCCCGGCGCCCACGCTGCCCGCCGCCTCCCCGCCGCGCCCGCGGTTTGAACGCATCCTGGCGTACCGCTGGCTCCTGATCCTGGCGGCCGGCGTGCTCCTGCTCGACCGGGTCAGCAAAGCCTGGATCTGCGCGCGCCTGCCTTATCCCACGTATGGGTTCCCGGCTCACATCGTCGTCGTTGAAGGGTTCCTCAACCTGGTGAATGTCGGGAACACCGGGGCCGCCTGGAGCTTGTTCAGCGGCCGCAGCACGGCCCTGGCGTTGCTGGCGGCGGCGACTCTGATCGCAATTTACGCCTGGCGGCACCAGCTCGGTCTCCGGACGTGGACCGTGCAAATCAGCTTTGGCCTGCTCTGCGGAGGCATCCTGGGCAACCTGCTCGACCGGCTCTGCTATGGGCACGTGATCGATTTTCTGGACTTTCATTTCGGCAACTACATTTACCCCACGTTCAATGTGGCCGATTCCGGGATCTGCGTCGGCGTCGCCCTATATCTGCTCCATTCCCTTTGCCAGCCAGACGCCTCCCCAAAGTGACCGGCGGTTCCGGCGGACCGGGCTGACGCATCAGGGTTGCCATTCTCCACCGTCTCGCAGGTACCAGACCACGACCGCGCCAAAAAGCACGGCGTTGGCCGCGCTGAACGTCGCCGGCAGCCAGAGCCCACCGAACAGGTTCGCTCCGAAACAGACGACGGTCAGGGCGAGCAGAACTGCGGCTGGCGCCCAAGCCTGGCGCCGGGTCCGGGCCTCCGCCGAACTCCAGTTGTCGCCCATGATCACCAAGCCGAACGCCAGGACGAGACTGAGGATGAACCAAGCCGCCAGCGCCTTCAACGGCACGCCCAGGAAGGCGCCGCCCACCGGCCGTGGGTCTGTCGTCACCGCCGGCCACCGCCAGTAGCCGCGCACGTTGCCAACCACCGGGAGGATCATCAGCGCCATCTGCGCCGCCACCAGGGCGGTCAACGTAGAGACACCCGCACGCCATTCGCCCCACAATCCTTCGACCACTAGAAAACCGCCACCCACCACCAGCCACCACAGCAACGGCACACTCACCGGCACCTGGGCGAAAAACAGAGGTTGGTCGCCGGCGAACTCAATCCGGCCAAAAAGAAACCCGTTGCGCAAGGCGAGGCGCATGGCGAGGAGGCTCATCCCCATCACCCAGACGCAGCACGACCACGCCCGCCCCATTCCCACCCGTTCCCGCCATACCAGCCCGACGACCCAGCCGCCCGCGCCCAACAGCGCCAGCCACCCCCAGGCGCTGCTGCCCGCGGCTCCGCCGATGGCCTGGCCCGCCAGTTCGCCTGCGACGATGACCGAAAACACCCCGGCCGCCAACCAGAAGTGCCAGTCCGCAGCTGTGCCTACCTTCACGCTTGCCAGAGGTTTCACTCGATGTTGGCGACCTGCTCGCGCACCCGTTCCAGCTCGTTCTTTAAATCGATCACCACCTTCGCGATCGCCAGATCATTCGCCTTGCTGCCGATCGTATTACTCTCCCGTCCGATTTCCTGCAGAATGAATTCGGCCTTCCGTCCGCTCTCTCCCTCGCTCCGGAAGAGTTGGTCCAGCTGGTCGAGATGACTGCGCAAACGCGTCAGCTCCTCGCTGATGTCGCAGCGGTCGGCAAACAGCGCGACTTCCTTGCGCAGGCGTTCGTCAGCCAGATCGAGTTCCAATCCCGCCTCGCGCAAGCGCTTGAACAACAACTCGCGATACTGCCCGGTCACCTGGGGCGCCTGGGCCGCCACCGCATCGACCTGACTTCGCAGTGTCGCCATCCGGTGCAGGAGGTCCGCCTGCAGCGCCGCCCCCTCCTGGGCTCGCATGGCGACGAAACCAGCCAATGCCTCGCCCAGCGCCGCCAGCAAAACGGGACGCCCCGCGTCAGCCGTCGGCCGCTGCTGCGGCTGCCGCTCATCGCTGGCGATGCGCCACAGGAGTTCGGTCGTCACCTGAAACGGAATCCCCCGCCGTTCTGCCAGCGCCTTGAGTCGATCGAGGGTCTGGGCGACCCCCTCGTCGCTCCACGCGGCATCGGTGCCGCCCTTTTCTCCGGTCAGTTCCACGTCGACGTGCACCTTGCCGCGGACCACCGACCGGCGGACCTCGGCGGTCACCTCCGATTCGAGCCCGCCTTCCCACTCGCGCGGAAGCCGGACGGTAAGGTCCAGGCTCTTCCGGTTAACCGAGCTCACCTGCACCGTGAGCGTGAATTCACCGAGCGCCGTCGCCGCCCTTCCATATCCGGTCATGCTTTTCATAGAATAAGACCCAAGTTCCAATTTCCAATATCCAGGAAAATTCGAGCCATCAACCGCCCTTTTTCCGAGCGATTGCGTTGAAAATGAGCATCAACTCGTGGGCCTCCTGCGCCAAGGCATCGCGATCGGATGCCAGTCGCTGCTCTTTGCCGGTGTCAAGCAAACGCAGCCAGAGCCTGCTCTCCTTCGCCTCTTTGCGACTGATCTTGATTCGGAACACGAAATCCTTGTCGCTCAGTGCCTCATCGGCCTCGATGTAATTTGCCGCCACTGAGCCGGAGGATCTCACCAGTTGTTTGACATCCTCGAAGTTGCAGACGGTCCTGGGCAATGAACGCACAAAGACCCGCACCGCAGCTGCGAATTCGCTCGTACGATCTTCCAGACCCCTGGGTTTCCCCTCATTCGGCATTCCTTGGGACTTGAGCGTTCAAGTCTGCTTTTTCAGCATTCGTTCCACCTGTTGCACATCCTTGTCTCCCCGGCCGGATAGGTTGACCACGATCACCCGATCCGGGCCGAGCTCCCGCGCCCGCTTCATGGCGTAGGCGAGCGCATGGGTCGATTCCAAGGCCGGAATGATGCCCTCGAGGCGCGAGCACAGCCGGAAGACTTCGAGCACTTCGTCGTCCGTGGCATACTCAAACTCGATGCGTCCGCGGTCCCGGTAGAAAGCGTGCTCCGGACCCACCGCCGCATAGTCGAGACCGGCGCTCACGGAATGGGTCTGATCGATCTGCCCGTCGGCATTTTGCAGCAGGAAAGTCTTGCAGCCCTGCAGCACGCCCAGCCTTCCCCCGGCAAAGCGCGCGGCGTGCTCTCCGGGACGGATGCCCCGTCCGCCCGCTTCGACGCCCACCAGACGGACCGCCAGGTCCTCCAGAAACTCGAAAAACAATCCGATCGCATTACTGCCGCCGCCCACGCACGAGATGAGTTCGTCGGGCAGCCGCTTCTCCTGCGCGAGAATCTGCTCGCGCGCCTCCAGGCCGATCACCCGGTGAAAATCCCGCACCATCATCGGATACGGATGCGCGCCATAAGCCGTGCCGAGAATGTAGTGCGTCGTGCGCACGTTGGTCACCCAGTCGCGCATCGCCTCGTTGATCGCCTCCTTCAGCGTCTTCTGTCCCGCTTCGACGCCGCGCACCTCGGCGCCCATCAGACGCATGCGGAAGACATTCAGCGCCTGTCGCTCCATGTCGACCGCGCCCATGTAGATGACGCACTCGAATCCGAATTTCGCGCACACCGCCGCCGTGGCGACGCCATGCTGTCCCGCGCCGGTCTCGGCGATGATGCGCCGCTTGCCCATCCGGCGCGCAAGGAGCGCCTGACCGAGCGCGTTGTTGATCTTGTGAGCGCCGGTGTGGAGCAGATCCTCGCGCTTCAGATAAATCCTGGCGCCGCCACAATGCCGCGTCAGTTGCTCCGCGAAATAGAGCGGCGTGGGCCGGCCGGCGTAGTCGCGCAATTGCTGTCGCAGTTCGGTCTGGAACGCCGGATCCGCCTTGGACGCCGCGTAGGCCGCGCCGAGTTCCTCCAGCGCGGTCATCAGCGTCTCCGGCACAAACACTCCGCCATAGGGGCCGAAGTGGCCCGCCGCATCCGGCAGGGAGAAACGGTCCAGCGGTTCGGCGGTCTTGGCGGCGGCACCCATGGGATGGACAACGTGGCTTCTGCCTCGCCTCCAGGCAACGGCGAACTTGCGCCCGGCTGGAACAGCTGAGCCGTAGCTCATGCACAGGAGGACGCCGACCGAACACTTACCATGATCCAATCGTTCTACAGGAGGCAACGGAGGCAACCGAGAGCGATCCGGCGATTGGCATCCGTGAAATCCGTGTGATCCATGGTTAAAATGGATCGAGGTAGGGAGAGCCCGGAAACGGAATCTCCTCGCGCAAAGCCGCGAAGCCGCGAAGCAGAAAGGACCGTTCTCTGTGCGCTCCGTGAAAAACCGGGGCCTGGTGTCGAGAGACTGTTTGCTGGCAACGTGCCGTCCGGGCCAAGTACTTTCTCCATCGCCAGCACCGTCTGCCAGCCAAGTACCGCGAAAAGCCCGATGGCGGGCTGCTCCACAAGCCGGTCTTCGATATAGGCGTGGGGAGACATGGTTCAGGCCTCGATGCCCAGGTCCAGCTGATGTTCGAAAGGCGGCGCGAAGACGCCCACAATCACCCAAGGATTCGGCGCGACGCTATGGAACTGCTGCGTTGTGCCCAGAAAGAAGTGCAGATCCCGTTGACCGAATTCGTGCAGGTATTTCGTCTTCACTTTCTCAAGAGCCGCTTGCTCATCGTTCCATCGGTTGAAGCAATTCCAGTAAAGTTGGCCACACTCCCAGTCGAGCACCTGCATGGTGCTCTTTCTTCCAACCGCATCTTCGAACTGGTACGAAAACGCAAAGGGGAGTTTTGGAATCAGCCTGAATGTCTGCCGCCACGTGTCTTCTGCAAAGATCTCCATCTGGCTGGTGCGCTCGCGCATCACCGCCACCCTATCCGCGTCCCACTCTCGCTCATCATCTTCCCAGATGAACCCCCAGATCCGCGCCGGCTTGAATACGGCGAGCGAATTCTTGTTTTGTTTTGCAGCTTCGATCAACGGATCGAGCTTATCGTATACGTTCGCCGTATTGAGCAACAACTTGCGCCGCTCCCGCCAATTGTCGTCGGTTCCCATATGGCCAACCGGAACCAGTTGCGCAAAATCGGTCGGATGATGCGTTTCGGGCCGCGGGTCGGCATGCCCCTTGGCAAAGTCGGCTTCAATCCAGTCGAATTTCCGGTACTGTTCCGTATCCTCCAGCCTCCGGAACGGCACCGGGTAGATGCGCATCCACGATCCATCTTCCCGCACGCCTGCCGTGCAAACCGTCTCGCCATATTTCCGCGAGAGCGTCGGGTAGGTTTTAACCGTAATAAGTACGCGTTCGCGGGGCATCGGGGTGGACGGACCGCCGCGATACAAAGAATAAATTGTCGAAAACGCAAGATTACCAGCTGCCCGTTCCGCTCTTTCTCAAAGGTGGATCGGGCTAAACGCTCTCCCGCCGATTTCAGCCAATGCTTCAGCCACGCAATGGCGGTGGCATTGGCATGGCTGCGCCTCATAGCACGTCAGCGCCACACGATAACCGTCCTGCTCGATCCACTGGCGGATCTTCGCTAACGCCACTTCCTGCTTCGGCAGGCTGTCCCGTTCGTATCCGGCAAACAGCGCGTCATAGTCGGCCTGGGTTCTCAGCTCGCGCCGGTCCTCGGACGCGATGCCCAGCTCCGGCAGATGCTCGTAACGAATGCCGACGCCCTCGCAGGCTTTGCCGAGCGTGCTCTTGGAAAAACCATACTTCCGACTCAACGGGTTCCGCCGTACGTCGCACAGCAGCGTTACGGACTCCCGCAGCAATTGGTTCAGGTACCGCTCCAGCGTCTTTCCCTCGTAGCCGATGGTGACCAGGCCCGGCTTGAGGCGGGCGGGACGGGCGGCGGCCACCTTGGCGCGGTCGGCGGCCCCGAGAAGCACGCGCTCCACGATCTCGCTGCGCGTGGCATAATAAGGATGCCGCCGGTAGACTTCGGCGATCAAGGCGTCGCCCCGAAGGCGCGAATACTGCCGTGCAAACTGCGCTGCCTTGGGAAGCCGCTGGCTCTCCTGTTGTGCGGATACGCGCCCGACCGCGGACAGTACCCAGTGTTGATCGTCCGCCTCCAAAAGGCCGCGTTCGATCAACCGTCGCTTGTCGGCATAGGAAGTGAAGGAAAAGCAGCCGAATTTGTACGGCACGAAGTCGTAGCTCGGCGCAGCTTCCCACTCCTGTGTGAAAAGGAGCAGCAGCTTCTGAAAATCCGTATGCGCCACCGGCTCGGCCAGGGCATCGAGCAAGGCAAGCAACAGACGCTGGCGTTCGAAAAGCATGCTTGAAGCTAGACCACGAGCCACGGCATCTGCAATCAACCATTCAGCCTCGCAACCGGACCCTGCGCTCATGCGAGAGACGAAAGATTGAGCCGCACCGGTCGGAGACAGGGCCGCCGGGACGGCCCGTCATTTCCCAATGTCTCCCGATCAGGACGACCTGAACGCGCTGCCGCCGGTCAACTGGAATCCAGCGCCGTAATCCGCCGGACCGCTCCGTCGTATTGCTCACCATTGCGACAGATCTCGATAAGAAGCCGGATTCCCCCGCCCCGGCCATCCGGCAGGCTGTCTGTCTTGAACGCAAGTCACGACGAGCATCCCCCCGGATATCACCTTCCGCAACTGGACCCCTTCCAACTGCTTCGGGCGATCCGGTACTTTCGGCTAAACCGTGCCACCAAGGTATCGGAATCGGAGGAGATTGGCGTGGGCGCCGGCGCTGGTACTATCGTTTTCTCGGCCGACGGTTTCCAGGCAGGCATCGAGGCGTTTGTGATGGAGCCCGGTCTCATGTTCGTGCCGCGAGCGTATTTCGACCGGTTGCTGCGCAGATTCAAGGAGGAGCGATTGACGTTGCAGGCGTCGCCGGAGGGATTTCAAATTGGTCACTATCCCGCCGAGTGCCCCTCCCAAGAACGCGACGAGGGCGTCGCGTCTCCAGGATCCATTTGTCACCGCCGGCGGGTGACTATCTCGACGATGCTCGATAGGGACGCCCCCCTCCAGCAAACAGGCAATAAGAAGGCATTTGTGGCGGGCTGCACAGCATGGAACTTGGCCGACGTCGCATCGCCTGGTTTTCTGGTGACACCACCCGGAGGCACCTGTCAGCGTCGCCCGCCATGCGGTCCCTCGACGCTCCACGGCACGTCCACCCCAGTGTCTTCATGTTCCTCATCCTGCCGTTCGGGGTGATGGCGGGTTACGTGCAGGTCGCTCTCGCCTATCTGTTCTCCCAGGCCGGAATCCCGATCGAGCAGGTGGCGGCGCTGATCGCCGCCGGAATCCTGCCCCACACCATCAAGTTCGCCTGGGCGCCGCTGGTGGACTCGACGCTCACCCGCAAAGGCTGGTACCTGATCGCCAGCGTGGTGAGTGCCGCCGGGATCCTTGCGACGGCCCTCTTTCCCATCAAGGCATCCAGCCTGCCCATGTTGACGGTCGTCGTTCTGGTCTCGAACTTCGCCGTGACCTTTCTCGGCATGGCCACCGACAGCCTGATGGCCTATGACACGCCGCCTGAGCTGAAAGGCCGCGCGGGGGGCTGGTTCCAGGCAGGCAATCTCGGAGGCTCGGGCATCGGCGGCGGGGCCGGGCTGTGGCTGGTGCAGCGACTCCCAGCGCCATGGATGACGGGGGCGCTCCTCGCCGGAGCCTGCCTTCTCTGCTGCCTGGCGCTCCCCTTTCTGCCGGAACCGGTCTCCACCATCCGGGATTCCACCATCCTCAAGACGTTTGCCAACGTGTTCAAGGATCTCTGGCAAGTCGCGAAGGCCCGGATGGGGTTCCTCGCCCTGTTTCTGTGTTTTCTGCCGATCGGCTCCGGCGCCGCCTCCAATCTGTGGTCAGCTGTGGCCAATGATTGGCGCGCCTCGGCTGACACGGTGGCGCTTGTGACCGGGGTGCTGGGTGGGATCTTGATGGCGGCCGGTTGCCTGGTCGGCGGCTGGATTTGCGATCGGATGGACCGCAAGGCGGCCTATGTGCTCTACGGAGTGCTGCAGGCCTCCTCCGCGATCGGCATGGCCCTGGCCCCGCGCACCGAGCCGATGTTCATCTTCTGGACGTGCCTGTACGCCGTGATCACCGGCCTGACCTACGCCGGCTTCACGGCCTTCGTCCTCGAGGCAATGGGCACGGGCGCGGCCGCCACCAAATACAATGTCTTTGCCTCGCTCTCGAACGTGCCGATCTCCTATATGACGACGCTCGACGGCTGGGCTTACACGCGCTGGGGCGCGCACGGAATGTTGAACGCGGAGGCGGCTCTTGGCCTGCTTGGCATGGTGCTGTTCCTCGCGCTGCTGGCGGCGGTGAACCGATTCAAACCAGCGGCCGCTTGACGCGATCAGACGGAGGCGGCGGGGTGCGGCGACCCCGCCCTACAACACAGGTCTGGGGCTGACCTCACACCCGCTTGACCGTCACCAACGTCAGGTCATCGCGATGGTGATCCTGACCCGAAAAGCGCCGGACGTGATCGACAATGCCGTCGGTAATCTCACTGGCGCTTCGACTCCGGAGCATCCGCAGCGTATCGGCGAGGCGACTGCCGGAAAACTCCTTTTCCTCATCGTTGGCCGCCTCGGTTACGCCATCCGTGTACAACACCAACGAATCGCCCGCCACGAACGGGATCGTCCGGTCGGCAATGACCCGATCGAACATCGCGGGATCGACCATCCCGACCGACATTCCCTCCGAGCCTACGAATTCGCTCAATGGCTGACCGGACACCGGGTCGCGCCGCGAAATCAGCGGCAGCTCGTGGCCGGCCCGGGCAAAGGTCACCGTGTTCGTCGCCACATCGACCACCGCATAGATGATCGTAATGAACATCCCGCGACAGACCTCCCCCGCCATGGCGCGGTTGACCTCGCCCAGCACCACCGCCGGGGAGTCGTGACGCGACGCGATCTGTTGCAGGTTGGTCCGGCAGATCGCCATGAGCAGCGAGGCGGGGATTCCTTTGCCGGACACATCGGCGACCGCGATGCCGAGCCGCGTCGGCGACAGCAGAAAAAAATCATAGAAATCCCCGCCGACCTTCTGCGTCGGCACATACTGCGCGGCCACATCGAGCCCGGCCACTTGCGGCGTGGAGTCGGGCAGCAGCATTTGCTGGATGCTGCTGGCGAGGGCCAGGTCAAGATCCAGCTGTTTCTTCTCAATCTGGAAATGGAGGGACGCGAGATTGTGAACCGCCAGCCCGGCCTGCTCCGCCAGGGACATCACCAGCGAGAAATCGGCCGCCGTGAACGGCAGGCCGTCCGCCGGATTGGTCACGGCGAGGACGCCGATCGTCCGATCCTGAAACCGGATCGGCGCGGCGATGACGGATTGGACGACCAGCGCCGGATCATCGTGTTTGACGATCCGTGGGTCGGCCACGGCGTCAGCAATCAGGACGCCTTCGCCCGTGCGCGCGACCTGCCCGACGACGCCCTCGCTCAGGTCAAACACTTCCGATTTTAAGACCTGTTCGATAAAACGGGCCCGGGTGGTGAGCTTGGCCTTCGCTTGCGGTGGCAGGGGCCGATGCGGCGGGAACAGGCCCTCGACCGCCACGCCCTGCATCTTGTTGTCGGATCGTTTCTCAAAGATGCAGGCGCTCAGCGCCCCGGTGCACAGGATGGCGGCGTGGACAATGCGTTGAAACAAATCCTCGCGCGACAGGCCTTCACCCAGCGCCTGCACCATGTGATGCATGAAATCCACCACGAGTTGCTTTTCCTGGGCCAGGACCAACTTCTCCTCTTCCCTCCGGTCCGCCCGGGCGCGCGCTTGTACGCCGAGCCAGAAAAGGGCCAGCGCGCCCGACGCCGCTCCGAACAGGAAGAAGAACATGGCAGGATTCTTGGACAAGCGGCCGCCGGGTCGAGTTTCAAAATCGCCGCCCGAAGCCCGCGGCTACTTCTGATCGACGCGATTGCGCAAGACCGCCAGCACGTCCTGGAACTTGCCCTGATTCGTGGGATCGGCCGCCACGAGATTCTCGTGCGCCTCCAGAACCAGACGGGCGCCCTCCAGTTCGCCGAGCTCGCGGCTCCCGTTCAAAGGCGCGGTCCCCTGACCGAACTCCATCGGGAAATCGCCTGCATCGACCGTCAGCAACCGATGCAGCCCAAGGTTGCGCAACAACTCCAGATTGCGCCGCCCCACCCGGCAGAGCACCAGACTGCCTGGCGGAGCCTGCCGGCGCAATTCCAGCGCGGCGCCGGCGAGCACGCCGAGGAACGTGCTGTCCATGCTCGCGCAGCCGGCAAAATCCAAAACGAACCGCATCTTGCCCTGGCTGATCATCTGGACAAAAAAATTATGCAATGACGCGCTGTTCGCCACACACGCCCGCCCTTGGATGCGGACGATCACGGGATCGCAATACGCGTCGACCAGATAAACCGTTTTGTTGGCTGCGTCAGACATGTTCCAAAAAAGATCGAATCGGACCCGGCTCGCGGCGAGGCAGTCCGGTCTTCAAACCGGATTACCCTCCCCTCACGCGTTCCTCCATCCACTATACTCAGTTTTTTGCGATTAGCTGTCGCAAAACGTATGCCAATATCCCCCCGTGTTGATAATATGCGACCTCGATCGGGGTATCGATCCGGCACCGGACGGGGATTGCCTCGCTCGTGCCGTTCCGGCGCGAGATTTGCAGGGTGACATCCTGCCGCGGAACAAGGTCTCGATCCAGACCCAGGATCGAATAGGTTTCGGTGCCGTCGAGTTTCAGCGTCTGGGCGTTCGTGCCCTCCCTGAACTGCAGCGGCAACACCCCCATACCAACGAGATTGGAGCGGTGGATGCGTTCGAAGCTCGCGGCCACCACGGCTTTAACCCCGAGCAGACTGGTGCCTTTGGCCGCCCAATCGCGCGACGAACCGGTGCCATATTCCTGGCCGGCGATGACGACCAGAGGGACACCATCCGCCTGGTAGCGCATGGCTGCATCGTAAATCGGCATCTTCTCCCCGGTTGCGCGATCACCCGCGGCGCGGTCGAAATAGAGCGTGCCCCCCCCCTCTTCCCCACCGAGCATGAGATTCTTGATCCGCACGTTCGCGAACGTGCCGCGCGTCATCACCTGATCGTTGCCGCGGCGCGAGCCATAGCTGTTGAAATCCTCGTACGCCACGCCGTGCTCCAACAGGAACCGGCCCGCCGGAGAGCCCTTCTGGATCGAACCTGCCGGAGAAATGTGGTCGGTGGTAACCGAATCGCCGAAAACACCGAGCGGGCGGGCGCCTCTGATGGGAACGATCGGCGCCGGTTGCAGCGGGAAACCCGTGAAAAACGGCGGCTCCTGGATATAGGTTGATGCCGCCTCCCAGGCGTAGACATCGCCGGCGGCCGTGGAAATCTCGTTCCACTTGGGATTCTGCGCCGCGAAGTTCCGGTATAGCTTGCGAAACACCTCGGGCTTGAGCGCCGATTGCATCGCTTCGCGGATCTCCGCGAGCGACGGCCAGAGGTCGGCGAGGTAGACCGGCGTGCCGTCCTTCGCCCGCCCGAGCGGTTCACAGCTCAGATCGAGGTCGACCCGGCCGGCGAGCGCAAAGGCCACGACGAGCGGCGGCGACATGAGGAAATTCGCCTTCACCGCCGGATGCACCCGCGCCTCGAAGTTGCGGTTGCCCGACAGCACCGAGGCCGTCACCAGGTCATGCTTGGTCACCGCCTCCTCGATTGCCGGGTCAAGCGGGCCGGAATTGCCGATGCAGGTCGTGCAGCCGTAACCGACGAGATTGAAACCGAGCTTGTTCAGATACGGTTGCAGGCCGGTCTTCTTGAGATAGTCGGTGACGACGCGGCTGCCGGGCGCCAATGAGGCCTTGACCGTCGGATTCACCTTCAAGCCCCTGGCCACCGCGTTCCGTGCCAGCAGGCCCGCCGCGATCATCACGCTTGGATTCGACGTATTGGTGCAGCTCGTGATGGCCGCGATGACCACGGAGCCGGCGCCGACCTGCGCCTTGCGCCCCTTGGCGGTCGTAACCTTGACCGTCCGGTCGAGTTCCGCCCGGGTCTTGCCGAAACCGCCAGCCGCGGCCGGACGCTGGAACGCCTGGAAGAATTCGCGGCGCAGGTTGGGCAGCTCGATGCGGTCCTGGGGCCGTTTCGGGCCTGCCACGCTTGGGACCACCGTGCCGAGGTCCAGCTCGATCTCCTGCGAGTAGTCGATGTCGCCCTTCTGCGGGACACCCCACAAGCCCTGCGCTTGATAATAGTCTTCGTAAAGCCGCACCTGCGCCTCAGGACGGCCGGTGGCACGCAGGTAATTGGCACACTCGGCATCGATCGGGAAAAAGCCCATCGTCGCACCGTACTCCGGCGCCATGTTGCCGATCGTGGCGCGATCCACCACCGGCAGCGACGTCGCGCCGGGCCCAAAGAACTCGACGAATTTGCCGACGACTTTCGCCTGGCGCAGCCGTTGCGTGAGCGTCAGCACCAAGTCCGTGGCCGTGACTCCTTCGCGCAGTGCGCCGGTGAGGTGAACCCCGACGACATCCGGAGTCAGAAAATAGACCGGCTGCCCGAGCATGCCCGCTTCGGCCTCGATTCCTCCCACCCCCCAGCCCACGATGCCCAACCCGTTGATCATCGTCGTGTGCGAATCCGTGCCGACCAGGGTGTCGGGATAGACGACCTCGTTCGCCCCGGTCAGCACCCCCTTGGCGAGAAACTCGAGATTGACTTGATGCACGATGCCGATTCCCGGCGGAACGACCTTGAACGTGTCAAAGGCCTGCATGCCCCATTTGAGAAACTGGTAGCGCTCGCGGTTGCGCTGGAACTCGATCTCCAAGTTGCGCGCGAACGCGTCGGATGATCCGTTCACGTCGACCTGCACGGAATGGTCCACCACCAGATCCACCGGCACGAGCGGCTCGATGATCTTCGGATTCCTGCCCAGTCGCTGGACCGCCGCCCGCATCGCCGCCAGATCAACCAGCAGCGGCACGCCGGTGAAATCCTGCAACACGATCCGGGCGACCACGAACGGGATCTCCTCGGTGCGCGGGGCATTCGGCTGCCAGGAAGCCAGGGCGCGAATCGCCGGCTCGGCGACCCGCTGGCCATCGCAATTGCGGAGCAGCGACTCCAGCACGAGGCGAAGCGACACCGGCAGCCGGCGTACGCGAGGGAACCCCGCGTCGTCCAGGGCGGGCAGCGAATAGAACGACCTTTCTCCAGCAGCGGTGGAGAACCGGCGGAGAGTGTTGAACGGATTTGGAAGCGACATGCGGCGTGCGGGAAATAACCTGTAGGAGCGAGCTGGCTCGCGATCGATCCATCGCCTGCGAGCAGGCTCCTACAAAAGTTGGTTCAGCCTTTCAAAGCCGCCTGAACCGCGGCGAAATCTGGAAGATCCTTGGGCGTCGCGGTCTGCTCGGAGTATTTGACCACGCCGTCCTTGCCTACGACAAACGCCGCCCGCGCGGACGTCTCGTACATTCCAAGCAGATTCGGGAAAACCACGCCGTAGGCTTTGATCACGGTCTTGTTGAGGTCGGACAGCAGCGGGACCTTGATGCCGCTTTGCTTCGCCCAGGCTTCCTGCGCAAACGGGTTGTCCACACTGATGCCATAGACTTCGGCNNCTGCCAAAACTGTCGCTCAGCTTGACGTCCTTCAGACCATCGGAGGTTTTCGTCTTGAGGGTAAAATCAGGAGCTTTGGAGCCAACGGGTATAGGCATAATAGTTACGATTGAAGGTTGCGGAGGACAGCCGAAGACCGCGGCTGCGAATGTCCACAAAGTCTATGGCCGCGACTGTGGTCGAGACAAACCGTTTTTCCCGTTATAAGCCATCGTTTTGGATATTCAACGGCGGACAGGTTCAGCTTGTCGGATGCGAAGTCCGGCGGGCTGGGGTCGCTACATTCTCGGAAAGGACATCCGGACTCCTCCCGTAGGGGCGCACCTGGCGTGCGCCCGCAACGTCCGGCTTGCGCCTGGGCGGGGGCGAGCTGCGCCTCTGCTATGGAGGAACGCTCGCTGACATCGCCGAAAATGAATCAGTCCTGCCCGACCGACTGCCGGCGGCCACTTTCCCCTTGTCCGTCCTGCCACTCGCCACGATAACCTGCCCGGTCAACATGAACCTCATCGAAGATCTCCAATGGCGCGGACTGATCGCGGATTGCACCGACATCGCCGGCCTCGGCCAGCGGCTCGCCGCCGGGCCGATCACGCTCTATTGCGGCTTCGATCCGACCGGCGATAGTCTCCATGTTGGGCATCTGATGGGCCAGCTCATGTTGCGGCGGTTCCAGCTCGCCGGCCATCACCCGATCCCCCTCGCCGGCGGCGCCACCGGCATGATCGGCGACCCCGGCGGCCGCTCGACCGAACGCAACCTGCTCGGCCGCGAGGAACTGGCGCACAACGTCGAGTGCATTAAGCGCCAGCTCGCTAAATTCATCGACTTTGATTCGACGCAAAACCCGGCGCGACTCGTCGACAACGCTGAATGGACCGCCCCGGTCACCTTCCTCGATTTCCTCCGCGATATCGGCAAGCATTTTTCGGTCAATGTCATGCTGGCAAAAGACAGCGTGCGCTCCAGACTCGAGAGCGACAGCGGCATCAGCTATACGGAATTCAGTTACATGCTGCTGCAGGCACACGATTTTCTGCATCTGCGCAAGACGCACGATTGCGAGCTGCAAGTCGGCGGCACCGATCAGTATGGCAACATCACCGCCGGCGTTGACCTCATCCGGAAAAAACTCGGGGTGGTCGCGTGGGGACTGGTGTTCCCCCTCATCACCGACGCCGCCGGAAAGAAATTCGGCAAGAGTACGGGCGGCGGCTCGGTGTGGCTCGACCCGGCGAAGACGTCTCCTTACCGGTTCTACCAATTCTTCATTAACACCGAGGACAGCATGGTCGTGGAGCACCTGAAGAAATTCACCCTGCTGTCCCGCGAGGAGATCGAGCCGCTCGCCGCCGAGCAGGCGCGGAATCCCGGGACGCGGGCGGCGCAGAAGGCGCTCGCCCGGGAGGTGACCACGCTGGTTCACGGCCCGGACGCGTTGCAGAGCGCGGTCAAGGCAAGCGAGATCCTGTTCGGCGGCACGATCGAGGGTGTCAGCGAAAAGGTCTTCCAGGATGTGGTGGGTGAAGCGCCGACCAAAAATCTGGAGCCGTCCAGGCTCGAAGGCGCTGGCGCGTCCATCATCGACCTCGTGGTGCATGCGGGTCTGGCTCCATCAAAAGGCCAGGCTCGCAAGGACCTTGAAGCCGGAGGCATCTACTTGAACAACGTTCGGGTCGCCGAGGTCGCGCGCATGGTTACCACGGCCGATCGGCTCTTCGGCAAGTTTGTCCTGCTGCGCAAAGGCAAGCGAACGTATGCGGTCCTGAACGTGCACGCGTGAGGTGCGGCCTCCACTAGTCCGGGATCATGCAATTGCTGGCAATTCTCCTCGTGCGCTCGCGAACCGATTGGTGTGCGGGTGTAGGAAGCCCGCTTGCCCGTTCGACAGGCTCAGGGCCCCGAGCATGTCGNNAAGCGACCTTCCTACTGCATGGCTAATAGAAGATCGCCTCGCCGAGGGCCGCCTCGGTGCTGAGCAGGCTGGTGGTCATGGGCAGCGTCTGCCGGCCGCCGCCGATGGTGCTTTCGAAATACGAGCTCCCCGATCCAAACTCCGCGCGCCAGAGGAAACGGCGACCATCGTCGTAGGCAAACGCCAGTTCCAATGACGAGGTCGCACCCGGCGCGGTTCCCTTGACCGCATAGGCCGGTCCGCCACCTGCCGCCGCTCCACAGACTTCGAGGCGCGCCCGCACCCAATCAAGCAGCACCCGGGACTCGGCGGTAAACGCGGGCGCTCCCGCCACGATGACGGTCCGCAAATCGCGCACGATGACGCGGGGCCCATAGGCGCTGAGAAACTGCCCGATCGCCTGCCGCACCGGCAACAGGCGGGCCTCTGCCAGATCGCGAAAGCCGTCCGGCCGCGGCCAGGGGAACGTCCGGGCCTCCGGCGTCGAAACCGCCGAGTCCAACAGAAAGCGCTTCGCATTGCGCAGGAGCCACTGGTAGGTGGCGATCTTGTGCACCTGCGACATGCGATGAACCCAGTAGTAGATCGGCAGGTCTTCCTCGACGATGATCGACACCTGGTCCTCCAGAAATTCCCGGTGTTCCTGCGGATAACTCAGCACCACGGCCTCGATGCAGCTCATCTCCCGCCGCGATTTTCCAATGAAACACTCGCTGTAGATCTTCGCGCGCATCGCCAGATCCGCGCCGCCTTCCGCGCGGGGGCACAGCACGAGGATGCGCGCCGGATAACGCTGGGTGAAACGAAGCGCCGCATTGAACTGCGCGAGGCCGTCGTCAGCCGCCGTCGGCAACCCGACGTGCAGGATGAGGTTCATCTGCGAGGCCCGGAATTCCGACGGTGCACCCACCCCGTCTGCCGGCTCCCCCTCCCACAGCCGGGCCAGGCTTTGCGTGATTCCGCCCACCGGAACCTCGAGGCCGGGAAGGGCATCAAAAACGGAGGTCATCGGAAGAAAACTCCAAACGCCAATGTCCAAACTCCAAAAAAATTCCAAAGTCCAAGCTCCAAGGAAACTCCAAGTTCCAAGGAAACCCAAAAACCGAGAATCCTGGACCAATCCATCGGTGTTTGCTGGAACTAGTCATTGGGCCTTCCTTGGAACTCGGACATTTGGATTTTTGCCTTGGAATTCAGAGTTTCCCTGGAATTTGGAGTTTGAGATTTGGAACTTACGCAAGCCTTGAGCGTTCCGCTCAAGGCTTGCGCCACTCGTGGCCGTGGGACACCAGGAGGTCGTCAGCCGCTTTCGGACCCCACGAGCCGGCGGCATAACTGTCCAGGCCTTCTTTTTGCTGCGCCTGCCAGTGCTCGAGCACCGGCGTGATGAGCCGCCACGAGGCCTCCGTTTCGTCGCCGCGGATGAAGAGCGTGCCGTCGCTGATCATCGCATCGAGCACCAGCCGCTCATAGGCTTCCGGCGTGTTCGAGCCGAACGTGGTCGCGTACCGGAAATGCATTTTCACCGGCTGCGTGCGCGTCTCGAGTCCCGGGATCTTGGCGTTGAGCAGCACCGTGCTTCCCTCGTCCGGCTGGATCTGGAACGCCAGGGTGTTGGCCGCGAGATCGAACTGGCCGTCCTGGGCGAAGAGCGTACCCGGCGGACACTTGAACTGGATGGCGATCTCCGACACGCGCCGGGCCAGACGTTTGCCCGACCGCAGATAGAACGGCACGCCCGCCCACCGCCAGTTGTTGATGGCGAGCCGGAGCGAAGCATACGTCTCCGTCGTCGACTCCGCGTTGACTCCGTCCTCTTCCCGATAGCCCGGCGCCGGCTGTCCCCCCACCAGACCGGATGCATATTGCCCGCGCGCCACGTCACCCCCCGGACCGAGGGCCAGCGGCTGGATCGCGCGGAGGAGTTTCACCTTTTCATCGCGGATCGCCTCCGCCTCGAGCGAGACCGGCGGCTCCATGGCGGTGAGCGCGAGGAGTTGCATCGTATGATTCTGGATCATGTCGCGCAGGCAGCCGCTTTGTTCATAGTAGCCGGCGCGCGACCCCACTCCACCGTCCTCCGCAACCGTGATCTGCACGCAATCGACATAATTCCGGTTCCACAACGGCTCGAAGATCGCGTTGGCAAACCGCTGGACGAGGAGATCCTGCACCGTCTCCTTCCCGAGGTAATGGTCGATGCGGAAAACCTGCGCCTCCTGCAGCACGCCGGCAATGACCCGGTTGAGTTCGCGCGCCGAGGCCAGATCGCGACCAAACGGTTTTTCGATCACCGCCTTGGACTGTTGCGGCGAGCCGAAGTGGCGCTGCGCCAGTCCCGACGCACCCAGGTTCTCGATAATCGGCTGAAACACGGTGGGCGGAGTCGAGATGTAAAACAGCGACTGCAACGCCCGCCCCGCCTGCGCTTCGAGTTTCTGGATAAGCACGTGGAGACGGTCGAAGGCGCCGCGTTCGTCGTAGCCGCCCGTCAGATAGAAAGTGTTGCGCGCCACGCGGCTCCACGCGGCGGGATTAATCTCGCGGCGGGAGAATTCCTTGATCGCCGCCTCCGCATGTCCGCGGAATTCCTCCTCCAGCACCGGCTTGCGTCCAAAACCGATCAGATAAAAATCGGGCGGCAGCAGATTGTCGTGACTCAGATTGTAGATCGCCGGCAGCAGCTTGCGCGCGGTCAGGTCGCCCGAAGCGCCAAAAATGACGATGACGGTGGCAGGCGCGCCGCGGTACTTGCTCAGTCCCTGCAGGAACGGGTGACGAGAAGGATCGGCCATGGGTAGAACCACTATCAGAAGGCACCAGGGAAAAGTCAAAGTCCCGAGGAGGGTGGCGAATTGTCATGAATCAGATCCGTCCGGTCGATCAGCCAATAAGGGCCGAGGCAATCGCCTATGATTGAAGAGTCGGTATCGGGTGCTAGCGCAGCACGTTGTAGCCTTTTGGGAACAGCGGCACATTCTGGAAGTGCCGCACCTGGGGCGGAGCGTTGCCGGACAAGATGACCTCCGCGACGTCGAACCGGAAGGTCCGCGGGCGGACGCGCAGCTGCGTGAGGTAGGCGTGGATGGCCCGGAATAACGCCCGCTTTTTTCGCCGGTTGACCGCATAATAACCAGACACGAGCGCGCCGGCCGAGCGGGTCTTCACCTCGACGAACACCAGCACTTCGTGATCGCGACACACCAGATCGATCTCCTCGCGCCGTTCCCGGGGATTGCGCCAATTCTGCACCACGATCTGATAGCCCATGCGTCCGCGCAAGAACTCGGCGGCCAGCTGTTCCCCCGCGGCGCCGCGGGCGCCGGCCGGGCCGCCCGCCGGTCGGCCGCGCAGCCAGAGCCGTTGGAGCCATTGGAGCATGAAGAAGACGCCGGCTGGAAGGCGGCCGCGCGAATAACTCTCCCAATGAGCGGCATTGGCCGTAGTTTCAATTATAGAATCTTCACCTTAATCAAGGCCCGCGTGCATTCATCCAAAATCGCGCTGCCGGGTGGCCTATCGCGACTCCATTCCGGGAGCCTCGGACCCCGGCGCAGGAGGTTCGGAGTCCAGTGCCACCGGCACAGGATTCTCTGAGCCCATCGCCGCCGGAACGGCCTGCCGGACCGCGTCGGCGACCGTCTCGGCCACCGCCTCCGCTTCGTCATGCTCGTGATTGAACCGCATCGAGACGATCTTCGACACCCCGCGCTCTTCCATCGTCACTCCGTACACCGCGTTCGTGGCGGCGATCGTCCGCTTGTTGTGCGTGATGATGAGGAACTGCGAGTCCTTCGCGAAATGCTTCAGCAGGTTCGTGAAACGCCCGATGTTCGATTCGTCGAGCGGGGCGTCCAGTTCGTCGAGCAGGCAGAAGGGCGAGGGCTTCACCATGTAGAGGGCGAAAAGCAAAGCGACCGCCGTCAGCGTCTTCTGGCCGCCGGAGAGCAGCGAGATTCCCTTCAACCGGGTCCCGGGCGGCTGGGCGACGATTTCGATGCCGCTCTCCAAAATGTCTTCCGCCTGGATGAGCTCCAGGTGCGCGTGTCCGCCGCCAAACAGCGTCTGAAACGTATACTCGAAATTCTTCCGGACCTGCTCGAACGTCACCGCGAACTGTCGCTGGGAAGCGCGATTGATTTCGTCGATCGCCTTGAGCAATTCGGCCTTGGCGCTGGTCAGGTCGTCGCACTGGGTCCTGAGAAAATCATAGCGCTGGCGGAGCTCCGCGTACTCCTCGATCGCGACCAGGTTGACCGGCCCCATGCTGCCGAGCCGCTGCCGCAATGCCTCGACCGCCGCCTTGATCTCCTCCCAATTGGTCCGGTCCAACGCGGCCAGGTCCGCCTCCGTCGGCTCCCCTTTCTGCCGGATCCGTGGTTTGCGCTTCGCCCTGGGCTTCCGGTCGGTCTCCGCGGCCTGACCGCCGGCCTCCGCCGGTTGACTTACGGGCGCCGCGGGCAGGCTGGCACCATCCGGCATCGACCCCCGCTCTTCCGCGTCCTCGTCGTCATCGAGGTCGAACAGCTTGAGGTCCGGCGGATCATCCTCGGAGTGCCAGAGCATTCGTTTCCAGTCGACCGCCGCCAGGTCGCATTGAAATTCACGTTGCACCTCCTCGGCGAGAAACTGGGCGCGCGCGCGGTGTTCGGCCAGCTTGATTTCCATCCGGCTGAGTTCCTCCAGCGCGGTGTCGGTCTCGGTCCGCAGCCCCTGCTGTTCGGTTTCGATCGCACTGATCTGCCGTTCGATCTCCACGAATTCGCCGCGAAGCTTTTCCACCGATTGCTGGGCCACCTCGAGCGTGCGGGCCGCCTCCGCCGCCCGCGCGAGTCCGGCCACCGCCTCCTGTTCGAGCTCGGCGGTTTGTTCCGCCCAGACGTCCACTTCCTGCTGGCGCTGGGCCAGCAATTCACCGATCTGCGCGCGCCGGCGTTCCATTTCGCCCAGGCCGCGGTCGAGCACCTCCACCTTCTGGCGGCGTTCCGCCAGATCGAGGCGGGCCTGGGCCAGCGCCTCCTTCTTCTGATCGCGGTCAACGCGCAATGCGGCAATCTGGCCTTCGACCGCCACAATCGCCTGTTTCTCGGCGGCGACCTTGTCCTCCGCCTCGGCGAGCGCGACCTGCGCCCGGACCAGGCGCTGCTCCGCCTCCGCCCGGGCGGCCTGCAGCCCGGCCAGCTCGCGTTCCATCCGCTGCAACCGGGCGGCCACTTCCTCGACGGCACGATCGGCATTGCGCGACTCGACCTGGACCGCCGCCACCTGCTGCGTCGTGGTCAGCACGTGCTTGCGCTGCTGCTCCAACGCCGATTCGGCGGCGGCCAATGCTGCACCGAACTGGTCCACGTGCTTGCGCTGCTCGTCATGTGCCTTCTGGTCGCTGGCCAGCTCCCGCGCCGTCTGTCGCAGGTCGATCTCGCGCTGGACGATGCCCCCGGTCGGTTTCTTTTGATGACCGCCGTAAACCAGCCCGCGTTGATCAACCAATTCCCCTTTCAGCGTCGCCACGAGCAGGAATCCAAAATCCGGATGCGCGTGCCAGAACTCCAGGAACGCGTCGAGACTTTCCGCGACGTAACACGCCCCCAGCAGGCCGGCCACCGGATGCGCCGGGTCCAGCCCGGCCAGCGCCACTGTGGCCGGCTGCAGGAAGGAGGGAAGACCGGCCGCCGCAGCCGCCGTCCGACGGCCGCCTGGTGAAACCTGCAGGCAGGCGCTCCCGATTTTCTGCTGATCGAGATGCGCCAGAATCTGCCGCGCCACCGGGAGTTCCGCCACGGAGATGGCCTCGACGGCCGAACCGAGCAGGGCCTCGAGCGCCTTCCCGTATTCCGGGGTGACTTCCAGCCCCTGGGTGACAGGCACGACCTTGGCCCCCGCCAGGACACTGTCGAGGCGGCCCTGCAAAAGCGCTTTGGCCCCTTCGCCAAAACCCTCCCATTTCTCGTGCAATTGCTGCAGGAGGCGTAGCCGGGCGGTCCGCTGGGCCATCGTCCGGTCGAGTTCCTGGAGCCGGCGCTGGCCTTCGCGAAATTGCTGGGTGGCATCCGCCAGCGCCTGTTGCGCCGCCTGCACCTCGTTATGCACCCGGCTCTGCTCGCCACGGGCGATTTCGAGCCGCTGGTGCTCCTCGCCCGCGCGCACCGTTGCGGCGGCCCGGGCCTGCTGCACTTCCACGAGCTGTTCGGCCAGCTCGCTATGCCGGACGACGCTGGTCTTCGAATCAACTTCGAAGCCGGAGCTGTCCGTCCGCAAGCGCGCGACCGTGCTCTCCAGTTGCAGCAACGCGAACTTCGCCTGCTGCAGCTGGCGCTCCTGTTTGCTCATCTCTCCTTCCACAATGGCCAGCTCGCGATTGCGCTGCTGAAACACCGTGTCCGAGGTGCCGAGCAGATTGAGTTGCAGCTGCTTGTCCTGCGCCCCGCTGTCCGCCCGGGCGCTGACCTCGTGGAGCTGCATTTGCAATTCGGCGAGATCGTCCCGGCTCGACTGGATGCGCTCCTCCAAACCCGTCTTCTTGATCCGGGCGACGCCCGCCTGGTTCTCCGCCTGCTCCTTCCCGGAACGCAGGTCGAAGACCGTCTGCTGCGCGTCTTGCAGACGCTGATTGTAGTCGCTGCGGCGCGACTTGATCTCGCCCAACTCGCGCTGATGCGCCTCCAGCTTGCCCCGCTGGACCTCGGTCGCGGCGCGCAGACGCGTCACCTCCGCCTCGAGGGCGGCGATGATCGCGCTCAGTTGCGTCCACTGCCAGCCTCCGGAGGCGAGACTGAGGTGTCGCAAACGGAAGCTCAGGCGTTTGTACCGGATCGCTTTGGAGGCCTGGCGGCGGAGGCTGCCGATCTGGCGGCCCACTTCGCCGATCACATCCGTCACCCGCGCCAGATTCTGGTCGGTGAGCGCGAGTTTCCCGAGCGCCTCGCGCCGCTGGCTCTTGTAGCGGGTGATGCCGGCGGCCTCCTCGAACACCGCACGGCGTTCCTCCGGCTTGGACGACAACACCTGGTCGATCTGGCCCTGCGCCATGATCGAATACGAGGTGCGCCCCACCCCGGTGTCCATGAAGAGCTTGTGGATGTCCTTCAGACGGCAGCACTGGCCGTTGATGAGATAGTCGCTCTGACCATCGCGGGTGGTCCGGCGGATGATCTCCACCTCATGAAAATCGGTGCCCAACTGCTGCTCGCATTCGCTCAGCAGCAGCGACACCTCGCAGAGATTCTGCGGGCGGCGCGTCTCCGCGCCTTCGAAAATGACATCCTGCATCTTTCCGCCGCGCAGCGCCTTGGCGCTCTGTTCGCCCAGCACCCAGCGGATCGCGTCGGCGATATTGCTCTTGCCGCAGCCGTTCGGACCCACGATGGCCGTGACCCCGGGATCGAAGCGGAGAATGGTGGGATCAGCGAACGACTTGAAGCCGTGAAGCTTGAGCGCCTTTAGATGCATGCAACGTAAAGGCGCAGACTAGAGAGTGGGCAAATTGCGACCGCAACGGGAAAGTGAAATGAGTTGTTCACAGGTCTGGTCCTTTTTGTTTTGACGCGACGATCGATTGACAGGTAGGCAGCGAGCTCGTTCCTCCTGCCCCGAACTACTGGGTCGGCAAGAATCGCAGGATATGCAGGCGGAAGCACTGCACTACGTAACGCGGTGCTTTAGCCCGCGCTTGGCGCAGCAGGGCTGATCCGTGCTGGCATCCCGCACCGCCCGACAGTACCATGAGAACCATGTTGATGGCAGGCTTGACCTTGGCCCTGGCTCCTTTTCTCGCGGCCGGAACGTTTCCGACCGACGTGATTCCGGTGGAGGCCCTCCGGTCGCCTTTTTGCCTGGTCGCCGAATCCGTGAGGGTCAGCGTAGGCCAAGGCCTGTCGATCGTTGAGGGCGACTACGATTTCCGGTATGTGCGTCATTATGAGTTGGCCGCCCTGCCCGACCAGATTCCGTTCTATTACGCCGTCTTTGTCCCCAAATCAGCCGACAGCCTCGAGGATTTCGCTGCGATCACCGGGGCCAAATTGCATCTTGGCTCCCTTGACTTCGCGCCGAGCGATTTTGTTCCCGTGCCGGATGGTCCCGATGCCGCGATTCAGATCGCACCGGCGGATGCCCGGATCGTGATCCTCGTTTTCAAAATCCCGCGGCCTCTTCTGCACCAACAATGCCGTCTGCATCTCAGCCACTACCAACCGCACTACCATTGCGCGGGAAAGACCGTGGCAGCCGTCCTGCCGTTGCTGCCTGATTTCGAATCGCTCAAGAACGAGTTCCTCTTCTCGCGAATCGACTTCACCGTCGAATTCGAGACGGTTGACGCGGTCCGGTTGCATCGGTTGTCGGTCAACCAGTCCGTCGAACGGGAAACACCCCAGCATATCAGCGTCCATCCGGTGGATCGGGAAAACATCGCGGTGGAAGTGGCCGGATCGATCGGGAAATGACCAGCCGTGGTGATTTGACTGCAGAGCCGGTTCGTGCTCGGCCACATCGACGCGCGTTTCTCTGTCGTAGGGGCGCAATCTTGTTGCGCCCTCGGAAACGGGCGCAGCGAGATTGCGCCCCTACGGGTGAAGACCGGACTTTCCACCCAAGAATGATCGAGCCCTAGATTGCGCGGCCTCTTCCGCTTTTCGGTGTCGCCAACCGGCGGCCAGGGGCTTTTGCTTGGGATGGCGCCGTCCCGCCGTCATCTTATGAAAGTGGTGCTGATCTTTTTCGTGTGGTGCCTCCTCCTCCTCCTCTGTTGGCCGCTGGCACTTCTCGCCTTGGTGTTGGCACCGTTGGTGTGGTTGATCGCATTGCCCTTCCGCATCGCCGGCCTTTGCTTCGGCGCCGTGTTTTCCCTCGTGCGCGCGCTGTTCTGCCTGCCGGCCCGGCTGCTGGGCCCGCGCGACCATCCTTGAACAATTACCCACCCACACCCCATGAGCACACAAACCCCACCCGCCTCACTTTTCAAAGACGTCGCCTTCGTGATGTATCCGGTCAAGGACGTGAAGACCGCCCGGAAATTCTACGAGGAAATCCTTGGGCTCAAGGTCACCGCCAACTGGAACGATCAATGGGTGGAGTATGATATCGGCCAGGGCACGCTGGCGATTACCGCCGCCGACGCCACCCACTCGGCTGGCATTCACGGCGCAACCATCGGTCTGGAGGTCGTGGATCTCGACGCGGTGCTGTCCTACTTGCCGACCAGAGCCGTGCCGATCTTCAAAGGCCCGTTCGATTCTCCTGTCTGTCGCGGCTGCATCATTCGCGATCCCGATGAGAACGAGATCATCCTGCACGCGCGGAAATAACGCCGGCCGGATGGTTCAATCCACCTTGACGCGCGTCGCATAGAACGCCTCGGCCATGGCGTAGATTTCCTTGGGATCACTCATCGTCAAGGCGTCAGCAGCGAGCTTCTTCGCATCGCTCATCTTCATTGCGCGGATCAGATATTTCACCGCGGGCAACGACGGGGGCGCCATGCTCAGCTCGTCAATCCCGAGGCCGAGCAGCAGCGGCGCGAAGATCGGGTCGCCGGCCATCTCGCCGCACACCGCGACCGGGAGGTGGCGCCGGTGGGCATCGTCCACCACGGACTTGATCGTGCGCAGCACCGCCGGGTGGGTCGGCTCATAAAGGTGGGCGATGCGATCGTTGCCGCGGTCGATCGCCAGCAAATACTGGATGAGATCGTTGGTGCCGATGCTGAAGAACTGGCAATGGCGCGCCAGGAGGTCGACCGTGGCCGCCGCGCTCGGAATCTCGATCATGCTGCCCACTTCCATCTTCTCGTCAAACTCCACCTTGCGTTTCCGGAGTTCCTCCTTCGCTTCTTCCAGAATTGCATTGGCGCGCGCCAGCTCGTCCACGCCGCTGATCATCGGATACATCATGCGCACCCGTCCAAACGCGCTGGCCCGGAGGATGGCCCGCAATTGCTCCTTGAACAGCTCCGGGTGCTCCAGGCAGAGGCGGATCGCCCGGAAGCCCAGAAACGGATTGGTCTCGTGGTGGGTCAGCCCGGGAACGCCCTCCAGCGGTTTGTCGCCGCCCAGGTCGAGCGTGCGAATGACCACGGGGTTGGGCGCAAAGGCCGCGACGACCGCCCGGTAGCTCGCAAACTGCTCGTCTTCGCCGGGCAGTCGCGAGGAATTCAGGTAGAGATACTCCGTGCGAAAGAGTCCGACGCCCTCTGCCTGCGAGTCCCGCCCCGAACTGTTCTCCTCCACCTTTTCCAGGTTCGCCAGCAGGACGACGTGCACGCCGTCCAGCGTTTCCGACGGCAGGCGGCTGGCGGCCTGCAGGCGCGACTCGAAGGTCTTTTTCTCGGTTTGAATCCGGCCATAGCGGAACAGCGTCTGCTCGGTGGGATTGACGATCACCACCCCTTCATAACCGTCGACCAGCACCCGGTCGCCGCTGCTGACCCGCGTCGTGAGATCCCGGACTCCGACCACCGCCGGAATCTTCAGCGAGCGCGCCACGATGACGGCATGGCTCGTCTTGCTGCCGACGTCGGTAACGATGGCCAGGGCCGCGCTGCGGTTGATCCCGGCGGCATCGGAAGGCGTGATGTCGTTGGCGACCACCACGCGTTTCTCCGCCAGTTCGCCCAGATGATGCGCCGCCTGGCCCAGCAAATTCCGCAAGACCCGCTGGGCGACGTCGCGAATGTCGCCAGCCCGTTCCCGCAGGTATTCATCGTTAATCTCGTCAAACGCTTTGACGTACCGCTGGGAAACGTTGTTGAAGCAGGTCTCGATATTGACGCCGGTGGCTTCGAATTCCCGTATCGTCTCGCCGATCAGCGCCTGATCTTCGAGCACCATCAGGTGGGCATCGAAGATCCGCGCTTCATCGGGGCCCAGGTTTTGCTCCACCTCATTCTTGATCTTGGTGATTTGCTGACGGGTGGTGACGAGCCCCTGATCGAAGCGGGCGATCTCCTCGATCCGCTTGCTGGCGTCGACCTGATAGATCGGCACCTCCAAGTCCGTCTGCAGGTAGAGGAAGATCTCGCCGTAGGCAATGCCATTGGACGCGGAGATGCCCTGGACTGTGGTCTCAGTTTTCTGGCGGGGATCCATCGTGACAGTTGGACTGATTGGCACTGCGAAACGAGGAAGAGCGAACGGGGGAAGTTCTTTATCCGGTCCCGGCTGCAGAGGGTCAACACGGATCTGGCAGCGTAAAGGACCAAGGCCGGCATTCCACTACGCGATCGTGGCCGGCTGCACGAAGCAGACCGCGCCCCAGGCTTCGCGAATCGTCGTGACGATTTCCGACACGGGCGCACCGGACGGCAAAAGGGCGAAACATGAGCTGCCGCTGCCGCTCATTCTCGCCGCCAGGCCAAACCCGCGTCGCAGGTCTTCCAGCAACACCGGCAGCGCGACAAATTTCCGAAAGACTACCGGCTCCAGATTGTTGAACAGCAACCCCCCGGCATCCGAGTCTCCCCCAAGCCAAGCGGCAATGCGCCGCTCGGCTTCCTGGGCCGGCAGATAACTTTGCGGGCCGTTGGCTGCCATGCGTTCATAAGCCCAGGCAGTGCTTACGCCAAAACTCGGCTTGAAGACCAGCACCTTCCGCCCGCGCAGCCGGCGCGCCGCCGGGTCAGGCAACGATTCGATCCGTTCACCCCGGCCCCGCATGATGACCGGCCCGCCCTCCAGAAACAGCGGGCAATCGGACCCGATGCCCGCGGCCAGCCCCGCCAACTCCGCACGCCCAAGGTTGGCGCCGCTTAACTGGTTCAACGCAAGCAGTGTGGCCGTCGCATTGCTGCTGCCTCCGCCCAGTCCGGCCCCGACCGGGATGCGTTTGTCCAGTCGAAATGCCACCGGTTCCATCCAACCGGTCGCCACAACAAACGCCTTCGCGGCTTTCAAAATCAGGTTGTTGCCATCCACCGGCACCTCCGGGTCGTTGCATTCCAAGTCGAATTGCCTTCCGGCCTCCGGTTTCCGCTCTCCGGTCTCCGCAATCAAAAGATCCCCGAAATCGAGTGGCGCCACCACCGACACCAAATCGTGATAACCGTCAGCTCGCCGTCCCGTGACAGCAAGAAACAGGTTGATCTTCGCAGGAGAGAAAATCGTGGCGGTCCGCGGCGGGCTCACAGGACCAAAAAACTTAACCGCTGGTGCCCGCGAATAAACACTAAAACGCTTTTCTTCTTCAGTTCATGTCCGTTCGTGTCATTCATGTTCTTCGATGGCATGCGACCTGATCCTCGTCCTTGACGCCCCGTCGCCCCGCGAAGTCGCGCCCGTCCTGAGCCGGCTGATCGGACATGTGCGCTGGGCGAAAATCGGTTTGGAGATGTTCAGCGCCTGCGGACCGGACTGCGTGCGGGAGGTCGCCGGCATGGGTTTCAATGTCTTTCTCGACCTCAAGCTCCACGACATCCCTAACACGGTGGCCCGGGCGGTCGAATCGGCGGCCCGGCTCCCGATCAAGATGCTCACCCTCCACACCGCCGGCGGTCGCGAAATGGTGCGACGGGCGGTGAAAGCCCGCCAGGAATCGGCCCCGGAGTTGCTCCTGCTCGGCGTGACGGTGTTGACTTCGTTGGGCGACCAGGACCTCCGCGATGTGGGCGTCGGCTCCACTCCCGAAGCCCAGGTGCTGCGTCTCGCCCAACTGGGAGTGGAATGCGGCTTGAGCGGACTGGTCTGCTCGCCGCTGGAAATCAAGTCGCTGCGCGCCCGGTTGCCGTCCGCCGTGAAGCTCGTGGTGCCCGGCATCCGTCCCGCCGGAGTGGGAGCCGGCGACGACCAGACGCGGGTGATGACGCCCGGGGAGGCCGCGCGCGCCGGCGCCGACTTCATTGTTGTGGGCCGCCCGATCTTCAAGGCGTCCGACCCGGTGGTGGCGGCGGCCGCGATCCTCGCCGAACTGGGTGGGCAAGGCTGAAAGACTGAAGGACTCAAGGGCTGGATCAACCCGATCTTCCGTTGCCAACATCCTTTTCTCGCCCTTCAGTCTTTCCGCTTTCCGCCTTTCGGCCTTTCCGTCCTTCGGCCTTTCAGCTTTTTCTCCGATGAGCCGCACCGCTGCCATTCTCCTTGCCGCCGGGCAGGGTCGTCGCATGCAGGCGGTCGTCGCCGACAAGATTCTGGCGCCCCTGGCAGGCCGTCCGGTTTTTGCCTTTTCTGCCGCTGCTTTCATCGCGAGCGGCGTGGCCGATTTCTATGTGATCGTTCACCGGGACGCACGCCAGTCCCTCGAACTTTCCTGTTATGCGCCGACGCCGGCGCTCTTCGTCAAAGGCGGCCCCTCACGCCAGGATTCCGTGGCCAATGCCCTGGCCGCACTGCCGGACGATATCCACTATGTGTTCATCCACGATTGCGCCCGGCCGCTGGTTCAGCCCGCACAGCTTTCCGCCCTGCTGCGGATCGTGCGGCGGGATAAAGCCGTGGCCCTGGCCCATCGCGTGGTTGACACCATCAAGCAAATCGCCGGCTCGCATTTGCCCGCGGGGCCGATCCGGGCCCGTGCGCTGGTGCGGGCCCGAACCACCACCCTGGATCGAGCCCGGCTCTGGGCGATGGAGACGCCGCAAGTGTTTGCGCGCGATCTCATCGTGCGCGCCTACGCCGAGGTGCAGCGCCGCCGCTGGCGCATCACGGATGATGTCCAGGCGGTCGAACGTCTTGGCGCGCGGGTGAGTTTGCTGGAGAATCCCCATCCAAACCCAAAGCTCACGACTCCGGCTGACCTGGCTTATCTGGAATTCCTTTTGCAAAGGACTGAACCGACCTTCGCTTAACACCAAATCCCAATGCCTTACCGAATCGGTCATGGTTATGACATCCATCGTCTCGTCGCGGGTCGTCCCCTCGTGCTTGGCGGCGTCCGGTTTGATACCGATTACGGCCTCGACGGCCATTCCGATGCCGACTGCGTGACCCATGCCATATGTGACGCGCTTCTCGGCGCTGCCGGCCTGCCCGATATCGGCCATTTCTTCCCGACCACGGACCCCGCGTACGAGAACATCAGTTCCCAGCTCCTGCTCCAACAGGTCGTAGCCGAACTCCGCCAGCGCGGGTGGGCACCGGTCAATATCGATGCCACCGTTATCGCGGAGAAGCCGCGGATTCTGTCGCGTCTCGGCGAAATGAAACTCGTCCTCGCCAATTCCACCGGTCTCTTGGTCGACGCCGTCGGCCTGAAAGCCACCACCAATGAGGGTGTTGGCGACCTCGGGAGAAGCCTCGCCATCGCCGCGCACGCGGTCGCCTTGATTCGGAAAGTCTAGTGCTTCGATACAAGATTTTCGCCTCGTTCATTTGGAGCGGTCGCGGCGAGCGCCAGCGAGTGGATCCTCGTCTGCCACTCGCCGGCGCTCGCCGCCATGTATCGCGGAATCTCCGTGTCGCTGCGCTCGCCCGGATGATTTCCCGGTCCGCCGCTCGCCTCCTCTGCCGGGCCGGGCCGGGGATTCTGGCCGTGCTCCTGGCGTCGTGCGGCAGTCGCGAAACCAACGTCCAGCGGGGCAACCGCGAGCAGGTGCTCCATCGTGGCATCGGAGCAGAATTGCCTGATCTCGATCCGCATCTGGCCACGGGAACCAGTGAATACAATGTGCTCTCTGCGCTCCTCGAGGGCTTGGTCACCGAGGATCCCGTCGACCTGCACCCGGTTCCAGGCGTCGCCGAAAGCTGGGAAACCTCGCCGGATGGCCTCGTCTATCTATTCCATCTGCGGACCGGCGCGCGCTGGTCGGATGGGACCCCCGTCACCGCCGCCGACTTTATTGCGTCGTTCCGTCGCGTGCTCACGCCGGCCTTCGGTGCCCAGTATGCGACGATGCTGTACCCGGTGCGGAACGCCGGGGCTTTCCACCGCGGTCGTCTCGCCGATTTCGGCGCGGTGGGCTTTGCCGCTCTCGATGAGCGCACGCTGCGGATAACTTTGGAGCATCCCACGCCGTACTTCCTGTCGCTGCTCAGTCATCCGGCGTGGCTGCCAGTCCCGGTGGCCACCCTGGCGCGTTATGGCCCGATCGACCGCCCGGGAAACCCCTGGGCGCGGCCCGGTCGTTTTGTCGGCAATGGACCTTTCGTCCTGAAAACCTGGCAACGGAACCAAGTGATCATCGTCGAAAAATCCGGCACCTATTGGGACGCGGCGGAGGTCCGCCTCAACGCCATCCATTTCTATCCGATCGATAGCCTCGACGCCGAGGAACGCGCCTTTCGCGCCGGCCAGCTTCACCTGACCGAGGCGATGCCACCGGCCAAGATCGATGCCTATCGCCAGTCCCGATCGCCCTTCCTCCGCATCGATCCTTATCTCGGCACCTACTTCTATCGTCTCAATGTCCACCAGCCTTTCCTGAACGACCCTCGCGTGCGCCGCGCCCTGGCGATGGCAGTCGACCGCCAGGGCATCGTCGACCATGTTCTCCGCGGCGGGCAACTTCCCGCCACCGCCTTCACGCCTCCCGGCATGAGCGGCTATGCACCTCCCGCCGGAATCCCCACCGATTTCGCCGCTGCGCAGCGTCTGCTGGTGGACGCCGGCTATCCCGGAGGACGCGGCCTGCCGCCATTCGAACTCCTGTTCAACTCCTCGGAAGGCCACCAGCTCATCGCCGAGGCCATCCAGGAGATGTGGCGCCGCGAGCTGGGCATCGAGGTGCGGCTCGTCAACCAGGAACTCAAGAGCACGCAGGACGCGCGACGCACCGGGAGTTTCCAGATCCTACGGTCCGTCTGGATCGCCGATTACGCCGATCCATTGTCGTTCCTCGATATCTGGCGATCGGACAGCGGCAACAATTTCACCGGCTGGTCCAACGCCGATTATGACCGCCTCCTCGACCAAGCGGTCCGCACCGCCGATCTCGCGGCCCGGAACGCGCTCCTGCAGCAGGCGGAAACCATCCTGCTGGATGCTGCCCCGATCATTCCGGTCAATTATTACACGCACATTTTCCTCCTTCAGCCGTCGGTCCACGGCTGGCACCCCACCCTGCTCGACCACCATCCGTACAAATACGTGTGGCTGGGAGAATAGGCGGAAGGGTGCCGTCGGATGCAGGGCGGGATCGCGGGATCCCGCCGGTGTCGATGGACAACTGGTATTCGGGAATCAGAGCCATTGATTGCAGCTTCGCCACCTGCTCGCCCTGGGAAAACTGAGGCCGGTACCGCCTTTCCAGGAAGATCGGGGCGTCCCTGCGCAGCGGAAGAATGTCCAGCTCGAGCGGGCCTGCCTGCAGTTCTTTCCTAAAGCGATCCAACCCCACTTCCCAGGACAGCCCGCTGAAAAAGTCATCGGCCAGCAAGCGGCCGTGCGAATAGAGCCGAGCCACATCTCCCACGTACTTCACCTCAAGAAATATTTCGCCCAGATCCGTGGGAAGATTCTGTGGCACGCTGACCTGCCATCTGGCGGCGCTCGCGAACGCGCTGTCCTCCGGGGCTTCCGCGACCGTAGTTTGCCTCCAGGAAACGGGCAGACCGAGTTTGACCGCGCCGGCTGGTCCGGCCTCCTGAAGTTTCGTGCAGCGCAGCGGGAGTGTCCGCTCGGGCACCGTCGCCGTAAAGCAGCTACGCCCGGCCGCCGCCGGGCCGGCCCGGATCGCCGAGCTGCCATGCAGGTCATGCGATACTTCCGGCAGGATCTCGAAATCGAACTTCGGACTCCCGATGGACTGCAGATAAACGTGCGCTTCATCCGCGAAGAACTGCTGCGGCGTGATCAGCAGATGCTCGCGGCCGGCGAGCTTAACTTTCCAGGCAGATTCCGCCTCCTCTTTCGACAGGAGGAAAATGCGCACCTCCGTGCCCCGCTTCGTGTGCAGGACGATCCCCGGGTTCAGCCCGGGCGTGAGGCCCGTCACATACGTCCACCACGTTTTTCACCAGCCAGTCCGGAAAGCCTCCGTTTCTGACTTCGCCATGAACCCATGGGCCGATGCGCAACTGCACCTCCATCCCATGTTTCGCGCAAAGCTCGATGAAGCGGCGCAAGTCCCGGCGGCCCGACCAGTCGAATTGACCCTCGATCTCCTCATGGTGGATCCAGATCACGTAGGTCGAGACGATTTGGACACCGCCCGCTTTCATCTTGAGGATTTCCTGCTCCCACCGCTGGTCCGGGACACGCGTGTAGTGGAATTCGCCCATCACCGGGAGCCACGGCCGACCATTCCGCAGGAGGTAACGACTGTTCAACGTAATCGATCCGCCGTCCGGCGCCAGGAATGTTCCCTCGATGTAGGAACTGGGCTCAGGCAACAGTACGGGAGCAATGGCATCGACCGCCAGCGGATGCGGCACGGGTTGCACGGGAGATTGCGCCCGGCCCGTCACGGCCAGACTGAGCCCGGCCATACAAAGCGAAAGACCCCAACAACTGCTTGGAAAACGAAGGTGCCGCATCTGAGAAGACCCCATAGTCATTTGAAACAACAGTTTCCAGGCCAGATGTTAATCACACGACTTGGGCGTTAATGCCTTTTTAATGCAAGGCGGGGTCCTCTTAATTAGGTGAAGCCGGCAATCCCGGCTATCCTGGGGGCATGAACTCAGTCCCTTTGCCGTTGGCCGACCTCCCGCTTGTCACGAGCGACGCCGTTTTCGTCGGAGTCGCGGTGGCGTTCTTCGCCCTCGCGATCGCCTTCGCCTGGTTCTGCAAGAAGGTGCGCTGAGCGCCCGCCGTCTAATCTTCACCCGTCCCTCCATGGAAAACCTCATCATCGGATTTATCGCGGTGCTCCTCCTCCTCTATTTGGTCGCCGCCGTGCTCCGCCCTGAAAAATTCTGACCGCGCCGTCCCGTCGATCGAAAGTATTTTGTCATTTAATAGATGACAAAATCCCCTCCGCCTCATGAACAATCTCAACTCCTGGACCCAGCTGGCGCTTTTCGTCGGCGCTCTGCTGCTGATCACCAAGCCGCTCGGGCTGCACCTCGTGCAGGTGCTCGACGCGCAGGGCCGGACGTGGCTCGACCGCGTCGTCCGGCCCCTGGAGCGCGCGACCTACCGCGTGTGCGGCATCGATTCTGAGCGCGAACAAGGCTGGCAGGACTACACGATTTCGATGCTCCTGTTCAGCCTCGCGGGCATGCTGCTCACCTATTTCATCCTGCGCTATCAGGACTTGCTGCCGTTTCAGTCCCTGTTCAACCCGCAGAAGCTGCCCGGCGTCAACCCGCACCTCGCCTTCAACACCGCCGCGAGCTTCACCACCAACACCAACTGGCAGTTCTACGGCGGCGAATCGACCCTGTCGTATTTCTCGCAAATGGTGGGCCTGACCCTGCACAACTTCACCTCCGCGGCGACCGGGATCGCGATCGCCGCAGCCCTGGTCCGCGGCATTGCCCGGCACACCGCGCAGACCATCGGCAATTTCTGGGTCGATGTGGTCCGCATCACTTATTACGTGCTCGCGCCGATCTGCCTGGTGTTCGCCCTGGTGCTCGTCTCGCAGGGCATGATCCAGAACTTCAAGCCCTACACGGTTGCCAAGACGTTGGAACCGTACACCACGTCCGTCCAAAAAACTGACGACGCGGGCAAACCCGTCGCCACGGCGGATGGCAAGCCGGTCATGGTCGACCAGGTTGTGGACACGCAGACCATCGTGCAGGGGCCGATGGCCTCGCAGATCGCGATCAAGATGCTCGGCACCAATGGCGGCGGCTACGTCAACGCCAACGCCGCCCATCCGTTCGAAAACCCGACGCCGCTCTCCAATTTCCTCCAGATGCTCTCGATCTTCGCGATCCCGAGCGCACTGACCTGGTATCTCGGGCGCACCGTGAAAAACCAGCGTCACGGCTGGGCGGTGTGGGGCGCGATGTTCATCTTGTTTCTCACGGGCGTGCTCGTCGCCTGGCAGTCCGAGGCGGCCGGCAACCCCATCCATCAAACACTCGGCGTGGCCGCAGCCGACGGCAACATGGAGGGCAAGGAGGTGCGCTTCGGCATCTTCAGTTCCGCGCTCTTCGCCACCGTCACGACCGACGCCTCGTGCGGCGCGGTCAACGCCATGCACGATTCGTTCACGCCACTGGGCGGCCTCGTGCCCATGTTCAACATGCAGACGGGCGAGGTCATCTTCGGCGGTGTTGGCGCCGGCCTCTACGGTATGCTCGTCTTCGTGGTGCTGGCCGTGTTTATCGCCGGCCTGATGGTCGGCCGCACGCCGGAATATCTCGGCAAGAAAATTGAGGCGTACGACGTGAAGCTGGTGATGATCGTGCTGATGGTACTGTCGACGACCATTCTCTCATTCACTGCCTGGGCCGCCGTCGCCGATTGGGGCAAGGCGGCGCTGAACAACTCCGGCCCGCACGGCTTCAGCGAAATCCTCTATGCCTTCAGCTCGTGCGTCGGCAACAACGGGAGTGCCTTTGCCGGACTCAGCGGCAATGAGATGCACTGGGACACCACGACGGGGCTGGCAATGTTGATCGGCCGCTTCCTCATGATCGTTCCGATCCTGGCGCTCGCCGGCAATCTCGCCGGCAAGAAACTCATCCCGGCGAGCGCGGGCACATTCCAGTGCGAAGGATTTACATTCGTGGCGCTGCTCATCGGCACGGTGCTGCTGGTGGGCGCCCTCACCTTCCTGCCAGCGCTCGCGATGGGTCCGGTGGTCGAACACTACCTGATGCACGCCGGCACCTTGTTTTAAGCCCTGCCATTCCACGTTCCACCACCTTCTGCCATGTCCACCAAGGCTGTCTCTCTGTTTGACCGTGAAATTCTGCTGAAGGCGATTGCCGATTCCTTCCGGAAACTCCATCCGCGCCATCAGCTCAAAAACCCGGTGATGTTCGTCACGCTGGTCGGCGCGATTCTCACCTTCTTCCAGCTCTTCACTTCGAAAGAGCCGTTCGGCTACGTGCTGCAGATCGCCCTCTGGCTGCTCTTCACCGTGCTCTTCGCAAATTTTGCCGAAGCCGTGGCAGAAGGCCGCGGCAAGGCCCAGGCGCGGGCGCTCCGCGATTCCCGCCGGCAGCTCGTCGCCCATCGTCGCCGCAAGGACGGTTCCTTCGAACAGGTGGACGCGACGGATTTGCGCAAGGGCGACGTCGTGCGGGTCATCGCCGGCGAGCAGATCCCCGGCGACGGCGATGTCGTCGAGGGGGCCGCCTCGGTGGACGAGTCGGCCATCACGGGCGAATCCGCGCCGGTCATCCGCGAGGCCGGCGGCGACCGCTGCGCCGTGACCGGCGGCACGCGCGTGCTCTCCGACCAGTTGCTGATCCGCATCACCGCGGATCCCGGCGAGGGCTTCCTCGATCACATGATCAGCCTGGTGGAAGGCGCGACGCGACAGAAGACGCCCAATGAGATCGCCCTCACCATCCTGCTCTCAGCGCTCACCTTCATCTTCCTCCTGGTCATCATCACGCTCAAACCCTATGGCGTCTACGCCGGCGTCGGATTTTCGATCACAGCCTTGATCGCGCTCCTCGTGTGCCTGATCCCGACGACCATTGGCGGTTTGCTCAGCGCCATCGGCATCGCCGGCATGGACCGCCTGCTTCAGCGCAACGTGCTCGCCATGAGCGGACGGGCCGTCGAGGCCGCTGGTGACATCGACGTGTTGCTGCTGGACAAGACCGGCACCATCACGCTTGGCAACCGCATGGCCACCGAGTTCGTGCCGGCGCCAGGCGTGGCGCTTCCCCGTCTGGCCGACGCCGCGCAACTTGCTTCGCTGGCCGACGAGACGCCTGAAGGCAGGTCCATCGTAGTGCTCGCCAAGGAAGAATTTAACCTGCGCGGGCGCGACCTCGCCGCACCCCACGTCCAGTTTGTGCCGTTTACCGCCCAGACCCGCATGAGCGGCGTGGATCTCGCCGCCATCGACGGACAGCCCGCCCGCTCGATCCGCAAGGGCGCGGCGGAGAACGTCCGGGCCTGGGTCGAGAACCAAGGTGGCCAGTATCCTTCAGCCGTGGCCGGCGCGGTTGACGCCATCGCCCGGGAAGGCGGCACGCCGCTGGTCGTCGCCGAGGACCGCGAGGTACTCGGCGTTGTCTTCCTCAAGGACGTGGTGAAAGGCGGCATCAAGGAGCGCTTCGGCCAGCTCCGCGCCATGGGCATCCGCACCGTGATGATCACCGGCGACAACCCGCTCACCGCCGCCGCCATCGCCGCCGAATCCGGCGTGGACGACTATCTGGCGCAGGCCACCCCGGAGATGAAGCTCCGCCGCATCCGCGAGGAGCAGAGCGCCGGGCACCTGGTCGCCATGACGGGCGACGGCACCAACGACGCGCCGGCGCTCGCGCAGGCCGATGTCGGCGTGGCCATGAACACCGGCACGCAGGCCGCCAAGGAGGCGGGCAACATGGTCGACCTCGATTCGAACCCGACCAAGCTGCTCGATATCGTCGAGATCGGCAAACAGCTCCTGATCACCCGCGGGGCGTTGACCACGTTCAGCATCGCCAACGATGTCGCCAAGTACTTCGCCATCATTCCCGCGATGCTCGTCGGTGTATTCCCCGCCATCGCGCCGCTCAACATCATGCGGCTGGCCTCCCCGTTGAGTGCCATTCTGAGCGCCGTCATCTTCAATGCGCTGATCATCATCGCGTTGATTCCGCTCGCGCTACGGGGCGTGGCTTTCCGGCCGATCGGCGCCGCCGCCATGCTCCGGCGCAACCTGTTTATCTATGGCTTTGGCGGCATCCTCATCCCCTTCATCGGCATCAAGCTCATCGATGTTCTCATCAACGCCGTGCACCTCGTCTAGCTTCCGTAGCGCCGGTCTCGGACCGGCGTGGACATTTTAGACCAGCCAAACTTCAGACGCCGGTCGCAGACCGGCGCTACTCTCATGAAATCTCTCCTCGCCGAATTCAAAACCTCCCTGCTGCTCACGCTCGTCTTGGTTGTCCTCCTGTGCGGAGCCTATCCGCTGGCGGTCTGGGCCGGCGCGCAAGTTCTGTTCCCGGCCAAGGCCAACGGCAGCCTGCTGGTCGACCCGGACGGCACGGTGCGCGGCTCGGCACTGCTCGCACAAAATTTCAGCAGCGACAAATATTTCCAGCCCCGCCCCTCGGCAGCGGGCACGGGCTTCGACGCTACCAACTCCGGTGGCACCAACCTCGGCCCGACCAGCGCCAAACTGGCCAACGGCAACCACGCCAAGGATGCCAGCGGCAAGGACGTCAACGACCCCGGAAACTTCGACGGCATCAAGGATCTGGTGGCCGCTTACCGCGCGTCCAACGGACTCAAGGACACTGTGCCGGTCCCAGCTGACGCCGTCACCCGCTCCGGCAGCGGCCTCGATCCGCACATCAGCCTCGCAAATGCCGAACTGCAGGCACCTCGCGTGGCCCGAGCTCGCGGCCTGTCCCTTGCCCAAGTTCGCGCGTTGATCGGCCAGAACACCGCCGGCCGGGATCTCGGATTCTTGGGCGAACCCGGGGTCGACGTCCTGCTTCTCAACCTCGCCCTAGATCGAGTTCCGTCCGGCAAGTGAGTCTAGCCGTCACGGAACGGAGGCCTTCTTGAACGCGTCAATCTCACCTGGCAACGACCACGACCGCTGGAGTTTTTCGCTCTATGTACTCGTGGCGCTGGTCGCATTGTTCACCGGCTACGTCCTCGGTCTTCTCGGCGGGCAGTACTCTGGTGGCTCGCGCGTTGGCTGGCCGCCGCCGCAAACAAATCCGCGTTCGCTGTATCCCTGAACTCGGATACTTTTTTGCACTCGTCCGCCGTTATCCATCTGGTTGCGACTGCAGCCGCGGCAGGAAACAGGCAGCCGGACCGGCTTGCGTCGATTCTTCGGCTCCATCATCAATTGTGACGGCATGTCCGACCCCACCCGCCCCGATCCCGACGCCCTCCTCGCGTCGATCCGCCGATCCGAAGCCAAGGATACCCGCGGCCGGTTGAAAGTATTTTTCGGCATGGCGCCCGGCGTGGGCAAGACCTACGCCATGCTCGAGGCGGCCCGCAAGGCCCACGCCGAGGGAAGGGACATTGTGGTGGCACTCGTCGAAACCCACGGACGCGAGGAGACGCAGCGATTGCTCGAAGGGCTGCCGGTCATCCCGCGTGCGATGATCGCCTACCGCGGTACGCAGCTGGGGGAACTCGATCTGGAGGCGGTGCTGGCGCGCCGTCCCCGGCTGGTGGTCGTGGATGAACTTGCGCACACCAACGTCCCCGGCTCGCGCCACGTCAAACGCTGGCAGGACGTCGAGGAACTGCTGGCCGCCGGCATCGACGTGATCACCACGCTCAACGTCCAGCACCTCGAAAGCCGCGCCGATACCGTCCGCCAGATCACCGGGGTCGCGGTGCGCGAGACCGTGCCGGACTCGATGATCGAGGCCGCCGACGAGATCCAGCTGGTGGACCTCACGCCCGCCCAGCTCCGCGAACGGATCACGGAGGGCAAGGTCTACCTGGGGGATCGCGCCGCCGCCGCCGCCGACAATTTCTTCAAGGCCAGCAATCTCACGGCGCTGCGCGAACTCGCCCTCCGCCTGACCGCCGAGCGGGTGGACAAACAGCTCCGCGATCTCCGCGAGGACCGGCAGATCAGCGCCATCTGGCGCAGCGGCGAGCGGCTGCTCGTGGCGGTCGGCGCCAGCCCGTTCTCCACCCGGCTCATCCGCTGGACCCGCCGCATGGCCTACGCCCTCGACGCGCCGTGGATCGCCGTCAACGTCGAGACGCCGGCGCCACTTACGCCGGAGGAGCGGAAGTTGCTGGAGGAGAATCTCGCCCTGGCCCGCGAGCTGAACGCCGAGATCGTTGTGGTGCCCGATCGCGATGTCGCCGGCACACTGGTGCGTGTCGCCCAGCAGCACAATGTCAGCCAGATCGTCATCGGCAAATCGCGGGGGTCGCCCGTCCTGGATTTCCTGCGCGGCGGTTCCCTGGCCGACCGGCTCATCCGCCGCAGCGGCCAGATCGACGTCTATGTCGTGCCCGCCGAGCCGCGGACCGGGCGCAGCCGGTGGCGGGAATGGACCGCCTCTTCCGCGTCGCAACCCCGTGAATACGTGACGGCCCTGCTGACGGTCTTTGGCCTGACCCTGGCGGGTTTGGCCGTCCAGGGCTGGACCGGCTACACCGCCATCTCGCTGTTCTACCTCACGGCCGTCGTCCTGCTCGGGCTCTTTGTCGGGCAGGGACCGATCCTCCTCGCCGCCACGCTCAGCGCCCTGGCGTGGAATTTCCTCTTCATCCCGCCCATCTTAACCTTCCGGATCGACAAGTTCGAAGACGGCCTGATGTTTGGGATTTTCTTTGTCATCGCGCTCGTCACCGGCCGCCTCACGGGCCGGCTGCGCGCCCAGGAACGCGACCAGCGCCAGCGGGAGCAGCGCGCGACCGCCCTTTACCAGCTCACCCGGGCCGTCGCCGTCGCCCGGTCCGCCGACGAGGTGTTGCGCAACGCCGCCGCCCAGGTGCAGGAGCTGTTTGGCGCGCGCCTGGCGATCTTCACGGTGGATCCAGCCCAGCCCGGCCGGCTGGTGCTCCATCCGGCGGCCACCTATCTCGCCAACGAGAAGGAGCAGGGCGTCGCCACCTGGACCTATCGCAATCACCGAGCCGCCGGCCGGTTCACCGACACGCTGCCGGCCGCCGAGGGGTTCTACCTGCCGCTGCTCGCCGGCGAAAACTGCGTGGGGGCGATGGGCGTCAAGCCGCCGGCAGAGGGGACGCTGCCGGTCAGTCAGCGCGGCCTGTTGGAGAGTTTTGCCACGCAGATCGCCCTGGCATTGGACCGCGAACGCCTGCGGGCCACCGAGGAGGCGGCGCGGCTCTCGCAGGAGTCGGAGAAGCTGCACCGCACGCTGCTCGACGGTGTCTCGCATGAGCTGAAGACGCCGCTCACCGTGATCGCCTCAGCCGCGGAAAACCTCGCGGACGGCCCCCTGGTGGCCGAGATCCGCACGGCGACCCAGCGGCTGCAGCGGCTGGTGAACAACCTGCTCGATATGACTCGTCTCGAGTCGGGCATGCTGCGGTTGCGCCGCGACTGGTGCGACCCGGCTGATCTCATCAACGCTGCGCGCGAGGCCACCGCGGACGCCTGGCGCGGCCGGGACGTTCGGACGGAGCTGCCCGCGGGTCTCCCGCTGGTGCGGGCGGACGCCGGCCTCATCCAGCAAGCGCTGGCCAACCTCATCCACAACGCCTGCGTGCACACGCCGTCCACCGCCGCCATCACGCTCTCCGCCGGCGCGGACGAGGCGTCGCACCAGGTCTGGATGAGGGTGGCCGACAACGGACCCGGCCTGCGCACCGACCAGCAGGGACGGCTGTTCGACAAATTCTTCCGCGGCGATCCCGGCCGGACGGGTGGACTCGGCCTGGGCCTTTCCATCGCCCGCGGTTTCGCCGAGGCCCACGGCGGCCACGTCGAGGCGAACAACCAGCCCGCCGGCGGCGCCCGCTTTACGATCTTTCTTCCGCTGGAGCACCCTGCTAGCGTTCCGCCCGAATGACCACTGCCCCCTTCCCGCCCGAAGTGCTTGTCATCGACGACGAGGTACAGATCCGCCGCCTGTTGCGCTTGACGCTCGAGGGCGCGGGGTTTCGCGTCCGCGAGGCGGAGGACGGCAATCTGGGACTGGTCGAGGCGGCGACGAAGCGGCCCGACGCCATCATCCTCGATCTCGGCCTGCCCGACCTTCCCGGCATCGAGGTCCTCAAGCGGCTGCGGGAGTGGAGCCGGCTGCCTGTGCTCATCCTTTCAGTCCGCGGCCAGGAGGCAGACAAGATCGAGGCCCTCGACGCCGGGGCCGACGATTTTCTCAGCAAGCCCTTCGGCGGCGGCGAGCTGCTCGCCCGCCTGCGGGCGATGCTGCGGCGCGTGCAGACCCGGGAGGAAGAAAGCGGGGTGAGCTTCGGCGATGTGGAAATTGACTTTGCCCGGCGGGTGGTGATGAAGGCAGGAACCGCAGTGAAGCTCACCCCCAAGGAATATGGGCTTTTGCGTCTCCTGGTGCTGCATCGGGGCAGAGTGATCACGCACCGGCAGATCCTCCGCGAATTATGGGGACCCAAGGCCGAGGAGCAGACGCAATACCTGCGCGTGTACATGACTCACCTGCGGCAAAAGCTGGAAAATGATCCCACCCAGCCAAAATTCTTCAGGACGGAGTCTGGGATCGGCTATCGGTTCAGCGAGGAATAATCGCGCAAGTAGGAAGCCTGCTTGCAGGCGATTCTTATCTCGGAATCCTCCTTCGCAAGGCCGACAGAGGACAGGTCGCGAGCCAGCTCGCTTCCTCCAATTCGCCTGGAGCCTTGCCCTCCACCGGCCTGAGACGCAGCAGGATTATTGATGCTAGGTATGGCGCCCGGCTGATCGACCGGATCTGGCGATAACGCCGTTGTCATCCGCACCGACACGTGTTCTAATCCGGGAAGAATACCCCCAGACAAGTTTCCGTCGGGTCGATCTGGACCATTTTCGGGACCCGATTGCCATTCCCTCTGGCTTAGCAAGCGCCGGCCGCCTCAGCCTTCCGAGGCATGAATCAAAGCCCCAAAAAACCAGCTTCCCCGACCCCGGTTGAATCTGGTGCTGCCTTGGGATCGTCTACTGGACTTTCCCGGTCGAAGGCCGAAGGAGTCCAGGCTGGCGGGGCTCCGTTGGCCCCAGCCTACGCCGCGATGCTGGGCTGCAATCCGGCTGACTTCCAGGTGGATCTCGACCGGCATTTCACAAACAGTCCCGATTTGTTGTGCATCGCCGACACGTCCGGCCGTTTCATCCGGCTGAATCCGCAATGGGAGAAGGTCCTCGGCTTTCCGCTGGCGGAGTTGGAGGGCCGGCCGTTTCTCGAATTTATGCATCCGGAAGACCAGCAGCCGACCGTCAAGGCGGTGTCGAACCTTCTGGCGCAAAAAGAAGTTCTGAAGTTTCTTAACCGCTACCGGTGCCGGGACGGAACCTACCGCTGGCTGGAGTGGAACTCCTTTCCCGCCGGAAATTTCATCTACGCGGTTGCCCGTGACGTCACCGAGCAAAAAAGAGCGGAGTCGGCCCTCCGCGAGACCGAATACTTCCTCACGAAGTCCCAGGAGGTCACGCGGCTCGGCTCCTACAAATTCGACATCGTTGCGGGGGTCTGGAGTTGCACACGGGTGCTGGACGAGATTTTCGGGATCGATGACCGCTATCCAAAAGACATCAACGGCTGGTTGCAGCTGGTGGTGCCCGAACAGCGCGAGGACATGCGGCAGCACCTCCTGCAGCATGTGGTGACCCTGCCTCACCGGTTCGAAAGGGAATACCGGATCATCCGCCATAACGACCGCCAGGAGCGCTGGGTTCGCGGTTTCGGCGAACTGGATTTCGATGCGCAGGGCCATCCGCTCCACATGATCGGGACGATTCAGGATGTCACCGAGCGCAAGCGCGCGGAAGAGGCGTTGCGGCTCGCCAATCGGCAACTCCGGATGCTCAGCGACTGCAACGAGGCCCTGGTCCGCAGCGTCGAAGAAACCGGATTATTTAGGACGGTCTGCCGGATCGCGATCGAGATCGGCGGCTACCGCATGGTCTGGGTCGGTCTGGCGGAAGACGACGCGGCCAGAACCGTGCGCCCGGTGGCCTGGGCGGGCGTCGACGATGGATACATTGCCCGCGCGAACATTTCCTGGGCGGACACCAAACACGGCCGCGGCCCCATCGGGATCGCCATCCGCACCGGCCGGCCCTGCCCAGTACAGAATATCCTCGATGATCCCGGCTTCGCACCCTGGCGGCTGGAGGCCGCCAAACGCGGATTCGCCTCCGCGTGCGCGCTGCCGCTGACGGCTAACGGCCGCACCTTCGGCTCCCTCTGTGTCTATTCGTCACAACCCGACGCCTTTGACACGGCGGAAGCCGCCCTGCTTCAGAAATTGGCCGACAACCTGGCGTTTGGTATCGCGGCGCTCCGGGCGCGGCAGGAACGCGAACAGGCGGAACAACACCGGCGGGACGCCGAAGGACTTTATCGCACGATTTTCCAGACTTCACCGGACGGAATTGTGCTGCTCGATCTGGAGGGCCGTGTCACCTTTCTCTCGCCGAAAGCGATCGAGGCCATCGGTGTTTCTGCCATGGAATCCGTGACCGGCCGACCGATTACCGACTTCATCGCGGCAGAGGACCACGTTCGAGTCCAGAGCGCTTTCGCGAGAGTGCTGAAAGAGCAGTATCGCTCCTCGAGCGAATATGTCGTCGTCCGGCCGGACGGTTCCCGCTTCGTCGGTGAATTCAATGCGGCCCTGTTGCACGATGCCGAGGGCCGGCCAAAGGGCGTTCTGGTGATCATGCGCGACACCACCGAACGTAGGCAAGCCGAAGAGGCTCTGCGCAGCAGTGAACGCAAGTTGGCGGAAATCTTCCGGGCCAGTCCCGAGTTCATTTCCGTCAGCACCGTCGACGATGGGCGGATTCTGGAGTTCAACGAAACCTTCACGAAGCTGCTCGGCTTCGAACGGGCGGAGGTCATCGGCCGTACTACGGTAGAAATCGAATTGTGGCCCACGCCCGCTGATCGCGTCCGCGCGGTGAACCTCGTCAGGGAGCGCGGACGGGTCCGGAATCTCGATGTGAAATGGCGCAAGAAGTCCGGGGAGTTGATCGAAGTTCTGATGTCGATGGCGCCGATCACCGTCGACGGGCAGGCGTGCCTGATCACGATTGCCACGGACATTGGCGAGCTCAAGCGCGCGGAGCAGGCGCGGCTGGAGATGGAACGACAGCTGCTCCACGCGCAGAAACTTGAGAGCCTCGGGGTGCTCGCCGGCGGCATCGCGCACGACTTTAACAACCTGCTCATGGCGATTCTGGGCAACCTCGACCTGGCGCTCATGGATTTGTCGCCGGTTTCCCCCGCCCGCTCCAGCATCGAACAGTCGGCGATCGCGGCGCGCCGGGCGGCCGATCTCACCCGTCAGATGCTGGCCTACTCCGGCCGGGCCAGTTTCGACATCCGCCAGATCAATCTGAGCGAACTCGTCGCGGAAAACGCCCACCTATTCCGTGCCTGCATTTCCAAGATCGTCGTGCTCAACGTTCACCTCGATCACGACCTGCCCCTCGTCAATGCCGATTCCGGCCAGATCCAGCAGGTCATCATGAATCTGATCACCAACGCGTCCGAAGCCATCGGCGACCGGCCCGGCGCCATTTCGCTGTCAACCGGCCTCTAGATTTGCGACCCGGTCTGCCTCGGCCGCAGCCGGGCGGCGGAAATCCCACCGCCTGGACGCTTTGTCTGGCTTGAGGTGGCCGACACGGGGTGCGGCATGGACCATCAAACCCAACAGCGCCTGTTCGACCCCTTTTTTTCCACGAAGTCCATGGGCCGGGGCCTCGGCATGTCGGCGATCCTGGGCATCGTACAGGCGCACAAAGGAGCCATCTTTGTGGACAGCACGGTGGCCCGTGGCACGACGATTCGCGTGCTGTTTCCTGCTGGAGAAATGCCCTCGATTGGAGAGCAACGGAGCACGGCGGCCGAAACTTTCCCGGGCCGTCCCGGCGAGAAACGTGCGACCGTGGGGACGATCCTGTTGGTCGATGACGAGGATATGGTGCGCAATGTCTGCGCCCAGATATTGCGGCGGCTGGGATGGCAGGTGATCGCTGCAGCCAGTGGGCCGGAGGCAATCAAACTCTATCAGCAGAGCTTCTCCGGCATCACCTGCGCGATTCTCGACCAGTCCATGCCCCAGATGGACGGCATGACAGTGTTCAGGGCATTGCGCGCCATCAACCCCGGGGCGAAGGTCATCCTCTCCAGCGGTTACAGCAACGATCAGGGCGCAGTACAACGCCTCACCTCGGAGGGTCTGGCTGGATTTATCCAAAAGCCCTACACCGTCGAGGGCCTGCGCCAGCAACTCGCCAGCATCCTCCAACGCGCGGGATAGGCCGGATGTTTCATGGGAACGCGCGCCTGCCGCCGTCAAAGCTGGAGGGCAAGCCTTTCGGCAGGCGCCGGGTCCCCCGAGCGAGGTCGAGGGAGACCCTCGCTCCCACTAATTTGTGTCCCGCCGCGCCCAGGGCGCCGCGGTTCCATTCTCCGGCAATTCCGTCAGATGGCCGCGTCACCACGCTCGTCGGTCCGGACGCGGATCGCATCGGCCAGCGGGATGACGAAGATCTTGCCGTCGCCGATCTTGCCGGTCTTGGCCGATTTGGCAATCGCCTCGACCGTCCGGGCGACGAGTTCGTCGCCAATCGCGATATCGATCTTTATCTTCGGCAGGAAATCGACCGTGTATTCGCTGCCGCGGTAGTTCTCGGACTGACCTTTCTGCCGGCCAAAGCCCTTGACCTCGGTGATGGTCATGCCCTCGATGCCGATTTCGGCCAGGGCGTCCTTAACCTCCTCAAGTTTGAAGGGCTTGATAATGGCGATAATGAGTTTCATAGAATGTGAGATTAATGATTGCCGGAACTGCGGATGCGGCGCGCCGGAGTTATTCAGATAGAGCTTCGTGGGATGATGAAGAATACGATTAGATGAATAATCTTCATACTGTGAGCTGTTTTTCTTGGAGGGCTGGACAAAACTGCGCAGTTGAACCTGGACCGCCCTACATCAAACCATCGACAAGAATCAAACAAACAGCCGTGTAGCTCCGCCCGACAGAGTCCAATCGGAAACCCGGTCCGTGCCCTGCAGCCGCCTCAGATAGCAGCATCACCGCGTTCATCGGTACGGATACGGACCACATCGTTGAGCGACAGAACAAAGATCTTGCCGTCACCAATCTTGCCCGTCTTGGCGGCTGTTACGATAGTCTCGACAGTCTTGGTGACGAGATCGTCGCCGATGGCGATCTCGAGCTTCACCTTCGGCAGGAAATCCACCGTGTACTCGCTGCCGCGGTAGACCTCGGTATGGCCTTTCTGGCGGCCAAACCCTTTCACCTCAGTGACGGTCATGCCGTCGATTCCAATCTCGGTGAGCGCTTCCTTAACCTCCTCGAGTTTGAAGGGCTTGATGATGGCAATAATGAGCTTCATGATGAAAAAGTGGCGGCGGCGGAACATTGTCTGCTGAGTTTCGTGAGTTCTGTTCCGGTTTTTCTGGCGGCGCAGCAGCGATTATTGGCATGCCTAGCCGGAGAAGGGAGACTCCCCCTGAGCAAGCCGGAGGGTGAGTTGGCATCTGCCGCGGGCAGCCACGGAATCGGATTGTGACTCATAGTCATGCGACGACAGAGCAGCACCGATGCCAAACCCGATGGCATGCCGCCAATACCCAAAGCTGATTCTCGGCTGGAGCATCCGATTCCCTTCCACCGGTGCGCAGACTTGCCGATTCGACAAGTTCAGGGCCCCAAGCGCCGATCAAGGGGCTGCATCCATTTTCGAGGGCGCGACGAGACTTTGATGGCTATGGCACGGTAGACAAGATCGCGCCCTTGCGACCGAGGGACCCGCGGCAACACAGCCGAGAACGAATCAGCGCTGCACTGCCACCCTCTGATGCCTCCTCTTCGGATCTTACTGGAATTGTGGCATGCAAATAGCTTCGGGAAGCCAGCCGTATGAAAAACATTATTCCTTCTAGCGGTCGTTCCGGACCTGAAGCGGATTCGATTACGAACCTCGGTAGCCTGGATCAACGCCGGGGCTGTCAGGCTCTGAATTGATGATCCTCCTCTCACCCTTTCCGCTCCCAACCACAACTCAGCTGTGCTCCCATGCCACCACCAACTGCGACGACACCTAGTAGTCCAACGACCAAGCCCACGCTTGGTCTCACCGGTCTTACCATCAATGCCATGGCGCTGATCGCGCCCGGCGCCTTCCTCTGGCTGACGTTCCAGATCCAATCGTTGTACGGCGCGCCGATGGCCGGCAGCGCGATGTGGTTTGGTATCGTCGCCGCCCTGCTTCTTTGTTTCGCGACGGCTATCAGCTATGCCGAGCTCTCGAAGATCTATCCCGGCGCCGGCTCCTCCTATTTCTACGCCGAGCAAGCGTTTCTTTCCAAGACCAAGGCCTACAGATTTGCCCGCATCGCCAAGTTCTTCACCGGTTGGGCGAGTCATCTTTACTACTGGGTTTATCCCGGTTGCATGGTCGGCGTAACCGCGATTCTCGGCGGTTACCTCCTGAACCAGTTCTGGCCCGATACCTTCAGCTCGAGCTATAACAGTCCCCTGTTCATGTACGGCTTTTGCGTCGTTTTCGCCCTTGGGGTGGCCTACATCGCCTACCGCGGGGTGAACGGAACCACGGCCGTCAACATGGCGGTCAACATCATTCAGATCACCGCGCTGTTGGTCTTCTCGGTCATCGCGATCGCCTACCGCGTGCAACACAAGCAAGGCTCGACGGGCTTCCACCTCTCCAACGGCGTAGCGGTGAACTACGTCGTCGCGCAGGACACCGTCAAGGACGACAAGGGCAACCCCACGCCGGTGCTGGATGCGAATAACAAGCCGACCATGGACAAGGACGGCAAACCGGTTTATCAAATGACGGACGCCACGGACAAGGACGGCATTCCTGTGCCGGCCGACAAGGACGGCAAGGCCGTGACCGATCCGAAGCTGGCGGCGCCGTTCACCGTGAGCTACGCACCCGAGGATGCCATCACCGGCAAAGCTGGCGACGACAAGGATCCGCAGACCTTTAATTTCCACAGTACCGCGGGCTCTGTGATCGCGCCACACAGTTTCAACTTCGTCTTCATCCAAGCCTGCATCGCCATTCTGATCCTGGTGGGATTCGAATCGGTCACTGCCATGGGAGAGGAGGCCAAGAATGCCAAACGCGATATTCCGCGCGCGGTGCTGCTATCCCTGGCGATCCAAGGCATAGTCTGCTACCTGATCGAATATTTTGCGGCAAACTACCTGCTGCACAATGGCTACACCATACCGAATGCCGCCGCTTCCGGCGCACCGGTTGGCGACATGATGGTGATTGTCGGCACTTGGCTGTTCGGCAGTTATGCCGCCGGCAAGGCCTTCATGCTCGTTCAGGCTGCCACGGTTTTCCTGGCGCTCATCGGCACGACGCTCGCCTGCCTCAACACGGGCGCCCGCGTGACCTATGCCATGGGCCGTGACAACGAGGTGCCCTCGCACTTCGGCATGTTGCATGGGCGCACGCTCTCGCCGCATCGCGCGATCTGGACGCTGGCAATCATCTCCGCTATCATCGGCATTATTACGGTGGCGGTTTACCTCGGGGGTACCACGCCAGCGGCACTCGACAAACATAGCATCTGGTATAGCTTTGGCATCTTCAGCCCCGAGACCTACGCGAAATTGCCCAATACGCTGGTGATCATTACGCTCATCAGCAACTTCGGCACCTTCCTGCTCTACATGATGACCTGCGTGATTGCCATCGTCGCGTTCCGCGAGCATCATATGTTTAATGGCTTCAAGCATTTCGTGGTTCCGGTCTTCGGCTTGCTGGCAAATCTTGCGTGCATGCTCTTCTATCTCATCGGGCCGTTCACCGTGTCTGGAATGAGCTGGAAGGAGCCCTACATTGCCTTGGGCGTGGCCGCAATCTGGGGTGTGTACGGCCTCATCTACTTCACGCGCAATAGTAAGGCCAGGGGCAAGGAGATCTACGTCAGCGAACGCCCTGCCTCCGTGACCGCTTGATTCCGTCTACATCTACACCTAACTGTTCTTCATCCGCCGCTCCGCTCGCCTTTCGGCGCAGCGGAGCGCGTGTTTTTCCGCCATGCGCTTGCGCTACGCCCGCCTGACCACTGCCGGTCCTGTCCGTCCGGTCAACCAGGATTCCATCGATTACTGGGAAGCCGAGGATCCGTTGGTGCGTGAGAAGCAGGGCAGCGTCGCCCTGCTCGCCGACGGCGTGGGCGGATTCTTCAAGGGTGAGGTTGCCAGCCGCCTGGCGGTCGACACCGCGCTGGACATGTTCCAGAAAACCCCGCCGGAACTCGACCCCAAAGGAACCCTCCGGCGCATGTTCATCGCCGCCTGCGCCCGGGTGCATGACGCTTCGCTGCGCGAGTACCAGGGCAAGACGATGGCCACGACCCTCGTGGCGACCATCATCCGCAATCGCGTCGCCCACATCGCCCACGTGGGGGACAGCCGCGCCTACCTCATCCGCAAGAAAAAGATCTTCCGGTTGACGAAGGACCATGCCGCCACCGCGATCTCGGTAAAGCTGGGCCTGATCCTCGAGCGCGAGGCCATGGCCAGTGCCGAACGCTGCGAGCTGACCCGGACCGTGGGCATGAATCCCTTTTGCAACCCCGATCTCACGACCGAATTCCTGGAACATGGCGACTTCCTCCTGCACTGCACCGACGGCCTGCACGCTTTTGTGATCGACGATGAGATTTGCGAACTGGTCAGCCGGCATCACCCCTACGACGCCTGCCGCGAGCTCGTGGCGCTCGCCGAAAAGCGGGGCTGCGACGACAACATTTCCTTGCAGTTGCTGGAAGTACGTGACTGGGAAAAGGTGGTGAAATCGACATCTAAAGGCTCTGGGACCCCGGCAGTCTCACCCACGGGGGAACTGGCCCCGGGCATGACGCTCGACTCCCGCTTTGAAATCACCGATCTGGTCGCGCGCAGCAATATGGCGTCGATCTTCAAGGCGCGGGACCGCCAGACCGGCGAAGCAGTTGCGATCAAGGTGCCGCTGATGACGCTCGAAAGCGATGTTGCGGGTTTCGAACGATTCCAACGCGAGGAGGAGATCGGCACGCGGCTCCTGCACCCGGGCGTGCTCAAGGTAATCAAGGTTGAGGAGAAGAAGAGCCGGCCGTATCTGGTGATGGAATTTCTCGACGGAGAGACGCTGGCCGACCTGTTGAACCGGAAGAAACCCCTGCCTGAGCCCGAAGCCGTACGCTACGCGAGCCGGATATGCGAGGCGCTCGATTACCTGCATGCGAACGGCATCACCCACCGCGATCTCAAACCTCAGAACATCATGCTTTGCCGCGACGGCAGTTTGCGGCTGTTCGACTTTGGGATCGCCCGCGTGGAAAAAGCGCGCCGGCTGACCTTCGCCGGATTGACTCCGACCATGGGCACGCCCGACTACATGGCGCCCGAGCAGGTCAAGGGCAAACGGGGCGACCACCGCACCGATATATACAGTCTGGGGGCCATCCTCTACGAGATGACCACCGGCTCGACCCTGTTCCAGGGCGAAAGCCCTTACGTCGTCATGAACGCCCGCGTCACGGGCGATCCAGAAGCGCCGCGCAAGTTGAATTCCAACCTAACCCCCGTCGTCGAGGAGATCATCCTCCACGCACTGGAGCGCGATCCGGAACAGCGATTCGAAAGCGCCAGCGCGATGAAACGCGAACTCGACAACTACGAGCTCGTGTCGCTGACCGACCGCTTCCAGCGCCTGCGCGCCCCCCAACCGTGGAAGAGCGGCAGACCCATGTGGCTCATGATCGGAGGCATCGTCGGTTTTCAGGTGTTGCTAGGCTTCTTGATGTTCCTATACTTTAAGTCCAAGCATTGAGGACGGCGCCCTCGATGGGGCTTTTCCGCGGCAGGGTTGTTTCATTCCTGGGCGGGGTCGCCTGATCCCAGCGTTGCCGCGGGCGCTCGGGATTATTCAGTAGGAAGGTCGCTTGCGACCGATGATCGCCCGCCAGCGGGCTTCCTACGCCCGCACAACAATCGGTTCGCGCGCGCACGAGGAGAATTGCCAGCAATGGCATGATCCCGTCTCCGATCTTGCGGGTTACAAGAACAGAAAGCCGCTCGCCAGCAGGATGGGCAGCAGGATCGGCAGGCTGTATCTCAGGATGTAACCAACGAAAGTGGGGACTTTCACGCCCGCGGACTCGGCGATTGATTTGACCATGAAATTCGGTCCGTTGCCTATGTAGGTCATGGCCCCAAAGAAAACGGCACCGAGGCTGACCGCGATGATCAGCCGCGCCTCAGCCGGATTCGCGCGCATCGCCGCGACCGCTTCGGCCTCCGTCGACTCGCGCGCGGGCGCATCTGCCGGCAGAGCCCGCCGGACCGTCGTCTCCGCGAGTCGCAGGAAGCTCGCATAGGTCGGGGCATTGTCGAGCACCGACGACAGGCTGCCGGCCGCCACGTAATAGTGGATCGGCTTCGTCACCCCGAAATCCGCTCCGTGCTGGTCGATATAGCCAAGCGCCGGCATCATGGTGAGGAAAATGCCGACGAAAAGGAATGCGACCTCCTTGATTGGGCCGAAGGAGAAATGATTCTCCTCGTGCACGAACTTCGGGGTGAATTTCCACGAGATCAGCGCCGCTCCCAGCATGACGATCTCGCGTGAGAAGAACACATCCGGCAAAAAGACTGCGCCGATGATGACCATGAGCAGCAGGAGGTTGATCCCCCCCTCGAACCGCCACGTCTCCCCGGTCTCAATCTTGGCTTGCACCGCCCGGGGCACCCGGTGGTAGGCCCGCCGGTCGATCAGGTAAAACGTCGCCAGAATGGCTCCGACCGTCGCGAGCCATTGCCCAAACACCTGGTCCACCAGCCAGAAGAACGGAATACCGCGCAAATATCCCAGGAAAAGTGGCGGATCGCCAATCGGGGTGAGCGAACCCCCGCAGTTGGAGACAATGAAGATAAAGAAGACGACGTGATAGGCGCTAACACGGATCTTGTTCATCCGGATGAAGGGCCGGATCAGGACCATCGACGCGCCCGTGGTGCCGATGAAATTGGTCATCACCGCGCCGACCGCGAGAAAGACCACGTTGTCGAGCGGCGTCGCCTCGCCCTTGACCTTGAGATGGATGCCTCCCGCAACGACAAACAGCGAACCGATGAGGCTGATGAAGGAGAAATACTCCCGGGCCGTATGCAGCACGGCGGTCGTGCCATCCGGCAGACGCAGCACAAAATACCCGGCCACGGCCAGTCCGAGGGCGATCGCTGTGTGCGCATAATAGTGTTCCCAGAAATGCTTGATCGGCGCCGGCGACAGCGGCATCGCCGCGATCAGGATCAACAGCAGCGCAAACGGCACCGTGAGCCACAGCGGCATATCGCCAGCGGTGACCCCGGCAGTCGCAAACCAGAGGGGGAGATGCATGATCGGTTAGCCTGCGCTTTCCGGTTCGCGACACAGTTGCAACTCAAGATGGAAGGCAAGCCTCCCGGCTGGTTCGTCAAATGCGGTCGGCCGCCGGATAATCACCCGGCGGCCTTGGTTGGAGATTCTGCCTTTTGCGAAAGGGCGGTGGAAACGTGGGTCTGTATTGGCCGGATAACCGGGTGAAAATTCCCCTGGTACAAGCAAACGATGTGCCATTTTTAGGAATTCTTTAGGTGGAAACCTGTCCGACCGATGGGTTTCTCGTGATTGCGAAGCAGCGCAAGGTTCTTAGCCCGCTTTGCCAACAATCGGGAGATTAGAGCAAGCTACGCATGGCTCCACAGTTTTGATTGCGGCGTCAGCAGCATTGGGAAAGATGCGGCAAGCCATGCTGCGTTTCATCCGGTCGCGCCTGCTGCAGTCGATTTTTGCGCTGTACATCATCATTACCGCCACGTTTTTCCTGCTGCGATTCGTGCCGGGCGGCCCGTTCACCGCGGAGAAAGCGGTGCCCAAGGAGATCCTGCGCAACCTCGAGGCGCACTACGGCCTCAACCAGCCGCTTTATCGCCAATATTTCTCCTACCTGGGCGCCTTGGTGCACGGCGATCTCGGCCCTTCGTTCAAATACTCCAACCGCACCGTCAACGAAATCCTCGCCGAAAAGCTGCCGGTATCGCTCGAACTCGGTTTGTGGTCACTCGCGGTGGCGCTATTGCTCGGCCTGACGCTGGGCATGATCGCCGCGCTGCGACGCAACACCTGGGCCGACTATCTCGCTTCCGCCGTCGGCATGATCGGGCTGTCGGTGCCTTCATTCGTGATCGGCCCCCTGTGTGTGCTGGCGTTTGCGATCCATGCCGGCTGGTTCAACGCCTCCGGCTGGTATTTCCCGACCGATCGCGTCCTGCCCTCGTTGGTGCTTGGTCTCGCCTACGCCGCCCCCATCTCGCGACTCACTCGCGGCGGCATGCTCGAGGTGCTCAATCAAGACTATATCCGCACGGCGCGGGCCAAGGGCGCCTCCGAACTGCGCGTCGTGTTCAAACACTCCCTGCGCGGTGGACTCCTGCCGGTGGTTTCCTACCTCGGCCCGGCCATCGCCGGCATCCTGACTGGTTCGTTTGTCATCGAGACAATCTTCCAGATTCCGGGCCTCGGCCGCGAGTTCGTGACCAGCGCCTTCAACCGCGACTACACGCTGGTCCTCGGAACAGTCATCCTCTACGCCACGCTCCTTATGGGGCTCAACCTCGCCGCCGACATCGCGCAGGCCTGGATGAATCCGAAGGTGCGGTTGGAATAGCTGCCATGGCTCTCCCCGGCAGCAAGCCAAAGAAACCACGGATTCCACGGATGTCCACGGATGATCACGGATCAATCAATGGTCGATCGGAGCCTGATGGCCGGCTTCCGCGTTCTTGGCGCCCTCCGGCTTGCTCCGACAGATTCACCTTAGTTCATCCGTGCCGATCCGTGCAATCCGTGGTAAAAAATGCCATCTGCTACTCCAGTCACCGCTGAGCCGGTTGAGCCCGGCCGTTCGCCCTGGCGCGACGCGGGGTTGCGGCTGCGCAAGAACCGGCTGGCCGTGTTCGGTGGCGGGGTGCTGCTTCTCGTCGCCCTCGCCTGCGTCGCCGGGCCCTGGCTCAGCCCGTACAGCTATGAGGACATCGCCCTTGATCATACGTTCTCCGCGCCCTGTGCCCGGAACTGGCTGGGCACGGACCAGCTCGGTCACGATCTGCTCGTGCGCATTTTCTACGGCGGACGCATCTCTCTCGCGGTGGGCCTGAGCGCCACCGTCGTCGCCCTGACCATCGGAATTGTTTACGGTGCGGTGGCGGGTTTCGTCGGCGGCGTGCTGGACGCCGCCATGATGCGCATCGTCGACATCCTTTACGCCCTTCCTTTCACGCTCTTCGTGATTCTCCTGATGGTATTTTTCGGGCGGAATATCATTCTGCTCTTCGTGGCAATCGGCGCCGTCGAATGGCTGACCATGGCCCGGATCGTTCGCGGACAGGTCATGGCGGTCAAACGCATGGAGTTCGTCGAGGCGGCTAGGGCACTGGGGTTCGGGCGCCGGCGGATCCTCTTCCGCCACATCCTGCCCAACATCCTGGGGCCGGTCATAGTCTACGCCACGCTGACGGTCCCATCCGTCATGCTGATCGAAGCCTTCCTTAGCTTCCTCGGCCTCGGCGTCCAACCGCCGATGAGTTCGTGGGGTGTGCTGATTAAGGACGGCGCGGAGAAAATGGAGGAATTCCCGTGGCTGTTGCTGTTCCCGGGCGCGGTTTTTTCGCTCACGCTCTTTTCGCTCAACTTCCTCGGCGACGGCCTCCGGGATGCGCTGGATGTCCGGTCATCGAAAGATTGAGGCGGCCTCTGGCGTCCCGGGCCCCCGAATTCGCGGCGTCCGGATTCAGGCACGGATCCCTCTCATTTGGCGGAGCTTGCTTGCCAGCGGCGCCTCCAGCTCCTTGGCTGTCGCTGTCGCGTTCACCTGCAGTCGCAATTTCGCCCCATGTTCCAGCGCTTCCGCCCGTACCTAAAATACCTCCTGCCTGTACGGACGTATTTCATTGGATCCGTAGTGTGCGCGGGCGTCTACGGGTTCGTCTATGGCTTCGTGCTGAACATCGTATTGATGAAGCGGGTCTTCCCGGCGATCTTCGCACCGGAGCGGGGCCTCCAGTTCTGGCAAATCGTCGGCCTGGCTTCGCTCGTTCCGGCGGTGTTCTTCGTCCGTGGAATCGCCGCCTACTTCAACGCCTACTTCATCAGCCTGTGCGGCGTGCGCGTGCTGGAACAAGTCCGCCTCGATTTCTTCCGCAAGCTGCAGGTGCTGCCCCTGGGCTTCTTCGCCCGCCATCCGACCGGCGATTTGATCTCCCGCGGCCTCGCGGACACCAACCAGCTGCAGTTCACGCTGACCAATGTTGCCAACGAAATCTTCAAGCAGCCGGCCACGCTCGTGTTCGCCATCGGTTCGCTGATCTACGTGGCGAGTGAGAACCGCGACGTCTGGCTCGTGCTGCTCTGCCTCGCCTCGGTGCCCATCGCGGTTTTCCCCATCCGTTATGCGGGGAAACACATCCTGCGGCGCGCTCAGCAGATGCAGGCCCAACTCGGCACGGTGACGGATCGCTTCAGTGAGAACCTGGGCGCGGCCAAGGAAATCCGGGCGTTCGGCTTGGAGGAGCGCGAGATCGGCCGGTTCGCCGCCGCCGTGCAGAGCCTGTTCCACGTGCAGATGAAGATTGTCAAGTATTCCAGCTTCCTCTCGCCGACGATCGAGTTCATCTCCGCCATGGGCGTGGCCATCACCCTCGTCTACGCCTATTACGCCCGGATCGAGTGGAACACCTTTCTCTCGATCGTCTTCGCCCTGTTCGTCTCCTATGAACCGGTCAAGAAACTCGGCGCCATCAACAACGATCTCAAGCGCGGCCTCAGCGCCCTCGACCGTCTGGAAGAAGTGCTGAATGAATCGGTCGAGATTGCCGATCCCGCCCAGCCCGTCAACGTCGGCCGCCTGCACGGCGAGCTGGCGTTTGCGACCGTCAATTTCGCTTATGGCCCGAACGGCAATATTCCTGCCCTTCGTGGCGTCAATGCCCACATCCCCGCTGGCACCGTCTGCGCGCTGGTCGGCCCGAGCGGCGCAGGCAAGTCCACCTTTGCCAACCTCGTACCCCGGTTTTACGAGGTCGGCACCGGTTCGGTCACCATCGACGGGCTGGACGTGCGGGCCATGCGACTGGCTGACCTCCGGCGCAACATCGCAGTCGTTTCCCAAGACCCAGTCCTGTTCAACGACACGATCTACAACAATCTGCTGCTCGGACGGCCCAACGCCAGCCGTGAGGAGGTGATGACCGCCGCGGTCAACGCCCATGCCGACGAGTTCATCCGCGGGCTGCAGGACGGTTATGACACGGTCGTTGGCGAACGAGGCTCGCTGGTTTCCGGCGGCCAGAAACAACGGATCGCCCTCGCCCGCGCTTTTCTTCGCAACGCACCCATCCTGGTGCTCGACGAGGCCACCAGTGCGCTCGACTCCGAAAGTGAGTCTGCCATCCAGGATGCGCTCCGCAAACTCGTGGTCGGCAAGACCGTCCTCATCATCGCCCACCGGTTCAGCACCATCCGGGACGCCTCCCTCATCCTCGTGTTTGACCAGGGCGCGATCGTGGCGCAAGGCAACCATGCCTCGCTCTACGCCGCGAACCCGCTCTACCGGTCGCTGTACGACCGCCAGCATGGCATCGGCGAGACAGCGGCCGCATGACCGGCTGTCGTTCTCCAAACAACTATGAGCAACCCACCCACCGCCTCCTATTCCGAGCCGCGCGTCTTTGCCAAATGGCGCCCCGTTCGCCGCTATGCCGGGAATCCGATCGTCACCGCCGACATGGTGCCGTTCGCCTGCCGGGGCATTTACAACAGTTCCGTCGTCAAGCACGAGGACCGGTATGTGATGGTCCTCCGCTGCGAGGGCTATAATTTCTATAATTTCTTCTGCCTGGCGGAATCCCCCAACGGCTACGACCACTGGAAAATTGGCGAGATCGTCGAGCTGCCGAAGGATGCCGAGTACAAGAAATATGCCCGGGTCCAATACGACCCGCGGATTACGAAGATCGGGGATACCTACCACATGACCTTCTGCTGCCATGGCTCCGACGCGCGGATGGGCCACATGACCTCGCAGGACATGCACAACTTCAAGTGGGAGGGTTTCATTACCGGCACCGGCTTCCGCAATACCGTGCTGTTTCCGGAGAAATTGAACGGCCTGTACACGGCCTTGGAACGTCCGAACGCCCTCGGCGAGATCTGGGTGACCCAATCCCCGGACCTGAAATTCTGGGGCAACCAGCGACTGCTGATGGACAAGGGAAAATGCTCCTTCGGTTGGGGCAAGATCGGTCCCTGTGGCACGCCGATCAGGACCAAGGAAGGCTGGCTGATCATCTTCCACGCCGTTTCCGTGGTCTGCGAATATGAATTTCTCTATCATGCCGGCGTCGCCCTCGCCCGGCTGGACGATCCCTCGGAGCTCATCCGCGTGGGCGACGAGTGCATCCTGACTCCTGAGATGCCCTACGAAAACGCCGGCCATACACCCAATTGCGTGTTCGCCTCCTCTCACGTGGTGGAACCGGACGGCTCCATCAAGCTCTACTACGGCGCCAGCGATCGCTATCAGTGTGTCGCGGACACCAGCATCGACGAGTTGCTGGAGGTCGCCCTGAAACGCTGAGCGGGGATCGATCCTCATGCCGCTCTTCGCCGACCGGCGGGGTCCCGCCATCCGAGGCTGCGACGTCATGCCGCGTTGCCCCGGAGGCGACAGCGACAGGAGAGCGGCGAAGGGCCGGGGCCGCCTCCGGGCTTGGTGGCGGCACGCCTTCCGGCCTCGTCCCGCCCGCGAAACCCATGCGATCCGGCAGCCATGAGCACCGACCCGGCCCAGCCGCGCATCCTCATCATCCGCCGGCGCTATATCGGCGACCTGGTTCTGCTCGCGCCGTTTCTGCGCAATCTCCGCCGGCATTGGCCCGCCGGGAGCTTCACCGTGCTCGTTGACGAAGGTTATGCTGACATCCTTGCGCTCAACCCCGACATCGATCACGTGCTGCAAATCCCGCGCCGCCCTCCCCGTCGGCTCGGGCGCGCGGTCGCCCTGCTCCGAGTCCTCCGGTCGGCGCGGTTCACGCATGTCTTCGATCTCGACACCAACGACCGCACCGCCTTCCTCTCAAGGCTGACCGGTGCGCCCTTTCGTGCCAGCTTCGAACCCGACAAGCACCGCTGGCGCCGCCGCCTCGCCTACACCCGTCTTTCGGTCGTGACGCCCGACGAGTACTACGCGGAGTCATTTATCGACCACACCTTGCGCCTCCTGCCCTTCGCCGGCGTGCCCGTGGCGACGCGCGAGTGCCGCCTCGAGCCGCGCCCCGAAGACCTCCGTCGCGCCGCCGCCCTCCTCCCTGATCCCCGCCGGCCGCGTGTCCTCCTCCACCCCGGCAGCCGTAGTTCCTACCGCATCTGGCCGCTCGACCGCTTCGCCCGCGTCGCCGACCGTCTGCAGACCGAGGCCGGCGCGCAGGTACTGCTCATCGGCGGGCCGGCCGAACAGGCGCTGGTCGAGGGCATCCGCGCCTCCGCCCGCACGCCCCTCGTCGTGCTGCCTCCGTCCGTCGATCTCTGCACCTTTGCCGCCTGCGTTCGCCAGGTCGATCTCCTCCTCTGCCACGACAGCGGCCCAATGCATATCGCCGCCGCGGTCGGCACCCGCGTCGTCGCACTCTTCAGCTCGCAAAGCAAAATCGTCTGGGCGCCGGCCGGCGAAGGCCACCGCGTCCTTCAGGCGCCCCTGCCCTGCACCGGCTGTCTGTGGCCGCAGGAATGCGATCCAGGCAACGGCTACAAGAACTACTGCGTCCGCCGCATCGGCGAGGACGAGGTGTACTCAGCCGTCTGTGCCGTCCTCGGGCGGGAATAAGGCTCGCAGCCTCCCCACGTGCGCCTCCACCGAGAGGCCGTGGTCCGCGACCACATTCGTGGGCGGTACCGGCCCGGCCTGCAGCGCCTCCTCAATGCCCGCCGCGATCGCGGCGGGTTGCAGCGACCGCAGCACCACCGCTCCGGGTCCCGCGAGAATCTCCGCCGCCCCCGCCGTGCCGGGCAACACCGCCGGAGTGCCGCACAGCACCGACTCCACGTAGACCAGCCCGAACGGTTCGCAGCGCGACGGCAGCACCGTCGCGTCACACGCCGCATACAGTTCCTCCATCGCCTCGATCTGCCCGACATACCGCACCGCCCCCGCGAGCCGGGCGGGCGGCTTGGTCCCGGCCACAATGATCTCCCAGCCCTCTTCCGGCCGCTGCGCGACCGCCGCCACCAGCAAGTCCAGACCCTTGCGCCGGTGGCTGCCGGACGGGAAGAGCAGTCGCGCCCGCCGGCCGTCGAATCCGCAGCGCCGCCGCAGCGCCGCCCGCTCGTCCGCGGAAAACCGCCGGAAGCGCTGCGTATCCACCGGTGGATACAGCCGCACCACTTTCCCGGATGGAATCCCGTAAAGCTCCTGCAACTCCCGCCGCATCATTTCCGAATGGGCCACGATCAGCCGGGCCTCCGCGTAGGCGCGCCGCTCCATGTGCAGCTCCAGGCGGTCGGCCAGCCCCCCCCGCCGCCCCCGCGCCCGCAGGTAGCCGAGATGGTTGCCGCCGCAGATCATGACTTGCGACCCCGGCACCCGGGCCAGCCCCAGCGTCGGCTCGCCCGCATGCTCCCGCAACCACCGGCGCCCCCGCAGATAAAACACCAGCTTGGCCACCAGGCGCGGCTTGAACGCGTTGGACAATTTCACCACCTCGGCGCCGAGCTGCTCCGCCAGCTGCGGATCGGCGCGGCCCACCACGACGCGCCGGGCCACGCCAATGGCGGCAAATCCTCTCAGCAGGTCGGTCAGGTACCTTTCCATCCCGCCGCCCCGGGCCAGCGCATAGTGCACCAGCGTCAATTTCATGGCCGTTCCAGCTTTTCATCCGCCCAGGAGGCTGGATCGTCCAACGGTTCAAGATGGGTGAACATCAGGGCACCGGGCACCGCGTGCCGGATGTCCGCTTCGATTTGTTCGAGCAGTTGATGCCCCCTCCTGACCGTCCAGTCGCCCGGAACGAGGACGTGCACGGACACGAATTTTTGCGCCCCGGCCTGGCGGGTGATCAGCGCATGAAACTGCACCCCGTCCCGCCGGAACACGTCCAGCACTTTTTGGACGGCGGCGACATCCTCCGGAGCAATCGCCTTGTCCATGAGGCCGGCGACTGAGCGCCGCACAATTCCCACTCCCGTCCAGATGATATTTGCAGCGACGACGAGCGCCACGACCGGGTCGAGCCATTCCCAGTGAGTGAGCGCGACGGCGCCTACGCCCACCACCACGCCAACCGAGGTCCACACATCGGTCAACAGATGATACGCATTGGCCTCCAGTGTGATCGAATCATGTTGGCGCGCCGCCCGCAGCAGCAACAGCGCCACGCCGAGATTCACCAGCGACGCCACCACGGAGATCGCCAGGCCGAGGCCGATGGCTTCGAGGGGCCGGGGCGCGAGCAACCGCAGCACCGCCGTCACCCCGATGCTCACGGCCGCAATCGAGATCAACGTTCCTTCCACCCCGCTGGAAAAATACTCCGCCTTGCCATGACCGTAGGCGTGATCCTCGTCGGGAGGCCGGGCCGCCACGGTCAGCATCGCCAGTGCCATCAGGCCGCCGAAGAGATTCACCAACGATTCGATGGCGTCGGACAGCAATCCCACCGACCCGGTCTCAAGATAGGCCGCCGTCTTCAGCCCCATGGTCACCAGGGCGGCGGCGATGGAGATCCAGGCAAACCGGGTCAGAAATGCGCGATTCATGGCAGCGAAAACTCCGCGGCTCGCTGGCGGCGCTCGCAACGCAGGGGGAATTGAATCCGCAAGTTCATCCGATACCCCGATTGAGGGACAGCCTGCGTGACAAGACAAGCGCCGGGTGGACAAGCCGCTCCACCTCGATTGCGCGATCCCGCCCGCCAATTTGGGATTCTCTTGCCCGCGATTAATGATCATTAGTGTGACCCTCGTGCCGCCGTCTTCCACTCCCCTGCCCGTGTCCGTGGTCATTGTCGCCAGAAACGAGGCCGCCCATCTGCGGCGTTGTCTCGCCAGCGTGCAGGGCTGGGTGGGTGAGATTGTGGTTGTGTTGAACGAAACGACGGACGACAGCGCCTCCATTGCCGGTCAGCATGGCGCCCGGGTTTTCGAGACCGAGTGGCAGGGTTTTCGCGAAACGAAGAACCTGGCCCTGGCCAAGGCTACCCAACCGTGGGTGCTTGCGCTCGACGCCGACGAGGAGGTGTCCTCCGCGCTACGCGACGAAATCGTTCGCTGCTTCTCCGCGGAAGGAGGCCCAGCCCGGATCGCCGGCGCCGATTTTCCCCGCAAGTCATGGTTCCTCGGTCGCTGGATCCTCCATGGGGACTGGTATCCCGACCGCTGCCTCCGGCTTTTCCGGTTGGACGCTGGTCGTTGGGGCGGCGACCCGGCTCACACGCAGGTGCGCGTGCAGGGTCCGGTCGCCCATTTTCATTCGGACTTGCATCATTATTCCTATCCGACGCTTCCCGCCCAAGTCTGGAAGATGAGCCGCCAATCCGATGACTTCCTGCGCCACCAGGCAGCGTTGGGTCGACACTGGTCACTTGGGCACGCGCTGTTCCGGCCCGTCTGGCGGTTCGTGCGCGCCTACGTGCTGCGCGGAGGTTTTCTGGACGGCTACCCCGGCTTCTACATCGCCGCCTCGACCGCTTTCGGCACGTTGCTCCGCTACAGCCGGCTCTACGAGGCGGAGAGGTTGAAGGAGCCGCGGATGGATTCCGCTCCCCATGCCTGACGAGCCGGCCAGGTTCAGCAAGGGTGCCGAGAAACTGATCGGCGATTTCCGCGGGATCGCCTTCACCGAGCCATGGAACATGAGGTGCCGGGCGACAACGCCGCTGGGGCCGCTGATCGAAACGTTGCTCGTGAAGTATCAGATCGGCCGGAACTCCTGCGAGCAGACGATCCGCGATCACTGGCCGGAAATGGTCGGCGCCGCGAACGCCGCCTATTCGCACCCCGTGCGCATCGACCGCGGCAAATCGCTGATGGTCCTCGTGTCCCACAGCGTCGTTCGCAATGAACTCTTTATGCACCGCGAATCGATCCTGGGCAAGGTCCAGAAACTCCCGGGCTGCGATCACGTGCGCGAGCTGAACCTGCGGGCGGGCTGATTAATTCCCCGGTGGAAGATCCGGTCTCCTGCCGTAGGGGCGCAGGCTTGCTGCGCCCGTTTTATGGGCTGCGGCCAGCCCTCGCCAAGGCTGCGGCACGGCAGGCAAGATCGCGCCCAGCGACTGCAGAACACCCGTAGACGCGACCGAGAATGAAGCCGCCCTGTTCTTCAATGACATGCCCAGAAAAATACGCTTGCGCCGCCCGACCGGGTTTAAGATAAGTGCCCCTTGCGTTAGTGACAGTCCGTCGGTTGCGGGCTGCCACCATGATTGGTCCCGGCTTGCCGGGATTAGAACGGTGCCATCGGCTGGCGGCAGGTTGCCAAAGGCGGGTGGCGCGGGGTTCTCAAAGCCCCCTCCAGTCGTGCAACCCACACTAGACCATGTCGATAGTAAAAGCCGAAATCATCACCCAATACAAAGTACACGAGAAGGACACCGGCTCCTGCGACGTCCAGATCGCCCTGCTGACCGCCCGGATCAACCACTTGACCGAGCATCTGCGCGCGCATCGGAAGGACTTCCACAGCCGCCGCGGCCTTCTCCAGATGGCCAGCCGTCGTCGCAAGCTTTTGGATTACCTGAAGCGACACGATCTGGCCAAGTATAATGACTTGTTGCAGCGTCTCAGCCTGCGCAAGTAACCAGTTTCCTCGCCGGGCGGCCCATTCCGCGGACCGCCCGGTGTCGTTTCCGACCCGCTCCTTTTGACCCGGGACATTTCCGTTTGCCGCTATCCAAGGTGAGGGCGCGTTATTCCTAACCCGCCGCGGCGGATTGAGGATAATCCGCCCGACCTCGACGGATGGAAGCAAACAGAAATCTCTCGCGTCTGGGATGCCGGGAGCGAAATCCGGTTAAAAACCGTTGAGATCCCGCGCGCCGGGAACGGCTGAGCCGTACGGCGCAAACAACCGCCCTTCCTCACCGCGATCGTCGCGCATGACGCGCGAACGCCCGGGAGCGGGGCAATCCATCAGACCCATGAATCAGAAACATACCGTCACCGTTCCCGAACTCGGCATCAAGTTCGCTACCGGTACCCTTGCCAAATTTGCCAACGGCGCCGTCACGGTCACCGTCGGTGAAACGACTGTCTTCGTCTCCGCCACGGTCGCCTCGACCATGAGGCCCGGGCAGGACTTCTTNNTCCGAAAAAGAGATCCTCACCTCGCGCCTGTGCGACCGTCCGTGTCGCCCGCTCTTTCCCACCGGCTTCCTGAACGAGGTGCAGATCATCGGCATCCTGCTCTCCGCCGACCAGGCGCACGAGTCCGACATCTCGATGGTCAACGGTGCCTCGGCAGCGCTGGCACTGTCCGACATTCCGTGGGACGGCCCGATTGCCGCCCTGCGCATCGGTCAGATTGAAGGCAAGTTCGTGGCCAACCCGACGATCGAGCAGATGTTCCAGTCGAATCTCGACCTGATCTACGTCGGCAACGAAAAAGACATGTTGATGATCGAAGGCTCGGCCGACCAGCTGCCCGAGGCCCGCTTCATCGAGGCGCTCGAATTCGCCCACCAGGCCATCCAGCCCGTCATCAAGGCCATCAAGGAACTCGTCGTCGTCGCCGGCAAGCCCAAGGCGGTCTTCCCGCTCGTCACCGCGAGTCCCGAATCGCGCGCCATCATCGAGCGCGTCGCCGGCCCCAAGATGTCCGACGCCATCTTCGGCAAGGAAAAACAGGTCCGCCAGGCTAACGTCGACGCCCTCAAGGCCGAGGCGAAGGCCGCCCTCCTCGCCGAACTGGGCGAGGGCAAGTTCGCCGACCACGACATCAATATCGTTTTCGAGGATCTCCAGTACAAGGCCTACCGCCACTCCGTCCTCGAAAAGGGCGTGCGTGCTGACCAGCGCGACGCCACGTCTATCCGCCCGATCTCCTGCGAGGTCGGCGTGCTGCCCCGCGTGCATGGCTCCGGCCTGTTCCAGCGCGGCGACACCCAGGGTCTGGTCATCACGACGCTCGGGCCCACCAAGGAGGCGCAGGAACTCGATGCGCTCACCGGCGGCGCCAAGTCAAAGAGCTTCATCCTTCACTACAACTTCCCGCCGTTCTCCGTCGGTGAAACCGGCCGCACCACCGGACCCGGCCGCCGCGAAATCGGCCACGGTGCGCTGGCGGAACGCTCGCTGCTCCCCGTGATCCCGCCCGAGGATGTGTTCCCCTACTCGATCCGGGTGACCTCGGAGATCATGGCTTCCAACGGCTCGACCTCGATGGCCTCAATTTGTGGCGGCTGCCTGTCCTTGATGGACGCCGGCGTGCCAATTGTCGCACCCGTCGCCGGCATTTCGTGCGGCCTGATCACCGAGAACGACGCTTCCGGCGCCATCTCCCGCTGGGTCACGATCACCGATATTCTCGGCGAGGAAGACCACTTCGGCGACATGGATTTCAAGCTCGCCGGCACGACCGAAGGGATCACCGGCTTCCAGCTCGACCTCAAGATCAACGGCCTGCCGTTCGAGATCGCCAAAAAGGCCATTTTCCAGGCCCGCGATGCGCGGATCGAGATCCTGCGCAAGATGCTCGCCGCCATCCCTGAGCCGCGCAAGCAGCTCAGCACCTACGCCCCGCGGATCCAGACGATCCAGATCGATCCCGAAAAGATCGGCCTGCTCATCGGCCCCGGCGGCAAGACCATCCGGCGCATCACCGAGACCACCGGAGCGCAGATCGACATCGCCGAGGACGATTCCGGCAAGGTCTACATCTATTCCAACAACGCCGACGCGATGGCCCGGGCCGTGCAGGAGATCGACGGCCTCTGTGGCGGTGGCTCGCAGATTGAGATGGGCAAAACCTACCAGGGCCGGGTCACCGGCACCAAGGAATTCGGCGCGTTCGTCGAGTGCATGCCCGGCAAGGAAGGCCTCGTGCATATCTCGGAACTGGCTGATTTCCGGGTGCGCCGCACCGAGGATGTCGTCAAGATGGGCGACATGGTTTGGGTCAAGTGCGTTGGCATCGATGAGCGCTCCGGCAAGGTCCGCCTTTCGCGCCGCGCCGCCATGAAGGAGCGCGAAGCCGCGCAAACGCCGGCGGCCCCCCCGGCCCCCGAGTTCGCCCCGGCCGCCGAAGCCGCCCCGGCTCCGACGCCGACGCAGCAGCCGTAAGCGGCCAGCGATAAGCACAACGCTTTAAGCGATCAGCAAAGAGCGGCCTTCCCGGGCCGCTCTTTTTTTCCATTCAGTGATTGTAGGGTGGCCCTTGTGGCCGGACCGTTTGCGCTCGGCGGGCGGCCCGTCGACCAGCCCCTCGACACGCTCCGGGCCTTGAGCCTGTCGAACCGGCAACGGCGCTACACTCGATTACATGAATCCGCATAAGCATCTTGACGCTCCCCGCCAACGCATCCGCTTTTGTGGTCCGATCGGACCACAAAACTGTCCAAACATACAGGCCCGCAGAGTCGGCACCTCCTGTCATCGCATCCGTTTCCATGGTCCGATCGGACCAAGGAGCCGTCCGTTCAGCTCCTCGCGCTCCCTTCGGAAAAACTCGGGCGTTGCGCTGACACTGCTCGGGCTGCGAGAATCAGGTCAAGCCTGCCGGATGCCTCCATTCGATCAACCGCCCCCGTGCTTCCTCCCGACCTTACTTCAATGAACTCCCCATTCGTTCTGCTTCGCCACCTGCTCTTTGGTTGCAGCGTATTGTCCTTCCTTCCGATCGCCAGTGCTACCAGCCGCGCAGATCCGACGGCCGACCTCCCGCCTCCACCCGCCAATGCGGGCCGTCATACGTTCATGCGCGGGGTGAACATCGACAACTGGCTTTCGCAAAATGAAGGCAAGATGACCTACGCCGCCCCGTGGTTCACGGAAGAGGATGTGGCGTGGATCGCGGCCCACGGATTCGACCATCTTCGTTTTCCCATCGATTCCCGCATCTGGCTGAAAGCGGATGGCACGCTCGATGAGGCGAAAGTGGCGCCCTTCGATCGGGCGCTCGCCTGGGTCCGGCAACACGGTCTCGGCGCCATTCTCGACGTGCATTTTATCGACGGGGCGGACTTCAACTCCGGCGCCGCGTCCGACGCCCGCGTGTTCACCGATCCGGCGCTGATGGACAAAGCGGCCAGCCTCTGGCGCACCCTCGCCACGCGTTATGCGCACGAAGGCGACTACCTGCGCTTCGAATTGCTCAACGAGCCGAAAGCGGACAAGAACTCGCAGCTCAATGTGTTCAACCTGCGCATGCTCTCGGCCATCCGGGAGAGCAACCCGACGCGCATGGTCTATTTCCCCTGCAACAAATGGAACACGATCCCAAATGTGGTGGACCTCGAGCTGCCGGCCCACGACCCCAACGTCGCCGTGACCGTGCATTTCTATGAGCCTCTCATCTTCACTCACCAGAAGGCGCCCTGGGCGTTTCCGGCGGGAGACAAGATGCCGGCGGTGCCATTTCCCGGCCAAGTCCCGGATCTCACCGGAATGATCCCGGCGGGCCAGACCATACCCGCGACGCTCTCCGCCGCCCAGGATGTTGATCCGATGTTTGAACGGCTGGCCGATTGGGTCCGGACCAAGGCGGTCGGGCGCGAGATTCTTCTCGGCGAGTTCGGCGTGTTCCACAAAGCCGATCCGCAATCCACGATTAACTGGACGCGCGCCGTCCGCCACGCCTGTGAGCGCCACGGATTCGGCTGGACCGTCTGGGGCTACCAGAGCGTGTTCCCCGTGCGCCTGAAGGATGGCTCACCTGCCCCGATGCTTGAAGGACTGATGCACGACTAGAGGCGTATCCAATCAGGTTGTAGGAAGCCCGCTTGCGGGCGATCATCGGTCGCGAGCGACCTTCCTACTGCCCTCATCTAGGCAAAGCTCCCATGCGACTTCTGGTCACCAACGACGACGGCATCGACTGCGTTTTCCTCCATGAGCTGGTCCTCGGCCTGCGCGAGGCGGGCCACGAACTCGCGGTGGTTGCTCCCAAGACGGAGCAAAGCTGGATCGGTGCGGCAAAATCGCGCAACCGGCCCGTGCGTTCGGCCCGGACTGACCGCGGGTTCGATTGTCCTACGTGGACCGTCGATGGAACGCCGTCGGATTGCGTCAACATCGCGCTCGCCCACCTCGTCAAGACCCGGCCCGACGCGGTCGTCAGCGGCATGAACGTCGGGCTCAATGCCTCGTTGGCTTTCATTCTCGCCAGCGGCACCGTCGCCGGAGCGTTCGAGGGCGTGCTGCACGGTCTTCCGGCCGTGGCGTTCTCGCAAGACTTGAGCTTTGAGACCTATGATCACCTCAAGGACAGGGGCGGGCAACCCGGCGACGAGCTGTGCGCCACCCTGAAAATCTCCGCGCGCCACGCGGGGCGACTGGTGCAGGAACTCGTCGCTGGAACGCCTCCGCGGAGTTTCATCGTTCACAACATCAACTTTCCCTCTGCGATCCACCCCGATTCCGAGGTCCGGCGCACCGTGCCGGCGCGCATGGTGATCCCCGGCTTGTTCAGCCCGGCCCAGGACGACGGCACGCACCGTTTCGTTTTCCACCTCGGTCAAGATTGCTCCCCTGCCGAACCGCTCACCGACCGGGCCGCATTGGCGCACGGCTTCATCAGCCACACGGTGCTGGATTACACCCGCCTGGGATGTGTCTAGCCGGATCAATGCGATTTGTAGAAGCAAGCTCGCTCGCGACCTGTCCTCCCTGGGCCTTGCGGAGGAGGATTCCGAGGTAAGAATCGCCTGCAAGCAGGCTCCTACACCGAGCACCCGCTGATTCTTCTGGATTCTAGCTCCTGGCTGCTGGATTCTGACTACTGCATTCTGGCTCCTCGCTCCTGGATTCTGGATTCTCACGGCAATGATCGAAGTCGAAAACCTCACTCGCGTCTTCCGCACCTACAAGAAGCAGCCCGGCTTCTGGGGCGGCGTGAAAGGTCTGTTCCAGCGCGAATTCGAGGAGATTCGCGCCGCCAACGAAATCTCCTTCACGATCGGGGAAGGCGAGCTGGTTGGTTTCCTTGGACCCAACGGCGCGGGCAAAACGACCACGCTCAAGATGCTTTCCGGCCTCATCTTTCCGACTTCGGGACGGGCGCGCGTGGCGGGCTTTGATCCCACCAAGCGCGAGAATGCCTACCGGCGGATCTTCGCGCTGGTGCTCGGCCAGAAGAACCAGCTCTGGTGGGATCTGCCCGCCATCGAATCTTTCCTGCTGCTCCGGCACATCTACGGCCTCGGGGCCGCGCAGTACAAGGCGACGCTTGATGAACTCGTGACCCTGCTCGACGTGGGCCACAAACTCAACGTCATGGTGCGCGAACTTTCGCTCGGCGAACGGATGAAAATGGAACTCATCGCCGCGCTGCTCCACCGCCCGCGAGTGCTCTTCCTCGATGAACCCACCATCGGCCTCGATGTGGTCTCGCAAAAGGCCGTGCGCCTGTTTCTGCGCGATTACAACCGGCGCTACCACACGACGATCCTGCTCACCAGCCACTATATGGCCGACATCAAGGCGCTGTGCGAACGCGTCATTGTCATTCACAAGGGCCGGAAGATCCACGACGGCGCGATCGACCAGCTCGACGCCACCGGCAGCCGCCAGAAGATCATCAAGTTCCGGCCCGTCGACGGTGTGCTTTTGCCCGGGGCGCTCAGCCCCCTGCTCGGCCAGCCAAAACCAACCGAGGATGGCGAGTACGTGCTGCAGGTCCCGGGCGAGCAGGCGGTCGCGATCTCGCAACAAATCCTGGCGGCCGGTCCGGTGGCGGATATCACCATCGAGGACGTGCCGCTGGAGGACATCATTGCCGAGTTGTTTGGCCGCCAGAAGTAACGCGTCCCCTCTGCGATTTCCGTGGAGGGCGCTGCGCCGTCAACGCCGCTTGGGCTGGAGGTCGAGCCTCCCGCCGCGCTAATCTGACTTATCAGCTTTGTCATCTGTTAAATGACAAACCATCAAGGCCGCTGCGCGCTTTGTCATTTAATAGACGACATTGGAACACTCGGTCCGCCCGGCTCGGCGGGAGGCTCGCCGTCCACCGTCGGTTGCGCTCGCAACGCCCAGTGAGATCACTAGCCTGACTCTTCGCCGTGACCACCACCCTGCTTGCCGTCCTCATCACCGCCGTTGCCGCCGGCCTGCTGGTCTGGCTGTGGATGCTCTCCCGCGCCGCCGCCCTCGGGGCCCGCCTCCAGTTCCTTACCAGCCAGCTCGCGAAAGCCGAGGGCGAACTCGTGGCAACGCGCGCCCGCCTTTCCGAACTCGAGGTGGAGAAGTCCCGGCTGAGCACCCTTCTAACCGCCGAGCGCGACGCCCTGCAGCAGGCGCAGTCCCGGCTGACGGAAACTTTCAAGGCGCTGGCCAGCGATGCGCTGAGTGCCAGCAATACCCGGTTCCTCGAACTCGCGCGGGAGACCTTCAGCAAGCTCCACCAGCAGTCCGCCGACGAACTCGGCAAACGCCAGCAAGCCATCGACTCGCTCGTCCGGCCGCTCAAGGAGTCGCTCGACAAAGTGGATGGCAAAGTTGCCGAGATGGAAAAAACGCGCGCCGGCGCGTATGGCCAGCTCTCCGAGCAACTCAAGACTCTGGCCTCCGCGCAAACCTCCCTGCAAACCGAAACGTCCCGGCTGTCCACCGCCCTCAGCGCCACGCGCACGGCCGGCACCTGGGGCGAGCTGCAGCTCCGCCGCGTCGTCGAACTCGCCGGCATGACCGCGTATTGCGACTTCGCCGAACAGGTCACTCCCGAGGCGGGCGGCCGAGACCGCGCCGATCTGGTGGTTCGCCTGCCCGGAGGCCAGCAGATCGTCGTCGACGCCAAGGCGCCCAACGACGCGTACCGCGAGGCGGCGAGCGCCACCGACGACGCGACCCGGGCGCTGAAGCTCGCCGAGCACGCCGCGAAGGTACGCGGCCACATCGATGCGCTCGGCGCCAAAAGCTATTGGGAGCAGTTCCAGCCCTCGCCGGAATTTGTCGTGCTGTTTCTGCCGGGCGACCAGTTTCTCGCGGGCGCGCTACAGGGCGACCCGACGCTGATCGAGCGCGCGATCGGCAAGAAGGTTCTGCTCGCCACGCCGGCCTCGCTCATCGCGCTGCTCAAGGCGGCGGCCTATGGCTGGCGACAGGAAGCCGTGTCGAAAAACGCTGAGGAAATCGCCGATCTCGGCCGGCAGCTCTACGATCGGATCGCCATCTATGTCGACCATTTCGACAAGGTTGGGCACGCGTTGGAAACGGCCACCAAATCGTACAATGCGGCCGTCGGCTCGCTCGAAAGTGGTTTGATCCCCGGCGCGCGCAAGCTGTCCGAACTCGGTGCCAAGGGGGCGAAGAACCTGCCCGAAATCGGGCCGGTGGAAATCAACCCGCGCGAATTGATCAAGCGGGAATAGCGGTCGGTTCAGCGCAGCCCCCCATTGGCGATGGCCGGCATCACCCTCAAATCCGCGGAGGACCTGCTCCCGGAAGCGGAGCGTATCGTTTCATGTTTGTCCGCCCAGCTCCAGTCGTTGGCGCCAGGCGCCGAAATCCATCATATCGGAGCCACCGCGATCGCTGGAGCGTTAACCAAGGGGGACGTGGACATTTTGCTCCGGGTTTCGGCGCCGCGTTTCCAAGCGACCGTCAAGGTCCTCAGCGAGCATTTCGCGGTCAAACAAGCGTCGAACTGGACGGCGGAGTTTGCCAGCTTTGGCGACGATATCGGCTATCAATTGCCGGTCGGAATTTAGGTCATGGTCAAAGATTCCAATTCGGACTTCTTGCTTTATCTTCGCGATTATTTCAGATCCCGTCCGGCGGCGCTCCGCGAGTACGATCAACTGAAAGTCGCCCAGGCGAATGCAGGGGCCGAAGACTACTGGAGGGCAAAAGATGAGTTCCTTGCCAAGATTCTGGGCGACCCACCGTCGCCCGTACGTCCGACAGCCATTCGCTGCGTTGTTCTTTCGTGCTGGTCACCACTACGCTAAACACGGTTCGGTGGACCTTCTTCACCCCACACAAATCAAACACGCACTTCTTCCAGATGGCATCCAACGGGTCGCCGAACACCTCCCGGTGCAAATCGTGAAACCGCACGGAATGACCGTTTCGGCACAGTTCCGCCACGACCGTTTCCGCAATGGCATGATTGAAACTACCCCGACGGGGATGAGCCAGGATGACCGAGACCTGCAGCACCTGCTTTCTTCCTACCTTGCGATTGGCCGCGACAGGGGTCGCCAAATCCCGCCCGGAAACGCCAGTGCGCCTTTCCTTGTTTCCAGGATTGATCATGCCGTTGAATCAAGGACCCGTGTGCCAGCAATGCTCCAAGCAGTCGCAATCCGCCCTTTCTTTACCTCATAGATCATCACCAACTCCATCGTGCCGGCCCCCTCCGGAAAAGTGCGCGTCACTCGTTCGTGATCGATAACTGTGTTTCCCATCACGATCCGCTTCAACAGGCGGGCGTGCAGATTCGGCTCCTGAAATCGGGCAACAAAACGCTCGCGCAAGGCCGCTGAACCGCGGGCCAGCAGCTTGGCCGGATGCTCGAACATTGCCGCATCGTCTGCGTAGATCGCCAGGAGCGCAGCGAGATCACGCGCATTGTATGCATCAAGCTGTCGCTGGACGATTGCTTCGGGATCATCTGGCGGAGCAGTCATAATCGGTGGGGGGCCGGCTGATCCCACGATGGCCTTGATTCGATGTCGACGAGAATTCGAGGCGCTGGCTTGGTGCGCTGATCCACAGATCAACGGTCGATCACGTCGAGTTCCGGCCACTGCGCCAGTTTGCGGTGCAGGGTGCGGCGGCTGATCCCCATGAACTCGGCGGCCTTGGTGCGGTTGCCCCGCGACTTGACCAGCGCCTCGCGCAGCAGACGCTTCTCGTTCTCCTCCACCGAGAGCGGATTGGCGGGGGGGGCCGTCGGGATGGGCGCCGCCGAGCCGGTTCCGACCGGGGTCGCCTCGCCTCGGAATCGCGGTTCCAAGTCAAACTCGGTCAGCTTTCCGCCGCGCCGCAACACCACGGCGTTCTCCACAAAGTTCCGCAATTCGCGGATATTGCCCGGCCAGGCGTAGGCCTGCAGGCGGCGCATCGCGCCCGGCTCGATGGTCAGCGGCGGCACGTGGTTCTCCTCACTGAAGACCTTAAGAAAGTGATCCAGGAGCAACGGCACGTCCTCGGGCCGGGCGCGCAGCGGCGGCACGGCGATGCGCACCACATTCAGCCGGAAAAACAAATCCTCGCGAAACGTTCCTTCCTTCACCATCTGCTCGAGATTCTTGTTCGTGGCCGCGACCAGCCGTACGTCGAGTGGGATGAGCTTCATGCTGCCGATCCGCTCGATCGCCTTGGTCTCGAGAAACCGGAGCAGCTTCACCTGTGTCGCCAGCGAAATCTCACTGATCTCGTCCAGGAACAGCGTCCCGGTGTCGGCCGCCTCAAAGCGACCGATGCGCCGTTCGGTGGCGCCGGTGAAGGCTCCGCGCTCGTGACCAAACAGCTCGCTCTCCAGCAGCGTCGGCGGCAGCGCCGCGCAATGGACCGCGACGAATGGCGCCCGCGCCCGCGGGCTCGCCTGGTGGATGGCCTGCGCGACCAACTCCTTGCCCGAGCCGGTCTCGCCGTCGATCAGGATGGTCGCGCGCGAGGGCGCCACGAGCTTCACGCGCTCCATGACTTCGCGCAGCGGCTCGGAATGACCCACGATCCCCTCGGAACTGAACCGGTCGTCCAGCCGCTCGTGCAGCTGCTGCACCTCGACTTCGAGCGTCTTCGTCTTGAGCGCCCGCTGAATCAGAATTTCCAGCTTCTCCAGGTTGACGGGTTTGGTCAGAAAATCAAAGGCCCCCCGCTTCATCGCCTCCACCGCGGTTTCGATGCTGCCGTACGCCGTCATCATGATCACCACCGGCTTGTTCGGCAGGGCGAGCGCCTTGTCGATGACTTTCAGGCCGGATTTGCCCGGCATGCGCAGATCGGTGACGATCACGTCGTGTTCCTGCGCCTCCATGAGATTGAACGCCTCGTCGGCGCTGGCCGCCACCGAGACGTCGTAATGTTCGTCCAAGGCCTGCTGCAAACCCTCGCGGGTGTGCTTCTCATCATCGACGATCAAGACGCTTGGAACCATGGGGCATTTGACACTTCTGCCGTCCGCATGGTCAACGGGAAATGAGACGGCAGGGCACGACGTTGTAGGGCGGGGTCGCCGAACCCCGCCGCACTGGATGAACCGGCGGGATCCGGCGATCCCGCCCTACATCTGACTGCATGAGCCCTAATCGCATGGCCCCCACCGGGACCGTCCGGCCGACTTCTTGAGTCGACGATAGAAAGACAACTGCTTTCTCCTAGGTTTCAATCTGCGGAAAAATACGGCCCAATTCGGCTCCTTACTGGTTGCCGTCCGCGGACAACCGATCCACAGTTGCCCGGTCTGCCCCTTGCTGCGATTTCACCCCCGCCCCAACACTACCCATGAAAAAGCTCGTTCTGCTTGCCTCCGTCGTCGCGCTTGGCCTGCTGCCGGCTCGTGCTGATGACAACGCTGCCGCGGCTCCCGCCAAGGGCGGACTGCGCTATACGATCACGGTCACCAAATTCGAGAATCGCTCGAATTATGCCGGCCAGTTTGCCCTGACCGACACCTTCGGCGCCGTGATGACCGATTCCCTCCAGAATACCGGCCGGTTCATCGTGGTGGCCGAATCCGACATGCGGAGCGCGGCCATGGCCGAGCAGGATTTTGCCGCCAGTGGACGCACGGCCGGCGGAGACAAGGCCCCGGTAAAGGGCAACCTGACTCCGGCGCAGCTGCTGGTCAAAGGTGAGATCACCAATTTCCAGGATGGCACGGAGGGTGGCAGTGGCGGCGTCGGCTTTGGTGGCATCCGCCTCGGCGGCGGTTCGCGCACCGCTGAGATCAACGCCGTCATCTATATTGTCGACTCCACCACGGGCCAGGTGAAGGCCTCGAAAAAGGTCATCGGCACGGTCAAGAGCAACGCGCTCAGCGTCGGCCTGAGTAACCAGAATTTCAGCGGTGACATGAGCGCCTTCAAGAAGACCAACGTCGGCAAGGCCGTGGATGCGGCCATCGACCAGGCGGTGGCCTTCTGTGTGGCGCAACTCGATAGTCTGCCGTGGACCGGCAACGTCATTCTCGTCAAGGGCAACCAGGTTTATTTCAATCGCGGCCAGCGCGAGGGCGTCGCGGTCGGACAGGTTTTCAAGGTGGGCTCCTCGGAGGTTCTGCGCGATCCCGGCACGGGCGAGGTGCTGGACTCCAGCATGACGGAGAAGGCGCAGATCCGCGTCGATAGCGTGAAGGAGAAAGTCTCGATCTGCACGATCGTCTCAGGCGAAGGGGTCGAGAAGGGCATGGCGGTCTCACCCTGACCGGAGAAATCATTCGCGCGGCGTTTTCGCGCTTCGATAGAATCCCGGCACCCAACGGTTTCCAAGTCGGACCAGTTTGTTCCGTTTGAAGGGATGTAGTGATTCCCCGAGTCGGACTCATGCAATCGGGGTGATCTTCGCACGCAGTTTCCCGGACGATACGCTACATTATTTGTAGGGCGGGGTCGCCGCACCCCGCCGCGCTCGGTGCAATGGCGGGATCTGGCGATCCCGCCCTACATTCGACTGCCTCTATCCCCGCAAGCCTTGGCGCAGGTGGGCGGTCCGTTTCCACCCCAGATGCGATTGATTGGAAGGACGCGACGGCCCGGCGCGCCGATCGAGGTAGGGCCGGGCGGCCAGGCCCGCCGATCTGCTGCCATCGGGGCCCGAACCCCACAAGAAAGATCGCCGATCAACCGTTCTTCGCATCAACTGACACCTGGACCGCCATGAAGATACCCTGCCTTCTCGCTTGCACGTTGGGCGTGCTCGCCCTCGTCGTCCTCGGATCAGGATGTGCGTCAGCGTCTTCGCGCCAGGTGCGCGTACGGCCATTGCAGACCTACGCGATTGTCGCGGCCGACGACCAGGGTACCTTGTCGCAGACGGAATTGAACAGCATCGTCGATACCCTCGTTCAGTTCCTGCTCGACCAGGGTTACGTACGCAGCGATGAGACCTGCATCGATGATCCTGGTCGGGCGACGACCGTTTTCCGCATGAAGATTGCGTGGAACGAAGGGCGGACCAGTTTCGCCGTCGTCAGTGTGGCGCCGAGTTCCGGCGAAGCGATCGTTGACGCCGACGCCGCTCCCGCTGAAACAACCTGGGCCCCGCCGCCCGACGACGGTTGGGACTACGATCCCTGGCGCTACGACGACAACTTCGGCTACGCCTACGGCCCGTACTGTCCTTTCTTCACCATTTTCCCTTTCATCCCCTTTTACGGATTCGACCACCATCGCCGTCCGTTGCCCCCACTCGTTCGTCGCCCGCCGGATCATCGCCGGCCTTCGGAGCATCGCCCGCCGGCATGGAGCCGAAATCGCAACTACGTCACCCCAGTGCAGGTCGGACATGGAGCGAACGTGCCCCTGCTGTCACCGCAGCGACTCCAACGGCCCTCCGGACTTGCGGGGTCTTCGTCCGCGTGGCGCCGGAACCATCCTGCTCCTGAGCACCGCGTGCTGCCAGCAGCTTCCTCCTCCAGCCGTCCGCAAAACGGGAATCCCAAATTCCGCCCAACTCAGGATGTTTCCCCCGCCGGCCCGAAACCCCAAGACTCGCGGGGCGGGTCGCCGCGGGCTGCTTCCCCGCCGCCCGTTCGCCCGGCAGACCGCGATGTTCGTCCGCCGACGAGCAACATTCATCGAACGAACCCTTCCCGGCCGGCCTTCGACAATCGGGTGAGTCCTCAAGATGCTTCGCCTTCGCGCCCGCCGAACCGTGCCCCCGCCAACCGCCCGGCTTCCGGTTCCACCCAACACCCGGCTTCTACAACCGGCCGCGACCAGTCTGCGCCTTCAGCACATTTTGTGGCGCCAACTCGGCCCGCGCCGGACCCAGACCATCGCCCAGCACCGGATTCTTCAGCCCGCCCTGCCAGCTCGAACGTCCGACCTCCGCCTGCAACGATCCCGCTGCGCGCGCCGACTCCGCCACCCTTGATGGTTCCGCCGCGTGAACCAGCTCCGTCCAGGCGAGATTTCACCCCGGCTCCTTCCCATTCGCCTTCGCTCCCTCCGCCCGCTCCGCCAGCAACGTCCTCAGGCACGAAAGCTGACTCAAAGTCGCAGGCACGCGACCGCGATCGATAGGAAAAGTCTGCTTGTTTCACGGCTTCAGTCAGAATGATGCCGTTGAATGTAGGGTCGCCGCTTGTCGGCGGACCATTTCTCAATCGGATCGTGGCCCGGCGGCGAGCGCCGGCCCTACGCACCGTTCGGTGTCCGCCAACGTTATTCGCATGGCGATGCTCAACGGGCATTAGGCCGGCACAGTGCAAAATATCCAGCTAGCCGAACACGCGGCGCATCTCTTCGATGGCGGAAGAGGACATTGGCACCACCGACCCGAGCGGCCGGCTCAAGACCAGGGCCTCCGCCGTGGCTTCGAGCACCTCGAGCCGGTCGAAAGCGTCAGGCACGTTCTTCCCGATCACCAGTGCCCCCTCGTTTTCAATCAGGAGCGCCGGCCGGCCGGCGAGCGAGACCGCAGCCGCGATCCGGTCCGCGTCGGCCACCAAGCAGGCATGGGGCAGCTTCACCACTTGTTTGAGGACCAGGTAGCTTTCCGGAATGGTGTAGGTGCTGAACACCGCGTTGGTCACACAAAACGCGCCAGCGTTGGCCGGTTGGGCGTTGATGACCGCGCCCACTTCGGGATTCAGCCGGTAGATCGCGGCGTGCAGGCGGGCCGTGCGACTCGGATGCTTTCCGGGCTCGCAAGCCTCTGCGGTCGCCCGCACGAGGTCCGGCGGCTCCAGCTCGAGCCGGTCCTGCCGCCGCGGCGTGATCAGAAACTGCTCCGCCCCGAGTCGCGCGGAGAATGAACCCGCCGTGGTGGTGAACAAACGTCGATGACAGGCGCGATGCACGAAGCGACAGATCTGGGCGCGGAGCTCCTTTTCGAAATCGGTAGGCCCAGCCGGCGCCAACTCCCCTGGATCCGGCGGCAAGCGCTCGACCAGACGATCGGCCGGCAACACCTGGAGTTCCCCGATCGTCGCCGCCCTGACCAGCGTCTGCGCCACGGACTCGAGCGTCTCGAACCGCTGGAACGCGTCGAGCAAGTCCCCTCCGCCCACCACGACCCCATGGTTCTCCAGCATGACGCAGTCCGCGCCCGTCGCAAAGGCCTCGGCGATATTTCGCCCGAGCTGCTCGCTGCCGGTGCACGCATAGGCAGCGTAGGCCACGCGGCCACAGACGGCGTAGGTCAGGGGTTGCACGCGAATCTCCGGCAGCAGCCGGCAGATGCTGAACGCCACCAATGCGCCCGGATGCGCGTGGACGATGGCCTTGAGGTCCGGCCGGCGTCGGTAGATTTCGCGATGAAACGGCAACTCCGACGACGGTGGGTGCCGGCCGCCGTTCGTCCCGTCCGGCCGCATGCAAACAATGTCCGCCGGCTGCAGTTCCCCCTTATCCACCCGCGCGGGCGTGATCCAGATGCCGCCATCCGGTTCCCGGATCGACAGGTTTCCGCCCGAGGAAGTGGTCATCTGGCAACGGTAGATCCGCCGCATCGTCGCGACGATTTGCTCCCGCGGATGGCGCCGGTCCGGGTTCATGGCTCCGGTCTCCCGCTCTCGAGCAGGCGCACGCGACGGTTCTTCTGGGGAAACGACAGGGTCACCACCGTGCCCACGCCTTCCTTGCTCTCGATGCCCACCTGTCCGCCGTGCGCCCGCATGATGCGCTGCACCAGCATTAGGCCGAGGCCATGTCCGTCGGGCTTGGTCGTGTGGTACGGCTGGAACAACCGCGACAAATCCTCCTGCCGGATGCCCACGCCGGAGTCGCCAAACATCAGGTAGACCGAATCATCGTCGGCGCGGGAGACGATCTTCAGCCGGCCGCCGGGCTGCATCGCCTCGATCGCGTTGCTGATCAAATTGAAGAAAACCTGTTTCAGCTGGTTGCGGTCAGCCAGGATCACCGGCAGGTCCGCCGGCGTCTCCGCCTCCACTTTGATCCGCCGGTTCCGGAATTCGCCAGCCTGGAAGCGCAACACCTCATCGAGCACATCCACGACGTTGGTCTCGGCCAGATCCGGCAGCTGCGGACGGATGGCTCCGAGAAAATGCGTGATGATGCCGTCGAGCCGTTTGACCTCGTCCTGACAGATGGCGATGGACTTGGCCAGCGGTTCGGCTTCCCGCGAGCCCTTCAGCTTCTTCAGTTTCCGCTCAATGAGCTGGAGATGAATGGTGAGCGAGTTGAGCGGATTGCCGAGCTCGTGCGCCACTCCCGCCGCCAACAGCAGGACCGACGAAGTTCGCTCGTCTTCGATCAAACGCTCGGTGCTGTGCTTCTCCCGGGTGATGTCGGAAAGGATGACGGTGAACCGTCGCGATTTCTCGATCACCCCCTCGATCTGGAACGGCACCATGTACAGCCGGATGATGCGGGGCTGCGGATAGCTCAGCTCGATTTCCCGCGCGACGACCGGCACGACGCTGCTGTCGGCCAGCGAAGCCTCCAGCGATGAATGCAGCCCCGGCACTAGGCGCCAGAGCGTCGCGCCCGTCAACTCCCCTTCCCGGAGGCCGATCAGCCGCTCGGCGGCGGCATTGGCGTACTCGATCACTCCGTCGGCACTGATGACCAGAATCCCCTCGTGAATGGTATTGAAAATCGCCTCGAACAAACCCCGTTCGCGCGCCAGGCGTTGAACAAGATTGGCAAGATTGACCGAGTCCAGCGTGTCCAGCCTTCCGAGCACGCGGTCGAGAGAGGTATGTTTTCTGCCGGCCATAGACGTAACTGATGACTCACCGCAATGCGCCCGATTATTCCGTTCGACGCAAGACCGGGATTATGCGACGGCCCGGGCCCGTGGCGCCGGTCCTGCTGGGATTTGCACAATGCAGTGACAGCCAAGGGCAGTGCGGCTTGTCCTCAAGACGCCCTGGGCGCGTTGGGGACTACCCGAGCCCCCCACGACTTTGAGCGCGTTGGGGACAACGCGCACCACCTGAGCGGGGCGACATCAGACACGCACTCCACCAGCGTCTCTTCGTCCCGCAAGATTCAGCCATCGAACAGCCCCAACTGCGCGGGATCCACACGACCGCGCAGCAGTTTCCGCAGGAACATCTCCCGGTGGATCGGGCACCGGCCCAGCCGGATGATGGCCGCGCAGTGCTCGTCGGTCCCGTACCCCTTGTGCTGGGCAAACCCGTAGCCAGGATATTGAGTCTCCAGCCGCTCCATCATCCGGTCCCGCGTCACCTTCGCGACAATCGAGGCCATCGCCACACCCAGCGAACGGGCGTCACCCCGAACGATGCCGGTGTGCGGATAGATGAACCCGCGCAACGCCAGTCCGTCGACCAGGATGCGGCACGAGACTTGCGGCTGAAAACCCCGCACCTCTTCCACGCTGGAAAACAAGTCGGGCTCGACTTGCTTCGCGAACGCGGACGGCGGATAGATGTTTTCCAAGGCCCGTCGCATGGCCAGCTTGGTCGCGCCCAGGATGTTCAGCGCCTCGATCTCCCCGACCGACGCTTCGCCGAACGTCGCGTGCACCTGCCCCGCCAGCACCAGTTGTTCGATGTCGGCAAAAATCTCCGCTCGCTGCTCGGGCGTGAGCTGCTTCGAGTCATTCACCCGGCCACCGCGTGTGACCGCCCAGCGCCCTTCGAGGAATTCCTTCGTCACCAACACTGCGCCCGCCACGACCGGCCCGGCCAGCGCTCCCCGTCCGGCTTCGTCGACGCCAATCAGCTCGGCCAGGCCTTCAATCTGCCTCAGGTCAAAGGCGCGGAGTTGACGGCGTTTGGGCATGGTCAGTCCCTCACGGTGAGGGACTCCGCTTCCATTCCGTCCGCTCCTTCGGCTCCGGCAGCGGCAACTCGCCGAGCTTCCCCGCCGCCGCCACGACTTCGTAGGCGGTGCGGAAGTGGAGCTTGGCAAAGTCGCCCAGCGCTCCGACGCCAAACTTCTGGATGATCTGCGCCGCCTGTTCCTTGACCTTCGCGCTCGCGCCTTTTTGCAGCGGACCGCCGAATCGTTGCGAGAGCTGCTTCATCACCCGCACATATTCGGCGCGTGCCACGATCGAGGCGGCGGCGACCACCGGATCCTCCTCGGCGCGGGGGCGCATCTTCAGTTCGAAATTCTTCACCTCCTTCTTCGCCAGTTCGCGCTGGGTGAGCGGCTGCTCGGAAAACTGGTCCAGCAGACCCCAGGACACCCATTTCTCATTGAGCGCCTGGTTGAGCGCGGTGGCGTGCTGCCACGCGAGCAGGCGGTTGAGATTGGCACCCGGTCGCAGCATCAGCTCGTTGTACTTCGGCATGCCGCAGAAACAGGTCTTCGCCACCGCCCCGGACGTTTTCCGGATCAGGTCGTCGAGCTTGAGAATCTGCGGATCGGTCAGCCGCTTGCTGTCCTTCACCCCCGCCTTGAGCCACCCGTCAATCGCCGGCTGGCCGGCGATGACCGTGGCCGCGACCACCGGGCCGAAGAAGTCGCCCTTGCCGCTTTCATCGAGGCCGGCGTGGGCCTCGAACCGCTCCGGGTGCAACACCTCGTCGTAGCCCAGGCGCGGTGCGGCGGTCACTTCCATCTCCAGCGTATTGAGGACAAAATCCTCCGTGCCCTTACCGGCGATGACCACGATCTTGCGCTTGTCGTAGGCCGTGACATTGACGTCCGGCCCCCGGAAGGCGAAACGCGCATAGGCCACCTCGAATGGCTCCCAACTGCGGGCCTCGCAGACCGTCCGCAGCTTCGCCAGTTGCGCGTCATCGAGCTTGATGGTGTAGGTCGCCAGCTTTTTCGGCGGTTCGCCGGCTTCATCCTGCCGTTGCTTCATTGATGGGAATAGCGGCAAACCTGCGCAAAAAGCGCAAAGAAAAAACCCGCCACGCTTTGGGTTGCACGTCGAATTCAAGAGGAAACATGCCGCCGAATCGCGGCAAACGTCCTTCTTCCCTGTAGGAGCCTGTTTACAGGCGACAAGGGATATCGCTTGCAAGCAAGCTCCTACAATCTGCATAGATCCTCTTTCGTGGCCAATGCGCTCTCCTGAGAACCAAGCCCAGCATCTGATCGCCCGACAGGCCGCCTTTCAACGCGCCTTGTCGGCGTGGTATCGCGAGCACCACCGGCCGCTGCCCTGGCGGACGAATCCTTCGCTCTATCGGACGGTCGTCTCGGAGTTCATGCTGCAGCAAACGCAGGTCCAGACCGCCCTGCCCTATTTCGAACGCTGGATGAACGCGTTGCCGGATTTCGCCGCGCTGGCGGCTGCTTCCGAAGCCCGGGTGCTCAAGCTTTGGGAAGGGCTCGGCTACTACTCGCGCGCCCGCAATCTCCATCGGCTGGCGCAGGCGCTCTCCGCCCTGGCCGCCCCGCCGACCACACCGGAGGGATGGCAGGATTTCCCCGGCGTGGGCCCTTACACCGCTGCCGCGATTACCAGCCTGGCCTTCAATGCGCGCGCCGCCTGCGTTGACGGCAACGTCGTGCGCGTGCTCGCCCGGCTGAACGCCGACTCCACCGCCTTTCGCAACAGCGCCGCTGCTGCCCGGCACTTTGCTCCGCTAGCGGATGCGCTCCTTTCACCGGCCGAACCCGGCACCCACAACCAGGCGATGATGGAACTGGGTGCGCTCGTCTGCCGCCGCCACGATCCCGCCTGCGCCACCTGTCCGGTCCGGCGGTTTTGCGCCGCCACGCGTCGCAAAGCCCCGGAAGATTATCCACTGCTCGCGCGAAAGAAAATCGGCCGGCATGCCGTCACCCGCGCCTGGTGCGAAAACCAAGGCCGCCTGCTGCTTCATCGTGCCGCAAGCGGCGCCCGGCGCCTCGCCGAGCTGCATGAATTGCCGTTGCCCTCAGATCTCGGACTGAATGACGCCACCGTGCGCGCCGGGCGGTTGTTGACCCGACAAAAGCGCGGAATCACCAACCATCAGATTACCGAGTCAATCCACGCTGTCCGCCTTACCGCGTCGCAATGCCGTCGCCTGACTGCCAACGCCGCCTTGCGCTGGATCCCGTGGTCCGGACTCGACGTCATCGCTCTTTCCGGCCCCCATCGTCGGTGGGTGGAGGAGATCCGGCAATCCCGCCCTTCATCCGACCGCGTTGTTTCGGCCGTGGAATAAACACCCTGCCGCGCGTCCGATCACCGCCGGGTCCGCATTGAAGCGCGTCCGCCACTGGGCGTGGGTCAGCACCATCACGTCACTCTTGCCATACTCGTTCTCCTCCTCGGTGAAGAACCGGCCCAAGGCGGGCTGCACGCCCAGCACCCGGAAAAACGACGGCGTCGCCTGCCAAGTTGCCACGCGTTCGGGCGAACCGGCGTCGCCGACCGTCACGCTGCCGGGACGGTATTCCGCGATCTCCTCCAATGCCGCGATGTTGCCCTTGCGCTCGTAATAATTGGGAACCGAGGCGCCGGCATGGTCCATCCCGGCCTTCGGGTAGCCGTTGTATACGACCACCAGTTGCTCGGGGTGAGGGAACGGCAGCGGCCGAAACAGCACCGAACGCACTACGGTAAAGATCACGACGTTCGCCCCAAGGCACAACGCCAGGGTCAAAAGAACGGTGCAAGTGAATCCCTTTTCCCGCCCCAAGGCGCGAATGGCCTGACGAAGATCGCGAAGAACCAAGTGAACGCTCGGCATAGGTGAGCAGAGAACCCACCGCGACCCCGCAAAGTTTCAGCAAAAATGCGCGACCATCCTCTTCGACGGCCCCGCCGCGCCGGAATTCAATTTCAGGGCTGAGCCGCCCCGGAAGTCGATGGAGTTTCCACCGCTGCCGGCGTTTCCGCGGCGTCAGGAACCGGAGCTTCAACCGGCAACGGCGCCGGAACCGCGGCCGGTTCGGCGATCGGAAGCGGGTCCTCGGGAGCGGGTGCGGGAGAAGTCGATTCAGCGGATTCTGGCGCCGGTGACTCAGTCGGCTCAGCGGCCGCCACTGGAGCTGGCACCGGAATCTCCGGGAAGTTCTCCAGATCGGGCTCCTCGCCTTCCGCTGCCTCGGTGGCCCTAACCCGCGCCTCGGCCATGGGGGGCGGCGTAAACATCCTCCCGTCGGCAAATTCGGTCACGTAGCCCTCGTGCACCAGCCAGTGCAGATCCATCGTCACGCGTTTCAATTTCTCCTGCTGTTCCGCGGTCAGCGCGGATTCTGCCGGAACGGCCGGAATTGGTTCGATCGCCGGAGCGGCCGCCGCGGAGAGTTCGGCCGGCACCGGTAGCGGAGGAGTTGACGAAATTGACGGCGGAGCGAAACCGAGCAGCTTCAGCGGCAATTCCCGCACCGTGATCATCGGGTTGGCTTCGACGAACCCGATGAGCGTGCCGATGCTCTCGGCGAAACTCTGGCCGGCAACGCGGAACTTCCGTTTGACCGCGCAGACATACGAAATCCCCTTTGAGCCTTTCTTGAAGATCGTGAAACCTTCCCGGCGCAGGCGTCCGCGCAAGGCGTTGGCCGTGTCCAGCGGGAAACGTCGCTGGCGTTCGAGGTGGCCTTCGATCGCCCGGCGGATTTCGCCCGGGGGCAAAGCCTCGATCAGCTTCCCGGAAAAACGCGCTGCATCCAGCGTCTTCACCACCCGATCCCGAGCGTTCGCCAGCAGATGGGCGCGCGCTTCCTCCACACTGTCAAAGGTCACCGGCGGTTCGCCTTCGGCGCCTAGCTTCCAGGTGTAGCGCGTGGCTTTCTTCATCTTCTCCAGCCACTGGTTGACCACCTCCGGGTCGCGCACGGTCTCGATGCGTTCGCGATACTGCTCGAGCGGCATCCGGGAAAAACGGGCGGCATGGTGTTGCTGCACGATCTGCTGGTAGCGGTGGTAATTGGGCGGGCCCAACAGCTCTCCCGAGAGCGTGCACCGGTTGACGAACGGGAAACTGCCCTTCGGCGCCTCCACCTCCACCTCCGCCTTGTCGAAATAGCGATCGAGATGCCGGCCCAGCGCATGCGCCAGCGCGTCCTCCTCGCTATTGAACGGCACGCCGTCTACCAGAGTCAGAAAGATCGGGATCCCTGTCCCCGCTGGCACCGAGGCGGACGAAGCTGGAGACGACGCATCCCCGGTTCCACCCGCATCGGGCGGCCGCCGGGTCACGACCACGACAAAACGATCGTTCTTCCCGAGAATCAGACGGGCGATTTCGAACAGTTCAAAGGTGCGACACGAGGCCCGCATCGCTTTCACCAGTGCGGAAAATCCGGCATCGTCGGGATAAAACGCGATATTGAAGTAGGGGCTCAGATAGGGCCGGTAATCCTGCGGGGCGCGCGCGCCCGACCATCGGCGCTCGCCACCACCCTCACGTTCCGGCGGTCGCCCGCGCCACTGACCCTCCGCAGGGCGTTGGTCCCCGGCCGGCCGGCCGGCTGCGCCTGCTTCGCCACCTGGGCGGCCCTGGGCCTGACCGGGCGCCATCGCGCCAGCACCCTCTCCTCCCGGACGTTGAAACATGCGCCGATCCCGCCGCGGCTCGCCGCTCCCGCCGCCACGCGGTCTGCCGTCGCCCCGCCCACCGCCGTCGCGACGGGGAGGACGGTCGCCCTCTGGCTCCCGTCGCTGACCGGGCACCGACTTGATCTCGGTCCATTGCGTCCCAAACCGGAAGTCTTGCAGTTGGCTGAGATCGATTTTGTTGAGACCCTCTCCTGGCGTCTCTTTGGCAGGCGTATCGTCCATGGTAGGTCGGAAAAGCGGGCCGCAGCCCGCGAAAAAACAGGTCGGTTTGCGAGAGCGAGAACCGTCGCGGGCCACGGGCACCCAAGGCGGCAGGCGGGTGAGCTTTGCCGGCGGCAGGAGCGTGGCAAGCGATTTCCCGGCATGTTCCTGACCCATCCCAGCCCAAATGGATCCATTTATGTGACACGCCCGCTCTCGCCTCGGTCAGCCTCCAGCCCCAAGCCATTCCCCATGGTCAGCGTGGTCCGGGGGTTCCTCGCAGAGGTTTCCGTCGGCAGATCGGCTAGACTCCGGGATCGCGCTGGCGTCGCGCCAATTCAGGGCTTTACATTCGCCGCCATACTTCTACTTATCCGTGCTCCCAGCAGTCGGATCGCTCAGGTGGTGGAACTGGTAGACACACACGTTTGAGGGGCGTGTGCCGCAAGGCGTGCGGGTTCGACTCCCGCCCTGAGCACCAACTTAAGCCCTTGTCTTACGAGACTTAAGTTTTTCGCGAAGCTAGGTTGTCAGTTGACGTGGCAACCTGAGCATGAGCCACAACACAATGTTTGCCGTCAGCCGGTTTGAAAACCGCAACGGCGTCACGTCCTGGCGGGTGTCCGGCTTCCTCCANNCGCCGATTGAGCGACCGCCCGCATTCGTTGCTGTACTATCCGCCTTGATATCGGCGTAATCCACATCGAACCCGAGGTCGCGAAGACCCGGGAAAAACGCATGGTGACGATCCAGCCCAATCTCGCGGCCTGGCTGCGCGCCTATCCCTTGGATCGATTCCCGACGGTGCCGGTAAATCTGGAGTTCACGCGGAGAATAGTCGCCAAGAAGCTCGGCCTGACGCACGACGTGCTTCGGCATACGTTCATCTCAATGTTCGTCGCGAAGTTCCGGTCACTCGGTGAGGCCGCGCTTCAGGCCGGCAACTCGGAAACAATCATCCGCAAGCACTACTTAAACCTGAAAAGCACCGCCGAGGCCGATCAATTCTGGGGTATCCTGCCGCAGGGCAAGGCGGCAGCGGTCGTAACGCCCTTTGTCGCGGCACCCGTATCCGCTGCCCAGCCCAGCGTGATCCGCTCGCAGCCTGCGGCATGAGCTGACAGCAAAGGAAGGGTATGGAAACGCCATTCAATCCTTCTATCGGCAACCAACTCACCGACATCACAGGTTTGCGCCTGTGCGGAATCTTTCCCGCGGGCAAGGAGCCGTCGATCCGCACACCCCGGGAATGGACCAAGCTCAGGGTCATCCCATCTCACAGGGTAGGCCACTTCGTCTATTACGACTGTGCCGAGGTCGCCGTTCACATCCGCACGAAACTGAAGGTGCCGGCGTGGGGCTAATACCCTCCCGCCGCAGTGACGCCGCACTGGATTTCCCAGCGCGGCGTTTTTGTTTTTGAAGTGACACGACATGCGCTGTGTCGCACCGCAATGGAGCATTGTACAAATAGGATCAGTAGGACGCAGCCACGCTGTATCTATTACGAAACTCTCTGGAGGCGTAGAGTGGGCTCGAACAAGAAGCCCATCCTATGAAAACCAACGATAATTCATTCTTTACGGAGCCAGTCGATGCTAGGCAGGAAGCTCGCTTGCTCGCCTTGGAGGTGGTCTGCCGGCTCTTGATCTGGATGGCAGAAGGCGCATCGCTCGAAGAACGCGGCGTGCGCGCGACGGTGGCACTCTATTGCCTCCGGCCCGATTTGATCGGGGAGGCCACGATGGAAGAAATTGGCCATGGCGGCGGCCGGTCGCGGCAGGCGGTGCATCAACTTGCGGACATCCTCGCCAACAAGCTCGTCCGCGCGCTCAAGCCTCAACTGGGCAAGACTACCGAGGAGCAGGGCGAAGCCTATCGCCGCGACCTGCGGGCGCTCTATGAAAAACTTCGCCTGTGGTTCGAATCTACGCCTTAGAAAGCGTAGAATGTGAACCGGTGTCGCGGTTTCGTGAGGCGTCGGGTGCCACTGGCTCGGGGGGTGGGGACGGACTCGACCCCAGTCAGGCGCTGGCGGCGTTCGGAGCCGCTCGCGCAGCAGCAAAGCGCCGCAG
>PLOH01000050.1:63845-106910 GCA_003142955.1 Opitutia bacterium | reverse complement strand
ATTTCAAGTCTGATATTTCCACTGATAGCAAGTTTTCGTAAAAAGGAAAATCGGCGGCGGCGCGCCCCGTGCGCCGGTTGGCCGACCCGGGGGCAGCGCCTGGCCAGGATCCGTCGGAAGACCGGCGCTCCGGCGACCGGTGGACGGGGCGCGGGCTCCGCGCGGGCTCAGCAAACCACGGCCGGGAAGGTCCGGCTAGGGTTCCACCCCGGCGCTGACCGGCAGCTCATCGAGGACGGCGTCGAGCGAGGTGGTACCGAGCGCCTCGCGCACATGGCGCGCCAGCCGCTCGTGATACATCCGGAGCACCGGATCCACCTCATCGAGGGGCTGGCCACTCGGGTTCTCTCCGTAGGCCTCAAACTGCTGCTTGAATTCGAGCAGCGTCATCTGCCCCAGGGGACGGCGCGGCTGGTAATGGTAATCCAATGACGCCTGGCCCTCGTCCGGCGGAATCGCTGCGATCAGGCCCAGGTCGACCAGACGGTTCAGGCTTTCGTTGAGAATCTGCGTGGGCACCTTAATCTGGCGGCCAAGTTCCGAGGCGGAGCAGGCGGGCTGGCAGTTTTTGAAGCGGCGGCAGATGAGCAGCAGGACGAGCAGCGACAGCCCCTCGCGGATGATTTCACTCAGGTTGTGCCAGGCGATCTGGCTGCTGCGGTAATGGACATTTTGCACCGCGTAGCTGATCTGCCCGCCCACCAGCACAAAGAACCAGAAGACATACATGCCGAGCATCAGGATGGGCAGGAGGCCGAGGGAGCCGTAGAGGCTCTTCTGCATGACCACGCGTTTGAAGTAGAGAAAGGCGAGGTAGTTATTAAGAAAGAGCAGGGCGGCGACAACGATGGCGCCGAAGAACGCGGACCGCCACAGGACGCGTGTGTTCGGGATGTATCGGTAGAAAATCGAGAGGATGACAATCACCATCAAAGCCGATAAACCGGGGAGCATCAGCGCCAGTCCTTTCAGCAACTCGTCGCCAAAGCCAAAGGGCAGCTTCTCGATAAACACATTGAAGAAGGCGGCGGCTGACAGGGCGGTGAGCGACAGGAAAAAGAGGACGGTGCCGAGGGTGAGGATCGTCCAGTAGAACACAATCCGAGTCAGCCAGGACCGGCCCCGGCGCACGCCCCAAACGGCGTTGAAGGCGTTCTCGACCGAGGTGAACAGCTGGATGACGATGACGATCAGGGTGAGCGCGCCGAGGGCTCCAACGGCGCCGGAACGGCTGCTCGCGATGAAGCTGTTGAGCATCTGCACCACTTGCGGGGTGGCGGTGAGCTGGTCATATTGCGCCACCTGGGGGGCGATGAACCTGATGACGCCGTTGAGCGTGCGCACAGCGATCGTGGGATCGTTCTGATGGAGCGCGAATCCCGCCACCAGCATGGCGATGGCCACCAGCGGACCCAGCCCGAGCAACGAGGCATAGCTGAGCGCGGCCGCGCGCGTGGTGATGTGATTCTCGAACAGTCCAGTCCACGTGATCGAGGCCACCCGCAGGAGCGCGTAGCAACGTCCGCGCATCGGGCGGTCCCGGGTGGCGCCGGACTGCCAGATATCATGCTGCCAGAGCTGTCGGAGCGTGCGGAATTTCCCAATTGGCTTGCCCATGGGAAAAGATGCGGCGTCTCCCGGTCGTGGGGCAGGAGGCTGCCGTCAGGTCAGCACAAAATAGGCAAAGCCACCGATGCCGGCGAGACCCAGGAGCGCCGACAGCAACACGGGCAGATAGCTGAGCACGATGGTGCAGAAATACAGGCCGACCGAGCCTCCGGCGACCAATAGCGCCATAAGCGGTTGATCCTGGAGCCAGTAGATCAGACCGAGAAGACCGATGCCGAAGACGGCGCGAAACCGGACGAAGGGATAAATCGCCGTCATGCCCAGGGCGAGCAGGACCGCGCAGATGAGGTCGGCCAAACCCAGGAAGATCAGGGGATGCTCGCTCATGGCGGCCAGGTTCAGGTTCATGACGACGTCGACGTCCGGCAGGATCAATGCCGTGGCGCTGAACAGAAAAATCAGCGTGGCCGCCAGCAGACCGGCCCGGGCGGAGCTAGCCTGAACCTCCATGTAGTGCCGCCGGTCCTTGGTTTCGTCGGTGCGGCCTTCGGCGGCGGCGAGCATTTCCTGCACCGTGATCGGCCGATGCTCCTCCTGCTGCACGTTGAGCATCGCGACGTATTGCTTCGGCTTGACGCTCAGCCGTTTTTTCTCAGGAAAGACGAGATTCTTCACCCGGTCGCTCGCGGCGATGGGGGCCCATTGCTCGGTGGCGGCGTCGTAGAAGAGCGTCTCCGTATCGATGCCCCCCGTCTCACCCAATGTGATGAGCTGCTCAACCGTGAAGGGCCCGCGTGCGTCAGTATCCATGGGGCCGCGGATGTAGAACTCCTGGGTCGACATTGCTGCAGAATCTGGGGCAAACGTCGAGCTGCAGCAAGCGTGTTTTCTGCCGGCCGGGTTGAGGGCCGCTCGGCGGAGCGGGCTCCGATCACATCCGGGTGAGCGTGCGCAGGCCGAGGAGCTGCAGACCGGTTTCCAGCAGCAGCAAGGTGCGGTTGCAGAGCAGCAGGCGGCGGGCGCGGACCGGCGCCTCGGTGACCGCCACCTTGTCGGCGTTGTAGAAAGTGCTGAATTCACCAGCGAGTTCGTAAAGATACGTGCACAGGAAATGCGGGCGAAGGTGGTTGGTCGCAGCGCCGAGTGCGTCGGGAAAGCGCACGAGCTTGCGGGCCAGGGCCAGCTCTGCCGGCGTCTCAAACGGCGAGGCCCCCGCCTCAGATGCGGGATCGGCGGGACGCAAATCCAGCTTTCGAAAAATACTGTAAATCCGCGCGACGGCATACAACAGGTACGCCGCGGTGTTGCCGTCGAGGGAGATCATCTTGTCCCAGGAAAATACGTAGTCGCTCGAACGGTTTTGCGAGAGATCGGCGTACTGGACGGATCCGACCCCGACGATCTGCGCGATCGTGCGCCGCTCCACTTCGGGGAGTTCCGGGTTCTTGGCCGTGACGAGTTGGTAGGACCGCTCAGACGCCTCGGCGAGGAGCTCCTTAAGCCGGATGTTGTCACCGCTCTTCGTCTTCAGGGGTTTGCCATTTTCGCCCAGGACCGTGCCGAAGTCGAGGTGCCGGAGCCGGGGCAGCGGCCGGTTGGTTCGCTCGAACCATTTGCGGGCCGTGAGGAAGAGCTGTTCGAAGTGATCCGACTGACGCTTGTCCACGACATAGAACACATCCGTGGCGTGTAAGCGCTCGGTGCGGTAGAGGATGGTGGCGAGATCAGTCGTCGCATAATTGGCCGCGCCGTCGGATTTCCGGATGATGAACGGCTGCGTCTTGAAGCGGGGATGCTCCGGATGAAAGACGACCTGCGCCCCCTCGCTTTCCGTAGCCAGGCTGCAACCGGCCAGCTCGCGGTAGATGGGCTCCAGCTTGTCGTTGTAGAAACTCTCTCCGAGGGTGAGGTCGAACCGGATGCCGAGCTGCTCGTAAATGTCTTGAAAGGCGGCCACGCTCACTTCGCCGATGTGCCGCCAGAGCGCCAGGTTCTCCGGATCGTGGGCCTGGAGTTTGACGAGTTCCTGCTGGGCCTCTTTCAGCACGGCCGGGTCGGCCTCGGCGGCGGTATTGCCGAGCTTGTAGAGGCGTTCGAATTCCTCGAGCGCATCGCGCGTGAGGGCGGCGGGGTCGAGGAGGCGTTTGTGCGCCCAGATGAGTTTGCCGAACTGGGTTCCCCAATCGCCGATATGATTGTCGCGGATGACGGTTGCGCCGCTGAACTCCAGCAACCGGCAAACCGCCTCGCCGATGACGGCTGACCGGAGGTGTCCCACGTGCATCTGCTTGGCGGTGTTCGGAGAACTATAGTCTACGACCACGGTGTGATCCTTTTCAGCCGCCGCGGCTCCGGCGGCGAGCGCAGCGCGGGTGCCATGAGCCGCGATCCAGGCAAAAAGAGCAGTCGGCTTCAGTCGAAGATTAATGAAGCCCGGTCCTGCCACTGAAACGTCGAAGAGCGGTGCTAGATCGCCCAGTTGCTCGACCAGAGCCTGAGCGACGGTGCGCGGATTCTGCCGTTGTTGTTTGGCATAAGCGAGAGCACCGTTGGCCTGGAAATCCCCGTGGACGGCATCCGCTGTTCGAACTCCGGGCACAAAACCGGTTCCGGTCAATCCGGCGCGGCCGGCGGCGCCCAAGAGAGCATGGTCGAGGGCAGCGACAAGATCGAAGCTGAGGTCCATCTGGTCACTCAACGAAGCGTCTGAAACCGTCGCAAGCGCATAATTGATCGAAGGTTGTCGCAGGAGGGACGGGCAATCTGAAGGCCGCTTTCGTCCCAAATGTCGCCGCCAAGATGGGTAAAATTGTCTCGACAAACAGGATAGATTGTTTTTTGTGATAAACTTTTACCGCCAACGGCCACACTAGATAAGTTCCATGACAAGCCACATGAGAAAGCGTCTCCTGCCATCGCGCAGATTCATCAAGCCCTCTTTCAGTTACCTGATTGAGAAGAAGCGCGATGGGGGCGAGTTTACCCAAGAGGAAATTCGATATATCATTGATTCCACGCTGGATGGAGAAATGCCACAGCACCAGCTGGCGGCGCTTCTCATGGCGATCTATTTCGCGAACATGTCCGCGCAGGAGACGGCGATCCTCACCGAGGAGATGATGCTGTCGGGCGAGGTCATCGACCTGTCGCATATCGCAAAACCGAAGATCGACAAATACTCGACCGGCGGGGTAGGCGACAAGACTTCGCTGGTCCTGGTGCCTCTGGCGATGGCCAGCGGCGTCATTGTGCCCATGATGTGCGGCACTGACCAGGAGTACGTCATCAATACCCTCGATCAACTCGCGTCCATTCCCGGTTTCAAGGGTCTCCAGACCATTCCCCATTTTGTGGAACAACTGGGGCGGATTGGCGGCGCGATCGCGGCTCAGGTGCCTGATCTGGCCCCGGCGGACGCCAAGTTTTACGAGTTGCGCAAGGATACGGGAACAATTCCCAGCCTCCCTCTGATCACTGGCAGCGTGCTCTCGCGCAAATTGGCGGAGGGCTCGGAGGGCCTGGTGATCGACGTGAAGTGGGGCAACGGCTCGTTTATCCGGGATCTCGAACAGGCCAAGCAACTGGCCCGCTCAATGACGCGGGTGGGTCGCTCGATGAAGCGCCGCTGCGTCGCCCTCGTGACCGACATGAACCAGCCCCTNNCGGCTCGCCGGCGTGGCCGGTTCGACGCTTTCCGCCAAGCAGACGGTTCAGCGCCATCTGGCCGATGGTTCTGCACTGGAGAAGTTCAAGGAACTGGTCCAGGCGCAGGGCGGGGACGTCTCTTACATCGACCATCCGGAGAAATTTCCGCAGGCGAAGCATATTCGCAAGTTGCCCGCTCCGAAGCGGGGTTATGTGCACACGATCAACGCGGCCATGATCGCCCGCGGCGTCCACCTGCTCGGCGCCGGTCGGGAATTACCGCACGACAAGATCGACTACGCGATCGGCGTATCCGAAATCAAGAAGGTCGGGACCCAGGTCAAGCAGGGTGAGCCGCTGATGATGATCCATTACGACGACGAGGCGAAACTCGAACAGTCGTTGGAGTACTTCAAGAACGCCTATCGCCTCGCCCCGAAGCGCCCGACGCCTCCGCCGTTGATCGTCGAACGCGTGGCGTAGCAGTTGGTCGGACTGCGCCCTCCAAACGGCTCATCCCAAATGGCTGGCGCCATTGGGCTGAAATTGGCCGACCGTTTGGCGGTGGGTTCGAACGCAGATGAAGCGCGCATTGATTTCTCTTTTTTAAACCCGCCGATGCTGCCTCCGTCCTCCACTGCCGCCCCCGACCGCTCCACCTGGGCCAAGCCCTGGGTGCAGCTCAAGTTCGTCACATTCCAGCCGCACATCTTCCCCCGGATGCTGGGCCGGGTGTCCTCGGACGCCCGGGCGGGTGATCTGGTCGCCGTGCACGACCGCAACGGCCATTATGCCGGCGCCGGCCTCTTCCACCCGCGCGCGAAAATCCCGGTGCGCGTCGTGTGCCATTCCAGCGAGCCGGTGGGCGAGGAGTACTTTGAACAGGCGCTGCGGCAGGCCGTGGCGCTGCGGCGCGACTGGTTCAAACTCGATGAACAGTCCGACGCGTGGCGCGTCGTGAATTCCGACGGCGACGGGCTCAGCGGACTGACAGTCGACCGGTACGGCGATGTCCTGTTCTGCGACGTGGCGAGTCTCGGCATCTTCCAGCGCCTGCCCCGCTTGCTGCCGTTGTTCCATGAGCTGTGCGGAACGAAGCACACGCACCTCTATGTGGACCACGACTTCGGCAGTCTCGAGGGCATCAAGCCGTCGTTGATGAAGGAAACCACGGCCACGGCGCCGGCCAAGGTGCGCATCCGCGAGCACAACGTGCGCTACGAGGTCGATTTTGTGGAAGGACACAAGACCGGCTTCTTCTGCGATCAGCGCGACAACCGTCTGCGGTTCTCCCGGCTGGTCAAAGATGCGCGGGTGCTCGATCTGTGCTGCTATACGGGCGGATTTGGGCTCGCGGCCTCCGTGATCGGCGGAGCGGCGGACGTGACGGGCATCGATCTCGATGAGACCGCGGTCGCGCAGGCCCGGCGCAACCAAAATCTCAACCAGGTGCCGCCGGCGCGCCTGCATTGGGTGCATGCGGACGCGTTCGCCTATGCGCGGCAGATGCAGCAGAACGGGGAGCGGTGGGATGCCGTCGTGGTCGATCCGCCAAAGTTCGTCCTCACCCGCGACGGCGAGGGGCATTGGGAAGGCCGCCGAAAATACGAGGATCTCAACCAGCTGGCGATCAGTCTGGTCAAACCCGGCGGTCTGTTGGTGACGTGTTCGTGCTCCGGCCTGGTGAGCCTCGAGGAATTCGAGGCGCATGTCATCAAGGCCGCCCACCGGCTCAATCGGCGGCTGCAATTCATCGACCGCACCGGGCCCGGTCCGGATCATCCGGTCCAGTCGAACTGCCTGGAAAGCCGCTATCTCAAGGTGCTGTGGGCGCGAGTGGTGTGAACGCGACCGCGCCGCGTCGCCGCCACCATCCTAGGCGCGGCCCAGATAGCTGCCATCGGCGGTGCTGACCTTGATCACGTCACCATTCTTGACGAACAGCGGAGCCGAGACGGTCAGGCCGGTTTCGCAGATCACCGATTTCTGAACATTGCTGGCGGTATCGCCGCGGATGCCTTCCGGGGCGTCGGTGACTTTCAGCGTGACCGAGGAAGGCAGATCAACGGTGACCGGTTGGTCGTCAACAAAGAGCACCTCGACCTTGCCGTTGGCGACGAGGTAATGCTTGGCATCGCCGATCATCGCCTCGCTCAACTCAACCGTCTCGTAGCTTTGCGGATCCATGAAGGCGAAGGCATCGCGATTGGCGTAGCTGAACTCAAGCGTGCGGCGGTCCGTCGTCAGCACGTCCATCGTCTCGGTCGAGTTGAAGCGCTGGTCGAACGAACGCCCGTTCTTGAGATTGCGGAGCTTGGCCTGGACGAAGGCACGGAGATTGCCCGGCGTCCGGTGCTGGGTTTCCATCACGAGATAGGGCTCATTGTTGAACTTGATCACCTGGCCCTTGCGGAGGTCATTGGCGGACGACATAGGTAGTGGCGGACAGCGGTTTTGATGCGTTGTAAGGGTCTGGAGTAAGAAGTCGCGTCGCGCCCTGTCAAGCCGGCCGCGGCACGATCTCCGGGCTTGCCCTTTTGGCGGGCCTTCTGACACTGCGCGAAACCCATGAAGCAAAGGACCATCCTGCGGGAGGTGTCGTTGAGCGGCAACGCGCTGCATACCGGCGAACCGGTCACGCTGACGATCAAGCCCGCGCCGGTCGGCAACGGAATTGTGTTTCGGCGCATCGACCTGGCCGGCCAGCCCGAGGTGAAGCCTCGCGTCGATCAGGTCATCGACCTGGTGCGGGCGACGACGATTCAATCCGGCCATGCGAAGATTGCCACGGTGGAACATGTGCTCAGCGCCCTGTATGGCTGCGGGATTGACAACGTGTTTGTCGAGATGAATGCGAGTGAGCCGCCGATCCTGGATGGTTCGGCCAAACCGTTTGTGAACCTGATCCTGGAGGCCGAGCCGGTGGAGCAGGAGAAGGAGCGGGAGTTTTTCGTCCTGGATCAGCCGGTTTCGGTGACCCGCAACAACTCCTCCCTCATCGCCCTGCCGGCCGATAGCCTGAAAATCTCCTGCACGTCGGCCGACGACCGTGGCATTCACACCCAGCACCTGTCGCTGACCATCGATCCTGACGTCTACATCACCCAGATCGCCGCCGCCCGGACCTTCACCATCTACGAGGACATCGAGGAGCTCATCAAGCTGGGCAAGATCAAAGGCGGCAGCCTGGACTGCGCGATCGTCATCAAGGGCGACAAGATCATTTCGAAGGAACCGCTGCGTTTTCGCGACGAGTTTGTGCGGCACAAGATTCTCGACATCATCGGCGACCTGGTGCTGCTCGGCGTGCCGCTGAAGGCGCATATCATCGCGACGCGGCCGGGGCATGCGATCAACGCCGAGCTGACCAAGGCCCTCTTTGCGCGCATGGAGGAGCTTAGGAACGGGCCGAAGAAAAAAACGCCCGCCCGCCCAAAGCAGGTGCTGGCGACCGAGACTTCCCTGGATATCCGCCGGCTCCTCGACACCGTGCCCCACCGGTATCCGTTTGTGATGATCGATCGCGTGGTGGAGTTCGTCGGGGAGGATGAGCTAGTCGCGATCAAGAATGTCACGATCAACGAGCCTTATTTCGCGGGCCATTATCCGGGCAACCCGGTCATGCCCGGAGTGCTGCAGCTCGAGGCGATGGCGCAGGCGGCCGGTGTGCTGTTGTTGCGGCGCGGTTCCATGGAAGGGCGGGTGGCGCTGTTCATGAGCGCGGACAAGGTGAAGTTTCGCAAAGCCGTTCGTCCGGGTGATCAGATCGTCATCAACGCCAAATTGACCCGGATGCGCGGCAACAAAATCGCCACCGCCGCGGTCAGCTGCAGCGTGGATGGGCTGGTGGTTTCATCGTCGGAGTTGATGTTCACGGTGGTCGACGAGGGAGAAATGGAGTGAGCGGAGCATGGCTTCACAAATCCATCCCACGGCCATCATCGAACCTGAGGTGCAGCTTGGCGCTGACGTCATCATCGGCGCCTACGCCTACGTCGGCGGCACGGCGGTGGTCGGCGACGGCACGGTCGTGCACCATCATGCCACGGTCGAAGGCCGCACCCTGCTCGGTCGGCAATGCGAGGTGTTTCCGTACGCGGCGATCGGCACGAAGACGCACGATTTGAAGTTTCGGGGCGGGAATCCGGGCCTGCGCGTGGGCGACCGCAACGTGTTTCGCGAGTACGTCACCGTCCACTCGGCCACCAAGGATGGCGAGTTCACCGTGCTCGGCCACGACAATGTCATCCTGGCCTACAGCCATGTTGCCCACGATTGCGTGATCGGTGACCACCTGGTCATGAGCAGCCAGTCCGCGCTGGCAGGGCATATCATCGTGGAAGACCACGTGAACATCGGGTGGGGCACGGGCGTGCACCAGTTCTGCCGGGTGGGCGCCCATGCGATGCTGGGCGGCCTGGCCAAGGTGGTTCAGGATGTGCCCCCGTTCATGATCGTCGACGGCAACCCGGCGGTGATCCGCTCCATCAACAAGGTGGGCTTGGAACGCAGCGGGTTCAGCCCGGCGCAAATCGAACGGGTTAAGCACCTCTACCGCATTCTTTTCCGCGAAGGCCTCAACCGCGCGCAGGCGATCGAGAAGCTGCAGGCGCACCCGGAGGCGGCCAGTGCGGAGTTCCAACGCATGCTGACATTTGCCGCCGCCAGCCAGCGGGGAATGATGCCCGGAAATTAGGGCGACTGATGCAGCAGCCATGCCGTAGGAAGGTCGCTCGCGACNNCTCGACATGCTCGGGGCCCTGAGACATCTGAGCAAGCGGGCTTCCTACACCGGCAAACCAATCGGTTCGCGAGAGCCCGCCAACCTCAATGCCGGTTCACTTCTTCTTGTAGACCGTGGCCGGATCGAACAGGCGCTCGGCGGTGTAGTGAAGTTGAAACGAGGCGTCGTCGAGGCTTTCGAGCCGGCGGTAGAAGCACGATTTGTATCCGTTGTGGCACGCGGCATTGGCGGCGCCGGTCTGCTCCACCTTGATCAGGAGGACGTCCTGATCGCAGTCGGTGAAGAGCTCCTTCACGACCTGCACGTTCCCGGATTCCTCTCCTTTCACCCAGAGCTTGTTGCGCGAGCGGCTCCAATAGGTCGCCTTCTTCGTGCTCAGGGTCTTCGCGAGCGACTCCGCATTCATGAACGCGAACATCAGCACCTGGCCGGTGCTGGCGTCCTGGGTGATGCAGGGAATCAGACCGTCGGAGCCGAATTTCGGCTGCAGCGTCGTGCCGAGTTCGATTTCTGGCGTCGTGGTGCGGGCGGGGAAGGTGGTGGCGCTCATGACGGATGGTGAAGGGAAGGATGGAATGGAGAGCCGTCAGGCCAGCTGCAACAAGTATTCGTAGGCGTAGAGGCCGGTGCGGTGACCGTCGCTGAAATCGAAGCGCACCGCGTAGTTGCCGATCCGTTCCCAGCCGGTCACCACCACGTCCGAATAGTCGCGGGGACCGTGCCCGCCGTGCTGCTGTCCGAGAACATCCCGCTCCCCCTGGGTTTCGGCGCTGGGCGAGGCGGCGCGCAGGCGATCGGCCGGATAGTAGGTCTCCCGATCATCCGACCAGCGGATGGCGACTTCGGAGCCGATGATCTGAATGTCAACCGGTGTCAGCATGGAATCGTCTGCCCGCATCTTTCCTGCCGCCGCAGATGCTGCAATCTAAACCGTGGCGAAGGCACGGGGAGCTTGCCGGTTTTGCGGGGCGTTGGGCCGGCGACAACCAGATGTTTCATACCTGGATCCGTCTTTGCCGGTGGATCCGCGCTGAGGTATTGCCAAACGACGGTTTCCCATCGTTCACTGACATGACGATCGAGCTGGCCGACCAGGCGCCGGGTCGCAACTCCCGCCCCTCTCTTCATGAGCATTTCCATTACCCCTGCCCCCAAAGCTACCCGTTACCGCTGGGTCATCTGCGGCCTGTTGTTCTGGGTCACCACGGCAAATTACATCGACCGAAGCGTCTTCGGCAATCTCGCGCCGGAAATGCCGGGCCGGCTTCACATCAACAAGGAAGATTGGGATGTGGCCTATTGGAACATGCAGCTGTTTTTCAGCGGCGCCTACGCCATCAGTATGCTGCTCATGGGCCGGTTGATGGACGGGCTGGGACTGCGTTGGGGTTTTGTGTTCGCCTGCGCCTGTTGGGGTCTCGCATCGATGTCGCATGCCTTTGCGCCCGAAATCGGCGGTCTTTTTGGCAGTCCCATCACCGGCTTCATCATTTGCCGCGTTCTGCTTGGGCTGGGGGAGGGCGGCAATTTCCCGGCGGCCATCAAGACGACGGCCGAGTGGTTCCCCAAGCGGGAGCGGGCGCTGGCCACCGGGCTTTTCAATTCCGGTTCCAATATCGGGGGAATCCTGGCGCCCTATGCGCTGCCGTTTCTTCTGACCCTGACCATCGGCAGCTTCACCTTGGGGTGGCGCGGCGCTTTCTTCGCGACGGCCATCATCGACTTGCTCTGGATCGTTGCCTGGCTGGCCTGCTATCGGAAGCCCGAGGAGCATCCGAAGGTAAACGCGGAGGAGCTCGCCATCATCCGAAGCGAGGCGGTCGAGCCGTCGGTGAAGATTCCCTGGAGCCGATTGCTGCCCCACAAACAAACCTGGGCTTTCGCGCTTGCCAAGTTCATGACCGATTGCTTCTGGTGGTTCTACCTCTTCGGCTCGCCCGATTTTTTCAACAAGAAGTTCAATCTGGATCCCGAGGGTCGCAAGTACATGATCATGATGATCTATGCAGTTGCCTCCGTCGGCAGCGTCGCCGGCGGCTGGTTGGCCGGTTCCTTCATGAAGAAAGGCTGGACGACTAACAAGGCCCGCAAGACCACGATGCTCATCTGCGCGGTATTGGTCGTCCCGGTAATGTTCTCAGCCGTGACCGGCAGCAAGTGGGTTGCGGCGGCGCTGATCACGATTGCGGCATCGGCCCATCAAGCTTGGTCGGCCAATGTCTTCAGCCTGGCGGGTGACATGTTTCCGAGGCGCGTCGTCGGTTCGGTGACCGGCCTTGGCGGAATGATCGGCGCCTCCGGCGGCATGGTGCTGTTTTATGTCACGGGAAAGGTGCTGAAGCAGACCGGCAACTACTTTCCGGTGTTTATGATGGCCAGCCTGGCGTACCTTCTGGCCCTCGCGATTGTCCACCTGCTTGTGCCAAGGCTCGAGCCGGCGCAGATCGAAGCCAAAGTCGCCGCGTAGTTTGACGAACAAGCCCGTCAACAATTGTAGGGCCCGGCCGCCGCCCCCCGCCCCGCCTTCGGATTGCCTGAATCCGGATGATGGTCGTAGCCACTCGCTGGCGCTCGCGGNNTTGTCCCCGCCCGTGCATTTCCCGCTCGCAGCCCGGGGTTACTGTTGGTGAATTAGGGAGACTCGCGAGATTTGGTGACAGAAGATGGTGGGGCGGTTTGTCCTCAAGACGCTTTAGGCGCGTTCGGGACAACGCGCACCACCAGCGTCCGTCTATTTCGCGAGACTCAATCAAGTTGAACATGCCCGCCCGGCCTCACGACAACCGCCCGCCGCTGGACCATCGGTTTTCCGGTGAGCACCCGTTGCATACGCTGCTTTATCTCTATCAGGGGCAGCGCGGGCAGCTGGCGGTCGCGTCCCTTTGTTTTGTCGTCAAGCACAGCCCGGTGTGGCTCATGCCCGCGATTACCGCGAACATTGTGGATCTCGTCGCCCAGCCCGGGCGGCATTCGCGGGGAGAACTCTGGATCAACGCCTTGGTGCTGGTGGTGATCCTGGCACAGAATGTCCCGCTGCATTACGTTTACGCGAGAGCGCTCAGCCGGGCTGCGCGCACGATGGAAACTACCTTGCGCTCCGCGTTGTGCCGGCGCCTCCAGCACCTGTCGATCGGCTACTACGCGAAGCAAAGCGCCGGGGTGCTCCAGGCCAAGGTGGTGCGCGACGTCGAGGCGATCGAGCAGTTGACGCGCGTACTCTTCGACGGCGGCCTGGCGTGCCTCGTGAACATCGTGTTTGCCTTGATCATCACGGGACTGCGGCAGCCCTGGTTTCTCGGCTATTTCATCGTCACCGTGCCCGCGGCCGCCCTGATCGTCTTTGCCCTGCGGCGCCCGCTGGCGGCACGAAACGCGGCCTTTCGGGAGGAGATCGAGCGCATGTCCACGCGGGTGATGGAGATGACGCACCTGCTTCCGGTCACCCGCGCCCACGGGCTCGAATCCACGGCGCTGGCGCGGGTGGGGGCCTCCTTGGAGCGCGTTCAGGCGGCGGCGATCCATGTCGACGGAATCAATGCGGTTTTTGGCGCGCTGTCCTGGGCGACGTTCAACGGCTTCAACATGCTTTGCCTTGTCGTCTCCGCCTGGGTCTGCCTGTCCGGCTGGCTGCCGCTGGGTGCGGGCGACGTCGTGTTGCTGACCACTTATTTTGGCCTCATCACCAGTTCGGTGCTTGGCCTGGTGGGAACCACGCCGCAAATCACCAAGGGAATGGAGTCGATCCGCTCGATCGGCGAGGTCCTCCAATGCCCGGATCTTGAGAACAACGAGGGCAAGAGCCCTATCACCGCGGTGGAGGGGGCGTTCAGTTTTGAACGGGTGAGTCATGTTTATCCCGGCTCGCAGCTCGCGGCACTCCACGAATTCTCGCTGGCGGTGGCGCCGGGTGAAACGATCGCCCTGGTCGGCCCGTCGGGAGCCGGGAAATCAACGGTTCTCAACCTCGTCATCGGGTTCATCCGGCCAACCGCCGGACGCATCCTTGTTGACGGTCAGGACATGCAGGCGCACGACTTGCGCACCTATCGGCGCTTTCTCTCGGTCGTGCCCCAGGAATCGATCCTGTTCGACGGCAGTGTCCGCGAGAACGTCACCTACGGATTGCAGGCGGTGCCGGCTGAGACGGTGGAGAAGGCATTGCGCGACGCCAATGCGTGGGATTTCGTCTCCCTACTGCCCGCCGGACTCGATACGCCGGTCGGCGAAAATGGGGCCCGTTTGTCCGGCGGCCAGAAGCAGCGTCTGGCCATCGCCCGGGCGCTCATCCGCAATCCGCGGGTGCTTATCCTCGACGAGGCGACCTCGGCACTCGACACCGAAACCGAGGCGCTGATCCAGGAAGCCCTGGTCCGATTGATGCACAACCGCACAACATTTGTCGTTGCCCACCGGCTGTCGACCATCCGCAACGCCGGCCGGATCGTTGTCCTCGACCAAGGCCGGATCGTGGAGGTTGGTTCCCACGAGGAGCTCCTGGCCGCCAACGGCCTCTACGCGCGACTGCATGCGCTGCAGGCGGGATAGCGTGCGACGATCGGTCTGTCGGAAGCCCGCTCGCGGGCGATCATCGGGCGGAAACTCGGCAATTGTGCAGTCGGATGTAGGGCGGGATCGCCGGATCCCGCCGGTTCGCCGGGCGCGGCGGGGTGGCGGATGTCGCGCCTGCGGCGCTCGGTACGGCGATCCCGCCCTACAGCGTCCACCGGAACGTCCAGCTGACCGCCCGCAAGGCAGAGGGAGGTTTCCCGGTTTCCGAGTTTGCCGCTTTCTCGATTTGCCCGACCCTCAGTCGAGGATGTAGCCTTCTTCGCCGTGTTCGGACAGATCGAGGCCGGCTGTTTCGTCTTCGCCGTCCACCCGCAATCCGCTCGTGACGCGACCCACCAACCAGGCGATGCCGACGGTCGCCACGGTTGCCCAGACCAGCACGACACCCGCGGCTTTGAGTTGCTCGATCCACAGCGTATGTCCTACGAAGCCGGCAATTGGACCCGAGGCGAGATTGGGGTTCGCCAGTGTCGTGGCGAAGACGCCGGTCAGGATGGTCCCCAGTGTGCCGCCCACGGCGTGCACGCCAAACGTATCCAGCGAATCATCGTAGCCGAAGCGGGTCTTGAGATTGTTACAGGCGAAGTAGGTGGCGACGCCGGCCGCCAGACCGATGAAAACTGCATTTCCCGCCGTGACGAATCCGCTGGCCGGCGTGATCGTGGCGAGTCCGGCCACCGCGCCAGAACAGAGGCCGAGGACGCTGGGCTTGCCGCGCCGGAAGTACTCGATCGTCGACCACGAGAAGCAGCCAGCCGCCGCGGCCAGTGTGGTCGCGACAAAGGCGTTGACGGCGACCCCGTCGGCCGCCACCGCGCTGCCCGCGTTGAAACCATACCAACCGGCCCAAAGCATGCCGGTGCCGACCATGCAAAAGACCATGCTGTGGGGCGGCATCGGCTCCCGCCCGTGCCCGTGGCGTTTGCCCACCACCAGGCAAAGGACAAGCGCGCTCCAGCCCGAGGTCATGTGCACGACCATTCCGCCGGCAAAATCGATGGCCTTGATCCCGGCGGCGGGATTGGCGAGGCCGTTCATCCACCCGCCCACTCCCCAGATCATGTGGGCGACCGGGAAGTAGACGACGAACATCCAGATGATGCTGAAGAGCATGATGGCCTTGAACTTCATGCGTTCCGCAATTGCGCCCACCGTCAGGGCGGGAGTGATGATGGCGAACATCAGCTGATAGATCGCGAACAGACTGTGCGGAATCCATTGCGCGTAGTCGCGATTGGGCGCGGCGCCCACCTGCCGAAGGAAGGAAAAACTCCCTCCGCCGATGAACGCGTTGCCGCGGGCGTAGCTCAGACTGTACCCGCAGAGCCACCAGAGAATCGTGACGACCGAAGCCAGACCGAGGCACTGGGCAAGAATCGAAAGCACGTTCTTGCGTCGGACCAGGCCGCCATAGAAAAGGGCCAGCCCCGGCAGCGTCATGAACAGCACCAACGCAGAGCTGGTCATCATCCATGCGCTGTGCCCGGGACCTCCTCCGGGAACCTTCGATGCTGCCTGGCCGTCGGTCGCGCGGGCGGTGTTGTTGAAGTAGGCCTCAATGTCGCCGAGTCGCTGCTCAACGGTGGGCTGGGGTAGGGGGGCCGGAGTTTCTGCCGCTCGCAGCGAAAGCGATGGCAATAGGAGGCCAACGGAAAAAAGAAGAGCCAGTCCGAGGGGTCGCATGGATAGAAATGTCCTGGAAGCAGGTTTCCAGCCATGTATGAAAATTTTGCATACTTTGCCTAGAAATGGTCACCGGTATCCCTCGCGCTTATGGACCCAAAAAGGCGAAGACGTGTGCCGAACGAACGGCCCGGCGGTTCGTCCCCACGGCGGGTTTGGATCGATTGGTAGGGCGCGTTGTCCCTAACGCGCCTAAAACGCTTGGGGACAAGCGGTGCCATCTTGGCCCGGTTCCAGACCTTAGTCTCTTCTTGAAAGCGACTCCAAATGATGCGGTATCACGTGCCCGCAGTTGACCTGCCCCATCACTCGACCACGCTGGGCGTTCTCTCCGGCAGATGCCGCTCATTGATGACCTGCCGCTGATCTTCCATGAGAATCACCGTTCTTGGCGCCGGCGGTGGCGAAGTCACCGGCTCGGCTTACTTCATCGAAACCGGCAGCACCGGAGTGCTCGTCGACTGCGGGCTGTTCCAAGGCGGGCATCACGCCGAGGAATTGAACCGGGTTCCATTGGGTGCCGACATCGCGCGGCTCAATGCGGTGCTCGTGACGCACGCCCACCTCGACCACACGGGCCGCCTTCCCCTGCTTGCATTGGCGGGCTACACCGGTCCGATTTTTGCCACCCCGGCCACGATCGATATGACGGGCTTGATCCTGCGCGACGCCGCCAGGATCCAGTTCCAGGACGCGGAGCGGATCAACCGCAAACAACTTCGCGCTGACGAGCCGCCATTCCACCCGCTCTATTCCGGCGAAGACGTGGAGCGCACCTTCCGGCTGTTCAAGCCCGTGCCTTATCATGAGCCGGTCGCAGTGGCGCCGGGCGTTCAGGCGCGTTTTGTCGACGCCGGACACATGCTCGGCTCGGCGAGCTTGCAATTGCTCGTGGACGAGAATGGCGCGCGCCGCACGGTTGTATTCTCCGGCGATCTGGGCCCGAAGGGTGCACCCATTCTGCGCGATGCGGAGCCCTTTTCCCAGGCGGACGTGGTTTTTCTCGAATCGACCTACGGCGACCGTGATCACCGGCCGTTCGACGAGACGGTCCGCGAGTTCATCGCGATCCTCCAGCACGCGGTCGCCCGGAGAAGCAAGGTGCTGGTCCCCACCTTCGCCGTGGGACGAGCGCAGTTGCTGACCGCGCTGCTCGCCTGGGCGTTCCGCAACCGCAGCGTTAAACCGTTTCCCGTATTCCTCGACAGCCCCATGGCGATCGAGGCGTCGCAAATCTACGCGCGCCATGTGGAGTTGTTCGACGACGAGATGATGGCCTTCCTCAAGGTGCGGCCGATGGCACAGGACCTCGCGACGTTGAAGATGACGGCGAGTCCGGAAGAATCGCGCCGGATCAACAACCTCTCCGGGCCGTTCCTCGTGATGGCGGGCGCCGGGATGTGCAATGCCGGCCGCATCCTCCATCACCTCAAACACAATCTCTGGAATCCGGAGACCGATGTCGTCATCGCGGGCTACCAGGGCGACGGCACGCTCGGCCGCCAGTTGGTCGATGGGGCAAAGAAAGTCATGATCTTTGGGGAGCCGATCGCGGTGAAGGCGCGAATCCACACGCTCGGCGGATTCAGCGCGCATGCCGGACAGACGGATCTGCTGGCCTGGTTTGCGGCCGTCGCGCCCGTCCGGCCGCGCGTGGTCCTGACCCATGGGGAGAATCCCCAGCGCACCACCCTGGCCAAACTCATCACGGAGCGCCATGGTCTGACTCCAATCCTTCCGGCCCTGGACGAAGTGATCGAACTGTAGAGTCTCGGGAGCAACCGCTTCCGTTGGAGCCGGCCTCGGCGAGGCCGGTCGGGGCAAATCGGAGGATCGCAAAACCGGGGAATCGGGAAGCTGGAAGACCGGTAAACCGTTGTCCGCCTTCAGCGCCTGGCGGTTCAGATTCCCGAGGCCGAGAGCGTCAGCCGACCATCGACTCGGATCTTGATATCCAAGAGATCTTCAAACAACGATATCCAGTGCACGCGATGAGACCAACGGCCCGGGAGAGGAGCTCCGGGCGAATTTGGATATAACACAACCTCACCGCGCTATATTACACGTTCGGCGTACCCAACATCCGAGGCCCCGGTTAACCCCAGCCATCTGCGACGTCCACCGACGCAGGTTTTAAAATGAAAGCATTTATATGGTTCCTGCTTATCTTCGGGCTAGCTGTCCTTTGGCATCGCCATAATGCCAGACATCCCAGTAGTCCAAGCGCGCCTCAGTGGACGAGCAGCAAACTCGTTATTGAATACAATTCCCTCGGTGAGCTTCTCGAGAAACTTCGGCAGATAAAGACGTACAAGAATGTGGAGATTCGCCACGTCGGACCGCCGGTCCAGATCGGAGTCGCGTGCAACGACACCACTGGCAGGCGAGCCTACGAGCAGAGTCAAGAGGCGATCGCGCGCGAGGTAGGTGTCGAACTCCAACGTATCAGTGATCTGCCGCAGTGAAACCGAACGGATAATAGGGTTTTTTGGAATGAATAGGAAGCACCATCCGACAAGGCGCCGCTGCCAATTCGGCCGTCGGTCATCCCTCGTGCGTGCGCACGAGTCGGGCCCGCCGTAGGTCCCGCATGGCACCTTGCGTTGTCCATGAAAATGCTCCGTGTCGCCGCTGGCCTGTTTTTCACGGCGCTGTTCGTTGCCAGCAGAGCCAGCGCCGCCATCGATCCCGTGCAATTGATCGCGGCAGCGCGGTCGCAGATCGGGGTCACGGTGGGGTATGACCCCGCCTACCGACGTTTGTCTTATCCCGGCGGCGATGTGCCCCTCGAGACCGGGGTATGCTGCGACGTGGTGGTTCGCGCATTGCGACAGCAGGGCGTCGATCTCCAGCGATTGCTGCACGAAGACATGCAGCGCAGTTTCGGCTGCTATCCGAAGAACTGGGAACTTAAGACAGCTGACTCGAACATCGATCACCGGCGCGTGCCCAATCTGGCTTGTTATTTCAATCGGCAGGGGTGGTCGGTGCCTGTCAGCAGCGAGGCCACAGCGTACCGGCCCGGCGATATTGTCACTTGGAACCTGGGCAACGGGATCACCCACATCGGCATCGTTTCGGACCGGCGAACCGCGAGGGGAACCCCGCTCCTGATTCACAATATCGGCAGCGGCACGCAGGAAGAAGACCTCCTGTTTAGGTTCACAATCATCGGTCACTACAGGCTGAACGGGAGAGCAAACCAAGCGTCCGCTGTGACGGCTCAAACGCCCGCCGAACATCACCGCTGACCGCTCAAGCATGCCCGCCACTCGTCAGCGTGTTGTTATCACCGGGGCAGAGGGGGTGGTTGGCACCATCTTGCGTCTGGGGCTGGCCGGCACCTCTCGAAGGTTATTCATCTGAAACCATGAAACAGACCATCGCTGCCCTCCTGCTGTCGATCGCGCTCCTCCAAGCCGGCTGCCTGACCACCGTCACGCGTGCAACCCTCATGCAGAAAGCGACGCGCCACAGTCTCACGCCATTGCCTGATACAACCTACTATTGCGGATCGCAGCGCGCCTTTGATTATTTCTATATCCAGCCAGCAGGTCCGTCGACGTTGCGGCGGCCGCTTTGGCTGCGGGTGCCGGAGAGGGAGAACACGGTCAGCGACCGTTTTGAATACACGACGCAGCGAAGTCGGTGGAGAGTGCTGGTCGGTCTCGATCGGAGGGCACAGGGATTCTGGCCGAGCCAGGCGCCAATGCAGCCAGCGGTCACGCCGCGGGGGTGTTGGTCTCTGTGCCAATCCGCGTCATCCGTGGTCAAGTCATGGCCGCAATGATCGTAGCTTCGGGGCGATCCACGATTCGAGTGGCGGGCGGAAGAAATCATCTGCTAGGCTCGGCGCGTGGAACGGGTACTCGCAGATGAGCTGGGACAGGATCTGACGAAGCTGGCGGCGGAAGAAAAGCAGCGGCTGCTTTCGCGCCTGCTCGCGCGCCTGGCCCACGAAATCCGGAATCCGCTGAGCTCGCTGGCCATTCACGTGCAACTGCTCGAGGAGGACATGGCGCAGGCCTCCCCGCCATTGGTGGCCAAGTCCGCGGGCCGCTTCGAAATCATCCGGAGCGAGCTGCTGCGGCTCGAGAACCTCATGCGGCAGTTTCTAAGCCTCGCGGCGCCCTCCGCCGTCGACCTGCACCCCGTCGAGGTCGCCGAGATTGTCGGCTATGTCTGCGAACTGCTCCGCCCCGAGGCGGCGACGCGGGGGATTGAGGTGGTCATGAGGGTGCCCGACGGGCTTCCGTCACTCACCGCCGATCCCGCGCAGCTGAAACAGGCGCTGATTAATCTGGTGATCAACGCAATCCAGGCGATCGAGCGCAACGGGCGGATCGAGGTGGACGCGCGCGCCGATCCGGCCGCCGGGGCGTTTTTTCTGCGGGTGAGCGACGACGGGCCGGGGGTGTCCGGGGAGAAACGGTCGGCGATTTTTGAGCCGTTCTTCACCACAAAATCAGAGGGCAGCGGCCTGGGTCTGTGGATTGTGCAACAGATCGCGACGGCGCATCGAGGACTGGCCACCGTGGAAGACCGGCCCGGTGGCGGGGCGGCGTTCACCCTGCAGTTGCCGTATGCGCCCGGTCGAGCGGCGGATCCTGAATCCCATGGATAGATCAAAAATCAACATCCTCGTGGTCGACGACGAGCGGGGCCTTTGCGCCGGTGTGCAGGAGGCGTTGCGGCGCGAAGGCTACGTGGTCGACGCGGCCAACGATGCCCGCCGTGCGCTCGAATTGCTTGGCGGGCGGCTCTACAACCTCGTCCTGAGCGACGTGCGCATGCCGGAGATGAGCGGCCTGGAATTGCTCAAGGAAGCGCGGCGGAAGAGCCGCGACACCCTGTTCATCTTAATGACCGCCTACGGCACGGTGCCCAGCGCCGTCGAGGCCATGAAGGAAGGCGCCTACGACTACCTAACCAAGCCGCTCGACATGCAGCGCCTCCGCGCGCTGGTCCTGAAGGCGTTGGAGTTCCAATCCGTGGTGTCGGAGAACACCGAGCTCCGTCAACGGCTGCGCAAACGTTCCGAGCCCAGCCTGCTGGTGGGCGACAGCGAGGCTGTCCGCAAGGTGATTCGCATGGCGGAAGAGGTGGCGCACAGCGAGGTGACCGTGTTGATCGAAGGAGAGAGCGGCACCGGCAAGGAACTCGTGGCGCGGATGATCCATGTGCGGAGCGCCCGGGCGGACAAACCATTCATCTTCGTCAACTGCGCCGCGCTGTCGGAACAACTGCTGGAGGCGGAGCTGTTTGGTCACATGAAAGGCGCGTTTACCGGCGCGGTGGCCACCAAGCCCGGCCGGTTTCAGCTGGCCGATGGGGGCACCCTTTTCCTCGATGAGATCGGCGATCTGCCGGCCAAAGGCCAGGGCGACCTGCTCCGGGTCCTGGAGGACGGCTGCTTTCGCATGGTGGGCGGCACCGAGCTCATCCGAGTGGACGTGCGGGTCGTTGCGGCGACCAACAAACAGCTGCACGAGGCGGTGGCGACGGGGAAGTTCCGGGAGGATCTCTACTATCGTCTGCATATCGTGCCGATCCTGGTCCCGCCCCTGCGCGATCGGGCCGAGGACATCCCGCTGCTGGTCGAGGCGTTTGTGGAACATTTCCGGGGGAAACATAAGCGCCGGCGGCTGCAGTTCTCGGCCGAGGCGATGCAGCTCTGCCAGCGGTTTCCCTGGCCGGGCAACGTCCGGCAGTTGCGCAACGCGGTCGAATGCCTCGTCCTGACCTGCCACCGGCCGGTCGTCGGCGTCGACGATCTGCCAGATTTTCTGCGCACGCATGACCGCAATGCGGCGAGTTTCCCGATCCGGCCGGGCATGACGCTGGCCGAAGTGGAGAGGCTGCTGATCCGGCAGACGCTGACCAAGGAGACCTCGAACCGCGAGGCGGCCGCGCGCATGCTCGGGATCAGCCGGCGCACGCTGCAGTACAAGTTGAAGCAGTACGGCTTGCTCGACCCGCCCAAATCCGGCGCGGTGCACTGATTCATTCTCGGTTGGACCATCCGGTTCCCTCCCGGAGGAGCGTAGATTTGTTGCGCCCCTTCAATTCTTTCTGTTCGGACAGCCCAGCCTCTCGGTTCAGATTGATCACGGCGGCTTCTTCGTATCAAAATGCCCCTGTGGCCAAGAGTCGTTCGCCAGACCGGAAACCCAGACGGTGGCTCGTCCGGGCGGGGAAGTGGAGTCTGGCGCTGGCCGGCATCGCGGCCGGCGGCCTGGCCGCCTGCGATTGGTGGGTGGGAGCCTCAACCGAGGCCCGGGTGCATGACCGACTCGCGGAACTGAAGCCGGCGCCGGTGGCGCTGCTGTTGGGCACTAGTCCGCGTTATGCCGGGCAGCCCAATCCGTTCTATCAGGCCCGCATCAAGGCGGCTCAGGAGCTTTATGCTGCCGGGAAAGTGGCCGGCATCCTCGTCAGTGGTGACAACCGGCGGGCCAATTACAACGAACCGGTGATGATGCGGGCGGATCTGGTGCGGGCAGGTGTGCCCGCGAAGTTCATCACCATGGATTTTGCGGGATTCCGCACCCTGGACTCCGTGGTGCGGGCAAAAGCGGTGTTCCAGCAGAGCAGGGTGATTGTGGTCTCCCAGCGATTTCACGCGCAGCGGGCGCTTTTCCTCGCCCAGCATGTCGGCCTGGACGCCGAGGCGTACGTGGCGGAGGAACCGCCGTTGAAGTGGTGGATCCGGGTGCGGACGCGCGAGGTGTTCGCGCGCGCGCTGGCCTGTTTGGACGTCTGGATCTTGAATCGGCAGCCTCATTTCCTGGGTCCGGTCGAACCAGTGAAACTTCAGCAGCGGTGAACAGTTCTTGCCGGCGAGAACAAACTCGCTGCCTTCAGGTCAATTGGTGTTTGCGCCCAGACCAAAGACCGGGCTGCCACCGCGTTCGCGGCTGGTGCCTTGACGCGGGCCGAGGTGGCCGTCCAAATTCCCCGATGCAGTTTCGTCTTCTGCGACTGTCCGTCGGTTTGATCCTGACAGGATGCGGCGTGACGTGCGCCGCCTCGAACGAGGTGGCGCACGGTGGGGCAACACTTCCGTCGCTGCCGCCGGTAACCAGCCATATTCATGTCGACCAGTTCGGTTACCTGCCTGACGAGCTGAAGGTGGCGGTGGTCAGCGATCCCCAAAAAGGCGCCAACGCCAACGACCATTTCAGCGTCGGTTCCTCACTGGAGCTTCGGCAGGTCGCAGACGGCAAAGTGGCGTACCGCGGACCGGCAGAGCAGTTCAAGGGCGGGAAAACCGATCCAATCTCGGGCGACCGCGGCTGGTGGTTCGATTTCAGTGCAATCCGGCAGCCGGGGGAATACTACGTGTATGATCCAAAGCTGGGCGTGCGGTCTCATCTGGTGCGGATCGGTCCGGGGGTCTATCGCGGCGTGCTGCGAGCCGCGGTGCGGGTGTTCTATTACCAGCGCGAAGCCACGGCCCACACCGCGCCGTGGGCGGAGGCGCCCTGGCAGGATGGACCGGCCTTCCGGCAGGACCGGGAGACGCGGGCCGTCTGGGCCAAACAAGATCCCGCGACCGCGCGCGATCTCAGCGGTGGCTGGATGGATGCCGGCGATACCAACAAGTATCCGCCCTTTCTCAGTGAAGTGATTCATCCGCTCCTGTATGCGTGGCGCGCCAATCCCGCCGCATTCACCGACGACTTCAACGTGCCCGAATCCGGCAACGGTCTACCGGACCTATTGGATGAAGTGAAATGGGAACTCGACTGGCTCGGCAAGATGCAGGACGCCGACGGGGGTGTTTTCATCAAGATGGGCACGGTGGTCTATGATTCCGACTGGCCGCCGAGCACGGACCGGCATCCTCGCTATTACGGTCCGAAATGTTCGGGGGCGACGATTGTCACGGCCGGCGTATTCGCCCATGCGGCGCGCGTCTTTGGTCAGTTCGGGCCGTGGCGGGCCTTCAGCGCCGAACTGGCCGGGCGGGCCGAACGCGCCTGGATTTGGTACACGACCCATCCGCACAGCTACGACTGTGATTCCGGCGAGATCAAAGCCGGCAGCGCGAATCTGAACGCGGCCGGACAGGATCGCGCCGAAGCGGTGGCCGCCATGCATCTGTGGGCGCTGACGGGAAAGCCGGAGTATCATGAGGCCTTCAAAAAACAGGCGGGTGCGATGCGGCAGCTGACGGATGACGTGTGGTCGCCGTACGAAATGGGTGCGGCGGAGGCGCTGCTCGATTACCGGATGCTTCCAGGCGCCGATCCGGCGGTTTCGGACCGGATTTCCCGGGCTCTGACCCGATCGATGGACTCACCGCTGTTCATGCCCCAGGACGGGGAAGGTGAACTTTACCGGGCGTGGATGCCCGACAGCTGCTACCACTGGGGCAGCAATCGCGTCCGGGCCTGCCATGGCATCGTGGCAACCGCCGCAGTGGACTACAACCTGGCTGGCGCGCGGAGCCCCAGGCTGCGGCAGCGGGCGCTGGACATGCTGCACGCGTTGCACGGGGTCAACCCGCTCGACCTGGTCTATCTGACCAACATGGGCCGGTACGGGGCGGAGACGTCGGTAAAGCGGATCTATCACCAGTGGTTTCGCGGCGAGCCGCCGCCCGGATATCTGGTTGGAGGACCGAACAAGGACTACGGCGGCAAGATCGAGTGGATCAAGCACCAGCCACCGGCGAAGGCCTACGCGGACACCAACGAAGGCTGGCCGGCGGACTCCTGGGAAATGAGCGAGCCCGCGATCTACTACCAGGCGTGCTACATCCGGTTGCTGGTTGATTTTGTGAAACCCGGGAAGATGTCGGACTCCAAGGATGTTGCGTCTCCCGATTCTCCGTAGCGGCTGGCGCATGGGACGAATGGTCGCTCATGGCTCGTCGGCGGGTTGTTTTAGCAGCACATTGCCGCGCTGGATGTCATAGGGAAGGTGGTTCTCCGGCAGCCTGTGCCGGCCGATGGCGGCGAATCAACAGATGGTTTCCCTCCCCTTGGGGACAGCCTCGCGATGCCCGTGCCTTCGGTCGTGGGTCTCGTCAGGCGGTCTGCGGTGCGGCCTCACCGGACGCCTGGTGCCAGCGGTAGAAGCTGACGCCGAAGGCGGTCATGGCGACCGCCATGCCCACGATCTTCATCAGCGCGCCGGCGAGAATCTGGTCGTTGGCGGCGCTGAAGCCGTCGACGATGCGCGGAGCGTATTCGTAGGTTGGATATAGGATGTCGCCGGAAAACGTGATGAACGCGAAGACCGGCGTCAGGCCAATGGCGACTACCACGAGATAAAGCATCTGGCCGGGATAGCTGATGGGCGGAAACTCGCGCGAGGGACTGAGCAGGGGCCACCAGTAGAGCAAGGCCGCGCCGAAGAACATCAGATGCTCGGCGATGTGGACGAGCCGGTCCTGCAGCGCCCAGTCGTAGAGCGAGGGCAGGTGCCAGACGCTGTAGATCAGGACGTAGAGCGAGCCGGTGATCAGGGGACAGGTGAGCAGCCAGAGGGGGCGCTGGAGCGCCGGCGCGGCCGTGATGGGGCGCACCAGCCACCCGGGCAGGCCGAGCAGGAACAACACGGCGGCCGCGTACATCAGCAGTTGGTGCTGCACCATGTGGGCGGAGAGCAGAAAGCGTTCGCCGACCTGATCGAGCGGCGAGCCGACGGCCAGATAAAAGATGAGCAGCGCGGCGTAAAACTTCAGGGCGGCGCCCCGGGGATAGGGCGCGCCGGACTCGAGCCACCCGCGCAATGGGCCGGTGAAAACCGCATAAAGCCAGCCAAGAACGATCAGGCCCCCTACGAGATACGGTTCATTGTGCCAGTGGCGCCAGTCGATCATGGCGAAGACGACAATGGAATGCTGGCAGCGGCTCCGAACAGGCGGACCAGCGCCCACAGCGTGCCGCCGCCCAGCACCAGGCCGATGAAAAAGATGCCCGTGCAAAGCAGCTTGTCCCACCGCAGGTGCATGAAGAAAAAGATCACGAACAGAAACTTCACGGCCGACAATGCGACGAGCAAGCCGATCACGAGCCATTTGGCGAACGGCAGGAAGATCAGCAGGATCTCCACCCCGGTGATGATCGCGAGGATCATCGCGACCTGCACGTAGACGTTGTAGCGACTCTGGCGGTGCGGGTGGCCGGGAGCGNNCCTTGTTCCATTCCCAGCACGCGCAGCCCGCCTGCCGCGAGAAAGGCTCCGCCGACGGCGGAGCCATACGAGCTGGAATAGGCGGCCAGCATCGTCCAGTTGACTCCGCTGGCGAGGGCGGCGTGGGCAAATCCCAGGGTCGCGTACATCGCCAGGAGGACGGCCGCGGCGAAAACCAGGAGATGAACCACCGCGCGCATCACCCAGCCTCCGCCTACGGCGGTAGCGGGTTTGAAGGAACGGATATACATCAGCGTGAGCCAGAGCACGCCGATGGCCACGTGCGTGCCGTGCGTGCCGGTCAACGTGAAGAAGGTCGAGCCGAAGATGCTGTTCGTGATTGTGACGTGCTTCTCGAAGACAAAATCGTTGAACTCAAACACCTGGCAGCCGAGGAAGATCAGCCCGAAGGCGATCGTGACCAGGAGCGAGGACCGCATGCTCCGCACATTTCCCCGCTGGATCGCGTTGACCGCCAGCGCCATCATCAGTGACGACATGAGCAGGATGAACGTCGAAAAGGACGTGAGCTCGATGTTGAAAATCTGGGTCGGGACGGGGTTTCCGGGCGGCGGGTGCAGCCGGTAGACGAGATGCGTCGAGATCAGCGTCCCAAAGAACATGCAGTCCGAGGCGAGAAACGCCCAGAACAGGAGTTTCTTGTTCGGGATCCCCGTCGCCGTCGACGGATCGCCGTGGTGATCAATGGTAACGGCGGCAACGCTCATGAGGGCGAGCTAGAGTTTTCATGTCCGGAACCGGGCTCGGGTGCGCCCGCCAAACCGGAACCCGCGGCGCCTTCCGGATGGAGATGATAACCACCGGGACCTTCGAGCGACCAAAGGTAGATGGCGGCCACCATCACCACGACGGCACCGATTGCAGCGGGATAATTGCTGACGGCGAAGAAAAGTCCGGCGACCAGCAATGAGCCAGCCGATGCGAGCGGATACCAGGACTGGTCAGGCAGGTGGATCCCGCCGTGCGCCGCCTCCTCACGAACGTGCGCGGTCTGTTCCCGGGCGGTCTCCTCGGGGTGGTGTTTCTCATACCACCAGGCGTCGCGCGCATGCACCATCGGGATGGCGGCGAAATTGTAGACCGGTGGCGGCGACGGGATGCTCCACTCCAGCGTGCGCGCGTCCCACGGATCGGGACCGGCCGCGCGACCCTTGAAATAGCTCCAGAGGAGCGTGACGACGTAGATGAGGACGCCGACGCCGAGCAGGTAGGCGCCCATGGTCGAAACGAAATTGGCGCCGTTCCATCCCATGTTCGAGTCATAGGTCCAGGTGCGGCGCGGCATGCCGTTCAACCCGAGAAAGTGCATCGGGAAGAAGGTGGCGTTAAAGCCCACAAAAATCGTCCAGAATGAGACCTTGCCCCAGAATTCGTCGACCAGCCGGCCGAAGAATTTCGGAAACCAATAATGCATCGCCGCGAGCAGGCCGAACGTCGCACCGCCGATCAGCACATAATGAAAATGGGCGACCACGAAATAGCTGTTGTGCTGCTGGGAGTCCGCCGGGGCGGCCGAGTGCATGATGCCGGAAAAGCCGCCCATCATGAAGAGCCAGAGGAAACCGAGCGCGAACATCATCGGCGTGCGCAGCCGCAGCTGGCCGCCCCAGAGGGTGCCGATCCAGTTGAAGATCTTCACGCCGGTCGGAACGGCGATGGCCATGGTGGCGAGGGCGAACGCCGAGGTGGCCACCGTCCCCATGCCGGTGGTGAACATGTGATGGCTCCAGACGCCAAAGCCGATGAAGCCGATCAGCGCCCCGGAAAAGACCACGATCGGGTAGCCAAACAGAGGTTTGCCGGAAAATGTCGGCAGAATCTCCGAGACATAGCCCATGGCCGGCAAAATCAGGATGTACACCTCCGGGTGGCCGAAGATCCAGAACAGGTGCTGCCAGAGGATCGGCTGACCGCCGTTCGACACCTCGAAAAAACTCGTACCGAAATGACGGTCGAAGATCACCTCGATCAACGCGATCGCGATCGACGGCAGGGCCAGGATGAGCAGGAAACTCGTGATCAGGGCCATCCAGCAGAACACCGGCAGACGCATCATCGTCATGCCCGGGGCGCGCAGATTGATGATGGTCGTGATGAAATTCAACGACCCCACGATCGACGACAGACCGAGCACCTGGAGTCCGACGGTCCAGAGGTCGGCGGAGATATCCGGGGTGTAGGTTTTCGAGGTCAGTGGCGCGTAGCCGAACCAGCCCGCCGCCGGAGCGCCGGCCTTGATGAACCAGCCGACGTTCAGGATGACAGCGCCGGCGACGAAGATCCACAGGCTGAACGCGTTCAAGCGCGGAAACGCCACATCACGCGCGCCGATCTGGAGCGGCACGAGCAGGTTGAAGAACGCGGAGTTGAGCGGCATGACGGCGAGGAAGATCATCGTCGTGCCGTGCATCGTGAAGAGTTCGCTGTAGAAATGGGCGCTGATCAGATGATTGTTGGGCACGATGAGCTGCGTGCGAATCACGAGCGCCTCGACGCCTCCGAGCAGGAAGAAACTCAACGCAAACAGCCCGTACATCACACCGATCTTCTTGTGGTCCACGGTCGTCAGCCACGCGATCAGGCCCGTCCGCGCGGTGGGCCGGCGAAAAAGGAGAAACGGCTTCACGGGCAGCGTCGTCATTTCAGGCTTTGGAGATAGGCGACGATCGCGGTGATCTCGCCATCGGTGAGATTGATGAGCCGTTGGCCCGTGGCGGGATCAGTGTAGCCGCCATTGTACATCTTGTTGCCCGGCTTAAAGCGGTTCGGATTGGTGATCCAGTCGCGCATCCGCCGCGGGGTGTTCTCCAGGGAGCCGGCCGCGATGGTCGTGCGCGACCCGACATGCGTCAGTTCAGGGCCGGTGACGCCGACGCCTTCGTGTCCGCGAATCGTATGGCAGGCGATGCAGGTCTTTTGTTGAAAAAGGTGCCGCCCCTCGGCAATGAGAGCAGGATCCTCGGCGGCGGGAGAGGGAATCTGTTTTTCTCTCCAGCCAGTGAGGGGTTCGGCATCGAACGCGGGCGAGGCAGAGAGCGCATCGCCGGAACTGGCGTCCGCCAGTGGGTAGTTGGCCAATCTGACCTGGGCCGCCTCGGGCTTCTGAGGCGCGTCCGCCCCCGCCGGAGTGACGACGCGCGCCGGGAGCTTCTGGCCAACGATCCAGGCGGCGAATTCCTGGGCGGGCAAGGCAATCACCCGGAAGCGCATGATCGCATGCGAGTCGCCGCAAAACTCGGCGCACTGTCCGTAGAAATAGCCCGGCTCGTCCGCCTCGAGCCAAAGGTGGTTGGCCCGGTTCGGAATCATGTCCACCTTGCCGGCCAGCTTGGGGACCCAAAAACTGTGGATCACGTCCACCGTGCGCAAATTGATGCGCACCGGGCGTCCGGCAGGGATGATGAGTTCGTTGCCGGTGACGAGGGGCCCGACGCCAGTGATCGGTTCCTGCGGATACTCGAACTTGAACCACCATTGATAGCCAGTGGCCGTGATCTCATAAGCATTGGCCCGCTGATCCTCCGGCACATCATAGGTGTACCAGATGTTTTTCAGGGTGGGGAGCGCGATGAGGATCAGGCAGAACACCGAGGCGCTGACCAAGGAGATTTCCACCAGAGGGTTGCCGTGGCCTTGCGGGCGCGGCTCGGCGGGCTGGTCGGCGCTGGAGCGGCAATAAAACTTCCACGTCGCGTAGGCCAGCACCGCCCCCACCACGACGAAAATCACGGTCGTGACGTAGACCGTGACCATGAAGACATTGAGCTGTGAGCGGGCGACCGGTCCCTTGACGTCAAAGGTCGATTGCGGACCGTTCAGCCAGCAGCCGGCCAACCACAACGGCCCCGTGATCGCCAGGGATCCGAGAAAGCACCATTTTAAGCGGGATCGAAGGGCCAGAAGACGCACGTGAGAAAGTGAGAGAGGCGGGTGATGATCAGCGAAAAACAGCAACGGAAGGACGTTGAATCGCCGAATGCGGCATTATTAGCGCAAACCGTCTTCATCGCAAATGGATCGGCGCCAAAAGAATGCTGATTACGGCGTTTAATCCACCGCTGCCGCAGGATTAGCCCGCATCCAGGCGGTTGGAATTGGAGGGCGGTGCGCCGTCACCGCCATGATTGCAAAGGCACGGCGGGGTCGGGCGACCCGCCCGACATCGTTGTTTCGGCCTCCGCCGTCTCAGGGGGCGGCCGCCGGCCACCATTGATACAGGAAAAAATAGACCAGCACGCCGGTCACGCTTACGTAGTACCATATAGGATACGTCCAGCGCGCCCACGCCCGGTGCCGGTCGAACCGGCCGCGCAGCGCGAAGACCAGCGTGGTCAAGATCAGCGGGACGATGATCACGGCCAGCAGGATGTGGGAGACCAGCATGGCGAAATAGACGGCACGAATGGCCCCCGTTCCGCCAAACGGCGTGCGGGCACCGGTCTGGAGGTGATACGTCAGGTAGGAAGCCAGGAACGCCACCGAGACCGCCACGGCCGCCAGCATGGCAACGCGGTGGGCCGCGACGCGCTTCCGCTTGATGAAGACGAATCCCGCGGTGAGCAGGACCGCGGCGGTGCCGTTGAGCGTGGCATTGACGGCGGGCAGGTCGTGGAAGGTCATGGCCGGCCTATGGCGTCGTTCCCGCGGGGTGTCTTCGCCATTGGAGATGTTGACTCGGAAGTGGCCGCGAGCGCCAGCGAGTGGCCAACGATTCGAAGAACCACTCGCTGGCGCTCGCGGCTACACAAAAATTCGGCGCAGGGTAGTCGGTGGAATGGCAAGTGAGAACGGTCCGGTTGCATCGCCCCGGCCTAGATCAACCCCCATCGGTCAATCACCAGGACGCCGAGCAGCAGTGGCAGATAAAGTATCGAGGCGAAGAACAGGCGCCGCGCGGCTTGTTCGCGGCCGGCGGGCCGCAGAAAAACCAGGGCTTTCCACAGAAACCAGGCGCCGAGAACGGTGGCGGCCAGACCATACGCCGCGCCACAGTAGCCGAGCCAGACCGGTAGCAGCGTCACCCCGACCAGCAGCGTGGCGCACGCGAGCGACCACGCCGCCACTTTTGCGCCGGAGGCGTCGCGCACCGCGAGCATCGGAAAACCGACCGCCAGGTAATCCCGCCGGTACATCCAGGCAATCGCCATGAAATGGGGCATCTGCCAGAAGAACAACAGGCCGAAAAGAATCCAGCCAAGGGCGGAGACGCGACCCTCGGCGGCCGTCCACCCGATGAGCGGTGGCAGCGCGCCCGCCACGGCTCCGATCTCGGTCGACCAGCGCGACCAGCGTTTGGCCGGAGTATAGAGCGCGAGATAACACACCAGCGTGGCAAGGGCGAAGACCGCGGAAAGGCCGTTAACCTCCGCAAAGAGGATGGCGAGCCCGCCGAGGCACAGGCCCCACCCGAGCACGAAGGCCGAACCGGTGGTGATGCGCCCCGACGGAATGGGCCGATCCCGGGTGCGGTTCATCCGCGCATCCGTGTCGGCCTCCATCCATTGATTGAGCGCGGCCACGCCACCGGCCGATAGGGCGGTGCCCAGGAGGAGCGGCAGCAACGTCCAGGCGGAACGCCCGGGCGCCGCCGCCAAATAGCCGACCAACGCCGTGAGCACCGATAGAAAGCTGAGACGCGGTTTCGTGAGCTCCAGATAGTCAGAGAAAGCGGCCGGCGAAGCCGTTTCCGACAGCAGCCCGGCCGGGTTGGCCATGCCATACGGTTGCTGGGGGTCAGGGTTCATGCGAGGAAGGGAGCGCGGGTGCGTGTCGGGCCTGGCTGAATTCGCGGGATCCGCACGCGAGCATCCTCGTTGTATTCAAGCCGATCCCGGTGAATGAACCAGGTCAGCAGGAAGGCGGCGGCGAGGGTCAAGGCGCCCACCACGACGTGCGCCGTCGTGAAATAGGGATTGCGCGCGGTCCAGATGATGTTTGCGCCCAAAACGATCTGGGCGGCGAGAAGGAGGCCCACGAGCCCGGCCAGGCATTTGCGGCCAGATCCTGCGGCGGGGTCACGCCAGATTGCCACGCCGAAGGAGCCCAAAGCCACGGTCAAGATCAGGGCCATCACCCGGTGCGCGAAATTGATGCTTACGCCGAAATCCCAGTGCGCCGGCAGGAGCCCACCCTCGGGCGTCAGCGGAAATGTCGGAATCGCCAGACCAGCGAAACGGTGCCGCATGACCGCGGCGATGCCGAGTTGGGTCAGCAACAGTCCACAGCAAACGATCCCGAGCCAGCGGAGGCCGCGGCTGGCCGGAGCCGAACTGATCGGGGCGGCGGCAATCCACGAGCGGGAAAGGGCTGCGGCGATGGCCAGCAGCATGCAAACGAAACTCTGCGCCAGGCACGCATGGAGCATCGCAAAAATCTGGCCGAGATTGGTGTCGACCGCGGGGACTGCCACCGGATTGAGCAAGACGCGCAATCCTCCAACCATCGCCTGCAATACTACCAGCGCCACGGCGAACCATCCGAGCCACCGCAGCCAGCGGCGCTCTTCGCAGTGCCACAAGGCGACGGCCAGCCAAAGGGTGATCGCGCTCATGAGTCCCGCGCTCAGGCGGTGCGAATGCTCGGCAAACATCGCGATATTCTGAAGCCAGCCGGGGGGATTGAGGGAACCGTTGGACAGCGGCCAATCCTGGAAGACCATGCCCGCGCCGATGCTGGTCGTGAACGCACCCAGCATCACGAGCACAAATACCCATCCGGTCCCAGCCACCGCACACCAGGCCAGAAAGGGACGATAAGAGGATATGCTCTTGACGCGGATCGGTTCGGTCATGCCCCAATAAGGAGGAGAACAAGGATGGTGCAACTAACTGGCCGTATTTTTTGACTATTTCCCTTTGCCGATAATGGGTGTGTCATCATGAAGCCGCGATACTTGTCCGGCAGTCTTTGGTCGCGGCTGGCCGCGGAGTTGATGATTGCGCTCCTGGTCGTCTGTGCCGCTTGTTCGCGATCGGACCGGCGGACAGTGGCAGACTCTGCGGCCGGCAGCCCGGCGGAGATCCGCTATCCGTTGCATGGTGAGATCATTGCGGTCAATTGGGTGCGGAAGACGCTCACTGTTTCCCACGAGGCGATTCCCGGACTCATGCCGGCGATGACAATGGAGTTTAGCGTGGGCGACGGCGATCTGGCGATCGCCAAGCCGGGGGAACGCATCCGCGGCGAACTGGTGCGCAACGGCGATGATTTCCACCTGGAGAAGATCTGGCCCGATGATCGGGTGTCCGCCACGAGTGTCGCAGCAGCGACGAGCGCATTGCGCCAGGACACGGCGATGCGCGGCTCCGCGGCTTATCGCGAAGTGGGGGAGAAGATCCCGGATTTTGCGCTCTACGATCAGGACGGACGCGTGGTGTCGGCCGGCCGATTCCGGGGCCGGCAGATCATGCTCAATTTCATTTATTCGCGCTGCCCCGTCGCCACGATGTGCCCGGCCGCCACGCTGCGCATGATGGCGGTTCAAAAGGCGGCGCGCGCTGCCGGAGTGAAGAACCTCGAATTGATCTCGATCACTTTGGATCCGGCCAATGACACGCCGGGCGTGTTGCGGGATTACGCGGTTGGGCGCGGTATTGACACGGGCAATTTCTCCTTCCTCACCGGTCCGGAGCCCGCGATCCGCGATCTGCTGAGACAGTTTGGCGTCATCGCGGAATTTCAGGATGGTCTGCTCAAGCATACGCTCGCCACGCTTCTGATCGATGAGCAGGGTCGCATCATCCACCGCGCCGACGGCAGCGAGTGGCTGGTCGACGAGTTTGTGGAGAAGATGCACCAGGGATGAAGGCTTCCTGGTCCCTGTCGGTGCGGCAGCAACGGCAGATCGCCTTGATCACGGCTGGCGCGATCGCGCTCTTTATTGTCGTCCGACGGTTGCCCACCGGCACCAATCTGGCGCACGTGGATTTCCAGGTGTCGGGCGGCAGCAGCCTTCAGTTCTGCGATCCTGCCAACCCGGCTTTTATTCCCGTGGTGGCGGTGAAATCGCCGGTGACCATGACGCTCGCGACGGACGTCCCGCCGGCGCTTGGGCGACTGACGCGCGTGACGCTGGTCCTGCGAACCGCGTCCGGCAAGCCGATCGGGCCGCAGGATTTGTTGATGACGCACACCAAGCTGCTGCATCTCATGGTGGTCGATCCGAGCCTGCGCGATTATCAGCATGTTCATCCGATTCCGGGTCGCGCGACGGGCGAGTGGACCGTGGAGTTCGCGCCGCGACGGGCTGGGCACTACCGGATGTTTGCCGATTTCACTCCCGCGGCCACTGCGCGCGGCTTGTACGCCTCGGCTGAACTGGAGGTGCCGGGGCAGCCGGACCTGCCCCCCGCAGAGAACAACTGGGTCTATGAAGCCGACGGGTGGCGGTTCACCCTCACACCCGATGCTCCGTTGCGCGTCCGTGCCGTGGTCAATCTCGCGCTGACGGTCGAGTCGGTTGGAGAGAGCCGCCCGGTGCAATTGGAGCCGGTGATGGGCGCCTACGCCCACCTTGTCGCGATCGATGTGGCGCGAAGCGGCTTCGCGCACCTTCACCCGCGGCCAGTCGATTTGAACCGGCCTTTGGAGCCCTTTCGGCCCCGGCTGACCTTCCAGGTTCAGATTCCCAATGCGGGACGCTATGTGATCTGGAGCCAGGTCAAAATCAGCGGTCAGGAGCGCTTTGCGCCGTTCTGGTTCGAGGTGGAACCCTGAGCGGGAGCTGTCCCGCCAAGCCTTTGCCGCGCTGGTGCCGACGTGATGCCAACGGCGCTGCTCTCGGCGTCGCGAATCTACTGAGGTTGGCAGAATGAACTGGCAGTCAAAGGTGGCGCGGCTTGTCCACAAGACGCATTGGACGCGTTAGGGACAACGCGCTCCATCAGGGTCACGTCGGCCCCGCGGTGGCGCAGGTTGACCGCGAGACGCTTGCGCAATGGGGCGTCGTCTTCGAGCAGGAGAATCTCGCAGCCGGGGGAAAGCGCCGTTTCGTCGGACATCGCGACCGCTAGTGCGCGCGGGAGCCGGGGAAGTTTCAATCCCATTCCGACGAAGATATTCGCCTGACTCCCGGATTGCGACTGCGGGAGGTTTGCTGCTTAGCGTGTAGGCGTGCGTGCTGTTTCCGACACCGTCGAACCCGGATTGCAGGCCGACCAACGGCTGCTGGACCGCGCGTGGCTGCGGATCGGGGCGGGCCTGGCGGTGGCGGGGCAGGCGATGGTCTTCAGTCTCGCGGTCAATCTTTCGCCGCCGGAAGGAGTGACTTACTGGGTTTTGCATGCCGGCCTGATCCTGTCGGCCGCGGCGGTGCTGGTCTTCCTCGGCGGCGATCTGGTTCGCTCGGCCATTGAAGCCGTGCGACAACGTCGGATCAACATCGACCTGCTTTTCCTGCTAACTCTAAGCGGGGCGTTCGCAGGCTCGCTCGTGGCGACGTTTACTCGCACGGGTTCGGTGTATTACGAAGTCGTCGCCATTCTGGTCGTGGTTCACACGGCGGGAAAAATGCTGGGCGCGCGCAGCCGGGTGGCGGCGCTCCGGGCGGTGGAGCAGACGCGCGAGCGGTTTGACTCCTGCTGGGTGCGGCGGGCGGACGGTTCGCGGGTGCGAGAGACCGTGCGCGCGATTGTGGCAGACGACCGGGTGGTCGTGGCGCCAGGCGAAGGCATCAGTGTCGACGGCGAAATCACGGCGGGCCGGGGTTATGTGCAGGAGACGTCGATGACGGGCGAGTGGCGGCCGGTCTCGCGCGGACCAGGCGAACCCGTGCTGGCGGGAACGTTTTCCATCGATGGCAGCTTTGAGATCCGCCCTGCCGTTGGCCCGCGCCGGCTCGACGGGATTCTGGGGGTGGTCGCGAGCGCGCGGCTGGCGCCGAGCCGGCTGCAACAGCAGGCCGACCGGCTGGTGGCGTGGTTTCTTCCCGTCGTCGTGGTCGTCAGCGCGGCCACGTTTGTCGGCTGGATGTATCATGGCCCCTGGGATCGGGCATTGTTCAATGCCATGGCCGTGCTGCTCGTGGCATGCCCCTGCGCCGCCGGGTTGGCCACGCCGGTGGCGGTCTGGGGCGGACTGGCGCGGCTGGCCTCGTTCGGACTCGTGGCGCGCACGGGCGATTTTCTCGACGCCCTCGCCCGATGCGACGTGGTGTGTCTTGACAAGACCGGGACGCTCTCGACGGCCGCGCTGACCGCGCGGGCGTGGTATTTCGAACCGGCGTTTTGCACTCGCGAACGATGGCTCAAGGCGGCGGTGGCCGCGACGGAAGAAGGACTGCGCCATCCGGTGGCCGCGGCCCTGCAGACTCGATGTCATTTAATAGATGACAAAGAACTGTTCGTGCGTGAACGACGGATCGAGGCCGGGTTGGGCGTGGTAGCCGCAGTGGAAGATGAGGCGGGACAGCCGGTGGAAATCCGGGTCGGTGAGTGGGCGCTGGGCGGCATGGCAACGGGTGTTACCGGAGTGAACGAGCGCCAGCGTGGTTCCGGCCCGGATTCGGGCGAAACCGGCAACAGACCGGCCGGCACGGCAGCAGACGCGGCGAAGGAAGTGTTTGTCTTCGTGGCCGGAGCCCATGCCGCGACGATTGAGTTGCAAGAGACCTGGCGCGAGGGACTGGCCGCGGCGCTGCAGGAACTGGTGACGCTCGGCCTCGAGACGGTGATCCTCACTGGCGATTCGGTGACACCCGGCGCCCTTCTTGCCGGGGTGACCGTGCGGGCGGGTTTGACGCCGCTCGACAAGCATGACTACGTCCGGAAGCTGACGGCTGCCGGCCGGTGTGTGGCGTTCGTTGGTGATGGGGTTAACGATGCGGCCGCGATGAGTGCGGCGCAGGCGTCGATCGCGATGCAGGCGGGTGCGGAGCTGGCCCACGCGGCGGCGATGGCTGTTTTCGCGGGCGAGGATCTGCGGTTCCTGCCAAGCGCCATCAAGGTGGCGCGGGGGGCGCGGCGGAGCATTCAGACGAACCTGGGGTTTGCCGCCGCCTACAATGCCGCCGGCATGGGGCTCGCCGCCGCGGGCGTGCTGCATCCCGTCGTGGCCGCGTTGCTCATGATGGGTTCGAGCGCCTTCGTGTCAGTGAATGCGTTGCGCACCCGGTGAGGCCGGAGGATTCACGGCGTTGCGCTACGGCGGAAGCGCTCACCCTTTGCTCCACTCCAACATTCGCTGGATGGGCAGGAAGGCGCGCTCGCGGATCTCCTCGGGTATCTCGATCGCCGGGGCAAGATCGCGCAGGGCGGCATGCACCTTTTCGAGGGTGTTCATCTTCATGAACCGGCAGTCATTGCAGGCGCAAGTGTCAGTCGGACCGGCAATGAAGGTCTTGTCCGGCACCTCGCGACGCAGCCGGTGCAGCATCCCGCTCTCCGTCATGACAATGATGCGCCGGGCCGGGTGTTCGCGGGCAAATTTCACCATGAGTTCGGTGCTGCACACCTCGTCAGCCAGGTCCCGCACCGCCTCCACGCACTCCGGGTGAGCGACAATGGGCGCGTCGGGAAACTGCAGGCGCACCTTCTCAAGCGATTGGACGGTGAACAGGACGTGGGCATAGCAGCTGCCCGGCCAGAGCTGCAGGGGGCGCCCGGTCTGCTTGGCCACCCATTGGCCGAGATTCTGGTCGGGCACGAAAAGAATCTCGCGGTCGGCCGGAACCCGCCGGACGATTTTCACCGCGTTCCCGCTGGTGCAGATGACATCACTCAGGGCTTTCACAGCCGCAGAGCAGTTGATATAGGCGACCACGTAGACGCCGGGGTGGGCAGCCTTGTAGGCGGCGAGTTGCTCCGCCGGGCAGGAATCGGCGAGCGAACATCCGGCCTCGGGTTCAGGCAGCAATACCCGCCGGCCGGGATTCACGATCTTGGCCGTTTCCGCCATGAAATGCACACCGCAGAACAGGATGACGTCCGCCTTCGTCGCCGCCGCCTGGTAGGACAGGCCGAGCGAGTCGCCCACGTAATCCGCCACGCGCTGGATCGGCTCGATCTGGTAGTTATGGGCGAGGATCACCGCGCGTTGGCGTCGTTTCAACTCAAGGATCTCCTCCTGGATTTCCGAGAGCGGCGCGGGCACCTCCCGGCTGGGCGCGAGGACGAACGGTTCATAATCGAGGACCTCAGACATGCTGGAAAGGTCGCGCAAACCAGGCTGGGCGCAAAATAAAAAATGGCGGGAGGGACGGCGGGGTACGGCGACCCCGCCCTACAGCCGTGCCCTCAGCTCTGTGGCTGGAGCTTCGCCAGTAGCTTTTGAAAGGAGGGATGATCCCGCAGCCCTGAGAGGTCAGGATCATGCTGCATCCATTCAAAGTCGTCGTAGCCGAGTTCGATGGCGCGTTCCAACGCCTGGAAAGCCTGCGCCTTCCGCCGGATCAAGGCGAGACTGCACGCCAGATTGTAGTGGGCCGTGGCGTTGTCGGGCTGGAGGCGGACCAGTTTGCGGTCCATCTTCAGACCCTCGGCAATCCGGCCCTGCTTGGTGTAAAGGCCGCCGAGAATCTCGACGACGTCAGGGAAGCGGGGGTCGCGCTTGTGGACGGATTCGAAGAAGCGGGTCTCAAACTCGATGTCGTGGGAGGGCTTGGCCATGGCGCAGACTCAGTGGTTGTGGTGGGGACAACGACCGGTCGTCTGGAACGCGTTGCAATGCGCGCTGACCTGGAGTCGTTGGCTCACCGGAGTCAAACCGAGCTTGGACGAGACCGTGCTGCCGTACCATTCCATGAACGGGGCGTTGATCTCGAAGATCTTGTCGCAATCGAGGCAGATCACCTGGGCCTGCTGGCTGCGGTTGTCCCGGCAGGGAGCGTAATACTTGAGGTTCTTGCCGATATCGATTTCGCGGAGGATCGCGCTTTCGGTCATGATCGGCAGGGTGCGGTAAACGGTGGCGCGGGACACCGATTCGTCGAGCGCGCGGGCGAGGGCCAGCAGTTCTTCGGCCGTGAAATGGTCGTCCTGGGCGAACGCGGCGTCAAAAATGGCCACGCGCTGATTGGTCACGCGCAAGCCTTTGTCGGCAAGAAAGGCCTTAAATTTTTCGCGGGACGCTTCGGTGCTCACAGCGAGAATTTCCCGTCGCGCGCAAGGGGTGTCAATGCAAAGCGGATGGCGGATGGCGCAGACCGGAAACCAGAGACCGGAAAGCGGATACCGGAGACCGGAAAGCAAATCCTGAAGACCGGAGAGACCGGCGCAGTCGGCATTTCGGCTCGCTCGGATCTTTCCGGTCTCCGGTTTCCTCTCTCCGGCATCGGAAATCCGCTTTCCGGTATCCAGCGGCGCAACTCCCGCATTGCCAGCTGAGGCGTCGTTCCGGCACAAACAGATCATGATTGTCGGGGTTCATCCGCTTGCGGGGTTTGACAAGCTGCTGCATTATCGCGTGCCCGAACCCCTGTGCAGCGCGGTGGGCGTCGGGTCGCTGGTGCGCGTGCCGATCCTCCAGCACTACCGACTGGGCATCGTCGGCGAGATCGGCGAGCCGGTCGGCTTTCCGCTGGAGAAGCTGAAATCGATTTCCCAGGTGGTGCATCCGTTTCCCGCGCTGCCGCCGGATCTGCTGCAGCTGGCCCGCTGGATCAGCACGTATTACGCGGCGGGACTCGACACGGTGATTGAAACGATGCTGCCGGCGGCGGTGCGCGGCGGGGCGACGTTCAAGGGGGAAAAGCTGCTGGCGGTGGCGCGGGTGATCTCCCGCGACGAACTGGCCGCCCTTGCGAAGCGCGCGCCGCAGCAGGCGCGACTCCACGATTTTCTCCAGCAGCAATTCCAGCCGGTCGCCAAGTCACTGGTGCTGACGCGCCTTGGCCTGACGGCCGCCGTCTCGACTGCATTGATCAAACGGGGATTGGTCCGCGAGGAAACCCGCCGGATTGCGCGCGAAGGGTACAGCGATGACTGGGCCCACGGCGAGGTGGTGGCCATGATCCCGCCGACGCTCAACGACGAGCAGTCGGCCGTGGTTGCGGCCGTGCGGGCCAGTCTCGATCGCCGGGCCTTCGCGGTGCATTTGTTGCATGGCGTGACGGGTTCGGGGAAGACCGAGGTCTACCTGCATGCAATAGCGGCCGTGCTGGCGGCAGGTGGGGGCGTGGTCTATCTGGTCCCGGAGGTGGCGTTGACGCCCCAGACCGTGGCCCGCCTGCACGGGCGGCTGCAGGCGATCGCGCCGAATCACAAAGTTGTGGTCTGGCACAGTCATCTGAGCGAAGGCGAGCGGTTTGATGGCTGGCAGGCGCTCGCCACCGGCGAGGCGCGCGTGGTGGTGGGCGCGCGATCGGCGATCTTCGCCCCGGTTCGCGACCTGCGGCTCATCGTCGTGGACGAGGAGCACGAACCCGCCTATAAACAGGACGAAACGCCGCGGTACCACGGTCGCGACGTGGCGGTCTATCGGGCGAAGCTCTGCCAGGCCGTGTGCCTGCTGGGCTCGGCCACGCCGTCGTTGGAGTCGGTCGCGAACGTCCGGGCGGGAAAGTATCACCTGGCGACACTCGCGCGGCGCGTGGACAACCGTCAGCTGCCGGCCATCGACGTGGTGGACATGCGCATTGAGATGCTGCGGTCGCGCGGAACCATCACGTTGTCGCGGGTGCTGGTGGACAAGTTGCACGACCGCCTCGACCGGAGCGAGCAGGCCATCCTCTTCATCAATCGGCGTGGCTACTCGTCCAGCATGCTCTGCACGGCCTGTGGGCACGTGGAGACCTGCGCGCACTGCAGCATCGCAATGACCTATCACCGCACCGATGAAACGCTGCGGTGCCATCTGTGCGGCGACCAGCGGCCGGCGCCTTATGCCTGTCCGCAATGCCGGTCTCCGAAAATCCGGTGGCGGGGACTCGGCACGCAGAAGGTGGAGGAGGCCGTGCACCGGGTGCTGCCCCATGCGCGGGTCGAGCGCATGGACAGCGACACGATGACGAAGAAGAACCGGTTCCGCCAGGTGCTCACGGATTTCCGGCTGGGGCGCCTCGACATCCTGGTCGGCACGCAGATGATCGGCAAGGGACTCGATTTTCCGAATGTGACGCTGGTCGGGCTGATCGACGCGGATCTGTCGATGCACGTGCCCGATTTCCGGGCCAACGAACGGACGTTTCAGCTGCTGGTCCAGGTGGCGGGGCGGTCGGGCCGGGGCGAGCGGGCTGGCGAAGTCGTGGTGCAGACGTTCACGCCGCAGGCCGATGCCATCCAGTTCGCCCGGCATGCGGATTTTGACGGCTTTGCCGACGCCGAACTGAAGATTCGGGAGCGTTACAATTATCCGCCGTACCGGCACTTGGTCCACCATGTTTTTCGCGGGACAAACCCCGAAAAACTCAAGTTTGTGGCGGAGGCATGGGCCAAGCAGGTGGAGGCGCGCCTCGGCTCGGCGGTCGAGCTGCGGGGACCGTCCCCCTCACCGATCGAGAAGATCAAGGACGAATATCGCTACCAGCTGTGGTATTTCACCTCCGCGGTGACCAAGATCGTGCCGGTGCTGGTCCAGCTTCGGGCGGACTTTCCCTGGCCCGAAGGGGTGATCCAGACGCTGGACGTCGACCCGATGAGTTTGACGTGAGCGGAACCGGGGTTGGCCATCCATGCCACCGCAGCCGCGACGATGTTGGTGGATGTAGGTGGCCAGCCGCTTGTCCCCAAGCGGTTAGGGCGCGTTGGGGACAACGCGCACCACCTTGGAGCTNNACGGGCGCGACGCCCGTGCCACGTGGCATGGGCGTCCGCCCATGTCAGACGAGACTCGGTCCAAAACAAAAGACCGTGGCCCGTACGGCGCCGGGCCCTCCAGCTTTGGTTGCGGCCGAAGCCGCGCCGGGGAAGACGCGGTTCTGGAAGCCCCGCCAAACTGAATGAATTTCATGCCGCGGCTTGCTTTTGTGAATTCCGATTCTTTAGTGAACATTCGCTTCCGATGAGCATTTCTCCTCCACCGCTGTCCACCTGGGCCCTGAATATCGCGCCTTCGCCAACCCTCGCCGTCGACGCCAAAGCCAAGGCGTTGCAGGCCACCGGCGAAGACGTCTGTCTGTTTGGCACCGGCGAACCGGATTTCGATACGCCGGACTTCATCAAGGAGGCCTGCATCGCTGCGCTCAAGGCCGGCAAAACCAAGTACGCCCCGACCCCGGGCATCAACGAACTGCGTTCCGCGATCGCGGAGCGTTATGGCGCCGATTACGGTTTGAAGGTGGCACCCGGCCAGGTGGTGGTGAGTCCGGGCGGCAAGTTCTCGTGCTATCTCGCCATTCTCGCTACGTGCAACCCGGGCGACGAAGCGATCATTCCGGCGCCGTATTGGGTGAGCTATCCGGAAATGGTGAAACTGGCCGGCGCGGTGCCCAAGTTCGTGCTGGCCGACGATTCCGCCGGGTTCAAGGTGACCCCGGCTCAGGTCGAAGCTGCGATCACACCCCGCACCAAGCTGCTGCTCCTTAACTCACCCTCGAATCCCACGGGCGCCGTGTACAGCAGCGCCGAGCTGGAGGCCATCGTGGCGGTCGCAGTGAAGCACAATCTCTACATCCTTTCCGACGAGATCTACGAATATCTGATCTATGATGGCATGAAACACCGGTGTGTGGCGACTTTCAGCCCGGAGGCGGAGGCGCGCACGATCGTCGTCTCCGGCTTCAGCAAGCCGTATTCGATGACCGGCTGGCGGCTGGG
>PLOH01000050.1:0-63781 GCA_003142955.1 Opitutia bacterium | reverse complement strand
GATTTCTGCGCGCGCCTGCTCGAAAAAGAGAAGGTCGCCGCAGTGCCGGGAAGTGCCTTCGGTGCCGAAGGCTACCTCCGGCTCAGCTACGCCACCAGCGAAGAAACGATCATGAAGGGGTTGGATCGTCTGGGCCGATTCTGCGCGTCGCTGTAGCAAAGCCCGGGTTCATGCAATTGCTGGCAATTCTNNTCTCCTCGTGCGCTCGCGAGCCGATTTGTGTGCAGGTGTAGGAAGCCCGCTTGCGGGCGACCTGCCGCAAGATCTTGGCTAAAATGGCCGCCCTTCGGCAGGCTTGGAGCTATAAGCTTGTCGAATGGGCAAGCGGGCGCTCCAACCTTTGATTGCGTCGTCCGCAGCGGCAGGGAATATGCACGTTAGCCATCGCATCTCTCACCGCGCCTCCTTTTCCATCCCATGCCCTACCAGAATGTGACTCCTCCCGCCGGCGACCGGATCACAATCAGCGGCGGCCGGCTGCAGGTCCCCGATCATCCAGTGCTGCCCTACATCGAGGGCGACGGCACGGGTCCCGATATCTGGCGCGCGGCGGCTGGCGTCTTTGAGGCGGCGGTCGCCAAGGCCTATCGCGGCCAGCGCCGGATCTCGTGGTTCGAAGTCTATGCTGGGGAGAAAGCGTTCAACAAGTTTCAGACCTGGCTGCCGGAGGACACCCTGACCGCCTTCCGCGAGTATCTCGTGGGCATCAAGGGCCCGCTCACGACGCCCGTCGGTGGCGGCATCCGCTCGCTCAACGTCGCTTTGCGGCAGGAGCTCGACCTCTTCGTCTGTTTGCGCCCCGTGCGCTATTTCAAGGGGATGGAGACGCCGGTAAAGCGCCCGGACCTGGTCGATATGGTCATCTTCCGCGAGAACACGGAGGACATCTATGCGGGGATCGAATATGCGGCCGGCACACCGGAGGCGGCCAAGCTGCTCGATTTTTTGGCGCGCGAGTTTCCCAAGGGATTTGCCAAGATCCGCTTTGGTTCGACGGAAAAAGTGCAGGCCTGGCAGAAACAGTTGGAATCGATCGGGGCGCCCCATCGGGAGCTCGGACTGGAGGTCGGCGTCGGCATCAAGGCGGTGAGCTACCTCGGCACCGAGCGCCTCGTGCACAGCGCGATCAGCTATGCCATCCAGCACCAGCGCAAGAGTGTGACGCTGGTCCACAAGGGGAACATCATGAAGTTCACCGAGGGCGGCTTCCGCGACTGGGGCTATCGCGTGGCGAAAGAGTTTTTCGGGGCGGTGGAGATCGACCGCGGCCCGTGGTGCCGCATTCCCGAAGGCAAACCCGGGGCGGGCCTGGTCATCAAGGACGTCATCGCCGACGCCTTCCTCCAGCAGATCCTGACCCGTCCGGCCGAATACGAGGTCGTCGCCACGTTGAACCTGAATGGCGACTACATCTCCGACGCGCTCGCCGCACAGGTCGGGGGCATTGGCATCGCGCCGGGCGGAAACATCAATTACGTGACGGGCCATGCCGTGTTTGAAGCCACCCACGGCACGGCGCCGAAATATGCGAACCTCGACAAGGTGAATCCTGGTTCGCTCATCCTGTCAGGCGAGATGATGCTCCGCTATTTGGGCTGGACCGAAGCGGCGGACCTGATCGTCAAGAGCCTGGAGCAGACCATTGCGGCCAAGACGGTGACGTACGATCTGGCCCGCCTGATCCCCGGCTCGACCGAACTCCGGTGCAGCGAGTTCGCCGCGGAGATGATCAAGCACCTGTGACGTGGCCCGGGCTCCGGTGGCGTCGTCGACTGTGAAACATGGCCTTCGCTGCCTCATGCCAGGGTGGCCCAGAACGCAGTGATCGGATTGGGAGAGAGCTGCTCCGCGCCGTGGCGACGGAAGTCCCGTATGCCGGGTGGTGTGGGGGCCGGAAAGGGCAACCTCCCCGGCTACCCGATTCGGCAAAGTCTCTCTCATTTCATGCTACCTTGTGTGGGCGCCAATCCAGCGACAGGCGCTTCTGTGTTTGCGCACAATCCCGAAGATAGAGATTGATCAGATTTTGATAAGGAATCCCTACGTCGGTAGACATCGCCTTGAAATAGCTGATGACTTCATCCTCCAAGCGGATGGTCACTGTCTTCTTCAGCCGCTTCGCATATGGGTTCTTCTTCGCTCTTGAGAAATCGTATTCTGGTCTCATGGCAGCCTCGCTAGATATGGTTGCTTCTCATTCGTGCCTGCTCGCCGAGCCGAAATAATCCGGATCACCGAGCCTTGCTTCCGCAGACAATGCACGACGACCAGCACACGGAGATTGGCGCTCATGCCCATCAAGACGAACCGATTCTCCACAACCGAATGGTCTGGATCGGGTATCAAGAGGGCATGGGGGTCGGAGAACACAGTCTGCGCCTCATCGAACGAAACGCCATGTTTGGCGGCATTTGATGCCGCCTTCTTGGGATCCCATTCGAACGAGAGATTGCTCATCGAAGAGGCAATATGGCGTATTGCTGGCGTATTTCAAGCCGAACTCTGTGTAGCTGTACCAAAAGATGGGTTTGCCAATTAGGGTGGGGTGATAGGCAGAACGGCCAGTGATTTGCAGATCAACGGGGAGGTGGTGCGATCGGCGAAGGATGGGGGCGAAGCGGAGGGGTGTTTCCAATGGCAATTCTCGTGTCAAGGTCGAGGGAGGGAACGGCGATGGTCTAAAGCGTAATCTGCCAGGATTGAGCCTCTTGTAATTCCAGCAATCGGATAATTTACTTTCGCATTCTTTAGCGCCGGAGGCGAGCACATTTCCGCGATGGTTCTGCTGGGCGCCCAATCAATATCCGCTATGGAGGCTGCGCTCGCGACTCAGGGCAAGAACCTCGGCGGCGACGGCGCACCGCCCTCCATTGCAGAATACCAATCGCTGGCGCTCGCAGCCGCGACGGAAAGGTGGTCGGCGACCCCGCCTTGCATTCGACCGTCGACCTGCCTACGGCATGGCGGCGACGATCGCCGGCTCGGCGCCCAGGGTGCCGCGCAATTCCTCGAGATAGTGCTCGCTGCTCACCCGGGCAAATTCGCGTCGTCCTTCGTTCAGGCGGGTGGGAATGGCGAGCCGCTCGGCCTCGGAGGCATAGTTGGGCTTGGCGAGGAACTTCTCAAGATAGGTCAGGTTCCGCCGCCACTGCCGCGTGGCCACCGTCTGTCGGGCCCGCAAGCGCTCGGCGTACCAATCGCTGCCCAGCACGTGTTCGCGCGTGAAGAGCGCGCGGATGCCGGGATCGGCCAGGTCCCGGCCCTCGCACTGACCGTCGCGCATAATGTGCAGCAAGGCCCGCAGGGGCGGACAAGCCTGGGCGACACTCCCGTCGTTGAAGTAGAATTGCGCGACGCGCTGCTGCGTGCCGACGATGTTGTCCATGCCGTCGGCAAACGTGGCCAGGTCCTGCAGTTCCGGCCGGAGCATTTCTTCCGTGAAGACCACATGCGGATGGTTGAACACCCGTCCGCAGAAATGGGATACAAAGCGGTTGGTGATGCGGTAACCGAGCCGGCTGGCCAGGACGATCCGGCCGCCAAACTCAAAATCGGCGCAGCGTTCGAAGAAACCGCGGCCGATAAGGAACCGTGGCTCACGTTCCTCCACCCCCATGCGACACCACACTTCGGGCACCAGTAGGCTGATGTCATGGGCCACGCGTGTTTTTGGTCCGACATGACCGGCGGACGAGAGGAAGCCGTCATAATCTGTCACGGCGAACGAGACAAAAGCCGCGTTGAGATCGTAGATGGGTGGCAGCGAATTGAAGGGCCCCTTGGTCAGCGCCCCCTCGGAGCCGGCACCGGTGGTCGAAGGCGACTTGCCCGTCATGCTGCAGATGAACTCCATGAACAGCTCGGGCAGTTCCATGTAGTGCAGGGGATTGTAGACGGCGAGCGACCGGAGGCCGGTGGCTGGCTCGGCGGGGTTGTTGCGCCGGCCCGCCAGGACCGCGTTGACCGGCGTCATGACCGGGTGGCCGACCGGCACGCGGCGCATGAGCCGCAAGCCGACGTCGGCGAGATACGAGGCGCGTGGGTCCAGCAGATCCGGCCGGACCTGCAGGTAGCGTGGGTTCTTGGACGGCTGCCCGTCCATCAGACGCGGATGGGCGCAGGACACGAAGTACTCCGGCCGGTCGCCGGCGGCCGCAGCCTTGATAAGTTCCTGCATGGGCGGCGTGAATTCATCGAAGCCGATGGCGTCTTCAATCAGTTCCCGGGCCTGGGCGGAGGTGAGCGGCTCGTAATTGGAGAAAAATGTGCCGGACCGCGCGAAATCGCTCTCGGTTTGGTGATCGTAACCGCGGTGGATGGCATCGTCGGGCCGCTGGAACAGTCGCGTCTCGCAGTTGTGCACGAATTTCAGCGATGGCTGGACGGCGGACACGCCGAGTCCGGTCAATCGCGCTCGTGGCACCACGATGGACGCCGTGATGTCATCCTCCATCTGGATTTTCTGGGCGGGATGGAAATCCTTGCGCAACCCGAAGGTCCGCCAGGAGCCGTCGGCGGCAAAGCCCACCCGCAGGAAACTCGATTCGAGCGGCCGGTTGTCCAGGCGGAGCTCGTTCGCCGGCACGCCATTGATCACATCGACGCTGAAATGTTCGCGCCAGTGGTCGCCCCACTCGGGTTTGTAGAACCGCTTCACCACCAGCACGAGTTCCTTGATGTGCGGCGGGATGGTTTCGAGCCAGACGTTGTACGGTTCCGAGTATTCGTCAGCAGACGGCGTGAACACTTTGATGACCGAGCCGAGGGACCGCCGCGGACTGAGCAGCGGACGCAAGTCGGTGCCGCGCCGGGCCGGGTCGCGAAAACGGTCCGAGTAATCGCGGGCCAGCAGGGCGGCGACGGCGTCGAAGTCGGTCTGGAAGCCGGCGACGAACACCGGGCCCTGGATGATCGCATCGTTCAGGCTCTTGGAAATCTCGGATTTGCCGCCGCCGGAAACCGTGCTCGGTTTGTGGCACAGCGTGCATTCGGCGTGGGTGCCGACGAGGCGCCACGTGCGGCTGCCGCGCGGCTTTTCCAGGTGCACTTTAAAGCCCGACGGCAGCACGTAGGTATGGCGGTGACGCAGTTTCAGTTTCTGCTCCTGTCCTTCGTGGGTCCAGCGCACCGACTCGCTCGGCAGGTCAAAATGCGCATTCTCGGGCACGTAAAGGATGTCCGGGTAATTGCGGTCGATCGCGTGCCCGGCCGGCTGGAGCTCCACGCGGTCGCCGAGCAGCGTCGTCGCCTCGGCCAACGTGCGGGGATATTTGGTGATAACCCGGGCGGCGGCGAAATCGGCGGCGAGGTCGTACCGCGTGAACAACAACGCGCCGCCGGCGTGTTCTTCCTCACAGAGGCCGAACAGATTGGCGGAATAGCTGATGTACGATTTGACCTCCTTCTTGCAGTAACCGAAATAGTTGTCGGAGAGAATGGTCACGATCACGCCGCTCGCATCGCGCGCGACGGCCTTGAAGGCCACGCCGTCGTTGTAGCGCTCGGCCGGATCGTGCCAGCACATGCCGTCGCGCCGCTGGCGTTCGGTGGCGTCCTCCCAGCGCGGCAGGCCGAGTTCCGGTTTGGTCAGGCGCGTGAGGTGAGGCGCGAGGATGATGCAGCCGCTGTGGCCGGTCCAGTGCATCGGGTCGAGCGCGGCGTCGTTTTCCGGCAGGCGCGGATCGCCGCCGTTGCCAAAGACGCTTTCCAGGAAGTCAAGATTGCTGACCAATCCGCCGGGTGCGAAGCAGCGCACTTCCATCGAGCGCTCGGCGACGAATCCTTCCGTTGCCGGACAGACCACCGGCCGCAGGAGCAGGGACACGAAGCACTCGGCCTGCGCCGTCTGGGATGCGGTGAAGGGCAGGCGCATCAGCTCCGGCGGCGGGCACAAAGCCTGCAGCAGCAGACGGCCGAAGACGGCCTTGGGCACGGCTTTCTTGTCGTCGGGAATGGGCAGCCCGCCCTCCGTGACGTGGAAGATGCCTTGCGTGGTTCGGCGGTCGCTTTTCGGATTATGCAGCACTCCCTGACGGACGCGGTAGGACGAGACGATATCGGTGGCGTGAAAATCCCGGTCGGGGGGCAGGGAAAGCGCGCGGGCCAGGCCGAGCCGATCGAGCACGAAGGTACGCGCCGGCATTCGCGGCACCTCGACAACGTCCTGGAGGTAATCGTACAGGAAATTCTGAATGCGCTGGTCGACCGGGCAGAGGTACGAGGAAAGCAGGCGGTCCTTTTCGTGGCTCAAGGCCAGCATGCCCTCGACCAGGCCGGCCAAGTCGCGATCGTTCCGCAGAGGGAAAGTCGGGCAATCGAGATCCCGCAGCTTGAGGTTAATGTAGAGCAGGAGCCGCTGCTCGTCCTCCGGCAACGGTGGTGCCTTCAGGTAGGTCGACTTGAGTTGATCGGGATTGATGGCTGATGGCATGCGAAGGAGTTCAGCATATGGCGGGCCGAAACGTCCGCAAGCGCCACGGAGGATTGCCGGGGTGGTGGGGCGGCGCCAGCCGCGGATTGTCGGGTGCCGCTTTGTAGGGCGGGGTCGCCTGACCCCGCCCTACACACCTGGTTCTGATCGATTCTCCCCCTCGGGCAACCACCATGACACTGCCGCGGCCGCCAGGGCGAGCGTGCTCGACGCGAGCAGCGCCAGGCGGAAATTGCCCACGGGCGCGAGCCAGCCGAAGACAATCGAGGCGATCGCGGCGGCGAGGCGTCCGATGTTGTAGCAAAAGCCCGCGCCGGTGGTGCGCAGCAGCGTCGGAAACAACGGCGGCATGTACGTCGTGAACAGGCCGAACACGCCGGAGAAGAATCCTGTCAGCGGCAGCCAGAACCAGACGAGCTCGGTAAAGCTCCGGGGCACGATGAATGCGCCCGCCATGCTGCCAAAAAGGCCGAGAAACATCCAGATGATCGTCCGGCGGTTGCCGGCGACCGTCGCCAGCCAGCCCGCGGCGAAGTTGCCGACAATCGAGACGGCGATCGTGCCGAAAAACGCGGCCGAAATCAGCCGGGTGATCCGGGCCGGCGGCAGACCTGAGCCGTCCAGCAGTTGGCGCAGATGTTGCGAATGCCAGAAGACGAAGAGCCACCAGGCGGACAGGCTCAACGCGCACACGGCCATCGTGACCCATGTGGTCCGGGCGATCGCGCCGCGGAACAGTTCGCGCACACCGGGATTTTTTTTACCCGCCACCCTCTCTGCCTGCTGCCAGGCCTCCGGCTCGGGTACCTGGCGGCGGATCCAGAAGACCAGCAGCGCCGGCAGCACGCCGAGGAGGAAAACATATCGCTCGGGGACTGGGTGGGGCAGGAGGGAAAGCAGCCCGACGACGGCCGCGGCGAAGAGGATGCCCAGGTTGACGCCGCATTGCAGCACCGCGGCCAGCCAGGGCCGCCACGCCCGCGGCCAGGTTTCGGTCACCAGCGACGCGCCCACCGCCCATTCGCCGCCGATGCCGAGCGCCGCGACGAAGCGAAAGATCATCAACTGCCACCACGTTTGCGACGCCGCGCAGAGGCCGGTGCAGAGCGCGTAAGTCAGCACCGTCAGCGCAAGCGCGCGACTGCGCCCGAGGAGGTCGCCCAACCGGCCGAAGAACGCTCCGCCGACCGCCCAGCCCACGAGAAACGCAGCTTGGATGTAGGCGGTCTTCTCCTTAACCGCGGGATCGGCGGCGCTCGTGGCGGCGAGCAGGTGGATCACGAGCGGCGTGGCCACCAGCGTGTAGAGATGGAGCTCCATGCCATCAAACAACCAGCCCAGCCAGGCGGCGATGCCGGACCTCCATTGATACGACGTGAGTTCGCCTAGACGCGTGGCTTCGCGGGGAGCGGCCGATGGATTCATGGGGCAGGCGAGTGACACCACGCCGCACCGCCCGGCTCAAGCCTAATGACGGAACCCTCAGGAATGCGACGCTGGAGAAGGGTCGCGGCGCGTGATCACCGCGACCGAATCCGATCGGCAATCGGATGCCTGGCTCAGATCAGCCGGATGAGCTGCCAGACGCCAAACGCGACGATAACACCGCCGGCGATGAGGTTGATCCATCGCAGTGCCCCGTCGTCAAGGCGGCGTCCAAGGGTGCCGGCGAGCATCGTGAGCGTCAGCCACCAGAGTGACGATCCCAGGAAGACACCGCCGACGAGCTCCAGCGCGTCAAGGGTGCGACCCGGTTGCCAGCCCAAACCGAGACTCGCAAACACTCCGGTGAACACGATGATCAACATGGGGTTTGCGAGCGTGTACACAAAGGTTGACACGAACGCATCCCACAGTCGTCTGACATGCACCGCCGCGGCCTCGCTCCGGGGTTGGGTGCGGGTCCGCATGGTGTGCAGACCGAGCAAAATGAGGAACAGCCCGCCAAACAGCTCCAGCGACGGGCGATGGTTGACAAGAAAGCTGGTGACCGCCGTGAGCCCGACCGCGGCAATCGCCCCGTAAGTCGTATCAGCCGCGGCCGCGCCCAATCCTGACACGAAACCAACGCGGCGACCTTCCGCCAATGAACGGCGCAGGCAGAGAAGGTTAATCGGTCCGACGGGAACGGCCATGAGGAAGCCGATGGCGACGCCTTTCAGCAGATGCTCCATATGCGGCAGGGGTGGAGGAGGAAGGGGGCTTGGTCAGGGTCCTCTGGCTCGAGCGTCCCGGAAAGGCCGGACGCAGCGACCCGCAGGTGGAGATTGGCTAACCTTCACCCGGGGCCGCGTGGAGCGACTTCAGCTGCTGACGGGCGGCGGCAAATCGACGTAACGGCTGATGCCCGTGATGATATAGTCGTTCTCCTTCCCTCCAGACTTCACCTTGATCTGGTCGCCGGGCTTCTTGCCCAGCAGCGCCAGGCCGAGCGGTGTCTTGTAGGAGATGATCTGATGTTCGGGATCGCCATCCCACAGCCCGAGAACCGAATAGCGCACGGTTTCGCTGGTGGCGGGATTCCGCAAATCGACGATGCTGCCCACGCTGATCTGCTCCGTGCTGGCTTCCGAGAAATCGGTGATCCGAGACCGGGCGAGCTCCCGCTCCAGTTGGGATTTCTGCGCCATGAGCATTTGCTGGTCCTGCTTCGCCATTTTGTATTCCGAGTTCTCGCGCAGGTCGCCGTGTTCGCGCGCCGAGGCAATGGCACGGGAATTCTCCGGGATCCGCTTGGAGACGATCAGCTCATATTCCTTTTGCTTGCGGTCATGGCTCTCCCGCGAAACGAACAGCTGCTCGCTGGGGGCGTCGCTTTCACCGGACACCAGTGACTGGATGGAGGGGAAGATCTTGATGAACCGGGCGAGCAGTGACTTCTTGGTCAGCTCCTCAAAGCCCTGGTTCAGGAGCAGCGTGTTGGCCAGATCCCTGGCCGTTTCGGGGTCGGCCGTGGAGAGCAGGTCGGGAATCAGATCGGGGTCGTCGCTGAGGATCTCGGCCAGCGGGATGCGGCGGGTTCCGGCGGATTGCAGCGCCTCGTAATCGATGGCAAAGAAGATGGCGCTGAACAGGCGCGGCGTGATCAGTTCGTTCAGAAGCTTCGCGAACTTCTTGGACTGGCGGTTTTTCACCACCCACAACAGCACGGGCGCGCGGAGATTCTGTTCGGTCTGCCAGCGTTTCAGGATCGCCGCGAGCTCCTCGGCATGACCGTTCTCGACCAGGAAGTTGATGCATTCAGTGGTGAATTTGCCCTGGCTGGTCTTGAGCAACAGGAACGCCAGGTCCTTCCAATCGAGGGGATGGGCATCCTTCACCAGTTCAAGGAACCGCGTCTGGAAATGGACGGGAATCTTGTCCGCCATGTCCGCCAGCCGCCGCGTATCCGAAACGAGTTCGGCCATGGAAGGCGAAAGCGTGGCAATGTCGACCCCGAGGATTCTCGCCAGATCGTCCCGGACCGCCGCCCCAAACAGGCGCTCGGCGGCGTGCAGCTGGTTGCTGTCCTTGATGGCTTCGGCGAGGCCGTTGAGGAGGGGGAGAAGGTCATTGGCGGTCTTCTTGGCGGCGACCGCAATCAATTCCTCGGCGAGCTGGATGCGGCGGCGCGCCGAGCGAGTATTATTGAATTGCTCGATAATCTCGTCCTCAGCCGATACCGGCTCGTCGCGGAGCACGTAGCATTCGGTCTTCTTGGCGGGAACGGCGATCCGCGGGTCCTTCGCCACCAGTTTCTTGGTGGCAGACCACCATTTCTTGAATCGCTCCTCCCCCAGCACCTGCTGCAGGATGATCTCAAGATCAATTGCCGTGGTGGCCTTATTGGGAAAGGCCGCGAGGGTCTCGACGATCAACTGGACTGGTTTTTCGTCGATCAGCTGGGCGATCTTTTCCGGCTCGATCTCCTTCCGCACGAGAAGGTGTTTGGGCGGCAACACGTCGAGCGTGCCGATGCAGAACGTCGGATCCATCCGGTGCTTTGCCTTACCCTTGAAGTCGATCACCAATTTCTGGTCCGCTTCATCGTACTCCTGGATCTGACCGAAACCCCAGCTCCGGTGGACGCAATAGGCACCTGGTTCCATGGCTTCGAGTCTGGCCTTGGACGGCTTGAGCGACGGGTTTTTGGCGATGAGCGCGTGAACGGCTTCGGAATTCATAATGGCGATAGAGCAGGCGTGTAAACGATGAGTTGAGTCGAGAATGGGATGGATTGTCAAACTGTGTATCTTAACATGGCAGAAATGAGGTCCTTGCCGATGCAAACTTTGAGCCCTGCGTGGATCCGGTCGGTCGGGCTGCTCGAGCGCTGGTTGGGACAACGCGTGCGGCTGGACAGCTTGCTGGAGGAGGGCGGGCGAAATGGGCCCGTTCCGGGTGGTCGCGCGGCGAGGGTGCAGGGTGGGAAGGGAGCCGCGCCAGCGGAGCCTGTCGATTCGGCGGCAGGGGGAGTGGCGATTGCGGAGGGGCGGGATCGGGCCCGTTGTCAGCATCTGCTATTTGGGACGGTTCGGAACCTTGGGAGGCTGGAGGCGGAGCTTGGGAGCCTGGTTTCGCGCAAGCCGCGGGCGCGTCTGCAGGCGGTGTTGCTCATATCAGGCTATGAATTGCTCGAAGCGGGTGCGGCGCCGGCCGAGGAGGGGAAGGAGGCGAGAATTGTTCACCATGCGGTCGCGCAGGCGAAGCAGTTGCTCAGTCCGGCAGAAGTGCGATTGGTCAACGCGGTGCTTCGCCAATTGGCCCGCGCTCCTGGTCTTCACGGGGCGCCTCCGTCGAATGCTGCCGGCGCACCGGAACTGGCGCGGTTCTACTCTCATCCCGAATGGCTGGTGCAGCGCTGGCTGGCGCAATTTGGAAGCGATGCCACCCGTCAACTTTTGCACTGGAATCAGATGCCTCCGCCGGTCTATGCCCGCTGGCGGGGGCGACCCGGCGGAGTGATGCCCCAATCGCAATCCGGGCTGGGCGGAGGAGAATCCCGCGTGTCGGGCGCCGCCGCCGCCACGTCAGACCGGGGTGCTGAAATCGAACCGCCCGGGTTTCTCCAGCCGGCTCCGTGGCCCGGATTCTATGTCGTGCCCGCAGGCCATTGGGCGGAGATCGAACGTCTGCTGGCCGAAGGGTCACTCTACCTGCAGGATCCCGCGACGGCGATGGCACCGGGCTTGCTCGACCCCAAAGGTGGAGAAACGGTCCTCGATCTTTGTGCTGCGCCAGGCGGCAAGAGCCTCCTATTGGCGGATCTATTGGAGCGGCAGTCGAACCAGGCCGGCCTTGGCGCTGCGATTGGCCGGTTGGTGGCCATCGACCTGCCCGACCCTCGCCGGATCAATCGTCTCAAGGAGAATCTGGCCAAGGCGCGAACGACCGAAGTCGTGCTCGTCCAAGCCGACGTGCTCCAACTATCCCCGCGGCTGCTCAAGGAACACCATCTTTCGTCGGGGTTTTCCGCAATCTTGCTCGACGTTCCGTGCTCCAATACCGGGGTCATGCGCCACCGGGTGGATGTAAAATGGAGGCTGCGCGAGTCCGATATCGCGAAGCATGCCGGACAACAGCTGGCGTTGCTGGGGGCGGCGGCGCGGCTTTTGACACCCGGTGGACGGCTGGTCTACAGCACGTGCAGCCTGGAGCAGGAAGAAAACGAAGGGGTCGTGGAGGCTTTTCTGCGCTCAAACTGCGGACGGTTTACGCTGGAACAAACCCGGAGCAGCCGGCCATGGGAGAACGGCTGCGACGGCGCTGGCGCCTTCCTTCTCCGCAGCAGTCCGTAGGACTCCAGATCACCGGGCTCTGTTTTTCCGCATCTTTGCAAATTGTAGGAGGCGAGCTTGCTCGCGATCTGGAGGCGCGAATCGCCTGCTTCGTTGCGCTTCGCGATGGAGGGCGCTGCGCCGTCAGCGCCGCTCGGGAATTGGGCGGCGACAGCGCGCCGCCCTCCAGATTTCGGCAATTCTCGAACAGCCTCTAGGGCACCAGGTCGAAGACGGGCAGCGTCACCTGCTGCTCATCGTTGCCGCTGATGAACGTATAGGTGACCCGTGCGGCCGTCCGAATCAGCTCCGAATAGCGTTGGTAGGGCCACGCGGCCACCGGCTCATCGTTAATGCGCGTGCAGAGGTCGCCCGGCTGAACGCCCAGTTGGTCGGCGGCGGAGCCGGCGACGACTGCCGCCACGCGCCAGTAGGCCGGAATCTTGGTGAAGCTCAGCCCGGTGCTGCGCGCGGGAGCACTATGAATAGGGTCGTAGTTGGACCGGAAGAAAGTCACCTGATTCCGCTTTTGGTCGAAGGTGACGGTGAAATTGCGGAGCAGGCCGCCGCCGATGGAGGACAGCTCGTCCGTGACGTTGACAATGGGATTCTCGAAGACGTAGGCGCCAATGGTGAGCGGCTGGGCCAGACGTCCGGTCATCCCGATGCGGTCGCCGGCCAGGGTGGCCATGAGCACTCCCGGCTTCGGACCGGAGAGGAAGGTGGGATGAAGCCCGACCGTGTTCAGGCTTAGCGGCGCGTCGCTCCCGGAGTCGACCAATGCGACCAACGACTCGGCGCCGAGCTGGATGGGAATGAGCGGGGTGTTCTGTTCGTTGTTGAACGGGATGGTGACGCCGGGTTGCGCAGTGGGCACGCCGTAGGGGGTGATGATGATCTGTGACTGGAGGTAGTCGAGGGTCAGCAGCGTCTGGCGGAACAACGGGAAGCCGAGCACTCCGTCGATCCGAACGCCAAGGTGGTTGGACAAATCGGTGAGATCGTGGGTGAGCGCCCGAACCCCTTCAAAGCGCGCCGAGCCCAGCTGCAGGCGTTTTAAAATGACCGGGTTGAGCAGCTTCACTTCGCCGTTGGCGCCGCGCACCCGCATCGGCGTCTGGTTGGCCGGGGTGCTGCCGCCGAAGCGTTTCACCAAGTCGGGGGTCACCAGCGTGACCGACGAGCCGGTATCGACAATGAAGTGATAAGAGCTGTGTTTGTCGACCGGGGTCTCGATGACGAGGAAGTTCGACACGAGGGTGGCGGGCAGGACGGTTTGCGCCGACTCCATGCTGGTGTGGCGCGGAGGCAAATGGAAGGTGGCGCAGCCCGCGAGCACCAGCCAGGCGAGACCCAGAATGACCAGCGCTGGAAGACGGACACCAGCGATGTGGGCCAGCGGGCGGGAATGAGCGGACGGTGCTTGTGGCTCCATGGGAGGCTGCCAGCCTATTTTTTTGGCTGGGGCAGACGCAGGCCGACACCGATCGGGACGAGGAGAAAAATGCCGGTAAGGGCATAGAGGAATGGCCCTCCCATCCACCAATAAATCAGACAGGCCGTCAGCGGGGCAAGACCGCGTGCCAGCGAACCGAGGGAGCGGAAAACACCGAGCATGCGCCCCTGTTGCTCGGCAAGGCTGTAGAGCGAGACCAGGGCGGAAATGGCGGGATTGACCAGGCCGGAGCCGGCGCCAAGCAACAGCAGACCCGCATAGAGCCACCCGATGGTGGGCGCGAAACCCGTGATCAACATGCCGGCTGCCGTGAGAATCAACCCGGCCAGCAGCACGCGCTTCTCGCCAAAGCGCGGTACGGCGTAGCGCACAATGCCGCCCTGAGTCAGGATCAAGACCACGCCGAGAAACACAAAGATCTTGAACATCGAGGTCGGCGTGTAACCGAACCGTTCGGCGGCGAGGAACGTCAGGGAAAACTCCATGCCGCTGAAGGCGAGCGTGAAGATGAAGTAGAGCCAGTCGGCGCGACGGGTCGGTCCCGCCTCGAGCGCGAGCAGCGCGTGCAGCGGATGGCGGATGCGTTCGTCCGCGCTCGCGCGATGCTGCGGATCCAGCGTCTCCCGGAAGCGAAAGGCGATCCAGGCGAGGTTTAACAGGCTCAGACCGAACGCGACCAGCGCGGCGGTGGAGAAGGGATTGACCCCCCACGCAGCAAGTTGCGGATGATGCGCGATCGGATTGTACAGCGCGGCGATGCTGCCGAGCGCCGGGCCGAACATGAACCCGAGCCCGAAGGCGATGCCAACCAGCGCCATGCCCTTGGCGCGATTCGCCCGACTGGTGACGTCGGCCACGGCCGCCGTCGCCACCGACAGGTTGCCGGCAAAGCCGCCGCCGATCAGGCGGGAGACCACGAAGAGCACGAACGATCCGCTGAGAATCCACAACAGGTAGCTGAAGGCCGTGCCCGCCACCGTCACAAGCAACACGCGACGACGGCCGATCCGGTCGGACAGAGATCCCCAGACCGGCGCAAACAGGAACTGCAGGAATCCGTACAGCGAGCCCAACAATCCGCCGAACAAAACCTCCCGGTAGTTGCCATGCGATCCGGTCAACCGGGCGAGCGCATCGATCTGGGCCAAAAGCCAGCCGAGAAACCCGCCGCTCCCGTCCACCTGGAGATAATGACTGAGCAGCGCAGGGAAGAGCGGGAAAATGATCGAAAAGCCCAGCAGATCGATGAAGATCGCGAGAAAAATAGCGCCGAGCGAAGGGGGCTTCGACGCGGGTGCGGTGGCGGCAGAAGTCATGGATTGAGAAAGGCCCATGCTAACGGCGATGCCGCCGGGTGCAACCGAAGTCTCTCCGCGCCCAACGGTTTTTGGAAGAACACGGTTTCTCTGGTCGTCGACGTCCGGGACCCGGCGGCGCTACTGATCGAGCGAACGGTCCTCCAGGTGGAACTTGTGCAACGCGCGGTGCACGGCCGGCGCAAGCAGGATGCCCACGGTGGTCAGAAAGGCGACGCCGCTGAAGAGAGCGTAGCATCCAGCGAAGAGTCTGCCCCCGACGGTCGTGAGTGGCGCGACGGGACCCATGCCCGCAAGAATCATCGCAGCGTTGAGGAAGGAGTCGAGCCAGCCGAGCCCTTCGAGGCCATGGTAGCCGGCCATGCCGAGGCCGAGGCACACCAGGAGGACGCTGCCCGCCAGCAGCGCATGGCGGATCAGGCGGCGGAAGTATTCGTGGCGCGGCAGGAGCCGATCGTGGCGACGTTCAAACACGGCAGAATGCTGCTACAGTTTGTACGGCAGCGGGAATCGCGCCATGAAACTGATGACCCGCGCCTTCACGGCCCCGACCACCGCGTCCTGCTGCGGGGTGCCGATTGCGCGGAGCACGGAATCGATGTGGCCGGCGATTTCGTCCATATCCGAGTCCACCAGGCCGCGCGTGGTTACTGCGGGCGTGCCGAGCCGGAGTCCGGAGGCCTGAAAGGGCGAGCGGGTCTCGAACGGCACGGTGTTCTTGTTGCAGGTGATGTTGGCCAGATCCAGCGTCTCCTGCGCCTTCTTGGCGGTGAGCTCGGGCAGATTGGCGCGGAGGTCGACGAGGAAAAGATGATTGTCGGTGCCGCCGGAGACGATCTTGTAGCCTCGCGTCGCCATGGCTGCGGCAAAGGCCTGCGCATTTCGGATGATCTGCGCCGCGTAGGTCTTGAACTCGGGCTTGAGGCATTCACCGAAGCACACGGCCTTGGCCGCGATGACATGCATGAGCGGGCCGCCCTGACCACCGGGGAAGACGGCGGAATCGAGCGCCTTGGCGTGCGCCGCCTTGCAGAGGACAAGACCGCCCCGCGGTCCCCGCAGGGTCTTGTGGGTGGTGGTCGTGACAAAATCGGCGTGTGGCACCGGGGAAGGATGAACGCCGGCCACGACCAACCCGGCAATGTGCGCGATGTCGGCGAAGAGGAACGCGCCGACGCCGCGGGCGATCTCGCCCATGCGGGCGAAGTCGATCGTGCGCGAGTAGGCGCTGGCGCCCACGGTGATCATCTTGGGCTTTTCCCGCTGCGCCGTCTCCGCGAGCTGGTCATAGTCAATCAGGCCGTTGTCCTCGCGCACGCCATACTGGCAGAACTGGTAAAGCTTGCCCGAGAAATTGGCGGGATTGCCGTGGGTCAGGTGGCCGCCATGGCTCAGATTCATGCCCAGCACCTTGTCCCCGGGCTGCAGCACGGCCGAGTAGACGGCGGAGTTGGCCTGGGAGCCGGAGTGCGGCTGCACGTTCGCATGTTCGGCGCCGAAGAGCAGCTTGGCGCGTTCGATGGCCAGCACCTCAACCTTGTCGACCTGCTCGCAACCGCCGTACCAGCGCCGGGCGGGATAACCTTCCGCGTATTTGTTGGTCAGCACGCTGCCCTGGGCCTCGAGCACGGCCGGATAGGTGAAATTCTCGGAGGCAATCAGCTCGATGTGATTCTGCTGGCGGGCGAATTCGCCGGCGATGGCGGCGTAGACTTCGGGATCGAGCTGACGGAGGGGGGTGGCGTTGAGCGACATGAGGGAAGGAGTTACGAGGACGGCGGGGCGATGGCAATGGTCTTGAGAATGCTGACAATACTTGGCACTGCCTCGACGAGACTGTCGCGGCAGGATTCGTACACGCTGAGCGGCCCACCATAGGGATCATCGACCTCGGGATCCACCGGAGGAGGCAGGAACTGACGGAACAAGTAGAGGTGTTCCGGCACCGGATCGAACTGCAGCTGGACCATCGCGCGATGGGACTCGGTCATGCAGAGGACGATCAAGGCGTCATCCAGCAAACGCTGGGTCAGCGGCTGGCTGACATGGTCCTTCAGGTCGATGCCCACCTTTTTCATCGCGATGACGGCATTGCCAGAGATGGGATCTCCGCGGCGCGCGGCGATGCCGGCGGAAACGACGGGAAACGATTTGAGCGGCTCGCCCTGTCCGGCGAGAAAGTGCTGGAGAAGTCCGGCCGCCATGGGACTGCGGCAGATGTTCGCCGTACAAATGATAAGGATGTGGCCCCGACCAGACATTCGCGAAGACGGTGAATAAGCAGGTGCTGCCGGTGCTTGTCGAGGGCAGAAAAAACAATGCCTGGCAGCGCTTAGTTGGGCGGCAGTTTGCCGAGCGCCAGCAGGGCGCGATGAACTTGCACGGCGCGCAGCAGCACCACGTCGGTTGGCTCGGCCGGAGGGCTGGCGGCGGCAGCCGGGTGGTCGGGCGTCACCGGCGGAGCAGCGGCGGCCCTGGCTTCTGTGGCGGCGGGAGATTCGGCCCGCTCGTGCAGGAGTGCGGCTTCGTCAAATCTCTGCTTGGCGAGTTTCTCGCTGAGGAGCGTCTCAATCGGGACCCCGGAATCGAGGGCGTCATAAGCGCGGCGGTCGTCCTCGGGCGTGACTGCCACCGCGATGTCGGGCGGTATCCCCGGAGCTGGAACTCCCAGGGTGAGAAGGCCGGGCGCGACCAGGCGCAGCGCCACGACTGCGGTCTCAGGCGTCGCCGGTCCCACGAGGACGAAAAGCGGCTCCGCCCGCGCACGCGCCGGCAGTCCGGGGCCCGCAGCGCGCGTCCCTTCCTCGACCGCATAACGGAGGTCGACGATCAACGCCGGCGACGGCCAAACGGTGGCGACTTGCGCAAGATCGGCGGGCAGATGGTGCAGCCGAACGTAGGTCAGCTTTTGGCCGAGATCGAGCGGCGCGGCCACGGCAAGACTCAAGATCGAAAACGAAAGACCGAAGACAAGCAGCAGACCGCGGACCGGCGAAAAAGGGAGGGAAGGGGTCATTGCCGGTTCAACTGTCGTGCGCCAATGTCGCGGCGGAAATATTTCGAGGCGAACTGAAGCCCGGCGCACACCGAATAAGCCCGGTCGGCGGCGACGCGCAGCGACCTGGCGGACGCGCAGATTCCCAGCACACGGCCGCCGGCGGAGACGAGCTGGTGCCGGCTGTCGAGTGCGGTGCCAGCGTGGGCCACCCACGTCTCCGGTGGAAGCACCGACGGCAGGGTGATGGGCTCTCCCTTGTGGTAATGCCCCGGATAGCCTCGTGCCGCGACGACAATGCACACGGCATAGTCCGGCTTCACGTCGAGTTTGATTTCGTGCAAGCGGCCTTGGGTCGCAGCCCACATCAGGGCCAACGGATCCGTGGCGAGGCGCGGTAGGATCACCTGCGTTTCCGGATCGCCGAAGCGCGTGTTGTACTCGAGCACCTGGGGACCCTCCGCCGTCAGCATCAGGCCGATGAAAAGTGTGCCCCGGAAGTCAATCCCTTCAGCCGCGATGGCGTCGACTGAGGGGCGGCAGATTTCGCGGTCGATGCGGGCCAGCAGATCGGGAGTGACGACCTCGGCCGGCGAATAAGTCCCCATGCCGCCCGTGTTGGGTCCGGTGTCGTTGTCCCCGACGCGCTTATGGTCTTGCGCGATGGGCAGCGTTAGGTAATCGCGACCCGAGACGATCAGGTGGACCGACGTCTCCTCGCCGAACAGGCAGTCCTCGATCAGCACCCGGCGTCCGCTTTCTCCAAAAAGGCCGCCTTCGAGCATGTCTCGGACGGCTGACTCGGCCTCGGCGACGGTCTGTGCCACGATCACGCCCTTCCCAGCGGCCAGGCCATCCGCTTTCACCACGATCGGAACCGGACGCGTGCGGAGATAGTTCAGCGCCGGAACCACTTCGGTGAATATGGCGGCAGGCGCGGTTGGAATCCGGTATTTCTGGAGGAGTTGCTTGGTGAAGATCTTGGAGGCTTCGAGCCGGGCGCCATCCCGCTTGGGGCCGTAGGCAGGAATGCCGGCCGCGACGAGGGCGTCGACGAGTCCGAGCGAGAGGGGAACCTCGGGGCCGACGATCGCATATTCGATCTGTTCACGCTTTGCCAGCGCGACGATCGCAGCCAAGTCATCGGCCAACACCGGGAAGCAGGGCGCTTCCAGGGCGATGCCACCGTTGCCAGGTGCTGCGATAACCCGAGGATGGGTCGGGGAGGCGAGGCAGGCTTTGACCAAGGCGTGTTCACGTCCGCCAGAGCCGACGACGAGGATGCGAGCGGGAAGGGGCATGGCAAGGAGAGGGAGGAAAACTGGCGGCTCGAAGATGAGCGGCTCGCGCCGGCCGGCGCAAGCCTGACGGATTGAAAGCAAGAAAGCGAATAATGGCTGGCAGACTTCCGCTCCGCCGCGATCATTCAGTTGAATCTGTAGGGCGGGGTCGCCGAACCCCGCCATTCCTCCGGAGACGAGGCGGGGTTCGGCGACCCCGCCCTAGTGCGTCCACGAAACCATGAACTCAGAATGTGAAAGTCATTATCATCCCGGAGGCAGAGACCGGGATGCAGTCGAGGGCAACTGCGTCGCAGCAATGCGGGGTGGGGAGCAGCCGGAGACGGAAGATTAGTCCCAAATACCAGTGAACTCGATTCGGCATGCCAAACGGATCCGTCGCAGGCGGGAATGAACCCGCTCATCAATCGAGACGGGGCGGCGAGAATGGCATCCCGTGCGCGGCCGCGACCGCCTGGCAGGTGACCTTGCCTCCCTGGATGTTGATTCCGCCCGCCAAGGCCGGCTGCAGCCGGCAGGCTTCGGCCACGCCATGGTCGGCCAGCAGTTCGACGTACCGATGGGTGACGTTGGTGAGAGCCTGGGTGGCGGTGCGGGAATAGGCGCCGGGCATGTTGGCGACACAATAATGGGTGACGCCCTCCTCGACAAAGACGGGGTGATCGTGGGTGGTCGGATGCGAGGTCTCGGCGCAGCCGCCCTGGTCGATCGCGATGTCGACGAGCACACTGCCCGGCCGCATGCAGCGCAGCATTTCCCGGTTGATCAAACGTGGCGCCTTCGCGCCCGGCACCAGCACCGCGCCGATCAGCAGGTCGACGGACGGAAGCAGATCCATGAGGTGCGACTCGCTGGAGTACAGCGTGTGCGAGGTGTGGAGGGTGATATCGAGAAACCGCATCCGCTCGAGATCGACCTCCAGGATGGTGACATCCGCGCCCAAGCCGATGGCCATGCGGGCCGCATTGATGCCGGAAACACCGCCACCGAGCACCACGACCTTGCCCGGCAGGACGCCGGGCACGCCGCCCAGCAGCGTCCCGCTGCCGCCGTGATGCTTGGCGAGGAAATAACCGCCGACGAGGATGGACATGCGCCCGGCAATCTCACTCATCGGTTCGAGGAGCGGCAGCCGGCGGTTGACCTCGATGGTTTCGTAGGCGATGCCGGTGATGCCGGATTTCAGCAGCGCCTCGGTCAACGTCCGGTCGGCGGCGAGGTGCAGATAAGTGAAGAGAATCTGGCCCGGGCGCAGCAGGGGGTATTCCTCCGGCAGCGGCTCCTTGACCTTCACGATGAGGTCGGCCTGTTCGAACACTGCGGCGTGGGAATCGACCAGCGTAGCGCCCGCGTGCGTGTAATCGGCATCAGCGTAACCCGAGCCGGCGCCGGCCTGGCGTTCCACGATCACCGCATGACCTCGCTTGACCAGTTGATAGGCGGTGGAAGGGGCCAGGGCGATGCGATATTCCCGCGATTTGATTTCCTTCGGCAGTCCGATGGTCATGGCGGAGAGTGTGGGGGCAAAACGGCGCCGGGGAAACAGTAATCAGTGCTTCGCGAGCGCGCGGTTGACCGCGCTCACGAGCGCCTTGATCGAGGCGAGTTCGATGTTGGTGTCGATGCCGGCGCCAAAGAACGTCAGGCCGCGGCCGGATTTTATCTGGATGTAGGACACCGCGCGCGCCTCCGCCCCCTTGCCGAGCGAATGTTCGGAGTAGAAGAGCAGTTCGAACGCCGGCACGCCGGTCGTGCCGAGTCCGTTGACAAAAGCGTCGATCGGACCGTTGCCGACGCCGGTGAATTTGTGGATCTGCCCCTCGAATCTAATCGTCGCCTCGCATTTCACCTGACTGTCGCGCTCGGTGGTGCGGAAATGGTCGAGCTTCACCGGTTGTTCCCGAGCAATGTACTCCCGGAGGAACGCCGCATGGATGTCGTCCGGGGTGATCTCCGCCTTTCGTTCGTCGGCGAGGTCGTTGATCACCCGGCCGAACTCCTTATGCATGGCCTTCGGCAGGTCATAGCCGAACTCTTTCTCCATGACGTAGGCCACGCCGCCCTTGCCCGACTGGCTGTTGATGCGGATGATCGCCTTGTAGGTCCGCCCGATGTCGGCGGGATCGATGGGGATGTAGAGCACGTCCCAGGGCTGGCCGGGCTTCTGCGCGGCCCAGGACTTCTTGATCGCATCCTGATGGGACCCGCTGAAGGCGGTGAAAACCAGTTCCCCCGCATAGGGCTGGCGCGCCGGCACCTCCATGCGCGTGCAGCGCTCATAGACCTCGCGGATAGCGTTGATATTGGTGAAATCCAGCCCGGGGTGGATGCCGTGGGTGTAGAGATTCAGCGCGACCGTCACGAGATCGAGATTGCCCGTGCGTTCGCCATTGCCGAACAGGGTGCCCTCGACGCGGTCGGCACCGGCGAGCAACGCCAGTTCTGTCGCGGCCACACCGGTTCCGCGGTCGTTGTGCGTGTGGAGGGAGACGAGCGTCAGGCCACGCCGGGAAAGATGGGAACACATCCACTCAATCTGGTCGGCGTGGACATTCGGGGTCGCGTATTCGACCGTGGCCGGGAGGTTGAGAATGATTCTGTTGTTGGGGGAAGGCGCCCACACGTCGGTGACCGCTTCGCAGACTTCGAGCGCGAAATCGAGTTCGGTGCTGGTAAAGCTCTCGGGCGAATACTCGAGCCGCAGATGCGTCCCGGCGGCGACCAGCGGGCGCGTCAGCCGTTTCATCAGGCCCACGGCATCGGTCGCGATCTTGAGGATGGCGGCCTTCTCGGCGCCGAAAACGTAACGGCGCTGGGCGGGCGAGGTGGAGTTGTAGAGATGGAAGATGACGTTGCGCGCCCCTTGGATCGACTCGAGGGTGCGGGTGATCAAATCTTCGCGGCACTGACACAGCACCTGGATGGCCACGTCCGCCGGAATCCGGTCTTCCTCGATCAGGCGGCGCACAAAATCGAACTCGATCTGCGAAGCCGAGGGGAAGCCGACCTCAATCTCCTTGAAACCGATCTGGACGAGCAGGGCGAAGAATTCGAGCTTCTCCTCCACATCCATCGGGATGGCGAGGGCTTGGTTGCCATCGCGCAGGTCGACGCTGCACCAGATTGGCGGGGCCGTCAGGGTGCGGCCGGGCCATTGGCGGTGGGGGAGGGAGACCGGCGGGAAAGGCCGATATTTCGTGATCGGAGCAGGTTGCATGGGAAGAGGGGACGGAAATTGGCGGAAAACGGGCAAAGAGGGAAGGAAGAGCGCATGGAAAATCGCGACCCGGCAGACGAGGGCCGGCGCGGGGCTGAGTGGTCAGGCGGACGCACGATCAACTGCTACGCAGTTCCCAGGAATCGTGCGTCTAGATAAGTCGAAGCGCCTGCAGCGGTAAGTTCATCGCAAAGGGAGAATAAGGCGCTTGCCCGCAGGGGTGTCAAGCCACCTGCAGATTTGCCTTGGGCGGCGCGCCGGTCGGTGTAAAGAAGGAGCCGTGTTTCCGCGTTTACGAGTAACTAGGAGCCGTCGCGCGACGTCTCTTCAGGCATGCCTGACAGTGGCAATCCATCTCCATGGTTGACGAAGGGTTTGACCTGCCCGCGTGCCTCGGACGCGTGCGCGAGCGCGACCAGGTGGCCGCCCGGGAATTGGTCGAACACCTGTACCCGCTCGTCATCCGCATCGTGCGTTCGCACCTTCCGCGCCGGGTTGCGGAGGAAGATCTGGCGCAGGAGATTTTTTTGAAAATGTTCACCCGGCTTGATCAATACAAGGGGGCGGTGGCTTTCAGCCATTGGGTGTCGCGGATCGCGGTGACGACCTGCATCGACCAGCTGCGCGCGCAGAAGCGCCGGCCGGAGTATCGATGGGCGGATCTGTCCGAGAAGGAGGCCGAAGTGCTCGATCAGGTCCTGACGAGCGAGGGTGAGGTGCCTGCCAACGATGCGCTGGCGGCGCGGGAATTGGTGTACAAATTGCTTGGCCAGCTCAAAGTCGAGGATCGTCTCGTTATTCGGTTGCTCGACCTTGAGCAAAGGAGCGTGGCTGAGATCAGCGAGCTGACGGGCTGGAATCCGTCCCTGGTTAAGGTGCGGGCGTTTCGAGCCAGAGGGAAATTGAAAAAACTTTTTCAGGAGTTAGAACGAAAGGAACGATCATGAGAAATTTTGATTCCAAATGGCAGCGGCTGGTGGTGGGGGCGCGGCAGGCGCCGGAGGCGGGCGAGGGGGCGGCGCCCTATGGTTTTGCGACGCGCGTGTCGGCCCGGGCGATGAGTGAACCCCCGCCGGGCGTGGCCGCAATATTCGGCCGGTTTTCGGTGCGCGCGCTTTACCTTGCCTGCCTGCTGACGTTGACCGGTGCCGCGGCCAATTATTTCGTCTTTGCGGGCACGGAGGACAATGAGCAGAATTTGATTGACCCCATTTCCGAGGTGGTCACGAACGCGTCCTAAGGATGACCAAACCCTGGCAGATTTGGTTGGTGTTGATCGCCATCTTTGCCACCGGCACCGCCGGTGGCTGGCTGTTAGCGAGGCATGTCGCGCGCCGGTCGGCTCCGCGACCCCCTCCGCCCGAAGTTTGGGCGGCGAGGCAGATGGAGCGCGTGGCGGACGAAGTGCAGCTCACGCCGGAGCAGAAGGAGCGCATCAAACCGATCGTCACGGCGAATATTGACGAATTGGTCAAACTGCGCCGCCAGGCGCTCGACATTCTCGATCAGATGGGAAAACAGATCGCCACGGAACTCACCCCGGAGCAGCGAACGAAGTACGAGAAGATCCTTGAGGAGCACCGTGCGGCCCGGCGGCAGGCGCAGGAACTGCGCAATGCCCGCCATCGGGCCGATGGCGCGCCGCCGGGCGGTGAGCAGCCGCCGCCACCACCACCCAAAAAGGGCACCGGGACCTGACAACCCATTGCGGACTTGCTGGCGGGCCCGCCAGCTGGTTTCCTGGCGGCATGGATCAAGTGCTCGCGGGCAAGAAGATTATTCTCGGGGTGACCGGTTCGATTGCGGCCTACAAAGCTGCGGATCTCACCAGCAGGCTCTGCAAGCTGGGGGCAGAAGTGGCCCCGGTGATGACGGCAGCGGCGCAGAGATTTCTCACGCCACTCACGCTGCAGACCCTGGCGCGTCAGCCGGTGGCGGTGGACCTTTGGGACGAAGCCAATGGCTGGCGACCGGGCCATATTGAACTGGCGGATAAGGCGGATCTGTTGCTGGTCGCACCGGCCACGGCGGACGTCATCGCCCAATTTGCGAACGGTCTGGCCCCGGATTTTCTGAGCTCGCTCTTTTTGATGGCGCGCTGTCCCGTTTTGATCGCGCCAGCGATGAACGAGAAGATGTGGACGCATCCGGCGACGATGGCGAACGTCGCGACCCTCAAGACGCGCGGCGCGGAGTTCATCGGCCCGGAGGAAGGCCTGCTAGCCTGCGGTGACGAAGGCATCGGACGCCTTTGGCCGGTGGAAGGGATTGTTGATCGGGTCGTGGGGTTGCTCAGGAAGGTCGCTTGCGACCGATGATCGCCCGCCAGCGGGCTTCCTCCACCCGCACACCAATCAATTCGCGAGCGCACGAGGAGAATTGCCAGCAATTGCATGATCCCGCCTGAGGCAGGCGCCTCCCTGGAAAATTGGTGTTGCAGTCGACCCCACGGAGCCCACCTTGCGCCTTGGCCAGGTCCCATGCATGGACAGGCGCGTGAACCCCGCCAGGACCGGAAGGTAGCAACGGCAGCGACGTCCTGCCAGTGCCGTGGGGTGCCTGGCCACTTTGTTGAAGGACTGAAGAACTGAAGGGCTGGGGGCTGGCAATCGATACAAAAACGTCGGCGAGATCTTTCAGCCGCTGGACCGGTGTAGGAGCTTGCTTGCAAGCGAACGGGCGGCTGATGTTGTGTCTGTTCGCCTGCAAGCAGGCTCCTACCGTTCATGTCCACCTCGTACCAGGTTATTGCCCGCAAGTGGCGGCCACAGACGTTTGACGACCTCGTCGGGCAGGACCATGTCGTGCGGACGTTGCGAAACGCCATTACCCGCAACCGCATCGCCCATGCCTACCTTTTCGTGGGCCCGCGGGGCACCGGCAAGACGAGCATGGCGCGGATCTTCGCCAAGGCCCTCAATTGCAGCGGTGGACCCAAGGCGGACTTTGATCCGGAGGATCCGGTGTGCAAGGCCATCGCCGAGGGATCCTGTCTCGACGTGATCGAGATTGACGGCGCCTCCAATAATGGCGTCGACCAGGTGCGCGAGCTGCGGGACACGGTCCGCTATGCGCCGGCGCAAGGGCGGTTCAAGGTCTATATCATTGACGAGGTGCACATGCTTTCTGCGGCCGCATTCAATGCGCTGCTGAAGACGTTGGAAGAGCCGCCGGCCCACGTGAAATTCGTCTTTGCGACGACCGACGTGCAGAAGGTATTGCCGACCATTATCTCGCGCTGCCAGCGGTTCGACCTGAAGCCCATTTCCATCGAGTTGATCGTGGAACGACTGAAGAAAATCGCGGCGGCGGAGAAAATCACCGTGAGCGAGGTGGCGCTGGCGAGCATTGCCCGCATGGCGGATGGCGGCATGCGCGACGCCCAGTCGATCTTCGATCAGATGATTTCGTTCTGCGGCAACGACGTCACCGAGGCCGATGTGCTCGACGTGTACGGCCTGGTGGCGGCGGAGAAGATCGGCGAACTGGCCGGGGCGCTGGCGGCCGGCGACCACAAGAAGATCGTTGGGATCGTCGAGGAGTGCGACCAGAATGGCCGTGACCTCTTCCGCTTGCTGGTGGACTTGCAGAGCCACGTGCGCACCGCCCTGCTCGACGCAATCGCCCGGGGCGGGCAGAGCGCGACGCTGGGCAACACGCCCTTGACGACCGAACAGCTGACGCGCCTGCTCGATGGACTGCACGAGGGCGAGTCGGCCGTAAAGCATGGATTGGCGGACAAGATTAACTTCGAGGTCACCCTGCTCAAGGCGGTGGAAGCGAGTCGGTCCCGGGCGATCGACAGTCTGATCAAGGAGCTGGCGACGCTGGCTGAGCAAGCCCCGGATAACGGGTCGGAAAAAGACGAAAAAAAAAAGACCTGATGGTTGAGCTGGACCGCCGGTTGCGGCGGGCGGCCCGGCCGGAAGGGGCAGACTCCGATGAGTCAGGCACACGAACGACGCTAAAGAAGGCACCCGGGATAGAAAAGGACGCCCTTCATGATGCAGTGGTCCAAAGAAAGGCAGATCCGGAACCAGCGTGGCCGGCGGTCGCGCGAGGGGCGGACCATCCCGCAATAACACCAATCCCGTCTAGCGTCGGCAGCGGCGAGCAACCTGAGGCGGGTGTGGTTGACCAGCTGCCATCAGTTGAGGAGCTGGCGAATCGTCTCCCGCCTGAGGTCCGGACGGTTCTGGACGAGCTTTTCCGTGCGAAATGGACGGAGGTGCGACGCCTTCGGCCCGAGGATCTGCAGAGCTGAAGATTTTCGGGGACTTTGGCGATATCGCCGCCGGATGGCCAAAACAAAATCGGCTGCCTCGCGGCAGCCGGTTGAAAAAGATGACGGGGGCAAGCCCGCTCCTTGAATCCTTGGTTCGCTCAGACGTCGTAGTAGAGGTGGAACTCGTAGGGATGCGGGCGCAGGCGGACGGCGTCGTACTCACCCATCTTCATTTCGATATAATTGTCGAGGAAGCCCTTGGTGAATACGTCTCCCTTGAGCAGGAAGGCATGATCGGCGGCGAGTGCCTCCAGCGACCCCTTAAGCGAATCCGGAACGTGTGGAACCTTGGCCAGCTCTTCCGGGGGAAGATCGTAGAGGTTCTTGTCGAGTGGTTCGCCGGGATGGATCTTGCTGAGGACGCCATCAAGTCCGGCCATGAGGATGGCGGCGTTTGATAGATAGGGATTGGCGGCCGGATCCGGGGTGCGGTATTCGACACGCTTGGCCTTCGGGCTGGGGCTGTAGGTGGGAATGCGGCAAGATGCCGAGCGATTGCGGGCCGAATACGCGAGATTGACCGGCGCTTCGTAGCCGGGGACGAGACGTTTGTAGGAGTTGTTCGTCGGGTTGCAGATCGCGCAAAGGGCGGGGGCGTGCTTAAGGATGCCGCCGATGAAGTACAGCGCCATGTCGCTCAAGCCGGCATAACCGTTGCCGGCGAACAGAGGTTTGCCGTCCTTCCACAGCGAAACGTGCGTATGCATGCCGGAGCCGTTATCACCAAAGAGCGGCTTGGGCATGAAGGTCACCGTCTTGCCGTGCTTGTAGGCGACATTCTTGCAGATGTACTTGTAAAGGCACATCTTGTCCGAGGCGTTCAGCAGCGTGTCGAAGCGGATGTCGATCTCAGCCTGACCGGCGGTGGCGACTTCGTGGTGCTCGCGCTCGATGGCGATGCCGAGCGCCTGCATCGTGAGGATCATCTCGTTGCGGATGTCGATCAGTTTGTCGGTCGGGGCCACCGGGAAGTAGCCCTCCTTGTGCCGGATCTTGTAGCCGAGATTGGCCGAACCGTCCTCTTCCTTCTCCTTGCCGCGATTCCAGATGCCTTCGTTCGAGTCAATGTGGTAGAACGATGAGTTGGACGTCGTATCGTAGCGGATACTGTCGAAAATGAAGAACTCCGCCTCGGGTCCGAAATAGGCGGTGTCCGCCAATCCGGTGCTTTTCAAATAGGACTCGGCGTTCTTCGCGATGCCGCGTGGGTCGCGATCGTAGAGCTCCCGGGTGAGCGGATCGCGGACATCGCAGGAAATGCTCAGCGTGAGGTTGGCCGCGAAAGGATCGATGAACGCCGTCTTCGGATCGGGAAAGACCAGCATGTCCGAGGAATTGATTGCGCGCCAGCCACGGATCGATGAGCCGTCAAAACCCAGGCCCTCCTCAAAGATATCTTCGGTCAGCTCGTTCACGGGAACGGCAAAGTGCTGCCAGGTGCCGTGAATGTCGCAGAGCTTAAGATCAACAATTCTGACCTCTTTGTCCTTGGCGAGTTTGATCACTTCCTTCGCTGTCATTTGTAGAGTCCTTTCTCTAGTGGTTGCAGGAGTCAGAGTTGAGGTTTGAGAAGTTCTGCCGTCCGGTCAAAAGCAAAGGGGACGGGCTTAGATGATCTCCACCACGACCGCAGTGGTGTTGTCGCGGCCGGAGGCGGCCACGGCTTCCTCGACCAGGCGCCGCGCAATCGGCAGTTCGGCGACAGCCGGCTCGGGGGCGCGGATGGCTTCCTCGATCCGCCGGTCGCACAGGCCGTCGACCAGCCCGTCGGAGCAGAAAAGAAACCGGTCGCCCGGCTCAAAGCCGACGGCGCCAATTTGCGGATCGATGATCTGTTGGCCGGCGCCGAGCACCTGTTGGAGCGAGTTCCGCGCGGGATGCGTGCGGTGTTCGCGCTCGCTGATGCGCCCGGTGCGCCTCTGCCAGCCGACATGGGTGTGATCGTGCGTCAGCTGAGACATCCCGCCGGCGCGCGGCAGGTAGTAGATTCGACTGTCGCCCACGTGGGCGAAATAAAGCCAGTCCGGCGTGAGCCAGCCCAGGCTGAGGGTGGCGCCCATCCCGGCGCACTCCTCGTAGCTGTAGCCGAGGTGGAGGAGATCGTTGTGGATGTTGGTGAACAGCTCGGCCAGGATGTCCGAGAATCCTGAAGACAGCCCGATGGCCGACCCCTGGAAGCTGCGGGACACAAGACGGGGAATCCGGTCAACCGCGATGCGGCTGGCGAATTCGCCGGCGCTCGCGCCTCCCATGCCGTCGCTCACGGCGAAGATAAAATCCGTCGCGTTGAGCGGGGCTTCGCCGATTTTGCCGAGGTGGAGCACGCCATGGCCGTCGACGGCCAGCGCCAGGAAGGCGTCTTCATTGTTGGCCCGCACGCGACCGCGGTCGGTCAGGCCGGACCAACGGATCAGGCACGGGGGCAGGGGTTCTTTTGGGTGCGGATTGGGCATCGGAAAACAGCGGGGAAATGCAGCTGGTCACCGGCTCCCGGGCGGTCGGGGGGCATCGGGCGGAGGAGGAGGCGGCGAAAGTCCGGGGGCGTGAAGCAACATCGCAAACTCGAAATCGATGATGCAGAAGCGCCCCCGATTGCGGTCGTAGGTGATGTTGCGCAGCACGGCGTCCTGATGCCGCACCCCAAAGGGCAACAAGGAGTCGTAGAGCTCGATCATGCGCTCCGGGTTGAGTTGATCGACGCGCTGGCCGCAATTCGTCGTCACGAGCTTCAGCTGCTCGGGATGGGCCTCGATCACCCGGGGGACGAAGTCGCAGCCCTTCTCTTCAAGGAAGCGCAACACCCGCACCTCGTTTTCGAAGCGTTCTTTTGCCAAGTGACCGCGGAAGGTCTTGTGCACCCGGCCGTCGAAACCGATGCGAACCAGCGCCCGGACGGTGTCTTTGACATCATGCATGTTGCGGCGGGCCGAAGTATCGCCCGCCACCGACCCGACACAAGCGCGGGTTTGGCGACGGGCGGAAACGGCTGAGGCCGCAATCAAAAGTGGCGCCNNCGCCAGTCGCAGACTGGCGCTACTCGGTCGTCCGAGCCTGCCTACGAAATGCAAAAACCGCCGCATGCGCGGGGTGTGGACAAGGCCCTTCTGCCGATTGTCGGTAACGCGAGTGGCCTGGGCATCTGGCCCATGTCGCCAGGCGCGCGTCCACGAGCAAGATGCCCGCGCCACAACTGCACGCGGCGGAATGAGCATTGGAACAAAAAAAGCGCCGGCCCTGGCGGGACGGCGCTTGCCAAAACCAATCTGAAAAACCGCGACTTCAGGTTGTCGGAACCAGGAGAGCAGTCTTGAGAATTCGACCGGCCACCAAGTACGGGTCGGCCGCCGAATTCGGCCGGCGATCCTCCAGGTAGCCGCGGTATCCGTTCTTGATGAAGTTGACCGGCATGCGGACAGAGGCGCCCCGATCGGACAAAGCATAATTGAACTTGTCGATGGACTGCGTTTCGTGGAGGCCGGTGAGGCGCAGGTGGTTGTCCGGTCCGTACACCGCGATGTGCTCATCGATGTGTTTGGCGAACGCGGCCATGAGGGCCTCGAAATATTTCTGACCGCCCACCTCGCGGAGGTACTTGGTCGAGAAATTGGTGTGCATCCCTGAGCCATTCCAGTCGAGCGGTTGGTTGTAACGGGCGAGGATCGGCTTGCAGTGCAACTCGACATCCACGCCGTACTGCTCGCCAATGCGCGCCATGATGTAGCGGGCGACCCACATTTGATCGGCTGCCTTCTTGGATCCTTTGCCGAATATCTGGTATTCCCACTGCCCCTTGGCGACCTCGGCGTTGATGCCCTCGATGTTAATGCCGGCCGCGATGCAGGTGTCGATATGCTCCTCGACAATCTTGCGCGCGATGCAACCGACATTCTTGTACCCAACTCCGGTGTAGTAAGGACCCTGCGGAGCGGGGTAACCACCAGGGGGGAAGCCGAGCGGAGCGCCGTCCTTGAACAGGAAGTATTCCTGCTCAAAACCGAACCAGGCGTCCGAATCGTCGGGGATCGTGGCGCGGGTGTTGGTGGGGTGGGGATCGCCACTCGGCAGCATCACCTCGTTCATGACGAGGAAGCTGTCCTTCCGCGTACAATCGGGGAAGAACGCGACCGGCTTGAGCAGGCAGTCCGAGCTCTTGCCTTCAGCCTGCTGCGTCGAACTCCCGTCGAAGCCCCAGCCGGGTGCGTCGGCAAGTGTAAAAGCGGCGACATCGCCGTCTACGATCTTGGTCTTGCTGCGAAGACTGGCGACGGGAGTGTAACCGTCGAGCCAGATGTATTCTAGTTTGATTCTAGCCATGGTTGGATACGGATGTGGAGGTTGAAGGGGCGCCCTATCTCCGCTGGCCGGATGCGATTATCGAAGAGACTAGCCCGGCCGAGCGAAAACAGGGCGATAAAAAGCACCAACTATGCCATTGAGAAGAGAATTCTCACAGACGCCTGGAAGGATTTAGGAAAGTCTTTATAGAAACCGTGGTATTTCAGCAACCTGCTGGAACACCCCCAAGGGTAGCACGTTAAGTGCCAAGCGCTAAATGTGAATGAATTCTGTTCATAAATGGTCAGGTTTAATTACGGGGGGCGCGCCGTGACGGATTTTGCAGCCTGTGGCTGGAAACAGCGCCTATCAAATGACGACGAAATAGTCCCCGATCTCCTCTGGACTATTTCAGGATCATCTCTTTAACCGACCGGCCGGCTGGAATCATTGGCAGCACGTGTTCCGTATAGGGCACGACCACGTCAAGCACATAGGGTCCGTCGTAGTCGAGCATCTCCTGAATAGCCGGGCGCAATTCGCTCTTCTTGATCACCCGGCGACCTTTTACGCCGAAGCCCGCGGCGATCTTCACGAAATCGGGATAGAGCGCGTCGGGGTTGTCCGGGCTGCCGATGTTGTCCTCATGGCCTAGAATCGTATTGCCGCGCACGGAGTCGTAAAAGCGATCTTCCCACTGCACGACCATGCCGAGGTGCTGGTTGTTCAGAATCATCGCCTTTGCCGCGATGTTCTCGATGTGTGCGGTGGCCAGTTCTTGCACGTTCATCAGGAAGGAACCGTCGCCGTCGATATCAATCACCTGCCGGTCCGGGCACGCGACCTTCGCGCCCAGCGCGGCGGGGTAGCCAAAACCCATCGCACCGAGTCCGAGCGAACTGATGAAGCGCCGTGGCTGGTTAAAGTTGTAATGTTGCGCAGCCCACATCTGGTGCTGCCCGACGCCCGTGGCGATAATGGCATCGCCCTTGGTCAGCTCATACAGGGCGTGCACCGCTTCCTGCGGTTGGATGTGGGGGCTGCCGTCGTAACGGAACGGATTGTCCCGCTTCCACGCTGCGATTTGGTCGTGCCAGGCTTTCGTTTCGGGAGCGGAGAACTTCGCGGCCGCCAGCAACTTGTTCAACCGGCCGAGGGCATATTTGAGGTCGGAGCAGATGGTGTATTGCACCCGCTTGTTCTTGTTGTGCTCAGAGGCGTCGATGTCGACATGGACGATCCGGGCGTGCGGGGCGAACTTATGGACATCGCCGGTGACGCGGTCGTCAAAGCGCGCCCCTAACACCAGCAGCAGATCGCTTTGATCAACCGCCCAATTGCCATAGGCCGAGCCGTGCATGCCGAACCATTTCATCGAGAGCGGATGATTCTCGGGAAATGCGCCCACCCCCATGAGCGTCGTGGCCACGGGGATGTTCGTGCGCTCGACGAAGGTCAGCAACTCCTGGTGCGCATCTGCTGAGATGATTCCACCGCCGACATAGAGCATGGGGCGTTGGGCCTCGCCGATCAACTGGATGACCTGGTTCAGCTGGGCTTCGCTGGCGTGGGCCGTAGCCGTGGCGTAAGTGCTGCGGAATTCGATTTTGGAAGGGTAAACCGGCGTGAACTTCGCCTGCTGGATGTCCTTGGGAATATCGATCACCACCGGTCCGGGGCGGCCGTTCTTGGCCAGATGAAACGCCTCTTTGAACACGCGGGGCAAATCATGAATGTCGAGCACCAGGTAGCTGTGCTTCACGATCGGCAAGGTCAGGCCGAAGAAGTCGGTTTCCTGAAAGGCCATCTTGCCGATGTACTTGGAGTAAACCTGGCCGGTGATCGCCACCAACGGAATGGAATCCATGTAGGCGTCGGCGATCGCGGAAACGAGATTGGTGGCGCCAGGACCGCTCGTGGCCATGCACACGCCCACCCGTCCGGTGGCGCGCGCATAGCCGTTGGCCGCAAAACCGCCGCCTTGTTCGTGGCGGGGCAGGACAACGCGCACCTTGTCGGATCGCGCGAACGACTGGTGGAGTTCAAGCGAACTGCCTCCCGGGTAGGCAAAAATCACATCTACGCCTTCGCGCACGAGACATTCGACGACGGCATCCGCGCCTTTGATTTCCGGGCCGGTTTGGGTTGCTGGCTTGGCGGGGGGCAAGGACGGTTTTTTCATGGTGGGAGAGGGGAAAGGCAGTCACTAAAGACGAGCGTTTTCCAGAGTGGCAAGCACGGTTTTCCGTGGCCGGTGATTATGACTGAGCCCGGGCATTGCGATCTGCTGGCATCCGCCGCGCCGCTCGCCCGCAAATCTCACAGCTTCGGCTGATTAGCCCACATCTCCCTTGACGATCGCCATCATAGGAACCGCTAGCCGAAGGATCATTGTGGCGATGGCAAAGACTGTGAAATATGCGGGCTAGCAGCTCGTCGGACGCGGCGCCCTCCAAGCTGCTAGAATGCAATGGCTGCCGCCATTGCTCGCGGCCCCGGAGATTTGCACCGCAAAGGGGCACCGACGGCAGACCAGGATTCCCCGATTTTTCGGTTTCCCGTTTTCTCGATTTACAGCACTGCGTCCCTGCAGCACTGGATTGCTACGGTTCGATGCGAATCGTGACCGTCTGGCGGAGGTCGGCCGACGATGCCCCGACGTGAAGCTCGTAATCGCCAGCATCGACGACATAGGCCTTGGTTCGCGTATCCCAATGCCGGAGGTTGGCGGCGGGAAAAGAGAGCGTCACGGGTGAGCGCTGGCCTGCGTGAAGGCTGACGCGTTGAAACGCGCAAAGGCGTTGCCGCGGCAGTTGCGGATTCTCCGCGCCAACGCGCTGACTATAGACCTGCACGACCTCGTCCCCGTCGCGCCCGCCGGCGTTGGTCAGTTCCAGACTCACGGTTACGACGCCTGACGCCGCGAAGCTCCCCCGGGCCGGCTTGGCGGTGCCATAATGGAATTGGGTGTAGCTGAGTCCATGTCCGAACGGGAACAACGGCTGGCCCGTGAAGAATCGGTAGGTGCGGTTGGCCATCGAGTAGTCCGCAAAAGCCGGCAAATCGGTGGTCGCCCGATAGAAGGTGACGGGAAGCCGTCCCGACGGGTTGCAGTCGCCGAAAAGCACGCGCGCCACCGCGGTGCCGCCGGCCTGTCCCGGATACCAGGCCTGGAGAATCGCCGGCAGATTCGCAGCTTCCCAAGGCATTGCTATCGCGCTCCCACTGCAGTTGACGAAGACAACCGGTCGGCCGGTCGTCTGCAATGCCTGGAGGAGCGCGGTTTGCACGGCAGGCAATTCGATCCGGGTGCGGTCGCCGCCGCCGAAACCTTCATAGTCGACCCGCATCTCCTCGCCCTCCAACTCGGGGTTGATGCCGCCGACGTAGATGATCGCATCGGCGGTCCGGGCGAGTTCGAACGCCGCCGTGAACCCGGCCGAGTACGCAGCGGGCGAATCTCCCTTTTTCAATGCCAGCGGGCACCCGGCCGCAGTGACCACCTCGATTCCCGGGCCGGCCGCCTCCTTGATCCCCTGCAGAATCGTCATGGGATGCGACGGGGTGCCGTTGTAGTTGCCGAGCAGCATGGCAACGGCGTCGGCGTTGGCGCCGATCACTGCCAGACGTTTCAGGCGGCTCCGGTCCAGGGGCAAAACGCCGGAGTTCTTGAGCAACACGATCGCCTCCTCCGCCGATTGCAGCGCGAGCGCGGCATGCGCGGGCGAATCAACTTCCGACATTGGAATCTTCGCGTAGGGAACCAGCGAATCCGGGTCGAACATGCCAAGGCGAAAACGAGCCGACAGAATATGGTGCAACGCCCGATCGATATCCTGGATCGTCAGGAGCCCTTTCTTTAGCGCCCGACCCAGCGCGTAGTACTGATCGCCGCAATTCAGGTCGCAGCCGGCCTTGACCGCGCGGGCGACTGCTTCCTCGGGCGTAGGCACGATCCGATGCGTCGCCCAGATGTCCGACACGGCATCGCAGTCCGAGACGACGTGCCCCTGAAACCCCCATTGCTTCCGCAGCAGTTCCGTCAACAGCAAGGGACTCGAGGTCGCCGACTCGCCATAGACGCGGTTGTACGCGCTCATCACGGCGCCGACATGGCCCTCGCGAACCGCGGCCTCAAAATGGGGGAGGTAACTGTCATAGAAATCCTGCTCCGACGGCAGGGCATTGAAGATATGGCGCGTCGGCTCCGGCCCGCTGTGGACGGCAAAATGCTTGGCACACGCCAACGCCTTCGCATAGCGCGGATCGTCTCCCTGGAGGCCGGTGATAAACGCCACGGCCAGCCGGCTGGTCAGGTAGGGATCTTCGCCGTAGGTTTCCTGGCCNNCCCCAGCGCGGATCGCGGAAGAGATTGATGTTCGGTGTCCAAAAGGTCAGGCCATAATACCCAACCGGACCGCCGCGACGCACCGCGTCGTGGTGCTTGGCGCGCGCTTCCGTGGCGATGGCGTCGGCAATCTCATGGAGTCGGCCCGGGTCCCACATCGCCGCCATCCCGATCGCCTGCGGAAACGAAGTGGCCAGACCGGCGCGGGCTACGCCGTGCAGGCACTCGTTCCAATAATCGTATGCGGGCACCCCGAGACGGGGAATCGCGGCCGCGTTATTCAGCATTTGTCCGAGCTTCTCCCGCAGCGACATCCGCCGGATGAGATCATCAATGCGTTGATCGAGCGGCTGCGCCGGGTCCTGGTAACTGGCTCCAGCCTGAACGTCCGGGATCTTCTCCGCCCCGGACGGCTCGGCCGCTTGGAGCTCCGCGGCCGTGATTTCGGCGATCACCCCACCGGCGCCGGTCCGGATCCGGATGGCGTTGAACACGGCGTCGCCTTTCCGCCCTTGAAACCGAATGGTCACCGGCCAGCCGAACGGATCGTCCACCACCTTCAACGGAGCCTGAAAGCAATAGGCCCGGTCAAAACCGCCGGCAGCCTTGAAGACGTCGAGTGCTTCGACCAGCGGTGTCGAGCTGCGGGAGATATCGATGAGACGCTGGCCTTCGCCGTGCTTTACTGTTTCCGCCAGGTCGACCTCCAGCGTATAGTCTCCCGCCGCGAGGCCGACCACCGTGGCTTCGAAGGTGGCACCAAACGCCAACGTTGAAAACCTGGCGTCGGGCGTGGCTCCTTCGATGGTCCGTCCGGCGGGAAGACTCTGATAGGCGAGATCGCCGCTGAGCAGAATCGCCTTCCGGCACGACGAACAGTCCGGGGCATTCTCGGCAGTCAGCAAAGTGGTGAACGTGGCCGCAGCGATGAGGATGACAGGCAGGCGCATNNGCGATTCCTGACTTGGTTCTTCCGGCGCTTCCTGTTGTTGATGGGAAATGAATCGGGAGATTGAACGACGCATCGAGACCGCCAAACGCGCGGTGACCGCGCAGACCGGACTGCTGCACCGCGAATTTCGCCGGGCCCAAAGCTCCTGGAAACACGACGGGACCCGCGTCACGACGGCCGACCTCGCGATCTCGGAGGCGATTCTGCGCGAGCTGGCCGCCCAGTTTCCGGAAGATCAGGGATTCAGTGAAGAAACGGAGGTGGTGAACCGGCCGATGGCCGCCACGGCGCGTTTCTGCTGGGTGCTCGATCCGATCGACGGCACGAACAACTACGCCGCGGGGATCCCGTACTGCGCGATTTCGCTGGCATTGCTGGAACAGGGGATTCCGATTTATGGCGTCGTCTATGACCTCGCACGCCGGACGCTCATCGACGGCGGGCCGGGATTGGGTGCATTCGACGGCGGAGAAGCTGCGCACGTCCGGGCGGATCCGCCGCAGCGCGGGAGCCTGATCGGATTCCACAGTCCCTACGACAAGGCCCTGGTGACCCAGGCAGCGCCGATCATCCAGGAGTTCAAGATCCGCGGACTCGGCAGCAGCACGTTGCATCTGGCCTATGTCGGCATCGGTCTGCTCGACGGGGTCGTGGACCACAATGTGCGGGTGTGGGATATCGCCGCGGCGCACGCCATTGCGCTCGGCGGCGGGGCGGAGGTCCACTACCTGAAGAACAATCCGTTCCCGTTGCGGCAATTCGATCTCCAGGCGCCGCGCATCCACTATCTCGCGGGCAATGCGGCCGTCTGCACGCGCCTGAAGGAAGTGCTGGGAGGCGCCGCCTACACCTGATAAAGCTGCAACGGCACCGGATCGAGGATCTTGGTCTGCGGCAATTTTCCGGCCAGCGTTTGCCCCATCCAGGCGCGCGCCGGTGGATCGCCGTGGGTGAGGACGATGGCCCGGGGCTGGCATTGCGTGGCGAAATCGACCAGTTCGTCGCGGTCGGCATGGCCGCTCAATTCGAAACGTTCCACGTGCGCCTTGAGCTTGATTTTCAGGTTGAGCTGTTCGAAGAGGAAATTATCGCCGGTTTTCGCCGCCAGGAGCTGGCCGCCGGGCGTATCGGGATCGCAGTAGCCGACAAAGCCGAGCGTGTTCCGGGCATGACCCGCAAGGCCGGCGGCAATTGCATACGACGGGGTCCGTTCCACCACCATCCCGCTGCTCACGATATAGAGCGCGCTGGCCTCCGGCAGGCTGCCGGGATCGAGTTTGCGCGGAAGCTTGCGCACCTTGAGATCCTTCAACGTCTGCCGTGTGAAGTTCACCTGCTTCGTCTTCCGCGTCATGTCGTCGTAGTAATCGCAAAGATCGATACCCAGTCCCGAGGCGTAGATCGGGCAATCGACCAACCGGCCGAATTTCCGCGCGTCCTGCACGATCGAAAGGATTTCCTGCATGCGGCCGAGCGCGAAGGTCGGAATGAGCATCGAGCCTCCGCGCTGGATGGTCTCGTTGATGACGCTAACGAGGCGCGCGACCTCGTGCACCCGATCCTTGCCGACCGGGCGCTCCGTTGCCCCGCGGGTCGTTTCCATCATCAGCGTGTCGAAGCGGTCGATCGGGAACTTGGCCGCCGGGCAGGTGCGCTGCGCACCGAAAAGCACGTCGCCGGTGAAAAACAGTTTGCGATGTTTGTGATGAATCTCGACGCCGGCGGCCCCGGCCACATGCCCCGCCTGGTGAAAGATGATCTCAAGATCGTCGTGGGCCCCGTGAAAATTCTTGGCGTGGCCGTAGGGCAGGGGAGTGAGGCGGCCGGCGCAGCGGTCGATTTCATCGTGCGTAAACAGCGGATAGTCGGGGATGTTATCCTCGGCCCGCTGGCGCTCCATCACGCTCGCCGAGTTATGCAACATGCGCTCGATCAGCATGTGACTTGGCTGCGTCATGATCACGGGAACCTGCGGCTGCTCCCGGAGGAGAATGGGCAGGCTCCCGATGTGGTCGAGATGACAATGGGTGATGATGACCAAGTCCAGCGTCACACCCCGCAGCGGCCCAAAGTCGGGAGCCGCCGCGCGGCCGATCTTCTTCGGATGCAGGCCGCAATCCAGGATGAGCTTTAGGTCGCCCAGCTGGATGTAAGAGCAATTCGCGCCGATGCCACCGGCGCGGTTGAGATCAATTAACTTCATTAAGGGCGCCCACTAGAAGGAGCGCGTCCCGTCCGCGCAAGCTTCGTCCTCGCACCGCAAAGCCGTTTGGCCGGCTCAGTCTTCGGGGATCACCATGTCAAACGGCGCCAGCATGACGTGGACGTGCCCGCCGAACTCGTCGACCCCATGGAAACAGCCCTGCGCGCGCGCGCGGCAGCCGGTGACGTGATAGCTGTTATAGGAGAAATGTTCTCCAGGGGCGAGGCGGGGAGTCTCGCCAACGATCTTCTCGCCTTCGATGACCAAGTGGCTGCCATCCGCCTGAAGAATCGTCCATTTTCGTCCGAGAAAGGTGATGGTGCGATCAGATCCGTTCTTGATGGTGATGAAGTAGACGAACGCATGCGGCGTTCCGGCCGGGAGGCAATTGCCGCCATGGTGGTGGACCAGCCGGTCGAGTTGGGCCGTGAGGCCGGGTACTTCAACAGAAACCTGTGCCATGCCAAGAATCCGAATGTTACGCTGCAGCGCCGCCACCGGAGAAGTTCCAGTTGCCGGGCACCCCTCTAACATTCTCCAGGATGCCGCAGTTTTCAAGTGTCCGTGGTCACGACGGACTGCCGGGCTGTCCCACGGTCTTTTGTTTTGGAACGAGCCTCCTCTGACATGGGCGAGCCGCCCATGCCACGTGGCACGGGCGGCTCGCCCGTGGGCTCACGCGACCGTTCCTCAAAACAAAAGACCATGCGGGCTGTCCAGGCGCGATGGCTTTCAGCTTGCGGAAGCGGGGTCGTTCCGCACAAACACGCAGCTATGGAAAAGCTGGCCCTTCTCTCCGCAAGCGACAAACGCGGCCTGGTCGAATTCGCAACCGCCCTCGTGAACCGGTTCGGATACCGGCTGTTGTCCACGGGAGGCACGGCGAAGCTCCTGGCGGAGCGAGGTCTGCCGGTCACGGAAGTCAGCCAGCATACCGGCTTCCCGGAAATCATGGATGGCCGGGTGAAGACCTTGCACCCGAAGATCCACGGCGGCCTGCTGTGCCGGCGCGACAAGCCCGACCACCTGCGCCAGGCCGAGGTCAATGGCATCGCCTTGATCGATCTCGTGGTGGTGAACCTTTATCCGTTTGAGGAGACGGTGGCCCGGCCGGGAGTCCACTTCGAAGAGGCCATTGAGAATATCGATATCGGTGGCCCGTCGATGCTGCGCAGCGCGGCCAAGAACCATGAAAGTGTGACCGTGGTGTGCGATCCGGCGGACTACCAACTGGTGTTGCAGGCGATGGAATCGCCCGCGACGCTGCCTGGGGTCCGGCGCCGCCTCGCGCTCAAGGTTTTTCAGCGGACCGCAAGTTACGACGCGGCGATCTCCCGGTATCTCGAGGGACAGCTGGCCGAGCCGGATCTCGCTGCGGTGGCAGGATTCCCGTCTTCGCTCACCCTGACGTTTAAGAAAGCCTCGGGTCTGCGCTACGGCGAAAACCCCCACCAGAAGGCCGCCTTGTACGGAACGTTTTTCGAGCATTTCGAGCAGCTGCAGGGAAAGGAGCTGAGCTATAACAACATTCTGGATATCACTTCCGCCACGTACTTGATCGGCGAATTCGAGCGCCCGACCGTTGCCATCCTCAAGCATACGAATCCCTGCGGTGTGGCGAGCGCCGACACGCTGCTGGCGGCCTGGGAACGCGCGCTCGCGACCGACCGGCAGGCGCCGTACGGCGGAATCATCGTGGTCAACCAGACGCTCGGCGGCGACCTGGCCAGGGCCATCGCCGAAATCTTCACGGAGGTGATCATCGCCCCGCGCTTCAGCGACGAGGCGTTGGAGGTCCTCCGGAAGAAGAAGAATCTGCGGCTCATGGTGGCCAAAAGCGGCCTGGGGGCTGAATCCGTCCGCGAGGTGCGCTCGGTGATTGGCGGCGTGCTGGTGCAGGATCGCGATGCCACACTCGGCGACGTGCCCAATTTCAAAGTGGTGACCAAACGCCAGCCGACCGCCGCGGAGTGGGCGAGCCTGCTGTTTGGCTGGAAGGTCTGCAAGCACGTCAAATCAAACGCCATCGTCTACGTGCGCGGAGAAGAAACCCTTGGGATCGGCGCCGGCCAGATGGCGCGCGTCGACAGTTCGCGGATTGCCGTCTGGAAGGCGGGCGAGGCCGGATTGGACCTGAAAGGCTCGGTGGTGGCGTCGGAGGCGCTGTTTCCCTTTGCCGACGGACTGATCGCCGCGGCCGAGGCCGGAGCGACTGCGGCCATCCAGCCGGGCGGTTCGGTCCGTGATGCCGAAGTGATCGAGGCGGCCGATGCCCGCGGCTTGGCCATGGTCTTCACCGGGATCCGGCACTTCAAACACTAGGCAGTTTCCCGCGGACGCTGGAAACTGAAGAGTGGCGCAGACTTCCAGCCTGCCATGGTCCGCGCACAAGGCGCGACCCTACGTCATCCGGATATGTAGGGCCGGACCTCGCGTCCGGGCCAATTCGCGATTCAAGCATGGTCCGCGCACAAGGCGCGACCCTACGTCAAATGCACCGTGTCCGCATGATTCGACCGATGTGCCTCGTGAGCGCGAGAAACTGAAAAGAATTGGCCAATCAGGGCCGATGGTTTAAGTGGCGGTATGTTTGACCCGGTCGAAAAGCTGAAGGAATTCGTCCGCTTCCCGAGCGTCTCGACGGACTCGAAGTACCGGGACGGAATGCGCGGCGCGCAGGAATTCGTCACCGGTCTGCTGCGTTCCCTTGGTTTTGCGGTGGAGGTTGTGAAAACCGACCTGCATCCGATCATTCTCGCCCAACGCGACGGACCCGCCACGTGGCCCCATGTCATCATCTACGGCCATTACGACGTGCAGCCGCCGGATCCGCTGGGCCTCTGGAAAACGCCGCCGTTTGAGCCGACGGAACGGGATGGTCGCCTGTGGGGGCGCGGGACGGCCGACAACAAAGGTCCGCTGATGGCGCATATTTCGGCGGTCGGCCGGCTCCTGGAGAAAGCCCCGAGCCTGCCCCTGCGGATCACCTTTCTCATCGAGGGAGAGGAAGAGACGGGAAGTCCCAGTTTCCTGCCGTTCTTGCAGAGATACCAGCACCGGCTGGATGGCGATTTCGTGTTCCTGTCCGATACCGGGATTCCCCGCGAGGACCAGATGGTGATCACGTGTGGTTTGCGCGGTCTCACGCTTTGCGAGGTGGAAGTGACCGGCGCGAGGATGGACCTGCATTCGGGTCTGCACGGCGGCGTGCTGCGCAACCCCATCCAGGCGCTCTCCGAGCTGTGCGCCTCGCTGCATACGCCGGACGGCCGGGTGAACATCCCCGGCTTCTACGACTGCGTTCTCGAGGTCGAGCCTTGGGAGCGCGAAGAACTCCGCAAATTGGGCACCAGCGAAGCCGAGTATCGCGAGTTTCTCGGCATTCCCGCCTTCCATGCGCCGCCGGGCTTTACGCCCTTCGAGGCGGTGCGCTTTCTGCCCACCCTCGAGTTTAATGGGATCCGCGGCGGTTATCAGGGCGAGGGGAGCAAGACGGTCATTCCCAGCCAGGCGTCCGTGAAGATCAGCTGCCGGCTGGTGCCCGATCAAACGCCCCGGAAGATTCGTCCGCTGCTCTATGCGGCGATTCGGGAACGCCTGCCAAAAGATGTCAGCTATCGCATCATCGATCAGCACGACGCCACCCCGTATATCGTCGTTCCGCCCGGCCGTTCAAACACGCCGAAAGACCAGCCGGCGCGCCTGGCGCAGGCGTTTCGCGCGATCGATGCGGCGGCCGGCGAGGTGTTTGGCCGGCCGCCCCTTTATTTGCGCGAAGGCGGCAGCGTGCCGATCATCGCCGATATCAAGCGCGTGCTGGGACTGGACTCGGTGCTGCTTGGCCTGTTCCTCCCAGAGGACAATCTCCACGCGCCCAACGAGAGCTTCAACCTGCAGGTCATGCAGAAAGGCTCGACGGTGTCGGAGCGAATGCTGTCGGCGCTGGCCGGGAGGTGAGGCGCAAACCGCGGTTCCTCCGGCGACTGGAGGATATTTGTAGCCGGGGTCACCGACCCCGGTCGGCCCGGCGCAGCTTTTGCGAAGGCGGGATCATGCAATTGCTGGCAATTCTCCTCGTGCGCTCGCGAACCGATTGGTGTGCGGGTGTAGGAAGCCCGCTCGCGGGCGCTCGCAGCTACGACCCCGGGTCGCTCAACGCGCCCACAAAAAAGCCCCGAACATTTTCGGAGCTTTGCGAGAAACCAGTCTTTTCGCCGGTTACTTCTTGAGGATCACGAAATCGACCCGGCGGTCCTTTGACATCTGGTCATCGGAGCCTTTTTCAGCGGCGCCGAGGGAGCCCTTGGAGAGGATTTGCAGCTTGTCCGGCGAAACACCCAGGCTTTGCAGCAGTCTTTTCACCGCCTGAGCCCGCCGGTCGCCCAAGCCCAGGTTATACTCGGCCGTGCCCCGCCAATCGCAGTGGCCTTCCAGCAACATCCGGTATTGCGGGGTCTTCTTGAGGTAATCGGCTGCGGCGATGATGTTCGCCTTCTGGTCGGGTTTGACCGCGGACCGGTCGAAATCAAAGTACACCGGCTGGAGCAGATTCCGGATGGTGTCAGCATCTTCGATGACTCCATCGGTGCGTTGCTGAAGGCCATTGGCCGACTGGTCCGCAAGATTGCCAAGCGGGGCGGGCTCAATGGCGCTGCCGGTCGGCGTCGTATCGGGCGGGACGGGGCGCGGTTTCTTGGTGCACCCGGCGAAGATCACCGTAGCGCTAATGAGTGCGAGGCACAGTTTCCGTGAGATTAGGTTCATCGAAGGCACAAGGCAGGAGTGGAGTTGACCTTATTGCCCAAAGGCCTAGCCCTGCGCAAGGAATTTATCGACACGATTCCCATGGATCAGCCACGATTCAGTCCGCCCTGTCTGCTGTTCGACAACGGCTCGTTGCGGCCGGAATCGACCCTCAACCTGCGCGCCATCGCGCGCCGGCTGCAGGCGACGATCGGCGTGGAGGTGCAGGCGGTCTCGCTGCTTCACTCCAACGCGGTTTCGCCGCACGACCTCGGCGGAGTGCCGGCGCAACTGCTCGAACCCACGCTGGCCGGGTGGCTGGCGGCCGGGCGGGGTGAGATCGTGCTGTTGCCGCTGTTCTTTGGACCCAGTGCGGCGCTCGTAGATTACCTGCCGCGGCGGCTCGAAAGCTTGCGGCAAGCTCACCCCGGCATGCAGGTCCGCCTCGGGCGATGGCTCGTTGATTCCTCCGCTGGGGACGACTTCCGGATCGTCTCAATTCTGGCGGACAACGTGCGGAGGGTGATTGCGGTCCACGGATTGAAGTCGCCGGACGTGGTGCTCGTTGACCACGGGAGCCCTCAGCGCGCGGTGGTCGCGGTGCGCGATTTTCTGGCGGGGCAACTCGTTTCGCAGTTGACCGGAGCAATCGGCCGGCTGGCCGCGGCTTCCATGGAGAGGCGGCCGGGGCCGGAATATGATTTCTGCGATCCGCTCCTCTCCGCGCTGCTGCGCCGGCCGGAATTTTGCGACCGCAGGGTGGTGGTGGCGCAGCAGTTTTTTTCGCCCGGACGGCACGCCGGTCCCGGGGGAGACGTGGCGGGGATCTGCGCGGCCGCCGAACAAGTGCGGCCCCGTCTGAAGACTTATCGGACCGAACTGATCGGCGCGGATCCGCGTCTCATCCAGGTGCTCGGCGATCGCTATCGCGAAGCGTGTGGCCGGGCGCCGTTCTGAAACGCCGATCGCTATTGAATCAGGCCGATTTCGAGGGCGTAGCGCGTGAGGCTGGCCACGTCGTGCAAATTGAGTTTGCGCATCAGGTTCGTGCGGTGGTTGTCCACCGTCTTCACGCTGATGCCGAGCTTCACCGCGATTTCCTTGGTGCTGTAGCTCTCCGCCACGAGTTGCAGAACCTCCCGCTCACGGTCGGTCAGAAAATCGGAACTGGAGCTGGCGCTCGGATTGGCGACGACATTGCGCAGCAGGGCGGCCACGGACGGCCCGAAGTAGGTTCCCCCGTTCGCCACTGTCTCAAGCCCTTTCTTCAACTCGAACAGGCCTGCGGTTTTTTCCACGAAGCCATGCGCTCCCGCTTCGAGCATCTCCCGCACCAGAACCGGGTTCTCATGGCCGGAGAACACCAGCACGCGGAGATTGCTCAGAACCTTGTTCAGACGCCGCAGCAGATCCACTCCGTTCAAGCCCGGGAGTTTTGCGTCCAGGACAATGACGTCGGGCTTCACTTCGATGCAGAGCTGATAGGCGGCCTGGCCGTCGCCGCTTTCACCGACCAGCTTGAATGAGGGATCGAGGCGAATGATCTCCGCCAGCATCTCGCGGATCGCGGTCTGGTCTTCGATGATGACGAGGCGTTTCATGGTTATAGGGGGAATACCCCGGTACTTAATCGGGACAAACGTGGGTTGACTTTAGTGATAGCTCAAGCCCAGAGGTGATGTGTCGAAAGAATGTCATCCTTTTCACGGGTTATTCAAGTGATGCTTTTCAGGCAATTTCACCGGCCGCACGAACTCGGTGACGCCCGGACGGCAATTCCGATTGGCGCGATGGCGGGATTGCTGGTGGCCGTGCTTGGGATCGCTGGCTGTGCCGGCACGCCGGATCGACCGCCGGCAGTCCGCGAGCCGGCCGTTTCGCCGTCGGCCGACGTCACGGTCGACCAGGCCTGGCATGACGCCAAAACGGTGGCGGCGCGCGGACCGGGTCGAATGCCCGCGATTGGCACCGGTTCGTCCATGCAACCGGTATTCGGGGAGGACACCCTGCTGGTGATCGATCCGATCGCGTACGACGACTTGCGGCCCGGGATGACGGTGGCCTATCGCAACCGGAGGGGCGTGCGAGTCGTTCACCGCCTGGTGGTGAAACTGGCTGACGGTTGGCGGATCATGGGGTTGAATAATGACCGGGTCGACGACGCCGTTGTCACCCGCGAGAACCTGATCGGCGTGATTTACGCCTCGTTCAACTACGACACGGACGAACCACCCAAAGCACCCGACCAGAAGGCGCCGCCGCCGAGCCCGTAGTCCGGCCGGCGGGTCTTTCGGCCCCAATTCGCAGGCGCCGTCAAATATCGCTTCGGCCGCAGTGAGGAATGCCCTCCTTCGCCACGGCTACGGCGGGCAATTCCCGCCGGGGGAGAATTGGTGGGTCGACCGGGACTCGAACCCGGAACCAACGACTTAAAAGGACGCTGCTCTACCATTGAGCTATCGACCCAAATAACTAAGAACCAATGTTTAACAGATAGTGTTCGCAATCGTTATACCACTTTGAAAAATGAGCGATTCCGCGCCCGTTTCCGAAGGGAAAACAGCTGTGTGGCAAACGACCCTCGTTCCAAATCTGCTGCGACATGGTTCGAGTGGGCGCTATTACGCCCGCATTCAGGTCTCCGGCAAGCGGAAATTGGTCGCGCTGCGTACTGCCTTTATCAGCGTGGCCCGGAGGAAGTTGATTAAGGTGCTCGAGCACGCCGAAATTGACCGGATGAGGGGCGATTCGGGTGATGTCGGCACGATGACCATGGGAACCCTTTCGGATCATTGCGTAGACACCAGCGCATATTTCCTGCTTCGCCCTCCGCTCTCGCTCGGCATCAACACTCCAGCTCGCGCCATTTGCGTGATGTCGCGCAAGGCCGTATCGAGGGATGTTCCTGCGAGCTTGGCATATTTCGAGGTGGAGAATTCTTTTTCGGCGCCATCAAGGAGGGCGTTAATCACCTTTCTCTGGCGTTCGTTGGGCTCGAACATCGCGTTGAGGCGTTCCCAGCGTGCTGCCTTAGCCACGATGCGATTGAGTGAACCCGCAGCGCCGGAAACCGCCCGCTCGAAGCAACCTATGAACCACTCCAGCCAGCCCGTGATGTCGAGGTTTCCCTTTTGGGCAGTCTCCAGGGCGCGGTAATAGTCCTGCTTCTCCTGCTCGACCTGAGCGGACATGCTGTAGAAGCGATGGCTAGACCCCTCCGCACGCGCCAGGGCCATGTCCGCAACCGCGCGGGAGATGCGTCCGTTCCCGTCCTCGAACGGGTGGATAGTGACAAACCAGAGGTGGGCAACGCCGGCACGCAGCACCGGGTCGGTTTCGGCCGGCCTCTCGAACCATTTCAGGAAGGCGGCGACCTCGTCCGGGATGCGGGTAGCCGCGGGGGCCTCGAAGTGGATGTGTTTGCGGCGGACCAGTTCCCGGCTGATGGGCCCGGAGACGACCTGCATTGGGTCCATCTCCGGGGTGCGCCATTGGCCCACCGCGATGCGCCGAACACCACTGCGCCCGGCCGGGAAGAGGGCCGCTTGCCAGCCGAGCAACCGGTCTTCCGTGAGCGGCCGGTCGTGGTGCTGCGTGGCGTCGAGAATCATCTCCACGGCCCCTTCAATGTCCCGTCCCGAAGCGCCCGGCTTCTCTGGAGGCAACCCCATGCGCCGCGCAATCGACGAGCGCACGGATGCCGGGTCGAACACCGTCCCCTCGACCGCGCTGGACTTGACTACCTCTGTCGCAAGGTTCTCCAGGCTGCTCTGTTGCTGAAAGCGGAAGCCCAAGGCCTGCATCCCTCCTAGCAGCACGCCCTGCTGATGCCTGGCCTGCGCGAGCAGCGGCAGGAGTCTCGCATTGTCCCAATGGAAATCGGGCCACTTGGGCAACTGGTGGATATATCGCATCTCCGCTAATCTCCGCATCCTTGCGGTGAATAGCAAGGCATATTCGCCGCAAGGATGCGGCGTTTAGCCGGGATATTCACCGCAGGTCTGCAACGTCCATTTGCTGCGGCAGAAGCAAAACGGCAATAAGCGTCGAGCTGACTGCGGATCTCCTCCCGGCGGCGCGGGGGTCGTCTCCGGTTGGATGGCTTCGTAGTGCGCCTCCATCGCCATGTTCCCGTCCTGGACGCCGGTCAGGGCTCCGTAATTGAGGTCCGCACCGCTGGTAAGACACACCCCGTCATTTGTGCGATAAGCCCAATCACCAGAGGAGGTTGCCCATGCCATAGATCTGGTAAGACAGCCCCCGTGAAGCCGGTCAATCTCGCGCTGCTCGTGCCGCCGGACGACTATGGCGATCGGTAGATCGACGCTGACCGACGCGTGCTTGGGGAGCTCGGGCAAATCATGGCGGCTCTCGCGACGGTATCGTCCTGGGCGGCAGAAACCGGGCGGAGGCTTGACAGGCCGCGCCTGGTAAGACAGCGTAAGACATGGAAACGACGCTCTCAAGCAAGGGCCAGATCGTGTTGCCGGCGGCGGCGCGCCGGCGATTACACCTCGCGCGGGGTGAGCGGCTCGCGGTGGAGTTTCGAGAGGGCGGGGTGTTGCTCCGCCCAATGAATGTGCTTCGCGCTTATAGAATGGTGAACCATCCGGTGTCGGGACTGCCGGCGATGGTGCCAGTAGGGCCGCGTGGGCGCCTGGTGACCGCCGCCGAGATCGCGAAGCTAAACGCAGAACTATTGTGAGCGCGGGTCACTTCCTGCTCGATGTCAACGCGCTCGTGGGGCTGCTGTGGAACGTGCACAGCCTGCACTCGCGGGCGCATGGGTGGTTTGCTCGCGAAAAACCCTTGGTCTTGGGATGCACATTGACGGAACTCAGCTTTGTGCGCGTCTCGATGGCGGATAGGACGATCGCTGCGAGTTATGCCGATGCGGAACGGGCGCTGGCGCAGTTTATTGGCGCCCTAGGCACGCGCTACCGGTTTGTCGAGGCGGTGCCGCCGGGGCCGCTGCTGCAAGGGCGGACGCCACGCACCCACAAGGAAGTGAGCGACCTCTATCTTTGCGCGCTGGCCGAGGCAAACGGCGCCAAGCTCGCCACGCTCGACGCTGGCATCAGGGACCCCGCGGCGGTGTTGATCGCGTAGGATTCTGTTGGCACGGATTCTTGAACTTTTTCGTGCATTTCATGATCGACGCCGTGGGCGAGCTGGATGTGCGCACGGCCCGGGGCAACGAGCGGGGCAGCGCCCGATCGGAAAATCCGGAATCGTCTCGCGTGCCGGAGCGATTCGATCAATGAGTTGGTGGTCAGCGACACCCTCGTCAAGGTGCCGGGCGAGGCTGCGCCAAAAAAGGAATCCGCGCCGACCAAGCCGCTTTGATGATTGATTCGTCGGATAAGCTTTGGAGTCGCTCAACATGTCCCCGAGAGGGAAAGAACGAAAATGGGCAGGGCGTGCGATTAGACATAATAACTATTGTGCGTCAAACAGCCCTGGCGGCGCTGGGACGCCACGGACGGTTCCTGTCGGTTCATCTTCGCGCGCCCGACCAGCCTAAAGCCCACGCCGGCTGACTGCCTCTACCGCACCGGACCCCACCGCCCGGAAAATGGATAATAGATGAACAGCGGCCGTCCGATGACATCCTTTTCCGGGACGTAGCCCCAATAGCGTCCATCCGCGCTATTAGCCGAATTGTCACCCAAGGCGAGGAACGATCGGGATGGAACCGTCATGGTCTTGCCCGTCGCAAGATCGCCAATGTTGCGATAACCGACGTAGTCGCCCTGCCGGAGGGCATTCTTCTCGAAAGCCGCGGCGCCCGTGATCGGGCCGCCATTGCGATACAGCCGGTAATTCTTGATTTCCAGCGTGTCGCCCGGCGCACCCGCCAGGCGTTTGACATAATACTGGTCACCGTAGGTATCAGCGATCCCGGGGATGTTTCCCGTGCGAAAAACAAATCCGCTCCCGACCGGCGGCCGTACAAAGTGATAGCTGAAGCGGTCCACAAAAAGCTGGTCTCCGGTCAGCACATCGAAGGACAGCACCCGGTCCCCCGCCCGCACGCGGCGGCCCGTGCGGATGCAACGGAGGGTCTCTCCGTTGACCACGTGCACCTCGAATTCGCCGGTGTTCACCCTGCGCCGCAGCTCCGCATGAAATCCCTCCGGACTGTAGCCCTCGCCCCGCGAGAAAAAGGCCTCGGACACCAACCAATCGAAATCGAAATCCAACGGAACCCGCACGGTCACCGGCTCATCACCGACCAGGAGCGTGTATTCGCGGACCTTCGTCGGAATGATCAACCACGACTGACCGGTGACGATGTCGCTATGCACCGCGCCGCGGCTTTCGGCCCCGCCGACCGGGATCAGAACCTCGCCGTCCGCCGGTGCATCCAGGCGGTGCGGCCGCGCTCCGAAGGCCAGCAATCGGGCTCCCATCGCCAGGGCGCCCGGCTCCGCGGCGCGCTGTTTGAACACCTGCGGCGTCATCCCGTAATAACTTGGCCACATCGAGTTGGTCGGAATCTTAAAGGGCTGCACGAAGTACGTGCGGATGCCCAGGACGATGATCGCGGCCGCCAGGAAGAACTCGACGTTCTCCACCATCGCCGATTTCGGATAAAAGGTTCCGCCGACCTGCTGCAACAGGCCTTCCAACGACTCGATCCCCAATTTCAGCTTTCCCGCATCAGCCCGCTGCTTGAGTTTGAGCTGCAGATCCGCGGTCTTCTGCCGCAGTTCCTGCGCTTGCGTCCCGGTGAGCTGGTCGCGCCGGTAGTGCAGGATCTTGTCGGCGAGCTGCAGCCAGTTGCCGGCATTGTCCCGCATCTTGCGTTCGGTGGAGAAGAAAAATCCAAACACGGTGGGTTGGGGCTAGCTGTTGTTCTTGAGGACTTGAATAAAGGCGTCGGGCGGAATGGAGACCCGGCCGATCTGTTTCATCTTCTTTTTGCCCTCCTTCTGCTTGTCCAGCAGCTTCCGCTTGCGCGAGATATCGCCGCCGTAGCATTTCGCGGTGACGTCCTTGCGCATTTCGCGGACGTTGCCCCGGGCAATGATCTTGCCTCCGATGGCGGCCTGAACCGCGATCTTGAACATCTGCGGCGGGATGATCTCGGCGAGCCTTTCACAGAGCGAGCGCCCCTGTCCTTCCGCCTTCGACCGGTGGACGATGCCGGCAAAGGCATCCACCGGTTCGCCGTTCACGAGAATATCCATCCGCACGAGATCGGATTCCCGATACTCGCCCAACTCGTAGTCCATGGAACCATAACCGCGGGTCATGCTTTTCAACCGGTCGTTGAAATCGACGAGGATCTCGTTGAGCGGCAGCAGGCATGTCAACATGACGCGGGTCGTGTCGAGCGTGGTCGTGTGCTCGCACGTGCCCCGCTTCTCCATCACGAGGCTCAGGACGTCGCCCAGGCAGGTATTGGGGATGTGGATGGACGCCGTGATCGTCGGCTCGTAGATCGCCTGGATCGAGGACGGATCGGGCAGATTGACCGGATTGTCGACTTCGAAGGTCTCGCCGCCATGGACCTTCACCTTGTAGACGACGCTTGGATACGTGGAGATGATGTCCACGTCATGTTCGCGGCGGATGCGCTCCTGGATGATCTCCATGTGCAGCAGGCCAAGAAACCCGCACCGGAAGCCAAAACCCAGGGCGACCGAAGTTTCCGGCTGGAAGACAAACGCCGAGTCATTCAGCCGCAGCCGGGCGACGGCCGACTTGAGCTTCTCGTAGTCCTGGGTCTCCAGCGGGTACAGGCCGCAATAAACCATCGGGTGAACCTCCTTGTAGCCCGGCAGCATCTCCGTGGCGGGCCGGATGGCATGGGTGATCGTGTCCCCGATCTTGATGTCCCCCGTGGCCTTGATCGTGCTGACGATATAGCCCACATCGCCGGCTCCCAAGTCGTCGCAGGGCTCCATCTTCGGATGAAAGGCCCCGACCTCCTTCACCTCGGCCTTCTGCCCCGTGCTCATCAGCATCATCATGTCGCCGGCCTTGATGGTGCCCGAAAAAACGCGGACATAGGCAATGACGCCGCGATAGGCATCGTACTTCGAGTCGAACACGAGGATGCGCGTGCCGGCGTGGTCCGCCCAGCGCGGCGGCGGCACCCGCGCCACAATCGCCTCGAGGATGTCACTGATGCCGATGCCCGACTTCCCGCTGGCCAGGATCACTTCCTCGGCGGGAATGGTGAGAATATCCTCCAACTGGCGCGTACAGAGCTCGAGGTTGGCGCTGGGCAGGTCGATTTTGTTGATCACCGGGATGACCTTGAGCTTCTGCGCAAACGCCAGGTGCGCGTTGGCCACGGTCTGGGCTTCGACGCCCTGCGCCGCGTCCACCAACAAAAGCGCGCCCTCGCAGGCCGCCAGCGACCGGGAAACTTCATAGGAAAAGTCCACGTGGCCCGGCGTATCCATCAGATTGAGCTGGTAGGTTTTGCCGTCCTTGGCTGGATAGCTCATGGTCACCGGGTGCATCTTGATCGTGATGCCACGCTCCTTCTCGAGATCCATCGAGTCCAGCATCTGGTCCTTCATCTCCCGCTGCGTGACGGTATGGGTGGACTCGAGCAGCCGGTCGGACAGCGTCGTCTTGCCGTGGTCGACGTGGGCGATGATGCAGAAATTGCGTTTGAGCGATACGTCCATGCAGAGTGATCAAGGGCGCCCGGCCGAGAGGCTCCGGGGGCAGGTGAAAACAACCAATGTGAGGCTGCCCTCCGCCGCTTTCAAGCGGCGAAATCGGCCCACTCGGCGAAACTCCGCACCGGCCAGGACCGGTCGGTGCGCCGCGCCAGGCCGGCCAGGACCGCGCCCGGGCCGAGCTCCCAAAACTCGGTCGCGCCGGCGCCGGCGGCGGCGCGCAGGCAATCCTCCCACAGCACCGGAGAAACGATCTGCTTCACCAGCGCGGTGCGAATCTCCTCGGGCTCGGCCACCGCCCGCCCGGTCGTGTTGGTGAACACCGTGAGGTTGGGCCGGTTAAACGTGATTCCGGCGAGAAAGGCGGCAAACGCGGCCCGAGCCGGCTCCATCAGGCGGCTATGATACGCTCCCGCCACGTTCAGCGGGATGACTTTTCTCATGCCGCGATCCCGGCCCGCGGCGACCGCCGCGTTGATCCTGGTCTTCTCCCCGGAGATGACGATCTGACCGGGACAGTTGAGATTGGCCATCTCGACTCCGAACTCGCGGCAGAGCTCGCCGACCTTGCCGCGTTCCTCGCCGATGATGCTGGCCATCGCGCCACTGCTTTGTTCACAAGCCAGCTGCATCAGGCGGCCGCGCTCGGCCACCACGCGCAGTCCGGTGGCGAAGTCGAAAACGCCGGCGGCGGTCAGGGCGGTGATCTCCCCAAGACTGAGCCCGAGCGCAAACGTCGCGTCGCCCAGCAGGCCCCGGTCACGGATGATCGCGAGCACCGCCAGACCGTGGACAAAGAGCGCCGGCTGGCAGACCCGCGTTTGCGTGAGCTCGGCGTCGGGACCCTCGAAACAGATCCGGACCAGATCCCATCCGAGCACCCGGTTCGCCTCCTCGTAAAGCGCGCGGGCGCTGGCGGAACCAGCGCACAGTGACTTGCCCATCCCCACTTTTTGGGCGCCTTGACCGGCGAAAAGAAGTGCACGTGACATAGCGGAAAGGCGGTCGTTAAACCGGTCCGTCCGCCAAAAACCAAGCCTTAAAAGCAGTCCTCCTGCGGGAAATACTCATGCGCTTCGGCTGAAACGGTGAAGGCGGTGCACTACTGCGCGCGGCGAGGCCGAGGAAGTTGACCGGTCCGGCTGCGACCTGGCCCGGGGGGTGCCTTCGCCAATCGGGCCGCCGCATCACCGCGGCCCGCTCACGTGACGAAGATGCCTTTCAGATTCATGTCGAGCGCCGCCGGATTCGGCGAGAACCGCAGACCCTCGGCCTTGCTGATCTTCGCGGCCTTGATCAGGCGGTAAATGTCCCGGTTGAACGATCTCGATCCGGATTCGTCGCCCGTATCCAGCAATTGCTGAATCTTCTCAAAATGGCCCTCCAGGAGCAGATTGCGGACGGTCGCGTCGGCCACCAGGATTTCGAGCGCGGCATAACGCCCACCGCCTTCGAGGGCGGGCATCAGCTTCTGGCAGATGAACCCACGAATGGCGCCCGCCACCTGGCGGCGCGCCTGCGCCATTTGCTCCGGCGGGAAAAACTCGAACAGCCGGGTCAGCGCCTGCTGGGTGGTCGCGGCATGCATCGTTGAAAAGACCAGGTGGCCCGTCTCAGCGGCGGAGATCGCGGTTTCGAAGGTCTCCTTGTCGCGCAGCTCCCCGATCAGAATGATGTCGGGATTCTGGCGCAGCACGGCCCGGACCGCCAGGGGAAAATCGGTCACATCGACGCCGATTTCCCGCTGCTCGAAGACCGACTTGTCATCCGTGAACGTGAACTCGATGGGATCTTCGATCGTGATGATGTGGCGGTCGAGGTTCTGGTTGATCCAGTTCAACATGGCGGCCATCGTGGAGCTCTTGCCCGAGCCGGTGGCGCCGCACACCAGCAGGATCCCGTCCTTCGCCTTGGCGAGCCGGATGAGGATGTCTTCATCAAGGTTCAATTGATCGAACGTGGGTGGCCGGCTCTTGACGTAACGAAACACGACGCTGGTCGTGCCCCGCTGCTGGAAGCCGTTGACCCGAAAGCGGCCGATATCGGGCGCCGCGTACGCATAGTCGACCTGCGCGTCGCGTTCCCAGGCGGCGAGGAAATTGCGCGGGGCCGTCGCCTTGACGAATTCGCGCACCATTCCGCCCTCGATCGGGTCCATGTCCACGGGCTTGAGCCGCCCGCTGATCCGGAAATACGCCGGCTTGTTCGATTTGACGACAATGTCGCTCGCTTCGGCTTCCACGGCGAGTTTCAGGACTTCGTTGAAGAGTTCGACAGGATCCATGGAGGGATAAGCTGAAGGCGGCAGAAAAGGATGTACTTTTTATAGGCGGGTCTGCTTTGTTCAGCAAGGCTTCATTCTACCGTTACATTCCGACATGAATCTGCGCCCCCTCACCGGCACTCTCACTGCGCTCGTGACGCCTTTTCGCCAGGGAAAAGTCGCTTACGACGACCTTCAGGACCTTGTTAATTTTCAGATAAAATGCGGCATCGACGGGTTGGTGCCGGCGGGTTCGACCGGCGAATCGGCGACGCTTTCCCATGAAGAGCATATGGACGTGGTGCGCTGCGTGATCAACACGGCGGCGAAACGCGTGCCGGTCGTCGCCGGCACGGGCTCCAACTCCACCGTGGAAGCGCTCGACCTGACACGAGCGGCGCACGAAGCCGGGGCGGATGCCATGCTGGTGGTGGCTCCCTATTACAACCGCCCGACCCAGGAGGGCCTCTACCGCCACTTCGCCCGGATCGCGGAGGTCACGGACCGGCCGATCATTCTTTATTCCATTCCGAGCCGTTGTGGCGTCGAGATCAGCGTGCCGGTGGTGGAACGCCTGCGGGCCAAGTATCCGAACGTTTCCTACATCAAGGAATCCGGCGGCTCGGTCGATCGCGTCGACCAGCTGAAGCTCGCCTTGGGCCGCGATCTGGTGGTGCTCAGCGGCGACGACGCGCTGACCCTGCCCTTCATGGCGGTGGGCGCCGAGGGGATCATCAGCGTTGCCTCCAATCTGCTGCCCCGCGAACTGGTCAAACTCTCCCATCTGGCGCTCGCCGGAGATTATCCCGCCGCTGCCCGGTTGCACCGCCGGCTCTACCCGTTGTTCAAGGCGCTGTTCATCGAGACGAATCCTACCCCGATCAAAGCCGCCCTGGCGGAAGCCGGCCGCATCGGTTCGCCGGAGGTTCGCCTTCCACTCTGGGAGCTCAGCGCCACCAGCCTCGCTGCGTTGAAAAAGGCGCTGGCGGCCTTTGCCCGGTAACCTTGCTTGCGCCATGTCCCTCACCCTTTTTCTCAACGGTGCTCGCGGCCGCATGGGCCAGGCCGTGACCCGGGCGGCAACCGAGGCTGGAATCCGCCTCGGGTTCGCCATTGACGCGGGCGACCCGATGCCCGCCAGCATCGAGACTTGCGATGTGATCGTGGATTTCAGCACGCCGGCCGCCACGGCGGGCTTGCTGCAGCTGGCGGTGAAGAACCGCAAACCCATCGTCATCGGGACGACGGGCCATGCTCCGGAAGAGAAACGGCGCTTGCTCGAGGTCGCCGGAGAAGTTCCCTGCGTCTGGGCCGGCAATTTCTCCGTCGGCGTAAACCTCTTGTTCCATCTCACCCAGCGCGCGGCCCATCTTCTCGACGAGAGCTACGACGCCGAGGTGGTGGAGATGCACCATCGTTTCAAGAAAGACGCTCCCAGTGGCACCGCGGCGCGTCTGGTCGAAATCATCCTGCAAGAGCGGAAGCTGACGGCGCAGGCGGTGCGGCACGGTCGCAACGGCATCACCGGTGAGCGCTCGTCGCGTGAAGTGGGCGTCCATTCCCTGCGCGGCGGCGACGTGGTGGGCGACCACACGGTCATCTTCGCGGCGTTGGGCGAGCGGCTCGAGCTCACTCACAAGACGTCGGACCGCGCGATCTTAGCCCGCGGTGCCCTGCGCGCCGCCCAATGGGTGGTAGCGCAACCGCCGGGGGTTTACGACATGCAGGATGTTTTGGGCCTGCGGGACGGAGCCTGATGATCACCAGCATCCAGGGGAAACTGGCCATGGTTTCGCCTCTCCTCGCCGTCGTGGAGCTCAATGGTCTCGGCTACGAGGTGTGCATCCCGACGACCACGGCGGAGAAACTGCCGGCGCCGGGCGACACCGTGCGGCTCCAGACGCACGTGGTTTATCGCGAGGATTCCCAGACGCTCTATGGTTTTACGACGATCGCCGAGCGGGACTTCTTCCGACTCCTGATTGAAAAAGTAACCGGAGTCGGCCCCAAGATGGCGCTCAGCGTGATGAGCCGGCTCTCATTACCGGTGCTTCAGGGTGCAATCGCCGCCGGCGATGTGGCCACCCTCGCCAAATGTCCGGGCATCGGCAAAAAAACGGCGGAGCGCCTGGTGATTGAACTCAAAGGCTTTTATGCCCCTGCCTCCGGCGCTTCCGCCGGGATGTCGGTTTCGGCGGCTGCCCCCGGAGGCGAGGTCGCGAATGCCCAACGGGACGCGGTGATGGCCCTCATGGCCCTGGGCTACAAGGCGGTGGACGCCGACAAGGTGGTCCGCCAAGCCTGGGTTTCGCTGGGGCCGGCGGCCACCACCGAGCAGTTGATCAAGAAAGCCCTGGGCTGAACTCTCTACTGACGCTGGAACTCCAGCGCGTTCCCCTCCTGGCTGTCGCCCGGTTGCCGGGGGCGGAAAATCTTCGGGTTTTCCGGAGTCGCAGGATCGTGAGCAAAGACAAAATCCTCGATACTCGGGCGAGGAGTGGATTGAAGCGCAGGCGCGGCCAGCATGGGCAAGGAGACCCGGGCGAAGTCCGCGCCCGAAACTGCAAGGTACGACTTCCGGCTCACCGAAGGGGCGAGACGCAATCGTTGAGCGATGTATCCATCCGTGATGGGCAGGGCATGCATCCCGGCCGTTTCCAGATGGACCGGGATGCTGACGTCAGACGCCAACGCCGCTCCTGCCAGCGCGGGCACCGGCTGTGCGGTCGCCACGGCGGAGGTGGAAATTCTGGCGCCAGAGTGGAAAGCAATCTGCACTGCCACGAGAGCCACGCACGCAGCGGCGGCCGCTCCGACGGCGTAATACCCCCACTGGGAGCGGCGGGGCGCCTCGAATGCCACCACCCGTCCCGGTGTTCGCTCCACTTCGTTCCGGACTCGGTTCTGCTCAAGCGCCACCGCGCAGGCGCGATGCATCCGGCAATACTGGCCGTAGATCTTTCGTCGCCGCAGATCCTGCATGATCTCCTCTTCCAGCAACGACGCCTCCTCCGGTGAAATCTGATGGTCGATATAAAGGTTAAGGAGTTCGATAAACTTTGATTCTTTCATTTGAATTCATCTCCCATTTTGGCCCGCAGGCTCTCCCGGGCCCGGGCAATTCGACTCTTCACCGTGCCGACGCTGATGTGGAGAATCTCGGCAACCTCCTCGTAGGACAGGCTCTTGACATTGCGCAAAACCAGGATCTCGCGGTGCTTGGGGCTGAGTTTTTCCATGCACTCGGCGATCCGGTTGACAAATTCCTGGGTAACCGTGGCGTCCCCCGGCGTCTCCAGTTCCGCCGGAAAGATCTCCGCGAGCGTGGTTTCGCCCTCGGCTCCGACCGGCTGGTCAAAGGAGATCGTCTGGTCCCGCCGCCTCCGCCACCAATACCAGTAGCGGTTGCGCGCCAGGTTGGTGGCAATCTGGTAAAGCCACGTTGAAAATGCCGAGTCGCCCCGGAAATTAACGAGCCCGCGGTGTGCCCTGATGAACGTGTCCTGCGTTACCTCCTCCGCGTCCTGGGTGTTGCGCAAGAGCTGGTTGACCATCGAATAGATCCGATCCCAATAGCGGGTGACCATCTGCTCGAAGGCAGACTGATCTCCTTGCTTGAAACGGTCCACCAGCAACCGGTCCAATGCGACGTCTTGGGCTTTCATGGACATACGTTCCACTCCGCTCTGATGGGCGTATCGTTGAATTGTTCCGAGTTTCTTGGGCTCCGGCGGCACGAGGTTGCGTAATGGCACAAACTAGTTCGGGGTCAAGAAAGGGGCTTGGGATCCACCACCTTTACTACATCGGACGCGGGGAAAAGTTCCAACACGTTTGCCGACGCAGGTTTGCCACCTTGGGGATCCTGCCGGACGACCGCCGGTCGCGGGAATGGTCATATCCGGAAGTNNTCCGTGGTTGTTGAATCTGCGTAAATCTGTGTAATCTGCGGATGCCACTCCGGCAGGATTGCCCATGCCATGAGGCGGTCAACTACATGAATCCGGCTGAACGTGGCTCGCAAAAGGTGGATTCGCTCACTATCCTCCAAATACCAAAAGCATTCATGAAACTACGCTATTAATTTCGGCCCGGGAGACTTCGCGCCGTTCGCCTTTTTCAAGGCGCGGTTTGGAACGGAAGGGCTGCCTTCCTCCATCGTCGTTGCTCTGCGGCATCCCGTCGCGACTCCGCGCATCGGCTACACGACCATCATGGCTGCGCAGTAGGCGGTAATCCTAACGATTTTACAGGAGGAAGCAGAGGCAGCAGAGTGATCGTCCGGTGAGAGGCTTGCCCAATCTGCGTCCGGTAGCGCGGGTGTCTGATGTCGCCCCGCCGTGCCGGGGCTCGGTAGTCCCCAACGCGCACAGGGGTCTTCGGTAGCGCGCGTTATCCCTAACGCGCATAGAGTATTGGCGTCATCCTGTGATCGCACTAGGAAGCCTGCGCCACTTAGTCTGGCTGTCTGGAACTACCGCGGCCAGAGCCAGCCAAACGTCCCGGTTGTCAACCCGGCGTAGACCAATCCGTCCACCGTGGCTTTGATCGTCGTGCTCCAGGAACGGCGGTACCAGATCGACATCTGCCAGAGCGCGGCAGAATAGCCCAGGAATGACGTCACTCCGGCGATTCGGAATACCTTGGCATAGGCGCAGTATGGTAGTATAAGACCCCAGAGTCTCGCTGGTTGAGTATTTGGATAAGCCGAGGCAATTTGTGCGTATGGTAACGATGTCCGCGAAAGCCCTGGGCTTGATACTTTGCGGTGCCGTCGCGACGGCGGGCGCTGCCGATTTCCCGCCCCTGAGCGATACGACACCCACGGCGGAGCACTTCCCGGGCAAGTTCATCTGGGCGGATTTGTTCACCGTCGATCCGGCGGCGGCGCAAGCGTTTTACACCGGCCTCTTCGGATGGGAGGCGACAATGATCGAGCGCACGACGACTTCGGGCACGCATCCGTACATCGTATTGGCAAACGGCGGCGAACCCGTCGCAGGCATCGCCCGTCGGCCCTCGCGCCTGCCGGAAGCGGTCCACGGCCGTTGGGTGGGATATGTGTCCGTGCCTGATGTGGCCAAGGCGCTGGCGGCGGCGACGGCCGCGGGCGGACGCGTGCTGTTCCCCGCGAAGGATCTGCCGCGGCGCGGAACGCAGGCGATTCTTGCCGATCCCGAAGGTGCTGAACTCGGCGTGCTCCACTCCAGTTCCGGCGATCCGGGCGAATATGCGTCGGACACCGGTGATTTTGTCTGGGCGCAGCTTTTCGCAAGCGATCCCGCTGCCGAAGGCCGTTTTTGCGCCTCCGTCGCCGGCTGGGAGATCTTGCCCGACACCCGCAGCGATCGCCCAAACGTGTTTGTCCTCGCCAGCGGCGGTTATTCGCGCGCCGGCATGGTGCCGTTGCCCCCGCGACCGCAGGCGAAGCCCGGCTGGCTTTTGTTCATCCGAGTTAAGGACGTGAAGGCGGCCGCGGCGAAAGTGATCAGCCTCGGTGGCCGAGTCCTCGTCGCGCCGAGCGACGTTCCGACTGAATATTGGCGCGCAGTGGTCGCCGACCCAACGGGCGCCGTTATCGGTTTGGTGCAATTGCAGGAAGCGGGCAAACCCGAGGAGCAGCCATGAAGGCCGCCGCCAAACGTGTTTTCACTTTGCTCGCGCTCCCGGCGATCGCGTTGATTTTTGGGGGATGCGAGGGCGTCGTGATGTCAGGCCCTGGCTATACGCCGGTCTATGGCGACTACGGCTACGTCGGGCCCTGGGATAGCGGCAGGGTCGAAGTCGAAGGAGGCTACTTTGTGGCGCCACCCAACGGACGCTCGGACGGGGACCGCCNNCGCAGCCCCGGCCCAGCGTGCGGCACCGCGTCCGATCCCGTCGATTCCGAACAAATCTCGTCCGGCGCCCCAGCGCGAAAGCAACGACAAGAATAAGCATTGAGCACCCGGGCGCTGCCAGCCGGGTTTCGCTCCAATGAACATCCTTGATGCAGCGTTCGAGCAGTTCCAACCGGAGAACCGCCTATTTTTCCTAACGCCCACCGGATACGGCTTAGGGCATTGCCGCCAGTGAGAACCTGGCCGGTCGAGGAGTGGCAGGTATGGAGTTTGTCGACTCAGCAGGCGTCATGTTAATCGTTCCGGCGGATTGTCCGCATCGCGCTTGGTTGCCGAAACATTTCCGCACCCGGTGATTGGAGGTGCTGGTGGTCGGCTATATTTCGGGTGAAGCCGATCATGCCCGGCTAACGCAGGGGTACCATGGGGTCTTGCCCTACTGCGAAGCCGAATCGCGGCAGTTCTTGGTGGGCAAAGGCCCCATACCAGGGGTTGCAGCGGAGTGCTATCTTGCACCCATGAATCTACTGCTCCTTCTTCTTGTCCTGCTTCTTTTATTCGGCGGCGGCGGTTTTTATTTTGGGGGGCCCGTCATCGGCAGCAGCGGGCTTGGCCTAGTCGTGCTGATCTGCCTCATCGTCTATTTCATGGGCGGATTCCGTTCGAAAGCCTAGCAGGATGCGCCAATTGGCGCCCGTGCGAGCTTTGGTTCAATCTGCGCGCACACTCAAGCGAGCGCCACAAGAGTTGCCGAGGAAGGGTGGCAGCTGGGAAAACCCGACCCTCATTTTCAAATGGATGACGAGACGAGCAAGCTTCAAGCAAAGAGCAAACCGGTAGATCACCTATCAGTGGTCTGCTTTGGGGCATCAGCGGGCGGCTTCGAGGCGTATTGCACGATTCTTTCCCTCCTCCCGGCGGATACCGGGATGGCCTACATTATTGTACATCACCAAGCGGCGGACGGAAAATCACTCTTGGTCGAGATCCTCCCTCGCGTGACCAAGATGCCGGTAGTGCTGGTGACGGACGGTGAAAACGTGAAAGCCAATCATGTCTACGTGGTTCCAGCCGGGATGCAGGTAACCATGGCCGGAGATGCCTTCCGACTTTCGCCTCTGGTCAAACTTCCTGGCTGGCCCAAGAACATTTCCATCTTTCTGCAATCCCTTGCGAAAGATCGGCAAAAACGGGCGATCGCGGTCATCCTCTCAGGATTCGATTCCGACGGGGCGGCGGCACTTGAGCCGATCAAGGAAGCGGGTGGCCTTGTGTTTGCTCAGAAATTTCAAACGGCCAGCCAGCCGGACATGCCGCAAAACGCCGTCAAGACCGGATGCGTTGATCAACTTTTGTCGCCGGCCGAAATCGCTGTCCAACTCGGACGCATCGGCAAGGAGCGGGCTCGGTCTGTGATCCGAGAACCGAGATCGTTTACGACTTCAACGCCGTCACCGTCGATCCGCGAATAATCTGGCGGACTTCGGCAGGAGGGAGGGGGCGACGCTGAACGAGCGCAATCCTATCCGAAGACGTAGCATCCCCAGTGATGGAGGTCCATCGGCTCGGGATCGTCGGTCAGAAACGGCGGACCGGCGTTGACTCCCGCAGCGCAGGTCACGGACAACTGGAGCATTACCATCCAACAGCCCCGGTGGCTTTGATTTCGCTCCAGCAAACGTCCTCCCAGATCTGACGCCGTTTCACTTCGCCTTGGCTATTCCGATCACGCCCTGGCCGACCCGGCCGCCCGCATTTCCGACTGGCTGGCCGCCGTCGTCGGATTTCGCGTGAATGATCACGGCCCGCCCGACAATGGGATTTGCCGGCCCCATTAGGCTCACGCCTGGTAGCGTCATTTCGAGATGGGCTTTGCCGGCGCCATCGGCCGCCAAATTGCCCATATCTCCCGAATGATGAGGCATGGCGTCGGGTCGTTCCGCCTCGACGAGCGCATGGTGGTGTGTACCCTCGGGATCGTAATGGCCTCCCGCGCTCATCGCCTTGGCCGAGTCGCTGATGTCGCCGAACTCGTGGATATGGAAACCATGTTTGCCAGGGGTTAATCCGGTTACATCCGCGATGACTTTAACGCCGCCATCGGTCGCGATGAAGGTGACAATCCCAGCGGTCTCATTTCCGGTCGTAGGCAGAATGACGGCGATAGCTGTGGTCACGGGGGCGGCATCGCCTGCAGCCAGCCCGGGCGAGGAGCCAAGCAAAAGAAGCGCGCAGAACGCTACCGGAGCGGAGAGAACGGGCGGGATTTTCATAGTAGCCAATATTGGCTTCGATTCCCTCCAGCGCAAATGGAAGCCAGGCCAATGCAGTGGGGTGTTCGCCTACCGGCTGGACGGTTGTGGACCGCCCGAATTCCCTCAGGCTAGGAGCCATGGGGCCCAGAAACGCCGCTTTTTGGATGTCGGTAGCCGGCACCGTGTGCTGGGGAATCTGCTTTTGGTGGATGGGCCGCATTTCGGCCAAGCAGAATCATCTGATGGACCAGTTGCGCGAACAAGGCCGCCGGATCGAAAAGCTCTCCAAGGTTGAACATGACCTCATCAAAGAGGTTCATCCCCAGGTCGGCGAAATCAAGGATGGCATGAACGAGATGATTGCCGTGGTGAAGGAGAATACGGCGACCCAAGCTCTCGCAGCCAAAGGAAAATGAACGAGCGCATGACCTCACTGAACACAATCAGGCGAGAGATGGCCCAGGCTCGAAATGCCGGGGAGAAACCGGCCAGTTTGTCTCATGGTTGACTCCTAGATCCGCGGCTTTCCTTGCCCTTGAAAAGATGGAAAAGGAAGGCCAGTGAGGGCAGCAGCACCATTGCGCCGACACCCAACGCCAGAAGCAGCAAACGGAGCGTCGCTTCGGGAGCGTGAGCATTCTGGACCGTGACGTCCGGCGTCACGAGATTGGGATATTGCGCCACGCTCCACCCAACGAGAATGAGCGTGACCTGCCCGATGGCAGCCATGCGTGCCAAGGCAAACTGCCGGAACCAGAGCGCCGCCAGCGCCGCAAATGCGAAGAGGCTTGTCCCTGCGACCAGCAGCAGAGCCCACCAGCAGGTCAAGGCCTGGAACATCACCGGCGCGCCTTGTTTGGACGTGAGCCAGACCCCAAACGCGACCGGCGCCAACAGGAACTCCGACCAAATCGCCCTCGATCGAAAATCATCTTGCAGGTCAGGCTGGTCCTGCGCGTCCACGGTCAAGTAGGTCGCGGCCAGAAACGCAAAAAGCCCGAAAGCGAAGACCCCACAGGCCAAAGAGAATGGTGTCAGCCAGCCTGCGAGAAAACCGGTGACGACCTGGCCGTTCACGAGGCGAATCTGACCCGTGGCCAATGCCCCGAGGATTAGGCCTTGGAAAAACGGTGTGATAAGGCTGGCGATGCCAAACACCCTGCTCCACCGGCGCTGCACCGCGTCCGACTCGGAGTCGTATTTGCGGAAAATGAAGGCCGAACCGCGCAGCACGATTCCGATGAGCATCGCGGTCAGCGGAATGTTCAGGGAGGTCATCATCACGGCAAATCCACTTGGGAACCCGGTAAACAAAAGAACGACCACGAGGATCAGCCAGACATGATTGGCCTCCCAAATTGGGCCGATGGCTTCGGCGATGGCGCGCCGTTGGCGGGGTGCCCGCGGTCCCATCGCCAGCAGATCCCAGATGCCGCCGCCAAAATCCGCGCCACCCATGAGGGCATAGAGGATCAGCGACAGCAGCACGCAGACGGCGACGGTT
>PLOH01000084.1:5002-16372 GCA_003142955.1 Opitutia bacterium | reverse complement strand
ACAAATGGCGGACGCCATTTGGTGCGGAGGGGTAGCTTTTCTTCCGATTCTGAGGAGAAGTTTTGAACTTTGGCGTAGGTCTTGCGTCAGAGAGGCCTGCCCGCCCGTTATCGGAAGTGCGGTGCGGGCCATGCTGACGCTCAGCGGCGGGCGCGAACGCCCTGATCCTGGTGGTTGTCATCGGCCTCCTCGCCGCAATGGCAATCCCGGCGTTCCAGAAGGTGCGACAAGCTTCATCTGACCGTTTTTGCATGAACAACTTGCGGCAGCTGAATACCGCGTGTGAACAATCCACCCTGGAGAACGGCAAACCGCCAACCGCACTGGGTGACCTCGTTGGCCCCGGCAAGTTCATCCGCACGCTGCCGGTCTGCCCGGCCGGCGGGGAATACCGGCTGGTCCCCGGCGACAGTCCAGCCAGTGCGAAAATCGTCTGCTCAGTCCACGGGTCCCAGGAGGAATTGCAGCAGCGCCTCCGGGGAACCAGCAGGTGATGGTTTCGAATGCCGAGGGGTTGGCGCTCGCGGCTACCCAATCGAAGATCTACTCGCTGGCGCTCGCAGCTACGGGAACTCGAACCGTAAAGGGATGCCGAAGGCGGACGGAGGTTTCCCGATTTTCCAGTTTCCCGCTTTCCCGATTTGTCCCGTCTCACCCTCACTTCCGCCGGTGGGGCGGCACGTAGTCGCGGAGGTTCGCGCCGACGTAAACCTGGCGCGGGCGGTAGATGCGGCCTTTCGGATTGGCGGCCACTTCCTTCCAATTGGCGATCCACCCGGGCATCCGGCCGATGGCGAACATGACCGTGAACATGTTCTCCGGAATCCCAATGGCCCGCATGATGAGGCCAGAATAGAAATCGACATTGGGATACAGCTTGCGCGCGAGAAAATAGTCGTCCCGCAATGCCGCCTCCTCGAGCCGCATGGCGATATTGAGCAGGGGATCGTCCTTGATGCCGAGGCTCGCCAAAGCGCTGTAGAAGCTCTCCTTGATGATCTTGGCGCGGGGATCGTAGTGCTTGTACACGCGATGGCCAAAGCCCATGAGCCGCTTGTCCGCATTGCCCAGCTTGGCCTGCTCGATGAATTTCGTGCCGTCATCCCCCTCGGCGTGGATGCTCTTCAGCATCTCGATCACCGCCATGTTGGCACCGCCGTGCAGCGGACCCCAGAGCGCGCAGACGCCCGCCGCGGTGGAGGCAAACAGATTCGCGCCGCTGGAAGCCACCATGCGCACGGTGGACGTGCTGCAGTTCTGTTCGTGGTCGGCATGGAGCAGCAGGAAGAGATTCAACGCCTGCGCGACCTCCGGGAGCGCGATGTACGGCTCGTAGGGGGTGGAGAACATCATGTGCAGGAAGTTCTCGCAGTACGGCAGATCCCGCCGCGGATGGATATAGGGCAGGCCGCGGCTGGCCCGGTACGAATACGCCGCGATCGTGCGCACCTTCGAGATGATGACCGCGGACGTGGCTTCGTAGGTCTCGAGGTCGCGCTGATGATCGTTCGTGGCCAGGTGCGGATAGTACGAGCCCAGTGAATTCAACATGGCCGACAGGATCGCCATCGGATGGGCGTCGCTCGGAAACCCTTCAAACAGGTGCTCCATGCTCGAATGGATGGGTGAATTCTCCGTGAGCAGTTGGGAGAACCGCTTGCGCTGGGGCGACGTGGGCAACTCGCCGTTGATAATCAGGTAGGCCGTCTCGATGAAGGAGGAATGCTCGGCCAGCTGTTCGATCGGATAGCCGCGGTAGCGGAGGATGCCGGCCTCGCCGTCGATGAAGGTGACCGCGCTCTGGCAGGACCCGGTGTTGCCAAAGCCCTCGTCGTAGGTCACGTAGCCCGTGTCGTTGCGCAGATTGCGGATATCCACCGCTTTTTCGCTCTCGGTGCCGACGATGACGGACAGGGGATATGCTTTGTTATTGAGCGTGAGGGTGGCGGTTTCGTTCATGGGAATGTATCCAACAGAAAAGCGGCTTACGTCGATGTTGCAAATCAAGTTCAGAATTATGCCGCTGCATGACCTGACGCCACGGCAGCGCAATGGCCCGCAAAGTTCCGATAAAGCAGCAATCCCCTCGCCTGACTCTTTTCCGGATGGAATTGCGTCGCGAAACAGTTGCCGCGCGCGATTCCGCACACGAACGAGCCGCCATAGTCGCATTCCGCCAGGATCAAGGCGCGATCCTGGGGAACCACGTAGTAGCTGTGGACGAAATAGAAGGCTTCCCCCTCGGCCCGCAATCCGGCGACCAACGGCGTGTCGGGCTGCAAAAACCGGACGGTGTTCCAGCCCATGTGCGGCACTTTGAACTCTCGCGGAAGGTGGAAACGCACGATCTTGCCCGGAAAAACGCCAAGGCAGGGCGTCCCGCCACCCTCCTCGGACACCTCGAAGAGGGCCTGCAATCCGAGGCAGATGCCGAGATAAGGCTTGTCCGCGGCAATCCAGTCGCGCAACGCGGCATCAAAGCCGGTCTGTTTGAGAAACGCCATCGTGTCGACGATCGCCCCCTGGCCCGGGAAAACCACGCCATCGGCCCAGGCCATCTCGGCCGGCGCGGTGATGATGCGTACGTCCGCGCCCGTCGTCTGCATGGCGCGCGCCACGCTGCGGAGGTTGCCCATGCCATAGTCGATGATGGCGATCTTCGGGGGAGTCATCCTGTTGAATGTCGGGTCGCCGCTCGTCGGCGGACCATGATTGCCCTTTCCGGTTTCCGGTTTCCGCTCTCCGGTTTCGGAAGGCCCGGCGACAAACGCCGGCCCTACAGCATTCCCTTCGTCGACGGCAGCTGATCGGCCGCGCGCAGCTCAATCTGCGTCGCCACGTCCAGCGCGCGCGCGAAACACTTGAAGACGGCCTCAACGACATGGTGCGGCTCCTCCCCGTAAAGGAGCTGGATATGCACGTTCGCCCCAACGTTGTTCGCAAACGCTTGGAAAAACTCCTTCACCAGCGCGAGATTGAAGTCGCGCACAAACATCGTCGGAGCCTGGACCTCGTATACCAGGTGCGGCCGGCCGCCGAGATCGAGCACGACGCGCGCCAGCGATTCATCCATCGGCAGCAGGAAGAAGCCATAGCGTTTGAGACCGATCTTGTCGCCGAGGGCCGTCTTGAAGGCTTCGCCCAGCACCAGGCCGATGTCCTCCACCGTGTGGTGATAATCGACGGCCACGTCGCCCTTGGCCTTCACGTCGAGGTCAAAGAGTCCGTGCTTGGCAAACAGCGTGAGCATGTGGTCCAGGAACGGAATGCCCGTGTCGATCCGGGACACACCCGTGCCGTCCACCTTCAGCTGGAGGGTGATGTCGGTCTCGGCGGTGCGGCGCGAGACGGTCGCTATGCGGATTTTAGCCATGCTTCGAGGTTCTCCTGCAACACGGACATTTCTTCGTCGGTGCCGACGCTGATGCGGAGGAATGGCGAGGTCAAGGCGTGGCTCCCGAAATGGCGGACGAGGATCTTCCGGGCGCAGAGGAAATCGTAGAGCCCGCGCGCCACTTCCGGGCCGGTGCGGTGGTTCCGGTCGCGCGGCTCCGTGAACAGGAAGTTGGTCTGCGACGGATAGGTGAACCAGCCGAACCGGTCCGTCCACGCCTGCCGGGCGCGATCGCGCGTCGCGCAGATCTTCCGCCCCAGCCCTGCGTAATAGTCGGGATCCGCCAGGGCGGCCAGCGCCGCGATCTGCGAAAGCCGGCTGACGTTGTAGCTGTCCTTCACGCGATCCAACAGGCCGATCACCGCGGGCTGGGCCAGCGCATATCCGACGCGCATGCCGGCGAGGCAATGCGATTTGGAAAACGTGCGCACGACGCACAGGTTCGGATGCCGCGCCACCAGGCCGGCAGCGTTCTCCCCGGCAAAGACCGCATAGGTTTCGTCGACCACCAGCAACCCGCGGTAACCGCGCAATAGCGTATCAATGTCGGCCGTCCGGAAACCCACCCCGGTCGGCGCGTTGGGCGAGGTCAGGAAGAAAACGCTGGCCGCAGACCCGGTGATGGTCGCGACGGGCAGCTGCATCGACCGGTCGAACTCAACGGCGAGCGCCCGGCCATCCTGGATCCCGACAAGCACCGGATAGAGCGAGTAACTGGGCAGCGTGAAACCGGCCGCCGCGGCCGGCGTGCAAAAACACCGCACCAGCAGGTTCAGCACATCGTCGGCGCCGTTGCCGATGAAAACATGCTCCGCCTCCAACTGATGCAGGCGGCCCACGGCCTCCCGCAGCGCTGCGCTCTTGGGGTTCGGGTAGAGCCGCAGGGCAGCCCCGTCGTCCCCAATCTCCCGGCGGAGCGCTTCAGCGACGCCAGGACTCGGTGGGTACGGATTCTCGTTGGTGTTGAGCTTGATCCAACCCGGTTCGCCTGGCTGAAGGCCGGGCGTGTAGGCATGAAGCCGCACCACATGCGGCAGCGCGAGGGTCTGAACATCAAACTTCGATTCGCGGGAGGACATGGCTAACCCGTATCTACGCAAACTGTAGGAGGCGAGCTTGCTCGCGATTATGGGGTGAAAATCGCCTGCAAGCAGGCTTCCTACACCGATCACCTGACGGAATCATTTCCCACTAACGCGCCTAGACCGCTTGGGGACAAGCGGTGCCATCTCGGTCCTGATAGCGACCGAGCGGCCGTGCGCATCGAGCTGTTCCAGCGCGGCAAATGCGGCCACCACGGGCGCGGCGCGGCGCAGGCTCGCTTGATCGTACTGCACGAGGCTGGTCCGGCGCCTGAAATCCGCCACCCGCAAGCCGCTGAAGAACCGGCCGCTGCGGCCGGTGGGCAGTACGTGGCTGGGCCCCGCGGTGAAATCGCCCAGGGCCGTCGGCGTCTCGTTGCCTACCATGATCGCACCCGCTGTTGTGATCCGCCGGGTAAGTCTGGCGGCGGCGCGAGGAGCGACCAGCAACTCGAGATGTTCGGGCGCGATGACGTTGGCGACGTCGGCCGCCTGTTCGAGGGTTTCGGTTTCCACCGCCAAAAAGCCGTTGGCGAGGACCTTGCGGATCACCTCGGCCCGGAGCAAGCGGGACAACTGCGTTTCGATTTCGGCCATGATCGCGGCGCGAACGCGCGCGGAGGTGGACACTAGGTAAATCTTTTCCTTGCCCGAGCCGTGCTCGGCCTGGGCGAGCAGGTCGGCCGCGGCGTAATCCGCCCGCGCCGTGCCATCCGCAATCACCATGAGTTCGCTGGGGCCGGGCAGGCCGGCCACCCCGACCGCGCCAAACACCTGCCGCATGGCCTCGCACACATAGGCGTTGCTCGGGCCAAAGATCTTGTCGACCGCCGGGATCGATTTGGTGCCGTACGCCATCGCGCCCACGCCGTAGACGCCGCCGATGCGGTAGATCTCGGTGATTCCGCACAACTGCAACGCGGCGAGGAGGCCTGGAGCCACGCGTCCCTCGCGATTGCAGGGGGTGAAGACCGCGATCTCTGGGACGCCGGCGATCTGGGCGAGCGTGACCGTCATCATGACCGTGGAGACCAGCGGCACCTGGCCGCCCGGGATATTGATGCCGATGCGGCGGATCGGATCGTATTTTTCCCCCACCCGCGCGCCCTGTCGGTTGCGCCCGCTCCAGCCACGCAGCAGCGTCCGGCGGTTGTAGGCCTGCACGTTTGCCCGGGCGGTCAGGAACGCGGCCCGGTCGGAGGACGCAAGACCGGCCGCGGCGCCGGCCAGCTCGGCCGGCGTCACGCGGAACCGGTGCGGCGTGAGCGTGGCGCCATCGATGCGCGCCGCCTGATCGACCACGGCGGCATCGCCCCGTTCGCGGACATCAGCGAGGATGGCGGCGACCGTTTCCTGCAGTTCGCGTGCCGGCGCGGCCGCCCGGCAGAACGCGGCAAGTCGGGAGCGGAAGTCGCGGGAACAGTAATGAAGCAGGCGCATGGAAAGGAAACGGCTATGCGGTCCCCCGCCCCGCGTCAAAGTGTTTGGCAGGGTGGGGCAGCCGGGTGTTTTGTTTTGAGGAGCGGTCGCGCGATCCCACGGGCGAGACACCCGTGCCACGTGGCATGGGCGTCCCGCCCATGTCAGACGAGACTCGTTCTAAAACAAAAGACCGTGCGGATTGTTGTGGACGGAGTTGTTTTCCGTGACGCAGAGCTCCACGTTCGCGGCGGCAGCGCCAAAAAAGTCGTTCAACGGCCCGCGCAGCAGAGCGGCATCGACCGACCACCCCGTGGCGGAAGCGCTGGCCAATTGCAGCAGCAAGGCGTCATTTTCCTGTCCTGCGTTCTGCTCGTAGCGGTGGCAAATGAGGAATTCCGGCATGACGCCGGCCGCCTTGATCGTGCTGGGCCGTCTGAACGTCGTACTCCCAGGTTCCATAGCACTCGTTGCCGACTTCCCAGTATTTCAGGGCGAAGGGAGCCGGCCGGGCGCGGCGCAGGAAGTTCTTGCCGTCGTCTGTTGCGAGCGGCGCCGAGGTCCTTCCTCGCGACGCGGTCTCCGCGTTCCTGCCTTCCTGAGTTCCACATCCCTTAAGGTATCATCTCCGCAATCCCGCCTTCCTGACCTCCCCATTGATCACTCCGACGCTTTGCGCGCGTCGCGCCCGAGGTCGCCCTTCAGCCGGTCGAGGATGCCATTGATGAACCGCTTGGCGTCGGCGTTGGAGAACTGCTTGGACAGGTCGATGGCCTCGTTGATCGAGACGACCGGCGGGATGTCCTTCCGAAACAGCATCTCAAAGATCGCCAGGCGCAGGATGGCGAGGTCGATCTTGGCGATGCGATCAAACTCCCAGTTTTGCGCCAGGCTCCGAATCTTTCCGTCGATTTCGTCCGTATGTTCGATGACGCCGTGGATCAGCTCCTCCCCGAACGCATAATGATCGCGCGCCTGGTCGCGGCCCTCGAAAAACACCTGCAGATCCTCCTGCAGATCGGCCGGCGTGTTGAGACTCCACGCGTAGAGATATTGCAGGGCGGCCACCCGGCCGTCGCGACGCTGGACAAACTGGTCTTTGCTCATCGGGAATACTTTCGTCGGAGTGCGGCCATTTCAAGCGCGGCCTGCGCAAATTCCACGCCCTTGCGGATCGGTCCGCCGCAGCGTGCCGCCGCCTGGCGCCCATTCTCCGCCACGATGACACCGTTGATCACCGGGATCCGCGCCGCCAGCGCCACTTGCGTCAAGCCCTGGCAGACGGTCTCCGCCACCAGTTCGTAATGCCGGGTTTCGCCGCGAACAACGACCCCCAAGGCGACGCAGACATCGGGACGATGCCGGCGGCAGAGCAACTGTACCGCGATCGGGAGTTCGTGCGAACCGGGGACCCGCGCCACCACGATCCGCCGCTCGCGCACCCCGGCGCCGCGCAGATGCTCCAGGACCTGGCTCAGCAGCGCCTCGACAAATTGCGGATTGAAGCGCGCCGCCACGACGACGACCGTGAAGGCGGAACCACTGATGTCCGACGCGCTGGGTACTTGCTGACTCATGATGGAGGCGCACACGGCAACCCCGATTGCGGGCCGCTGCAAAACAAAAAGAAATCCCGGCGCGATCCCCCCACCTCTCCCTGTCAACGGTAATACAGCCTGGGAAGCCGGCCCATTGGCCAAACTCCAGATGCAGGCTGGGAAGCCTGCACCACTTTCGGCCGCTCCTCCGCCCGATGGCCGCCCCACGGCGTTGCCGCGAGCTGATAACAAATTGGAGGACGTCGCGTCCGACAATTTGTTATAGCGACACCTGTTCGACAACCTCCAGACCGTAGCCGTCGAGCCCCACGATCTTCCGGGTGCTGTTGGAGAGCAGACGGATGCGATTCAGGCCCAGCATGCGCAGGATCTGGGCGCCCGTCCCGTAGTCGCGCAGGCCCATCGGTGAGATCGTCTCCCCAGGTTCGGCATTCAGACGCTGGAGCATCACCTCGCCCGGATTGGCCGGCTCCATGTACACCAGTGCGCCTCGTCCGGCGCGGGCGATCGCCTCAAGCGAGGCCACCAACGCATGTCCGCTGCCGAGGCCTTTGGCATGGAACACATCGCTGAGCAGGTTCTCGCTGTGCACCCGGACCAGTGTCGGCGTGAAGTCCAGGGAGCCCATGGTCAGCGCCAGATGCTGCCGATCATCAAGCGTGCTGCGGAAGACATGCAGATCGAACTCGCCATATTCGGTCGGAAACGGCTTGGTGCACACGAGTTCGACCAGCTGGTCGCGTTTGATCCGATACTCGATCAGCTGGGCGATCGAAATCATCCGCAGGCCGAACTTCTGTTTGAACTCCCTGAGCTCGGGCATCCGCTGCACCGTGCCATCGTCATTCACCAGTTCGCAGAGCACTCCCGCGGACGGCAGTCCGGCCAGCGTGGCCAGGTCGACCGCCGCCTCCGTGTGACCCGCGCGTTCCAGCACGCCACCGGGCCGGGCCCGGAGCGGAAACACGTGCCCGGGTTGCACCAGTTGTTCGGGCCGGGCCCGCGGATCGGCGAGAATCCGGATCGTCTGCGTGCGATCCTGGGCGCTGATGCCCGTCGTGATCCCTTCCGCGGCGTCGACGCTGACGGTGAAATCCGTGCGATGCGACTCCCGGTTCTGGCCCACCATCGGGCCGAGGGCGAGGCGTTTGAGCTGGGGTTCAAGGCTGGGCACGCAAATGATGCCACTGCAGTAGCGGACCATCATGCCGATGGCCTGGGGGGTGACCTTGGCAGCCGCCATGATCAGATCGCCTTCATTTTCCCGATCCGCGTCGTCCGTCACGATCACCAGCCGGCCGGCGGCAATCTCCTCAATGGCGGACTCGACCGGATCGAACGGTGGATTTGATGGGGTGGTAGACACAGGGAGAGCTGGAACAATCCGGGGCAAAAACGCGACGATAGTTTTGCGAAGTTCGCCGGCTGTCAACGCCGGTAGCTATTGGTGAAAATCGATGACGTAACTTTCCGGCGGCTCGGCACTGTCCTCGACGATCAAGGTGAGATACAGTTTAAAGACATAAGGCGGTCGAACGAACTTGGTCGAAATCAATGCCATGCCGTCTGCCGAGGGAGTCAAAACCGCATGCTCGTCGAACACCGTATAGTGCACTGGCCACCGCGCGTTGGCGCGCGCGACGTCGGCGGGAACCGGGAGCTTCTTCGGGCCGTAGAACGCCAGCTTGAAATTGCTGTTTTCGAGCGTGAGACCAAGGAAACCTCCTTTTGCCCGCGGAATGACGATGCCGGCGATCTTGGGCTCCTCCTCCGGCTTTGTTTCCGGGGCGACCTTGTCTGGCTTCGATGGCGGAGTCGTGACGGGAGGAACGGTCACTGCCCCCAGCGGAACAGCGGCGCCGAGCAATGCCGCGACCAGCACCGTCCTCAGTAACGAGGTATTTGGCTTCATGGCAAAAACGGGTTTCCCCGCAGCGTAACAGCCTGCCCCACTCCGGCAAGTCGCATTCCCTGCCCTTTTCGAGGTTTACGTTGGTTTCGCGCCGCAACGGTCAACCGGCCGGATGCACCCAGCGCTTTGGGTTAGGTGGCGGGAGGCTTCCGGCCCTGGCGGGCGGCCTTGAGTTGCCGCCAGCGCGCGAGCCGATCCGCAATCGCGGCTTCAGCGCCAATCGATTTCGGCGAATAGAGCGCGAGCGGCTTTCCCAGGTATTCCTGGCCGGAGATCGCCTCCGGAAACTCGTGGCTGTAAAGGTAACCCTGCCCGTGCCCCATCCGTTTTGACGCCTGGCCGCCTTTGTCGCGCAGTTGAATCGGAACCGATTGGACCGGCTGATCCGCCAGGGCCGCTTTCGCCGCTCCCAGCGCCTCCGTCGCCGAGTTGCTCTTCGATGCGGTGGCGATATAGAGCGTGGCGTGCGCGAGAGTCAGCTCGGCCTCGGGCAGGCCGATGAAATCCACGGCCTGATGTGCCGCCACGGCCACCGACAGCGCGTGCGAGTCCGCCAGCCCGATGTCCTCTGAGGCGAGGATGACCAGGCGGCGGGCAATAAACCGCGGGTCCTCGCCTCCCGCCAGCATCTTGGCAAGCCAGTACATCGCCGCATCGGGATCGCAACCGCGGCAGCTCTTGATGAACGCGGAGATGGTGTCGTAGTGCTCGTCTTCGTCGGCATCGTAACGGATGCGCCGTTCGCGGGCGAAGGTCTCCAGCTCCGCGGGAGTGATCGCCGCCCGCTCGGGCAGGCTGAGCACCAAGACTTCGAGGGCGTTGAGCGCCCGACGCAAGTCCCCGTCACACAACTTCGCCAGATCCAGCAACACCGGGTCGGCCGCGGTGCAACCGCGGGACCCGAGGCCGCGCTCCACATCGCCGAGGGCGCGCTTGAGGACGGACACCACGTGGGCGGGCGTAAGCGGATCGAGTCGGAAAAGGTGGCTGCGGCTGAGCAGGGGCGGGTTGACGTAGAATCCCGGATTGTGGGTCGTGGCGCCGATCAGGCGGACGCTGCCCTCCTCCACATCCGGCAGCAGCAGGTCCTGCTGGGATTTGTTGAAACGATGCAGCTCGTCGATGAAGAGAATCGTGCCCGCTTCCGGCCGGCGCCGCGCCACGGCGAGGATGTCCCGCAACTCGGCCACGTTGGACATGACGGCGTTGACGCGCACAAAACGGCTCTTCGTCTCCCGCGCGATCACCTCGGCGAGCGAGGTCTTGCCGCTGCCAGGGGGACCGTAAAAGATCAGACTGCCAAAGCGGTTGCCCGCCACCAGGCGCAACAGCAGCCCGCCCGGACGAAGGATGTGCTCCTGTCCCACCATTTCAGCCAGCGTCCGCGGGCGCATCCGCGCCGCGAGCGGCTGCATCCTGCCCACCGGGCCGCCGCCCACGGAAGAATCGCGACCGGGATCCGGCCGCTCCGGCGGATCCGTCGCGAAAAGATCGCTTTGCTCGCCTTCGCTCATCGTGCATTCACTCTGCACGAAACCGCGTCGATGAAAAGGCAAAGCCGGCTCAGGCAGTCGGGCGATTCCCCCACGCAGTTCCTTAGACGATTCGGGATGGCTTTGTAGGGCGGGGTCGCCGCACCCCGCCTCACTCGTAAAAATGGCGGGATCCGGCGATCCCGCCTTACATCCGATTAAATCGTTGCGGCCAAGCCGACCCGCTCGGTGGAGAGAATTGATTCGATTATTGAATTCTGCCGGGTAGGAGACGTCACCATGACTTCCGCAGAACTTCCTGTCGCCCTGACCATCGCCGGCTCGGATAGCGGNNTGCCTGACCGCGCAGAATCCCGACGGGGTCACCGCCATCGAAACCCTGCCCGCCTCGTTCGTGCTGGAGCAAATCCTCCAGGTGCACCGCTGTTTCTCGCTGCGTGCGCTGAAGACCGGCATGCTCCACTCCGCGGCCATCGTCACTGCTGTGGCGGACTTTCTGCGTTCCCAGCCC
>PLOH01000084.1:0-4922 GCA_003142955.1 Opitutia bacterium | reverse complement strand
TGGTCAAGGGGGGGCACTTGTCCGGCGACGAGCTCACGGATGTTCTGGTCACCCCGGGCGGGCAGACCCGCACCTACGCGTCGCGACGTATTCTTGGCGTCGATACACATGGGAGTGGCTGCACGTTGTCCGCGGCGATCGCCGCCCACCTTGCCCGGGGATTGGCGCTGGAGGCCGCCGTCGAAGCGGCGCGCGCCTACCTGCAGCACGGGCTGGAGCACGGCCTCCGGGTCGGGCAGCGACGGTTTATCAATCATCGCCCGTGACTCATGAATGTCGGCGGCTTCGGCCATCGCGCGCCCCTGCTGTGGTTGTTGCTGCCGTTCATGGCCGGGCTGACGGCCGGCCGGTTGCTTGACCTGCCGGCACCACCGCTCCTGGGGGCGGCGACGATCGCCCTGCTCATCGCCCTCGTTCTCTCCTTCAGGAGCAGCGCTGGCGCCCGAGGGACCTGGCCGCTCGCCTTGGGCGGAGCCGTGGCGCTCGCCGCCGCGGCCTACTTTCATCTCCGGCTCAACCGTCCCCCCGAATGGAATGACCTGCCGCCACGCGAGGCCCGGCTCACCCTGGAGGTGACGCAGGTGTTTACATCCGCTCATGGCCGGAACCGGGTCAACGGCCTTGCCGTCGTCGCGGATGCCGCGGCTCATCTGCGCGGGCTGATCCGGCAGCGGCTCTATTTCTCGCTCACCCTCCCGCCCGGGACAGACCCGCCGTTGCGCTCGGCCGCGGTCGCAGCGGTCGGAGTAATCGAACTGTTGCCGCGACAACCCGTCACGGGCGGCTTTGATGCCTACCTGGCCGACGCCGGGGTGAATTTCCGATTCAGCCGGGGACGCATGCTCGGCGAGGTGGCTCCGCCGTCCCGTTACCAGCGTTTCTGTCATCTGGCGGCACAACAATTTGAACGCATCCTGAGCGCCGGACTCTCCGACCAGCCGGCCCTGGCCGCGATCTACCGCGCCATGATGATGGGGCAGAAACAAGCGATGAGCGAGGAACAGCGGACGCTCTTCCTGCACAGCGGCACCATGCACCTCTTTGCCATCAGCGGTTTGAATATCACCGCCATCGCTCTCAGCATGCAGATCCTTCTTTCGCTGCTGCGCGTGCCGCGGCTGGCAGCGGCAGCAGCCGGTCTGGCCACCCTCTGGCTTTACGTCGACATCACGGGCACCAGTTCCTCGGCAGTGCGCGCGTTCATCATGTGCGCCCTCCTGATGGTGTCGTTCTCACTGCGGCGGCCCGCCAATCCGCTCGCCACGCTAACCGCCTCCGCCCTGCTCATTCTGTTGGTCGAACCGATGCAGCTTTTTGGCGCGAGTTTCCAGATGTCTTACGGGATCGTCGCCGTCTTGTTGCTGCTGGGCGGTCCGCTGGCCAAAGCCCTGCAGACGCGCTGGCCTTTGTTCATCGCGCTGCCGGAATCAACGTGGCGGTGGTATCACCGGTGGAGCGACGGGCTCTGGCGGGGCCTGCTCGGAGCACTGGGGATCGGCCTGGCGTCCTCGCTCGTCAGCACCATCTCGAGCATCCAGTTTTTCGGGCTGTTCACTCCGGGCTCACTGGTCGTCAACCTGGTGTTGATCCCGATCTCCACGTTCGTCATTGGTGCCGGCTTCATCTCTCTCCTTTGCGGACTGATCGGTTTTACGGCGGGCAGCATGCTGTTCAACCATGCCGGCATCCTCCTGATTTGGTTCATGGATCGGCTGCTGCGGATGGCTCTGGCAGTGCCCGGCGTTTTCCATGCTGCCCAGTTTCGCGCCGCCTGGATGGGTCCTGCCATTCTTGCCACCTTGCTGGCCATCTGTCTGTTTGGATACGCTTGGCACTGGCGGCGGGAACGGGGCGGCTTCTGGACTCCCTTCGCCCTGACGGCCTGCTTGATCGCGCTGGGTGTGAGATTGGGAGAGTAGATGCCATCAGGAAACCACTCGACGCGGCACGCAGTTCGAAGACATACGCGCCAACTTGGAGAGGCCGCCGTCCGGGCCAGGAAAATGGAGATTGGCGGTGACGGCGCACCGCCCTGCTCCAGGCACGGATGGTTTATTGGAGGGCGGACCTCCGTGTCCGCCGCGGCACAGCGGGAGCCTCGCCCTCCGCTGAAAACGCCGCACCAATGCACGATCTGGAGGAACCGTCCCGCGTCGGCCCATTCATCGCGGCCATCCGATGCCTCGGTTCCAGGATTGCGTCGCCCGAGCATTGCGCCTGTTCTGGGACTCCCTCTCCTCCCATCATGAAAAGCGCCTACGAACTCGCCATGGAACGTCTGCAAGCGTCGGACCCGGACGCCGCGAAGCCGCTTACTCCCGAGCAGAAGGCGACGCTGGCCGGGATCGAACGTCTTTACCAAGGCAAGGTCGCCGAACGAGAAATCTTCTTGAAGCAGCAGCTTGACGCGATGCTGGCGGCCAGCAAGTGGGACGAGGCGGAGAAGATTAAGAAACAGCTCGCGAGCGAAAAGGCGCGCCTCGCCGAGGAGAAGGAAGAGGAGAAGCAAAAGGCGCGCCGGGGATTCTCCGGGGCCAAATCCTGAGCTTTCCGCCGCCGCGGCGGAAAGCTAGGCGAACTCGAAATCGCCCAGGACCACGCAGTGGTCGGAGGCGTCGGTCGGTCTGACGGAATGCCCCGCGACCTTCAGCTGGCGGTTGTAGAAGATGTGGTCGAGCACATACGGCCGGCGGCGCCAGGTGACCTCGCTGGTTTGCACGGTCTGGTAGCCGATGCGGCCAAACTCCTCCACGAGCGAGTCGTGGTGACTGACATTAAAATCGCCGCCCAACACGGTGGGACCCTTGGCCGCCGCCAGCTGATCGACGACAAACTGCCGGTGGCTGAGATGAGTCTCGCTGTCGGCATTGAGCATGAAAAAGGCCAGCAGATGCGTATTGAAGATCCGCAGCTGGCGCCCGGCGATCATCGTCGTCGCCCCGATCAATAGCCGGTCCGTGGGCGTCTTGCGTTCGCCCTGGAAATCAAATTCCACTGCCGGCGACGGCAGATCGCGGCGAATCGGATCGGCCAACTCGGTCTTGGACAAGATCGCCAGCCCGATGCCAAACGGCAATTCGCGCGGATCTGCCTTGGGATAGGAAAAGAACGCGTCATAGGCGGGAAACGCAGCCCGCAATCTCGCAAAGTTCGGCGGCGGATCCGGCTGCACGCCACCGGGCAGCGCCTGCTCGACTTCCTGCAGGAGAACGATGTCGGCATTGTGCCGGCGAATCTCGGCGATCGTGAGATCAAGATTGACCGGAGCCGTGTCTGGGTCCGCCTCATTCCAGTTCTGGCCGAACTGAATGTTGAACTGCAGGACTCGGAACGCACACATGTAGGTGAAACATTACAGTCAATCAACGGGCAGCACAATTGGAAACCTCCCGGTCAGCAAACGGTGCGCGCCAAACAAAGAGGCGATCCCCGGGGTTTTTGGCAAGATCATGACTAACAATTCATAACATCCTCTAGTCCAGTGGCCTGTCTTTAAGTCCATCCTCCAAAGGGTTCGGTCGAGAACTGATTTACTCTGGCTCGGCGGTGCCTTCCACCACCCATGGTCCGGCCTCCGGCACCTGTCTAAAGAACTCGCCGAGCGCCGCGCTCAGGTGTTCGGCATAGCGAAAATGCGCCCCCATAGCCGTTCGGAGTTCCGCTTCGTAGATGAACTTGTCGGCATGCGTGCTGTGTTCAAACGGCGTTTGCGCCCCAAGCAACAGCGAATAAACGTAGGCCGGAGAGCCGCGCTGCAACAACTCCCGGGTCAGGTCGAGCTGGTCGTTCATCAGCGTGGCGTGGGGCGCACGGGGGACTTCGGGCGGAAGATAGAAACCGGCCTGGATCAACGGAGTGTGGCGATGGCCGGTCCGGTGGCGGTTGAGATCGCGCAGTTCCGCGATGGCGAGATTGTTCCACGCAAAGGTGACACGCATCCGGCGGATCGCCGATCCACACTGCCCGTAGCGGTTGGCCCGGTGGGACAGCGCCTCGGCGACGGGCTGGGTTTCGGGCAGCCACGGCGGTATTTCCCGGTCGACCTTGACCCAAACCGCGTCGGCCAGGGGTTCTGCTGAAAGTCGGTCGAGCCCGAGCCGAAGAGACGCCGTCAGCTCCTGTTGCGCTTGTTCCTGGTAGGAAGATTCGGCGCCGCTGTGCCGCATCAGTCGCGGTGACAGCTTGATCAGTTCGTCGCGGATGGCCGCCGCCGCCGCCCGGGCCTCCGGCTGGGGCAGGGAATCGAGGTGCTTCACGGTTTGCGCCCACATCCGCGCCGTCTGCACGAGAGCCAGATTGGTGCGGGTCGCCAGTGGAATGAAGTAACGGGCGCGGTCGAGCGCATAATTCTTCCGGATCCGGGCGACGACCGCCGGCCGGGCGCCCGCGGGAATGCGCACCCGCGCCGGTTCGGAATTGCCCAAGGAGTCGAGCCGCGCGTATTCAGCCTGATAAGCGGCAAACGCGCGAATCATGAGGTCGCGCCAACGCGCAGCCAGATCGTCAGGAATCCCCAGTTCGACGGGAGACGGCAGATTCGAAGCGTCCATCGTAATATAGCGCGTACTCGATTCCTGACCGTCCGCCATCGTCGAAATCTCAAACAACTTATAGGCGAGCCACATGGAGACGTCGTCGACGGCAATGGCCAGACCGCCCGTCAGACCGCCAATCGACGCGTGCCCGTAATCGACAAACTTGAGGATGCGGTCGATCGATTCGTCCGGGTGGGCAACGTCAACACGCTCAATGATCCTCGCCAGACCTTCGTTGCTGCGCGAATAGCGTGCCAGCACCGACGCCAGAAGTTCCGGCGTGACGCGGGGCAGATCGGCGGCGGTCGGAGGCGGGACAACAGCGAGTCCAGTGACTTTCATTCAGGGGTTCCTATTTGAACCACAAAGCAGCGGTGTTCTCAGGCA
>PLOH01000049.1 GCA_003142955.1 Opitutia bacterium | reverse complement strand
CCGCAGAGCAGCCGCACCGCCACGTTCTCATGGGTCGTTTGTTCGATGCGCCGGCTGCCGAACACCCCGGTCGCATCGCTGTAGATCAGCAGCCCGAGCATCATCGCCGGCGGATACTGTTCGCTCCCGCTGCCCTGCTCGTTGACCCGGGCCATCCGCACGTCCAGCTCTCCAATGGCGTCGATCACGAAGTGTACGAGATGATCCGCGGGCACCCACTCGCGCAGATCGGGCGGCAGCAGCATCGGAGTCTCGCGGTCGACGGTCACATAACGAGCGGGCATGCCTCTCAGACGCAAGCCCTACGCCAAAGTTCAAAACTTCTCCGCTGAATCCGAAAGAAAGCGGTCCCTCCGCACCAAATGGCGTCCGCCATTTGTTGAGGAGCATGGAGGGCGAAGCCCGACAAGCTCCTAGGCAGTCGTGACAAGGGATCGCGATCCGCCTTCCCTCTTCCCACTCCGCCCTTGCGGGGGGGTACGTCTGAGGCCTTTCCCGATTCCGCTTTACGCTTTCCTATCCCTGCCCAGCTTTGTCCTTGCCGGACTGGAGCGAAAAAGCCGAGGCTGGCGTTTGCCGCCGTTTTCGAAACATGGATTTCACCTTCGGCACCGTTGTCTACTGTTTCCTCGTCCTCGCGTTTTTCTTCGGGGTGTGGATCTATTATGATCGGCGCGATCATGCGCTCTTCGAAGCAGAGCGGCGGAAGCTGACGTTTCACTGCATCCGCTGCGGCCAGCTGTACACCGCCAAAGCCCGCAGAGGGACCGCGGCTTGCCCGCACTGTGGCCACACGAACACCCGGCTGAGATTCTGAGCAGGGCAAAAAAAGAGCCGCGGAGGTTGATCCGCGGCTCGAGGTAATTGACACCGTGATCGCAGCCGAGGCTGCGCCGGCATTCCCGATGAACTAGCTGGCTTCCGTGGCGATCTTCGGCTCCTCGATCGGCGGCAACTCGACGCCAAAGGGCAGCGTAATCCGCAGGTTCTTGTACTTCGGCAGGCCCGTGCCGGCCGGAATCAGATGACCCATGATCACGTTTTCCTTGAAGCCCTTGAGCATATCAACCTTGCCGAGCGTGGAGGCATCCGTGAGAACGCGGGTGGTCTCCTGGAACGAGGCGGCGGAAATGAAGCTTTCCGTCTCGAGCGAGGCCTTGGTGATGCCGAGCAGGATCGGCTCGGCCTCGGCTGGCTTGCCGCCCGCCGTGTCCAGCCGCTGATTTTCGCGGAGGAATGCCCCGCGGTCCACCTGCTCGCCCCAGAACCACTCGCTATCGCCCGGATCGGTGATGCGCACCTTGCGCAGCATCTGGCGGATGATGATCTCGATGTGCTTGTCGTTGATCGTCACGCCTTGCAGCCGGTAGACCTCCTGCACCTGCGAGATGAGGAAGTCGTACAGCGCCGCCGGCCCGAGGATCTCGAGGATCTCGTGCGGGTCGGCCGCGCCATCGGTGAGATGCTGGCCCTTGTGCACCACGTCGCCCGGCTGCACGATAATGTGCTTGCCGTGCGGGATGAGGTGCTCCTCCTCCTGGGCCGTCTCCTCGTTTTTCACGAGCAGCCGGCGCTTGCCGCGGATCGAGCCTTCGAAGTTGACCACGCCATCGATCCGGGCCATCTCGGCCGCGTCTTTCGGGCGGCGGGCCTCGAACAGCTCGGCCACGCGCGGGAGACCGCCGGTGATATCCTTGGTCTTGGACGCCTGGCGCGGCGTTTTCGCGAGCAACGCGCCGGGCGAGATGGTGTCGCCCTCGCTGACAACCATCTGGGCTCCGACCGGAATCGAGTAGGCGGCGGAGGCTTTGCCCGCGGCGTCGCGCACCTCGATCTGCGGATTGAGGTCTTCCTTGTGTTCGATGACCACCGTCGCAATGCGGCCGGTCGACTCATCGAGTTCCCGCTTCACGGTGACCCCGGGGATCATGTCCTTGAAGGTGAGCGCGCCGCCCTTTTCAGAAAGTACCGGAACGTTGTAGGGATCCCACAGCGCCAGGACCTGCCCCTTGTCGATCTTCTGGCCGTCACCGATGGTGATGACCGAGCCGATGACGATGTTGTAGGTCTCGAGCTCCTTGTCCTCCTCGTCAACAATCTGGATCGTTCCAGTCTTGTTGAGCACGATGCTGGCACCGTCAGCCGTCTGCACCATGCGGAGGCCGTGGTAGCGCACGGTTCCGGCGGTCCGGACGCGGATCTCAGGTTGCTTGAACCCGCCGCTGGCCACGCCGCCGATGTGGAACGTCCGCATCGTCAGCTGGGTGCCAGGTTCGCCGATCGACTGCGCGGCGATGATGCCGACGGAGTCGCCGATCTTCGCGAGCTTGCTGCTGGCAAGGTTGATGCCGTACGACTTGGCGTCGATGCCATACCGGCTGGTCGACGTCAGGGGGGACATGACCTTGACCCGCTCAATGCCGGCGTCCTCGATCCTGCGGGAGGTCTCTTCGGAGATCAGCTCACCCGAATGCACGAGCAAATCGGAGGGATTAAGCGGATTGGCGATGTCGTCGGTCGCACACCGGCCGACAATGCGTTCGCGCAGGCCGACGATTTCGTCATCCCCTTCGTAGATCGCCTTCTTCCAGACGCCGTCGCGCGTGACACAATCGTCCTCGGCAATGATGACGTCCATGGCGACGTCGCACAGCTTGCGGGTGAGATAGCCGGCGTCCGCCGTCTTGAGCGCGGTATCGGCGAGGCCCTTGCGGGCGCCGTGGGTTGAGTTGAAATACTCGAGCACCGTGAGTCCTTCGCGGAAGGAGGAGAGAATCGGGCGTTCGATGATCTCGCCCGAGGGCTTGGCCATCAGGCCGCGGGTGCCGCACAGCTGGCGAACCTGCTGGCGGTTGCCGCGCGCGCCCGAGTCCATCATGATGTACACGGGGTTGACCTCGGTCTTGCCCTCGTTCGCATCCAGCTTGGCAAAGACCTCCTTGGCGATGCGATCCGTCGCGGCGGTCCACAGGTCGATGACCTTGTTCTTCCGCTCGCCCTCGGTGATGATGCCCTTGCTGAACTGGCTTTCGACCTCGGCGATCTTCTTGCGCGTTTCGGCGACGATATCCTTCTTTGTCTCCGGGATGATCATGTCGTCGATACCGATGGAGATGCCGGCTTTGAAGGCGGTCTGGAAGCCGAGCTCCTTGAGTTTGTCGAGCGTCTCGACGGTCGCAACGTCGCCAGCCGTCTTGTAGGTGTTGAGAATCAGGTCGCCCAGTTTGGACTTGGCGACTGCAAAATTCACAAAACCGACGCTGGCCGGCCAGATCTGGTTGAAAATGACCCGGCCGACGGTCGTGCGGACGATCTTGCGGTCCTTGTTGCCGTAGACCGTGACGCGGCCGTAGTCGGGATTCGGCACGTCGACCCAATCGTGCTTGCGCAGCGCACCGTCGAATTCCGCGTAGAGCACGTCCTGCAAGCCGGAAAGCAGCGGCACGCGCTGATCTTTGGCCGGCTTCTTGCGCGGCTCGATCGTGAGATAGTAGGACCCCAGCACGATGTCCTGCGATGGCGTCAGGATCGGCTTGCCGCTCGAAGGCGAGAAGATGTTGTTGGTCGACATCATCAGGAGCTTGCACTCCATGATGGCCTCGAGGGAAAGCGGCACGTGCACCGCCATCTGGTCGCCGTCAAAATCGGCATTATAAGCCGTGCAGACGAGCGGATGGATGCGGATGGCTTCGCCTTCAATCAGGATCGGCTCAAACGCCTGAATCGACAGCCGGTGGAGCGTTGGCGCGCGGTTGAGCAGCACCGGATGCCCTTTGGTGACCTCCTCCAGGATATCCCATACCTCGGGAGATTTCTTTTCGATCATCTTGCGGGCACCGCGCACCGTGTGCACAAAACCCAGCTCCTTCAGCCGGCGGATGATGAACGGCTCGAACAGCACGAGGGCCATTTTCTTCGGCAGGCCGCATTGATTGAGCTTCAGCTCCGGACCGATGACGATGACCGACCGGCCCGAGTAGTCGACGCGCTTGCCGAGCAGATTCTGGCGGAAGCGACCCTGCTTGCCCTTGAGCATGTCGCTCAGGGATTTCAGCGGACGGTTGCCGGCGCCGGTCACGGGCCGGCCGTGGCGGCCATTGTCAAAGAGGGCGTCGACCGCCTCCTGCAGCATCCGTTTTTCGTTGTGGATGATGACGTCAGGCGTCTTGAGCTGCAGCAGGTTCTTGAGGCGGTTGTTGCGGTTGATGACGCGGCGATAGAGGTCGTTGAGGTCGGACGTCGCGAAGCGGCCGCCCTCGAGCGGGACCAGCGGACGCAGATCCGGCGGGATGACCGGCAGGGTTTCCAGCACCATCCACTCCGGCCGGGCTTTCGAATGGATAAAGCCCTGGATGACCTTCAGGCGCTTGGAGAGCTTCTTCTTGATCTGCTTGGAGCGCGTGGCCCGCATCTGCTCCTGCAACTCCGCCACCGTGGCCCCCAGATCCATGCCTTTGAGCACGTCGCGGACGGCTTCGGCGCCCATCTTGGCCGTGAAGGCGTCGTCCCCATATTCATCGATGGCCTGCCGGTATTCGGTATCCGTGAGCAACTGCTTCAGTTCCAACGGAGTCTTGCCTGGATCAACCACCATGTAGTTCTCATAATAGATGACGCGCTCAAGGGAGCGGGCCGTCACATCGAGCAGCAGACCGAGGCGGCTCGGCATGCTCTTGAGGAACCAGATATGGGCGACGGGCACGGCGAGTTCGATATGTCCCATCCGCTCGCGGCGTACGCGGGCGATGGTCACTTCGACGCCGCAACGATCGCAGACGACGTCTTTGTACTTGATCCGCTTGTATTTTCCGCAGGCGCACTCGTAATCGCGCACCGGTCCAAAGATCTTCTGGCAGAAGAGACCGCCGGGTTCCGGCTTGAAGGTGCGGTAGTTGATCGTCTCGGGATTCTTGACCTCGCCGCGCGACCACGCGCGGATGCTGTCAGGGGCGGCGACCGTGATCGAAACGCAGTCGAACGGATTCTCGTCAAGACCAAGGACGGTGCGGGCCTCTTCGCGGGCAGCGGCGACTTGTTCGGTACTCATGAAATATCTCCCAGGTTGTCGTTAAAGGTGGCGGAAACGCGCCGGTTCAGGATGCGGCGGCTGAGCTGAGGCTGAGCGCGTCGCGTTTCTGCAAGCGGATATCGAGTCCGAGGGACTGGATCTCCTTGATGAGAACGTTGAAGGATTCCGGCGTGCCGGCCGACAACGTGTTGTCGCCCTTGACCAGGGACTCGTAGATCTTTGTGCGACCGTTGACGTCGTCGGACTTGACCGTGAGCAACTCCTGCAGGGTGTGGGCGGCGCCGTAGGCTTCCAGCGCCCAGACCTCCATTTCGCCGAAGCGCTGGCCGCCATATTGGGCTTTGCCGCCCAACGGCTGCTGCGTGACGAGCGAATACGGGCCCACCGCGCGCGCATGGATCTTATGCGACACCAGGTGGTTCAGCTTCATCATGTAGATGTAGCCCACGACGACCTCCTGATCGAGACGCTCGCCCGTGCGGCCGTCGTAGAGGACGCTCTTGCCCGTGGTGGGCAGGCCGGCCTGCTTGAGGTATTCACGCACCTTCTTCTCGGTGATGCCGTCGAAGACGGGCGTGGCGACCTTGAGGCCGAGTTTCTTGCACGCCCAGCCGAGGTGCGTTTCGAGCACCTGTCCGACATTCATGCGTGAAGGAACCCCCAGTGGGTTGAGGCAGATCTCGATCGGCGTGCCATCCGGTAGGAACGGCATGTCTTCCTGGGCCACGATTTTCGCGACCACGCCCTTGTTGCCGTGACGTCCGGCCATCTTGTCGCCGACCTCCAGCTTGTGCTTGGTGGCGACATAGACCTTGACCTGCTTGATGACGCCAGAGCCGGAATCCTCGCCGGATTCAATCGAGGCGATCTTGCGTTCGCGGTCACCCTCCAGTTCGTCGAACTTCCCTTGATAGGAGCCGATGATCTCCATGATCTTGATCTTCACCGGCGATGGATCGATCTCCACGTGCTTCGAGACGGCCGCCAGCTTGCGCAGCAGGGTTTTTGTGATCTTGCGGTTGGCCGGGATGATGATCTCTCCGCTCTGGCCGTTGATCACGTCGAGCGGGATCTTTTCGCCCAGGAGGATGTTGGAAAGCGCCTCGGTGAGGCCCTCGCGCAACTTATCCATCTGCGTCTTGTAGTCTTCCTGGATCTGCTTGATCTGCCGGCGGCGATCGGAAGGCGAGAGGCGGGCCTGCTCGTCAATCCGGCTGCTGGACACCTTTACGTCCATGATGATTCCGGCCGATCCCGAAGGCACCACCAGCGACGTGTCCTTCACGTCGGCGGCCTTTTCGCCGAAAATCGCCCGGAGCAGCTTCTCTTCGGGAGCCAGTTCGGTTTCCGACTTCGGCGTGATCTTGCCGACGAGGATATCGCCGGGCTTTACCTCGGCGCCAATGCGAATGACCCCGTTGTGATCGAGATTCTTGAGTGCCTCTTCGCCCACGTTCGGGATGTCGCGGGTGATTTCCTCGGGCCCCAGCTTGGTGTCGCGCGCGGTCACCTCGAATTCCTGAATATGGATCGAGGTAAAGATATCGTCCTTCAACGCCTTTTCGGAGATGAGGATGGCGTCCTCAAAGTTGTAGCCATTCCACGGCATGAAGGCGACGAGCACGTTGCGCCCGAGCGCCATCTCGCCATGGTCGGTGGAAGGGCCGTCCGCGATGACGTCGTCCAATTTGACCTTCTGGCCCCGCCGGACGATGGGCTTCTGATTGAAGCACGTGCCGGCGTTCGAACGCATGAATTTGCGCAGCTCGTAGACGGTGACGCCGCTTTTGGGATCACTCTTCGGACTGCGGTCGAAATTGCGCGGTAGCTCGCCGTCGCGGGTGATGACGATGCGGCGGGCGTCGACCGAGGCGACAATGCCGGCCTCGGAGGCAACGAGCACGATCTTGGAGTCGCGCGCGACGCGTTCCTCCAGCCCGGTGCCGACGAACGGGGCCTCGTTCTGGAGCAGCGGCACTCCCTGCCGTTGCATGTTCGAACCCATGAGAGCACGGTTGGCGTCGTCGTGTTCGAGAAACGGAATCATGCCGGCGGCAACCGAGATAATCTGCTTGGGCGAGACGTCCATGTACTCAACCTGCTTCGGCTCGACCTCCAGGAACTCACCATCGCGACGCACGGTGATCTTGCCGATGAGATGACTTTTGTCGTCGAGTTCGGAGTTGGCCTGGGCAATGACCTTGCCCTCTTCCTGGTCAGCGGTCAGGTACTCGATCTTATCGGTGGCCCGGCCATCCTTGCAGACGCGATACGGGGTTTCAATGAAGCCAAACTCATTCACGCGTGAATAGACGGTGAGCGAGTTGATCAGACCGATGTTCGGACCTTCCGGGGTCTCGATCGGGCAGATCCGGCCGTAGTGCGAAGGATGCACGTCGCGGACCTCGAAGCCCGCGCGTTCGCGGTTGAGGCCGCCCGGCCCAAGGGCGGAGAGGCGGCGCTTGTGCGTCACCTCCGCCAGCGGATTGATCTGATCCATGAACTGCGAGAGCTGGCTGCGGGCAAAGAAATCCCGAATGACCGTCGTGAGCGCCTTCGGGTTGATCAGCTTCTGCGGCGTGATCGAATCAACGCTCTGGTCGTATAGGGTCATCCGCTCGCGCACGAGACGCTCGGTGCGGGAGAGGCCCACGCGGCACTGGTTGGCGAGGAGTTCGCCCACGGTCCGCACCCGGCGGCTGCCCAGGTGATCGATGTCATCCACCACGCCATCGCCGCGCTTGAGGCGGACGAGGTATTTGGTCGCAATGATGATGTCTTCTGCCGTGAGAATCCGGTTCTCCAGGCTGGCCTTCAAACCCAGCTTCTGGTTGATCTTGTAGCGGCCGACGCGGCTGAGGTCGTACCGCTTCGGATCGAAAAACAGCCGCTTGAGCAGGGCCTTGGCGTTGGCCGTCGTCGGCGGTTCGCCGGGGCGCAGGCGCTTGTAGATTTCCTTCAGCGCTTCCTCTTCGTTGCGGGTGGGATCCTTCTTGAGCGCGCGGATCGTCGCCCCGTCGTCCACCGCGGTGTCGATCACGCGGATGGCTCCGATCTCGTGCTTCTCGAACGTCCGGACAATCTGCTTGGTCAGCGGCTCGAAGGCGCGGGCCAGCACGACGCCTTTCTGGGCGTCAATGGCATCCTCCACCAGCACGAGCGTGCTCACATTATCCAACTCCAGCGCCTTGGCGACCTTCAGATCTTTGATCTCGTAGAAAAGACCGAGGATGTCGAGGTCGCTGGAATAGCCGATGGAGCGCAGCAGCGTCGTGATGAGGAACTTCCGCCGGCGCCGGCGCCGGTCGAGATAAACGTACAGCAGATCGTTGTTGTCGAACTGCACCTCGAGCCACGTCCCCCGGTCCGGGATGATGCGGAACGCAAAAAGCTCCTTGCCACTCGCGTGAAAGTCCTTTTCGAAACAGATGCCAGGGGAGCGATGGAGCTGGGAGACGACGACGCGTTCGGCGCCATTGATGATGAACGAGCCGCGCTCGGTCACCATCGGAATGTCGCCCATGTAGATTTCCTCGTCCTTGATGAAGTCCTCCTCGCGCAGGCGGAGTTTCACATAGAGCGGCACCGCATACGTGATCCCTTCGCGGATGCACTCGATCTCGGAGTGCTTCGGGTCGCCGATCGTGTAGGAAACATATTCCAGGACCAGGCGCCCGTCATAGGATTCGATCGGGAAGACTTCGCGAAACACCGCCTCGAGTCCCTGGGGTTTCCGCTGCTTGTCGGGCACGCCTTTCTGCAGGAAATCCAGATAGGAATTGATCTGAATCTCGATGAGATTCGGCGGCGGAATGACTTCTTTGAGCTTACCGAAATTGATGCGTTCGGTGTGAGTGCGGTCGGCCATGGATATTCCCGGTTAAGTGACAGAGGACGGTATGCGGAGACGGCGGCGCAGGGCGCCGGCGCCTAACAGGTGCGGAACAAAACAACGGCAAAGGACAGGCCATGAGTCATCACGGCCTGTCCCGGGCTAAATGTAAGCGGTGCGGTGCGAATCGCCAATCGTTGGTTACTTGAGCTCGACCTTGGCCCCGACGGCCTCGAGCTTCTTCTTGATTTCCTCGGCCTCCTGCTTGGAAGCCCCTTCCTTGACCGACTTCGGCGCGGCCTCGACGAGGTCCTTCGCCTCCTTCAGGCCCAGACCAGTAATGGCGCGGACTTCCTTGATCGCGGCGATCTTGTTGGCCCCGGCCTCGACCAGGACCACGTTGAACTCGGTTTTCTCCTCGACCGGCGCGGCGGCGGCGGCGGCGGCCGGGGCGGCCGCCATGGCGACCGGGGCGGCAGCGGAGACGCCCCACTTAGCCTCAAGGTCCTTGACCAATCCGGCGATTTCGAGGACCGACTGGCTGGAAAGCCACTCGATGACTTCTTCTTTGGTGATGTTGCTCATGATGATCTCCTGCCACGGACTAGCGACTTCGATCGGGAAGCGCGTTTAAGAGACGTATCCCCTAGCCTGCGACGGTTGAATTTGGGTTTCCTGGAACGGCGGCGCGAGCCGCCAATGCGGGAAAGTGATGGTGGACGGTTGAACCGGAGACCCGCCCGCCGCCGATGAAAACCATCGGTCGCGGACCGGCTGCCGGTGAAAATTGATTAGCTGTCACCGGCGGCCCGGACCTTGGCCTGCAGAACGTTGACTAGGCCCTGCGGAACCGCATTGACCACACGCACAAAGAGGCTGGCGGGCTGCTGGAGCAGGCCGAGCAGTTGGGCGCGCAGCGTGTCGAGCGAAGGCAGGTCGGCGAGCTTGGCGACATCCTGGGCCGAGATCAGCTTCTGGCCGAGGATGCCCGCTTTCACCACGATCTTCTGCTTCTCCTTGACGAAGTCGCGGAGGACCTTGGCCACGCCCGGCGAGTTCTTGCCGCCCAGAATGATGGCGGTTGGTCCGATGAGCGCGCTGTCGAAGCTCGGCAGGCTGAGGGCCTGCGCGGCCACGCGCAGCGAGCTGTTTTTCACGACGTGGAACTCGGCATGGTGGGGAGCCAGTCGCAGTCGAAGCTCAGCCACGTCGGCCACCGTCATCTTGTCGTAGTTCGCCAGGATGACGTAGTCGGATTTCTTGAGGTGGCCGGCCACCTCCTCGATCAGATATTTCTTCTCAGCTCTCATGGAAAACGCTCCGGTTTAGTATTTGCTGTACTCGTTGCCCGCGATCTTGACCGCCGGGCTCATGGTCGAGGAGAGCGCCGCGTTGAGAATATAGCGGCCTTTGAACGAGGCGGGTTTGGCTTTGCCCACGGCCTCCAGAACGGTGGCCGCGTTTTCCAGAATCTGGGCGGACGTGAAGGATCGCTTGCCGATGCCCACGCCCACGTTGGCCGACTTGTCCATCTTGAACTCAACGCGTCCGGCCTTCACCGCCTTGATGCCGGCGGCGATGTCGTCGGTCACGGTGCCCGACTTCGGATTGGGCATCAGACCCTTGGGGCCGAGCACGCGCGCGATGGTACGGACGGTTTTCATCGCCTCGGTCGTGGCAATGGCGACATCGAAATCGATCCAGCCGCCCTGGATCTTCTGCATCAGATCCTGCAGGCCGGCAAACTCGGCGCCGGCGGCGATCGCCGCCTGGGGATTGTCGGTAAACACCAGGACGCGCACCTTCTTGCCGGTGCCGTTGGGCAGCGGTGTCGTTCCGCGCACCATCTGATCGCCCTGCGCCGGATCGACGCCCAGACGGAAGGAAAATTCGACGGTCTCGTCGAACTTGGCCTTGGGAAAGCGATTGAGGATTTCCACCGCTTCTTTCAGCGGGAATTCCTTGGTGAGATCAGCGACCTTGAGGGCGCTCCGGTAGCGTTTGCTCTTATGTTCCATGGTTTACTCCTTGCGGTGCAAGCGTCCCGGGCGGGACTCCCGCGGTATGTGGAGATGGTTGGTTGGTTCTCAAAAGGGGGGAAGGCGCGCGACCCGATGGATCGCCCCAGCAGACTTTCCGGCGAAATTGCGCCTGGATCTGTTTCGGGTTAGTCGACGACCTCAATACCCATGTTGCGGGCCGTGCCGGCGATGATGCGAATGCCGGCTTCCTCGGTCTTGGCATTAAGGTCTTTGGCCTTGAGCCGGTAGATTTCGGCCAGCTGCTTCCGGGTGACCTTACCGACTTTGTCCTGATTGGGTTTGGCCGAGCCGCTCGCAATGTTGGCCGCCTTCTTGAGCAGGATGGAGGCAGGCGGGGACTTCAGGATGAAGCTGAATGTCTTGTCGGCATAGACCGTGATGACGGTCGGGAGAATCATGCCGGCTTGGTCCTTGGTCTTGGCGTTGAATTCTTTGCAGAACGCCATGATGTTGACCCCTTGCGCGCCCAGCGCGGGACCGACCGGAGGCGCCGGATTGGCGGCGCCGGCGGGGAGTTGAAGCCGGATGTAGCCTGAAATTTTCTTGGCCATGTGAGTCGATTTTCGATTCTTGATTTTCGAGTTTCGATTTGGCGGACTCCGAGTCGCCCGAGGCTGACGGATAGCGAAAATCCAAAATCGAAATGCTAATATCTATGCGTCAGTCAGTGGTGCGCTGGACCTGCCAGTATTCGAGCTCGACCGGGGTGAACCGGCCGAAAATGGAAACGGAAATCTTGAGCTTGCCGCGGGTCGGGTCGATTTCGTCGATGCGGCCGTTCAGGTTCATAAAGGGCCCGTCGTTGATCTTGACCTCTTCGCCAACCTCATACTGCACCTTCGGCACCTCCTTGCCGGTCGCGGCTTCAATCCGCGCCTTGATCTCATCAATCTCGGACTGGCGCAAGGCGGCCGGGTGGTCGCCACCCACGAAGCCAATCACTCCCGCCGCCTCCTTCACAAAGTACCACGGTTTGTTCATGACGAGCCCGTCCTCGTCATACAGGCGCATCTGAATGAACACGTAACCCGGATAAAGCTTGCGGACCTTGCTGGATTTCTTGCCGCCCTTGACCTCGGACACGGTCTCAGTGGGGAGCAGCACCTCGAAAATAAAATCGTCGAGTTCCTCGGCGGCTTTGAACTTCTCAATGTAAGCCTTAACTTTCGGCTCCTGGCCCGAAAGGGTGTGCAAGGCGAACCATTGGACGCCGGGCGGTGCTGAAGTCTTGGCGGGCATGGAAGGGCGACGGTTAGCTGGCCAGCTTCGTAAAGAGGTCGACGAACTGGTAAAGTGAGAAATCGGCGATGCTCGTGAAAAGGCCGAGGAGGAGGCAGGCGACAATCACCACCACCGTCGAGTCCCACAGTTCCTGGCGCGTGGGCCACGATGCCTTCTGCAGCTCGACAATCATCTCGCCAACAAAGATGCGGGTGGCGCGAAACGGGTTTTTCATAGGATGCGTGGGCTGGCAGGGCAGAAGGGACTCGAACCCCTAACCGACGGTTTTGGAGACCGTTGCTCTACCAATTGAGCTACTGCCCTCCGTGATGGTTCCTTTTTCTCTTAGACGACGCCGCCGAGGCCCCGGTAACGAAGCCTCGGCGTACGCCGTGCAGCGTCGGTGCAAAGGTTATTCGATGATCTCCGTGATCCGACCCGCGCCAATGGTCCGGCCACCCTCGCGGATGGCGAACTTCTGCGCCCGCTCCATCGCGATGGGCGCGATCAGTTCCATCACCACGTTGATGTTGTCGCCCGGCATGATCATCTCCACGCCCTGCGGCAGCTGAATGATCCCGGTGACGTCGGTGGTGCGGAAATAGAACTGCGGACGATAGCCGTTGAAGAACGGCGTGTGGCGGCCGCCCTCCTCCTTGCTCAGGACGTAGATCTCGGCCTTCGCCTTCTTGTGCGGAGTGATTGACTTGGGATGGGCGATGACCTGGCCGCGCTCGATGCCCTCTTTTTCCACGCCGCGCAGCAGCACGCCGACGTTGTCACCCGCCTGCCCGCTGTCGAGCATCTTGCGGAACATCTCGACGCCGGTGATGACCGTCGTGGCCGTATCGCGCAGACCCACGATCTCGACGGTTTCGCCGACCTTGCACTGGCCGCGCTCGATTCGTCCCGTGGCGACGGTGCCGCGGCCCGTGATCGAAAACACGTCTTCGACCGACATGAGGAAAGGCTTGTCGATCTCGCGCGTCGGCTGCGGGATTTCATTGTCAATCGCGTTCATCAGCGCGTCGATGGCCGCCACGCCCTCGGGCTTGCCCTCGAGCGCCGCGGTCGCCGAACCGCGCACGATCACGGCCTTGTCGCCGTCAAATTGATACTTGGTCAGCAACTCGCGGATCTCCATCTCGACGAGATCCAGCAGGTCCTTGTCATCGAGCAGGTCGATCTTGTTGAGAAACACGACCAGCTTCGGCACGCCGACCTGGCCGGCCAGGAGGATGTGTTCGCGGGTCTGCGGCATCGGTCCGTCCGCCGCGCTGACCACGAGGATCGCGCCGTCCATCTGCGCCGCACCCGTGATCATGTTCTTCACGAAATCGGCGTGTCCGGGGCAGTCGACGTGCGCGTAATGGCGCTTCTCCGTCTGGTACTCCACGTGGGCAACCGCAATGGTGACCGTCTTGGTGGCATCGCGCACGGTGCCTCCCTTGGCGATATCCGCATAGGCTTTGACCTCGGCCAGCCCTTTCTTGGCCTGGACCGCAAGAATCGCGGCCGTCAACGTCGTTTTGCCGTGGTCAACGTGGCCGATCGTGCCGACATTAACGTGCGGTTTGGTGCGTTCGAATATTGCTTTAGCCATGTGGTGGAGACAGTTGAATTAGATGATTGACCTCTGGCCTGTCGTCGTGGAGGCACCGACGTTGACCTGGAGCCCAGAACCGGACTTGAACCGGCGACCCCGTCCTTACCAAGGACGTGCTCTGCCAACTGAGCTATCTGGGCAGACCAAGCCTAGGCCAGAAAGGGAAAGAAGGGTTGAACGTGGAGAACGGGTTTTGGGGCGTCAACTGTAATCTTTGCAGTTTCTTGGGTTTGCTTTCCGCAGCGCCAATTTCTGACAGAAATAACTCTGCAAGATCATCCTCCAAATCTCCGCGACCGGTCAATACCGTCGTTGCGAGAATCACTTAGCCATGCGTATAGCGAAGAAAAGAACTATTCCATCACCTGCGGATGCTCATGGACCAAAGCAATCGTTGTTTCCTTTTTACCCTTATTACAATGCTTTACGCATGATATCGCCCTTCGATTACAGGCCCTCGCCCTCCAAGCCGGCTCTTCCCTGTCAGCATTCCACAGATTCTGCAACGTCTCGACGGTTGCCACGATCATCCAGAGAAACGACGCGATCAGTGACGGCGGACTCCGGACCAATCATGGTCCCACCACCACGCGGTACATTCCGGGTGGAAGCCTCTCTCCCAGCCGCAACGTATTCGTCAGATAGTCGCGGAAAAAGGCGTCGACATCCTCGACGTCGGAGCTAACAGTTTCCACCGGCCGTCCCAGCAATCCTTCAGCCGTCACACAAACCAAAAACTCCGCCGGCTGCCATTCCAATTGGCCGGCAGGCAGGGTGACTTCGCCGGTCAATTTCGGCATCGGTACCAATTTGCCTGTCCCAACCTCCCGAATCTCCAGCACCGCCGCCCGGGAGACCAATGGGGTGAGCGGCATATCGGCGCGGCCAAACCCGAGAAATGGATCGCGCGACGGGGTCTTCAAAAGATCCACCGGATCCCAAGGAGTTCGTTCGGGGGGGGCGACCGGGAGGACCAACTCCGCGCGCCCATAAGTCAGCTTTGCGTCAAAATCAGCAAAAACCTGACCGGGCTGGCGTTGCACCGCGGTCGGCAACGGACCTTGATTCGTGTTCCATTCAGTCGGCAGAAAAAGCGGGGTAGGATCGAAGAACGTGGCCTCATCGCGCAGCGACGCGTTGCCTTTCGGCCCTCCCAGCGGCTCGATCGACACCCGCGGCCCGGCCGCCACGGGCGGCTGACTGCGGCCGCCGGGCAAAGGACGCAGCAAGACGGCGAGGCTCAGCAAAGCCAGCAGGGCCGCGATTCCCGCCACCCACCATCCGGCCCGGCGTCGTCTTGTCGTTGCGTTGGCCATGTTGCTCCCCCACCGGCGGGCCTTAGTGACTGTCCGGCGTGTTCGGCCGGCCGGACTCCATGGCCCATTGCACGCCACCGGTGAAGCCGGCGCTGGCCGCCATCTCCGCAATGATGCCGAGATCCTCCAAGGGCACCTGCCGGTCGGCCCGCACCAGCAGGGCGAGCCCCTTTTCGCTGTGCGCCCGCTTCTCCAGCCAGCCTCGCAGCTGGGCGTAATTCAGCATGCCGTCATCCACCAGCACCATGTCGGAACGAGGGAGACTGATGACCACCCTCGTCGGCGCGGCCCCGGCGCCGGCCATTTCGGGCAGCCGGAAGCCCACGCCCAGACCGGGAGCGAGGACAAACCGGGAGCCAAACAGCGCGAAGAACACCAGGATCAGCCCGCCGTTCACGAAGAACAGCGCGTCATTACTCCGCGGCGGGGGCCGCAGCCGGGCGGCGAGATCCAGCGGATGCGTGATCATGGCTTCTTCGGCGGAGTTTCCTCCGCGAGCGTTCCGCCATTTCCGTTTGGCGGCAGAACCCGGTATTCACCCAGCAAATACCTCATGATCTCGTTGCCGCTCCACTCCACGTCCCGGACGATCGCCCGCACCCGGCCGCTCAGGAAATGGTACGCCAGATGCCCGGGAATGGCCACGACCAGGCCGCCAGCGGTGCTGATCAGCGCCTGCCACATGCCGGCCGCGAGGGCGTTGGCCGAGGCGTAACTCCCGCCCTGCACGAAGGCGTGAAACGTCGTGATCATCCCCAGCATGGTCCCCAGCAAACCGACCAGCGGCGCCACCTGTGTGATGGCCGCGATCGAGCCCAGCCGGCGTTCCAGCACCGGAATCTCGATCAGCGCCGCCTCCTGCACCGCCAGCCGCATCTCCTGCTCGTTGCGGTCCGCCTGCAACAGGGCCGATTTCACGACGGCCGCCACCGGGCCGGGGGTCTCCTCGCAGACCGTGAGCGCCTCCATCAGCCGCCGCTTGGCGAGGATGTTCTTGATTCCGCTCACAAAGGCGGTCGAGCGGATTTGTCCCCGATGGAGATACAGCAGCCGCTCGATGAAAATCAGGGTGCCCGCGAGGCTCATCGCGAGCAACACCCACATCATGGGACCGCCTTGGGCAAACAGATCGTAACTCAATCCCTTCATGGCTGGGGGCATTCTGCGCGGATTCCGCCGGAATGGTAAATGCCAAAGCGATCTTCGCCCAGCCGCCGGACGGTCGCGCGGCCGTCCCTCCGCCCCGGGCCCACGTTGGGTATCGTTTCCTGCATGCTCCTATTCCGCCTTGGCTGGGGTGCTGGCACTTTCGCCGGAGAACCGCGCCAGCCGTCGTTGCGCCAGCATCCCGCCGGGCAGCTTTTGCTCCCGCAGCAGCTCGTAGGCCCGGCGGGCCTGTTCGAGCTTCCCCTCCCGCTCGTAGAGGTCCCCCAACTCCAGCAGGATTCGCGACATCCAGTAGCGGCCTTTCGCACCCAGTTCACCCGCCTTGGCGGAGTCGAGCAGGAAACTGTTGACCACGAGCATCCACGCCGCCTGCGCCCGGTCCGTGGTCCCCCGCTTGCTGAGTGCTTTGCCATGCATGAATCCGGCTTCCACCCGGAGATCCACGGGCGCGGTCGGCAGATCCTGCAGCCGTTCGTAGATCGCCAGCGCGCTTTCCCAGTGCGACGGATCCGTCGCCGCCTGGGCATAATGACAGTCGGCGAGCGCGAGCTGCGCCCGCAGCACGTCCTGCTGTTGGGGAAAATTAATGGTGAGAAACTCGTACACTTTTTGCGCCGAGCCAAACTGGTTCAGTTTCCGGAACAGGTCGCCCTGCTTGAGGCGCGCGTAAAACACCAGCTCGTCCTTGGGGTAATCGGTGACCAGCCGCTCGATCAGCCGGTTGGCCTCCTCGTAGGAAGAATCCTGCCCCAGCCGCTCGGCGTTCAGCGCGGCCTCGTACAACGCGAACGGCGCGTATTTGCTGCGTGGATAGGTGTCGGCCAGGTTCGTGCACAACCGCTGCGCCTCGACGATCACATTGCTCGCCGAATAATAGTCGGCTTCGGCAATGAATGAATACACCGCCGCATCCGTGTCGTGATAGTCGGTGCGCAGCCGCTTCAACAGATCGAGCCCCTCCTGGGCCGCGGCAGGACGCGACTTGCTCGACGCCAGCAGCGCTTGCGCCTTGAGCAGAACGCTCGTGCTCGCCACGGCCGACTTGAAGTCCGCCGGCAGGGCCGCCCAGGCGCCGGATCCCAGCCGCACCAGCAGCGCGTCCACCAACCGGATCGCGTCGTCCGGCGACCCGGCCTCAAACGCCAGGCGCGCTTGCAGCCAGGCCATGCGCATGGCCAATTCGGGCGGCCGGGCCGCCGCGCCCGGTTCGTTGACCAAGCGCGTCACCCGCTGCAGCGCCCCGGCCGTCCGACCGTGCACCTGGAGCGCCCGCGCCAGATTCCATTCCCCCTCCCAGCGGCTCACGGCATCGCCGCCCGACACGACCGCCGCTTCATCCAGCAACGTTTCCGCCTCCACCAAGCGCTTCTGCGCGGCCTCGGACTGGGCGGAATCGAACAGGTCTTGCGCATCGAGGATTTCCGAAAGTACCCGCTGGAAATGCAGCACGCCCGGCGACACGGCCGCCGGCGGCTCGCGTTCGGCCGAGCCGTAAGCATCGGCGGCGTTTCGGTAGTCTCCCGCCCGGAAATAGGCATCAGCAACCAGCACGCCCAGCTGGGCGCGTGCATCGCCCGACGGCAATTCAGCGCGCAATTGCGCGGCCCGGTCCGCCGCGGTGCGGTAACGCTGCAACTCCCACGCGACGCCCGTCAGCACCCCGAGCGCCTGCGTCTTGAGCTGCGATCCCGGAAAACTCTCCAGCAGCGTCCGGGCATCCTCCTCCGCTCCGCTGTAGTTTTTTTCCTTCAGGGCCACCTGCGCCCGGAACACCAGGAGATCCTCCTTGATCGGATGCGCCGTGGGCGCAGCGATCAGCTGGTCCAGTTTGGCCCGAAATTTCTCCCGCGCCGGCCCGTCGTCGCTGCCGCGTGCCAGCAACTGCAGGGCGGCGCGCTGGGGCTCGCGACTCACCGCCCGGTCGAGCAGTCCGAACAGCGCGTTGCGCCCCACCCCATTCTCGGGGCCCGCGATCAGCCCCAGCAACAGCCGCATGTCGTCCAGCGTCTGCTTTTCCTCCGGCGGCAGGGACTGCAACTGGCGCTGCAGCACGGTCACCGCCTCGGCTTTCCGCCCCAGCAGATTGAGCGCGATGGCGTAGTTTCGGGCAAAGTCATAGCCCATCTTCTGGCCCTGCAGGTGTTCCATGTTCTGTTTCAGGGTGGCTACCGCCTGCTCCGTTGTCCGGCCCGTCAGCAGCTTGACCCGCTGGCGTTCCAGCTCGAAACGCGCCCGTTGCAGGTCGGAGACCGCGCTCTTGATCGCTTCATCATAGGCTTCGTTCCTCCGGCCAACGTCGTCCGCAAGATCTGCCATCACGCCCTCCAGGAACCGGAACCAGCCCCGCTCCGCCGCCGGGAGATCGTCGATCTTGACCTGCCCGGCCTCCTGCCGCGCGGCATCGACCTGCCGGCGGTACGCGGCGATCAGTCCCGCCCGCAGGTGATAACCAGACGTGCGCGGCCCCGTAAACCGGGCGAGCGCCTGCTCGGCCTCCGCCAGGCGTCCCTGGTCCAGCAAGGCTGCGGCCAATTCCAGCACCAACCGGTTCTTCACCGCCCCGGTCGCCTCCGGCAACTCCAGCAGTTCGCGCAGCAACGCCTCCGCCGCCGGCGAAAAACCCAGCTGCAGCGCGCGCTTCGCCGCCTCTTCCCGCATGATCCAGTCGCCCGGCGCGGGCTTCGCTTCACCGGGGCGGAGCAGCGGCGCCACCGGGGTGCCGTCGACCGGGCCCGCCAGATTCGGCCGGGTGATCTCCTGACCGCGGAGTCCGGCGCCGACCGCCATCGCCGCGGCGGCCGCGAGGGCCAGAGAATGGGACAGCAGACGATGCATGCGTTTTGTCGGAGGTTGCGCCGGCGCGGCTGGCGTGGCAAGCCTGCCCGAAAGGATACAAACATCCGGACCAGGTATAACCGGTTCGGGCTCGCGTCAGCCGCCGGATTGGACCAGGATCAACCGCGAAAGTTCAACTCTTCCCCTCCCCCCCCGCCATGAGTATTGTCCTCGCCGCCTTCCTGTTTCTCCTCGCCCTCATCGTGGTGCTGGCCCTCGTTGTGGTCGGCATCTATAACCGGCTCGTCGCGCTGCGCAACCGGTTCAAGAACGCTTTTGCGCAAATCGATGTGCAGCTCAAGCGCCGGTATGACCTGATTCCCAATTTGGTGGAAACCGCCAAAGGGTACCTCAAACATGAGCACAGCACGCTCGAGGATGTGATCAAGGCCCGCAACATCGCCTACGCGGCGTCCCAGACCGCCGCCGCGAACCCGGCCGACGCCGGCGCGGTCAAGAACCTGCTCGGCGCCGAGTCCGGCCTGGCGGGGGCGCTCAGCCGCCTGATGGCCGTCTCCGAGGCCTACCCCGACCTCAAGGCCAACCAGAACATGATGCAGCTCACCGAGGAGCTCACCTCGACCGAGAATAAAATCTCCTTCGCCCGCCAGGCGTTCAACGACGCTGTTATGATCTACAACACCACCCGCGAAACCTTCCCCAATGTGATTTTCGCCGGCATGTTCGGCTTCGTTGCGGCCCAGCTTTTCCAGATTGAAGATCAGGCGCAACGCGAGGCCCCGAAAGTCAGCTTCGCGTGAAAACGCTGAAAGACTGAAGAACTGAAAGGCTGAATCCAACCGCCGTCAAACCGCGCGTCGGCCGGGATTCCGTAACCGGCTCGGCCGTTTCCGCTTTCAGCGTTTCAGTGGTTCCGTTTTCAGCTTTCCTGCGTTTCGGTGTTTCAGCTTTTCTTCCCATGGACTTCTTCCAGGCTCAGGAACACGCCCGCCGACGCACTACCCGGCTGGTTGTGATGTTCGCCCTCGCGGTGCTCGGCACCATCGCCTTGACCTACCTCGCGGCGATGACGCTGCTCAATACGCAGCGATCCCGGCACGGGGACGATTTCGAGAATCTCACCTGGTTCGATCCGGCGGTCCTGGCCGTGGTGGCCGCCGGCACGATCACGGTGGTCGGGTTTGCCTCGCTCTACAAATGGTCGCAGTTCCGCGGCGGTGGCGCGGTCGTGGCCGAGGGCGTTGGCGGCCGCCGGGTGGACCCACACACCACGGACCTGAATGAGCGCCGTCTCCTCAATGTCGTCGAGGAAATGGCGATCGCCTCCGGGGTGCCGGTTCCGACGGTTTACGTGCTCGACACCGAGGTCGGCCTGAATGCGTTCGCCGCCGGTCTCACTCCCAGCGACGCCGTGGTGGCGGTCACACGCGGCACCATGGAGAAACTCAGCCGCGATGAGCTGCAGGGCGTCGTCGCGCACGAATTCAGCCACATCCTTAACGGGGACATGCGGCTCAACGTGAAGCTGGCCGCCATCGTGTTCGGCATCCTCGTGATCGGCTTGATCGGCCGGGGCATCCTGCGCGGCCTCGGCCGGGGCCGGGTCCGGGTCCGCGGCAAAGGCGGCGGGGGCCTGGCCGTCATCCTCGCGATCGGCCTGGCCATGATGATCATCGGATACATCGGCTACTTCTTCGGCCGGCTGATCCAGGCGGCCGTTTCGCGCCAACGAGAGTTCCTGGCCGACGCCTCCGCGGTGCAATTCACCCGCAATCCCGGGGGCATCGTGGGCGCGCTGCGCAAGATCGGCGGCTACGCACTGGGTTCCAACCTCGCCTCCGACAAGGCCGCGGAAATCGGGCATTTCTTTTTCGCGGAAGGAACCAGCCACGTTCTGTTCAACGGCCTCTGGGCCACCCACCCGCCGCTCGACACCCGCATCCGCGCCGTCGACCCGCAATGGGATGGGAAATTCTTCGATCCGGCCACGGTGGTCGATGTGCGGACCGAGAGCTTCCAGAGTGTCGGCTACGGACCGCCGCCGCTGCCGGCAGAAACGGCGCTGCGTCGGGCCTACAATACCCCGGACGCACCCCCGCTACTGCCCGGCCGCACCCTCGCCTTCGCGCCCGCCGCCATCATGGCCCAAATGGGCAGCCTCACGCCCCGGCAGGTGGACCATGCGCGCAGTCTGATTGACGACCTGCCCGCGCGGTTGCGCGACGCCGCCCGGAACCTGCCCGAGGCGCCCGCCTTGATCTACGCGCTGCTCACCGAACAGCACGAGGATGTCGGCGACGGCCAGGCCGCCCTCATCGCGGCCCACGCGGGAGACGACACCCTCCGCCTGGTGCGGGAGTTGCTGCCGCCGCTCGCCGGGCTGGCGGCGGACACCAGGCTGGTCCTGGCCCAGCTCACCGTGCCAGTCCTGCGTCAGCTCCCAACCGCCGCCGCATCGGTTTTCTCCACCACCTGCCAGGCGCTGATCGAGTGCGACCAGCGCCTGTCGTACTTCGAATTCGCGCTGCAGAAAATGGTCCTCCGCCATCTCACGGTCGCCGGCGAACCGGCGGCCGTGACCACCCAGATCTACTCGTTCAACGCGGTGGTCGGAGAGATCGCCATCCTGCTTTCCGCGCTCGCCTGGGCGGGGGCGCTGGAGGCAAAACAACAGACCGATGGCTCGGAGACCGCCGATCGCCCGGCCGCGGAAGCCGCTTTTCGCGACGGCGCCGGCCAGCTCAAGTTGATCGAGGATCGCCTCACGCTCCTCGACGCCGCCGCCTGCGAGTTTTCTCAGCTCGATCCCGCGCTCGACAAACTCGCCGGCGCCTCGCTGCCGATCAAGCAACGCCTGCTGCTCGCTGGTGCCCACACCGTAGCCCACGACGGGGTGGTCCGGGACGAGGAGGCCGAACTGCTGCGGGCGTTCGCCGCCGCCCTCGGCTGTCCCATGCCGCCGCTGCTCGCTGGATCCTAGTCCGAGTCATGCAGTTGACCGGCGCTTTTCAGACGGTGCTAGCCCACACCAAATGGTGCGTAGGGCCGGCGCTTGTCGGTGCGATCCAGTGATAGGTAACAAACAGTCCAGGGTGATGGGTGACACTTTTTTACAGTTAGTGATGGGTGGGACAAGGACTAATCTAGGGTCTGAGGAATGCGTGATGAGACGGAGTCGTGGGGGGTGAACAACACCAAGGGAGCTTGGGTTCTGGCGGAGGAAGGACCCGGCTCGGCGGGTCCGACCGGAGCCAGAGCCCAAGGAAGATTGAGGAGGTGTTCTCCGCTGTCTGTCGTCCCCGCAGAGCTGACATGGATTGGCCGTACCGGGGCGAACACGTTCGCGACCGGCAGCGGGCCCATGAGGCGATGATCGACGGGGTTGGGCGTTCATCAGCTTTTGGATTCCTCGGCAGCCGGCTTGGGCGGAGCGACGTACGCCGTCTGTTTGAACCGCCCTTCCGAATCAAAGACGAGGTTTCCGAGGTGGAGATTGGCGAAGTGCAGCTCGGTCTGCCCGGCGGCCTTGAGGCGAAGGCCGACGCGTTTGTTGGCGAAGGCTTCGCCGACGTGATAGGTTTTGCCCTCGTGGGCGAGCTGTCCAGTGGCGGAGACCAGCTTCACCTCATAATCGCTGGGATAGACCAACGGTTTGTCGCCCTCGTTGAGCCGGCGGACGCTGGGTTGGTAAAAATCCGCCGGGCATTGCTGATCGAGCGACTCATGGGGGCGCTCATGGTTGTAGGTGTATTGCCAGCGTTCAAACCGGCGTTGCTGGGCCGCCAAGTTGATCGAGGGCGGGTCGGTGGCCTCCGCTTTGAGATCGTGGTGCATGCGCTCGTGTGAGCCGTTGTCCTGGGGCGAGGCGGGCCTGGTAAACTCCACTTCGATGCCCTGCTCGATCCACCAGACGCTCAGGCTCGACAGCCGTCCCAGTCCCGAGGAGGCGAAGGGCGAGCCGTGATCGACGCGGATGATCTCCGGCAGGCCTGCCTGGCGCATCAGCGACTGGAAGCTGTGCAGCGTGCCCTTGAACTGCTGGTTCGGTTGGGCGCGACAGGCCAGCACGTAGTGACTGTATCTATCGCACACGGTCAGCGGATCACACCGCTGCCCGTTGCCCAGGATGAACCAGCCCTTGAAGTCGACCGACCAGACTTCGTTGGGCTGCGTCGGTGCGGTCAGCCCCTCATTGAGCGCACGGTACGCGCCGGGCTTGCGCCGGCGCCGCACGCTCAAGCCATGGCGCCGCAATATCCCGGCGATGGTGCTGCGTGCCGGCGGCGATTCTATGCCATGTTTCACTTCCAGAACCTTGTGCAGCTTTTTCGGCCCCCAGGTTCGATGCCGCCGCCGTTCCTCTACGATCAACGCCTCGACAGCCTCATCGGTGATCTGCGGAAAATGGCGCGGCCGGTGACTGCGCTCCGCCAGGCCCTTAAGCCCGCTCTCGGCGTAGCGCTCCAGATGTTTGTAGCCGGTCTTCCGGCTGATCCCAAATTGCTCGCACAGTTCCGTGATCGTGAACCGGTCGCTTTGGGCCTGCATGACGAACCGAGTGATTGCATCCATCGAGGTTACTTTCTTCCAGGGCATGATGCCCAAGAGTGTAACCCATCACTCTGGACTAAGTGTTACCTATCACTCCGGATCGGACCGTCGCCGGGCCAATTTTCCATGGGAATGCGGTCCGCCGACAAGCGGCGACCCTACGTCAACTGCAAGAAGCCGCCTGAGCTGTCCGCGGAGGCTGCTGGCCAGTCCCGCTGGGCGCAGAGGCTCAGCCTCCTCCCGCCACTTCTGGAAACCGTGCCAGCTTGGTGGCCGCGAACGCCAGCGAGTGGAATTTGGACCCCGCACGACCGCGCGTCACCAATATTCAAATACAAAACCCATCCGCTCGCCGGGGGGCGAACGAGCGGGGGCCAGGAGGGATTCTGGAGTTCCTCAGTCGACCTTGCGGTATTTCTCCGGCGGGATCTTGAACCGGTGGCCGGAGTCCAGGTCGGTGAAGATGTGCCACTGCGTGTCGGCCGTACGATGCACGGCCACCTCCAGCCGCTGACCCTGGTCGTAGTGGTATTCTTCCGACTCGAACAGGTGGTCCGCGTGCGGAACCGCTTCACCGATTTCCCCGCTATGGTTCTCCAGAATCTCGATTTTCCAGTGCATGGGAGTATTGGGATTCAAGCAACGCTGCGGTCTACGCCGCAAGACGCACTACTCATGCTGCGAGCGGCCTGCCCCGGGTCAAGTCTGGCGGCGATTTTGCACGAAGTTTTCCCAAGGAATTCATCGTCCAGCTCGTCCGTCTGCATTCTCTCCCTCTCGTTCTTCGTCAGTCGCCTTCGCCTTTCCCCAGGCAACAGTTGATCGATGTGGAAATCAGGAAGGCTGGAAGGCGATGCGGCAGTCCTCAACCCGCGCTTGGCTAACCGCCATCCAGTAGCGGACTTCCTGGGTTCCTGACTTCCACATATCCGATCTTATCCGGCGCCTTCTGCCACGGTGCGACAATTCCGCTTGGACAGATCCTGGAATCCGGGTTATCGCATATCGCCATCCTGCCAGCCTATGCTCGTCGTTCATGTCTCGGTTCACGTAAAAGCCGGCTGCGTCGAGGCCTTCACGGCCGCGAGCCTGGAAAACGCCCGGCAATCGGTCCGCGAACCCGGCATTGCCCGGTTCGACGTTGTCCAACAGGAGGACGATCCAACGCGCTTCGTGCTCGTCGAAGCCTATCGCACTCCCACCGCGCCCGCCGCGCACAAGGAAACCGCCCATTACCAGCTCTGGCGCGACACCGTCGCCCCGATGATGGCGGAACCCCGCTCCAGCGTGAAGTTCGCCAATGTCTTCCCCCACGACGCCGACTGGTGAGAGCCGATTCGACGAAGTCTGCGCCATCCCTGCATCAACCATGGAACGTGACGCTCCGCAGTTTCCCCTTTTCACCGGACGCACAGCGCCCATAAGGAATTGGGCAGATGGCCATCTGCCCAATTCCTATGCGTTTCGAATTCGCCACCGCCACCCGCATCCGGTTCGGCCCCGGCACGCTGCGCGAGGTCGGCGCCGCGGCGCGCGAATTCGGTCGCCGCGCATTTGTCGTCACCGGCCGCGAGGGGCGCCGCGCGGAGCAACTGCTCGATCTGCTCGCCGCCGAGGGCATCGCCGCCACAACGTTTGCCGTCGCCGGCGAACCGACGGTTGACGCGGTCATCGCCGCCACGGCCGAGGCGCGCCGCCAACACTGCGAACTGGTCATCGGCCTGGGCGGCGGCAGCCCGATCGACGCAGCCAAGGCCGTTTCCGCGTTGCTGACCAATCCGGGCGATCCGCTCGATTATCTAGAGGTGGTCGGGAGAGCCCAACCGCTCACCCGTCCCGCCGCCCCCTGCATCGCGATCCCCACCACCGCCGGCACGGGCGCGGAAGTCACCCGCAACGCGGTCCTCACGTCGCCAGTCCGTCAGGTCAAGGTCAGCTTGCGCAGTCCGCTCATGCTGCCCCGCTTGGCGCTCGTCGATCCGGAATTGACCGTGGATCTGCCGCCCGGGCTGACGGCCAATACCGGCCTCGATGCTTTGACCCAGTTGATTGAGCCTTATGTGTCCTGCCGGGCCAATCCGCTGAGCGATGGGTTCTGCACCGAGGGGATCCGGCGCGTCGCCCGCGCATTGCGCACGGCATTTCACGACGGTTCGAACGCCGCAGCCCGCGAGGACATGGCGTTGGCGAGCCTCTGCGGCGGACTCGCACTGGCCAATGCCGGTTTGGGCGCCATCCACGGTTTCGCTGCTCCCATTGGCGGCATGTTCTCTGCGCCGCACGGGGCCGTGTGCGCCGCGTTGTTGCCTCACGTCATGGAGGCGAATCTGCAAGCGGCGCGTCTGCGCGCAGCCACTAGTGAGATTTCTGGCCGTTATGCTGACATTGCGCGACTTCTGACGGGGGATCCCACGGCCACACCGGAGGACGGCGTGCGGTGGGTGCGCGGATTGGTCACCGAATTAGGCATTCAACCGCTTCATTGCTACGGAGTCACTTCCGAGTCGATCCCGGCACTCGTGGCCAAGGCGGCTCAAGCCAGCAGCATGAAGGCCAATCCCCTGCCGCTCACGCCGGATGAACTCACGGCGGTACTAAGCGCGGCCCTATGAGCAGAGAGGGCGACGGGGTTACGGTCGCAGGCAAGCTGCGCCCCTACAAAAGTTCGCCCACCGGGAGGAAACCCTGCATCACGAGCCCGGCTCTGTGGTCTGCCCGGATTCCTTCCAGCCACTGATGCCGGGCGCAAAATGTTTCACGTTCGTATAGCCAAGCTTCACTGCCGCCGCGGCCGCCGCCTTATAAGCCGTGCATTTTTCGCCGCACGCCTACTTCGTGATCACGCCCTCTTTTTGCAGCTTCGCGACCTTGGGCTTGATGACAATCCGGCAGTAGCCCGCCGTTGGATTCTTCGCGAAATAATGCTGGTGGTGTTCTTCCGCGGCGTAGAACGTCGTCAGCGGGGCGATCTCTGTCATAATCGGATCGGAATAACTCGCCTGCGCCGCCGCCTTGGATTTCTCGGCCGCGCTCTTTTGGGCCTCGTCGGCGTAGAGGACGATCGACCGGTATTGGGTCCCCTCATCGCCACCCTGGCGGTTCAGCGTGGTTGGATCGTGGGCATTAAAGAAGACCTCTAGTAGTTGCGCGTAGCTGGTCACCGTCGGATCGAACTCGACGCGGACCACCTCCGCATGCCCGGTGGTGTCAGTGCAAACATCCTCGTAGGTCGGATTCTTCGTGTGGCCGCCCGCGTATCCACAGACCACCGACTTCACTCCTGGCACGTGATCAAACACCGCTTCCATACACCAAAAGCAGCCGCCACCCAACACCAGCGATTCCGTTTTGTTTTGCATCGGATTAACCTCCCCAGCCGCCGCGAAAGTCGCAGCGGCGACCAACGTCAGCATCAGTCCCAGGAATATTACTCTCATGATACCAGAGAGACAGAAATCACGTTCGGCATTATCGCAAGGCGCCGGGCCCAGACCGGGATCATGCCATCGGACTGCGGCTTGGCCCCGGCATTGTCGCCGGCAAGAAGGGGCGCGCGGCTGATGTCGCCCCGCTCAGGTGGTACGCGTTGTCCCCAACGCGCCCAAAGCGTCTTGTGGACTAGCCGCTCCACCTCAACGGCATTGTTCGGGGATCAGACCGGCACTACTTCCGTCCAGGGTTAAAATGCGACGAGGGCGCCGCCCCGCGAAAGACCGGGCTCACCCCCGCGTGAGATGACGGTATTTGATCCGGTGGGGACGGTCGGCGTCGTGCCCTTTGCGGCGCCGGAAATCCTCCAGGTAGGCGGAATAGTTGCCCGGGAACCAATGCACCTGGCTGTCGCCCTCGAACGCGAGAATGTGCGTGGCCACCCGGTCAAGGAACCAGCGGTCGTGGGCGACGATCACCGCACAACCAGCGAAGGTCTCCAGCCCTTCCTCCAGGGCGCGGATGGAATTCACGTCGAGGTCGTTGGTCGGCTCGTCGAGCAGAATGACGTTAGCCCCCGTCTTCAACAGGCGCGCCAGATGCACTCGGTTGCGTTCGCCGCCCGAAAGCACGCCGACTTTCTTCTGCTGGTCGGGGCCGGTAAATCCAAACTGGGCGCAGTAGGCGCGGGAATTTACCGTCCGGCCGCCCAGCTCGAGCAAATCCTGCCCGCCGCTGATCGCCTCCCAGATGGTCGCTTCATCCGGCAACGAGTCGCGCGACTGATCGACATGGGCCAGCTTCACCGTGTCACCAATGCGGACGGCGCCGGCATCCGGCTTCTCCGCGCCAGTGATCAGCCTGAACAGCGTGGTCTTGCCAGCGCCATTCGGGCCGATGACCCCGACAATCCCGCCCGGCGGCAGCGAGAAATTCAGGTTCTCAAAGAGCAGGTTCTCGCCATAGGCCTTGGACACTCCCGCCGCCTCGACGACAAGCCGGCCCAGTCGCGGGCCGGGCGGAATGACGATCTCGAATTCCCGCTCCTTCTCCGAGACGTTCTGCTGCAGCATCGCCTCGTAGGCATTGATGCGCGCCTGGCCTTTCGCCTGCCGCGCCTTGGCCGACGAGCGGATCCACTCGAGCTCGCGCGCCATGGCTTTTTGCCGGCGGTCCTCCGTGCGCTGCTCGATCGCCAGCCGGCGCTGCTTTTGTTCGAGCCACGACGAGTAGTTGCCCTTCCACGGAATCCCATGGCCATGGTCGAGCTCCAGAATCCAGCCAGCGACATTGTCCAGGAAATAGCGGTCATGCGTGACGGCGATCACCGTCCCCGCATAACGCTGCAGATGCTGCTCCAGCCACTGCACTGTCTCGGCATCGAGGTGGTTGGTCGGCTCGTCGAGGAGCAGGATATCGGGCTTTTGCAGCAGGAGGCGCGCGAGCGCGACGCGCCGTCGCTCGCCTCCGGAGATGACGCTCACCAGCGTGTCCGGCGGGGGGCAACGGAGCGCGTCCATCGCCTGCTCGACCTGCGCCGCCACATCCCATGCGCCGAGGCGTTCAATCTCGTCCTGCAGTGCACTCTGCCGCTCGGCCACCTGATCCTTCGCGGCGTCATCCGGCGCTTCACTCAGCGCATCCCAGGTCGCGTCATAGGCGGCGACCAGATCAGTCAACGGTTTCACCCCCTCCTCGACGCATTGGCGCACCGTTTTGGCCGGGTCGACCTGCGGTTCCTGTTCGAGCAGACCCACCGTATACCCCGGCTCGAAATGGACGTGGCCGTCAAATTCATGGTCGAGCCCGGAAAGAATTCGCAGCAACGAACTCTTCCCCGAGCCGTTGAGGCCGAGCACGCCAATCTTCGCGCCGTAGAAGAACGACAGGCTGATGTCGCGGAGGATCGGTTTCCGCTCGATCGTCTTGGAAACGGCGATCATGGAGAAAATGATCTTGGGCTCTTCCGGCTTTGGCATGGGTGCGCCAAGCAATATCCACCGCCGCGCGCCGTGCAAGCCGTCCGGAAAGACCGGCATGGTGGAGCGGCTTGCCCTCAAGACGCTTGAAGCGCGGTGGCGAATACCGCCGCCACGGCTCTGAGCGCGTTGGGGACAACGCGTACTACCCGAGCGGGGCGACATCAGACGCGCGCGCCACCCAGTCCTCTTGCCCGCTCGACACCGCTTTAGATTCATCCAATATCAAACCACCTTTTAACCACATGAAAAAATATCTCGTCGAATTCATCGGCACCTTCTTCCTCGTCTTCACCGTGGGCGCAGCGGTTCGTTCCGGCGCTGCTCTGGCCCCGGTTGCGATTGGTTCGATTCTCATGGTCATGATCTTCGCCGGCGGGCACATTTCCGGCGGGCATTTTAACCCCGCGGTCACGCTCGCCGTCTGGTTGCGCGGAAAATGCGACGCGAAAGACGTGGTGCCCTACTGGATCGCCCAGTTGCTCGCCGGGCTGGTGGCGGCTTTGCTCGTCGTCGCGATTTTCGCCAAACCGGCGCTGGCGGCCCTGCATCCCACCTGGGCGTCCCTCGTCGTTGAATTCCTCTTCACGTTTGCGCTGGCCTGGGTGGTGTTGAATTCAGCCACCGCCAAAGGCACGGCCGGCAATTCGTTCTATGGTTTGGCCATTGGCTTCACGGTCCTGGCCGGCGCGGTGTCGGTCGGTGGAGTTTCTGGCGGTGCTTTCAACCCGGCGGTCGGCCTGGGCGTTTTCATCATGGGCCTGGCGAATCTGCATCAGCTCGGGGTTTACCTGGTCGCAGAACTCCTCGGCGGTGCCGTGGCAGCCATGGCGTTCAAGGCGACGCATGAAGTCGGAGAATAGTGAATACCCGCCAATTTGCGGCCTTGACAGCGGCCGCTTGTTCGCCCTTTCTCGCGGCCCACTCATGAATCCTTCCGGTCAAACGACGCTTCTATCCCTCGGCCTCGCTCTCGTGGTGGTCGTCGTCGTTGTCGTCGCGCTCGGGCGCGCACCGCGAGGGTTCTGATCGTTAATCAGACTTTGCCCCCTCCGGTGTCGCACCGGAGGGGGCTTTTTTTTTGGCCTCCGCCGGATCGCGCCAAAGGAGCGGGCTCGCATCGCGAACCACCATGAAAATAACCGGCGCCAACCTCCTGCGGACCTTGCTGGAACGGCAGGGCATCCGCACCATCGCAGGCATCCCCGGCGGGGCCATCCTGCCGTTCTACGACGCGCTGCACTGCAGCTCCATCCGTCATATCCTCACGCGCCATGAACAGGGCGCGGGGTTCATCGCCCAGGGCATGGCCCGCGTCACCGGCAAGGCCGCCGTGTGCCTGACCACGTCCGGACCGGGTGCCACCAACCTGTTGACCGCGATCGCCGATGCCCGGCTCGACTCGGTGCCCCTCGTCGCCATCACCGGTCAGGTCGCCCAGTCGCTGATCGGCACCGATGCCTTTCAAGAGGTGGACACCTACGGACTCACGCTGCCCGTCACCAAACACAATTTCCTCGTGCGGCATCCCGCCGAACTGTTGGACATCGTGCCGCTCGCCTTCCAGCTGGCGGAATCGGGCCGCCCCGGGCCGGTCGCGATTGATGTGCCCAAGGACGTCCAGAACGCCACCATCGATGTGGTCGATTGGCCCGAACCGGGTCGCCCGGTGCCGGTGCCGCAGTGTTCCGATGAGCTCATCGAGACCCTCGCCCGCCGCCTCACCACCGCGCGGCGTCCCGTGCTCTACCTCGGCGGCGGCGTGATCACCGCCGGCGCCAGCGACCTCGCGCAGGCGCTCGCCCACCGGTTGTCCGCTCCAGTGGTGTGCTCGCTCATGGCCCTCGGCGCCGTGCCGCCCGACGATTCGCTCTATATGGGTATGCTGGGCATGCATGCCGCCAAGGGCACCAACTTCCTGCTCGAAGAGGCCGACTTGCTGCTCGCGATCGGCGCCCGTTTTGACGATCGCGCCACCGGCAAGGTGGCCGAGTTCTGTCCGCAAGCCACGATCGCCCACATCGACATCGACGCTGCGGAGATCGGGAAGATCAAGCCCGCCTTCCACTCTCTGGTCGGCGATGCCGCAGACATCCTCGCCCGTCTGCTGCAGCGCCTGACGCCGCAACAACGCCCCGCGTGGCGGGCGCGCGCGACCGAGCTCCGGGCCGCCCATCGGCTGGCTGCCCCGCCTCGCGCCAACGAACCCTTGCACCCGGTCAATCTCTGCCGATTCCTCGGCGAAATTCTCCCGCCCGACACGATCGTCACGACAGATGTGGGCCAGCACCAGATGTGGGTCGCCCAGGCCTACCCGGTCCGTCAACCCCGCACCCTTTTGACCTCCGGCGGGCTTGGCACCATGGGCTTCGGCCTGCCCGCTGCCATCGGCGCCGCGCTGGCCCTGAGCCCGGTCGAAGGGCTGGCGGCCCCCGGTCGCCGGGTGGTCTGCGTGAGCGGCGACGGATCGATCCTCATGAACATCCAGGAACTCGCGACGCTGGCCGAACTCGACCTGCCGGTCGCGGTGCTGGTCTTCAACAATGCCCAGTTGGGCCTGGTGCGACAGCAGCAGGAGCTGTTTTACGGCCGCCGCTACGAAGCCGCCCATTTCACCGCGGTTCCCGACTTCGCCGCGCTGGCGCGCGCCTTTGGAATCCGCGGGCTGCGGCTTGATCCCCGGAGCGACCCGCTGTCCGAACTCTCCGCCGCGCTCGCCGCTCCCGGTCCGTGCGTGATCGAGATCCCCATTCACGAACACGCCAACGTCTACCCGATGGTGCCGCCCGGCGCCGCCAACCGCCAGATGATCGCCGAACCCGAACTCGCCTCCGCCCATGCTTGAACCCACCACCGCTGCCATTGCGCCCTCCGCCTCCGCCGCCACCCCGGAATCGCCGGAAACGTCTTGTCATCTATTAAATGACAAACCTGCCGGGGTCAGAACGGCCGTGCTCGAACTGCGGGTGCGCAATCATCCCGGCACGATGTCGCACGTCACCGGGCTGTTTGCCCGTCGCGGTTTCAACCTCGAGGCCATTGTCTGCGTGCCGGTCGGCGACGGCGCGACGAGTTCCATGCTGCTGCTGGTGTCGGACGAGCCGCGCCTGGAGCAGGTCGAGCGGCAACTGGCCAAACTCTACGACGTCCTCACCGTCCGCCAGCGCCCGGAACTCACCCGGGAGTTCTTCACGCGGCTCTCACCCATTGCCGCCAACGGCGCCCCCGCCCAACTCCCGTGAGGTCCCGCGGCGGCGCCCACTACGACCGCCGCTCGGAACCCGCCGGTCGGCACGCGACCGGCCGCGTGACTTGCTCCAGCGCGGCCAGAAAGCACAGCGCCTGTTCTCGGGTGGCCCCACACATGTCCGGCAGGGGTCGCAGGCGGACACACACCGCGGGACGTTCGGGATGGTCGAAGATCGCGCACCGATAGTCGGGGAGGAGTTGCCGGCAGGCGACTCCCGCCGGCTTGCCTTCTGGCATCCCCGGGATGGGCGACGAGATCGAGGGCGCGATGCAGCACGCGCCGCATTGGGGCCGGCATTCCATTATTCGAGGGAATGTTGTTTCCGCCCTCCACTCAAGCTTCGCGACGGGTCGCTCCTTCTTGTTGCGGCACGCGCAGGACCCCATGGCCCGCTCTCAAGCGCGCCTTTTGACACGAGTCAGAATTGGCTTGTTTCCGTAAAAAGATGTTTTTTGCGTTTCTCAGCATCCTAATCATCCTGCCCTCCCCTAGGCAGGTCTTCTTTCTTTAATCGTGAACCCCCATCCAAAACACGTCTGGAAATTTTTCCGCGCCGGCGGACTCGATCAGGTGCGCTTCGAGACTGCCGATGATTTTCTCGATCTTGGCAATCTCGACCAGAAGCTCTGGGTCGCTCTGAGCTGTCCGACCCACGGATTGCAGTTCGACGAACGCATGCTCACGCTGGTCGATACCGATGGAGATGGCCACATCCGTGCGTCCGAGTTGATCGCCGCAGTCCAGTGGGCCTGCGACCACCTCAAGGACCCCGCCGTGCTGACCCGAGGTTCGGCGGCCCTGCCGTTGAGCGAGATCAACAACGCCACCGAGTCGGGCGCCCGAATCCTCGCCGCGGCCCGCCGAATCCTCTGGGCAGTCGGCAAACCCGACACGCCGTCGATCACAGTAGAGGATACAGCGGACCCTTCGAAAATCTTTGGCCAGCTGGAATTCAATGGTGACGGCGTGCTGAGCCCACTGTCGTTGGGCGACGACGCGAGTCTCCGTCAGGTTTTCGACGAAATCATCGCGGCCGTCGGCTCGGCGAAGGACCGCAGCAGCCTGGATGGCGTAGACGCCGCCCTGCTCGCCAAGTTCTTTGACCAGTTGGCGGCCTATGACACCTGGACGAAGCTGGGCGAGAAGCTGACCCTGCCGTTCGCGTCGAAGACCGCCGCAGCTTTTGCCTCCCTCCAGGCGGTAAGAACCAAAGTGGCGGACTACTTTGCGCGCTGCCAACTAGCGGCGTTCGATGCGCGCGCGGCCGCCCCGCTCAACCGGGCCGAGACCGAATTTGTCACCTTGGCCGGACAGGACCTTTCAAAGCCAGGCGATGCCGTCGCTGGCTTGCCGCTCGCGCGAGTGGAGGCCGGACGCGCCCTGCCGTTAGTGGAGGGCATCAATCCCGCTTGGGCCGCGCCGATCGCGGCCTTCCGAACGCAGGTGGTCGAATCGTTGTTCGGCCGCGGCCGGGACACGCTGGCGGAATCCGAATGGCGCGATCTGCTTGGGAAGTTTGCTTCGTTCGAGGCCCACCTGGCCGCCAAGCCCGTCGTTTCGGTCGACAAGCTTGGAATCGAGCGCATCCGGGAGTTGCTCGCCGGAAATGTTCGCGCCCGGCTCGAGTCACTCATCCAACAGGATCTCGCCCTCGCCCCCGAGATCGCTGCGATCGATTCCGTGGAGCGCCTGATCCGCTACCACTGGGATCTCGGCCGGCTGCTCAATAATTTCGTTTCGTTCACCGATTTCTACGCCCCCGGCCGGCGGGCTCCGTTTCAGGCCGGCACGTTGTACCTCGACGGGCGCAGCTGTGATTTGTGTGTGCAGGTCAGCGATCCCGGCGCCCACTCCGTCCTCGCTGCACAAAGCAACCTCTACATCGTCTATTGCGACTGCCGCCGGGCCGACGGTGCGATGAAAAAAATCGCCGCCTGCTTCACCAAGGGGGACAGCGACTATCTGATGGTGGGCCGCAACGGGGTCTTCTATGACCGCAAGGGCGTCGACTGGGATGCCACCATTGTCAAGGTGGTGGAGAATGTCATCTCGCTGCACCAGGCCTTCTGGCTTCCGTACAAGAAGCTGGTGAAATTCATTGAAAGTCAGACCGCGAAATTTGCCGCCGCCAAGGACAAATCCGCCGACGAGAAGCTCGCCGCCGGGGCGGCCAATGCGGTCGGAGGAGCAGGCCAGCCGGCCAAGACCGAGGCGTTCGACATCGGCAAGTTTGCCGGGATTTTCGCCGCCATCGGCCTGGCGCTTGGCTACATTGGCGGAGCGCTGGCGGCGATTGTGGTCGGCTTTGTGAAGCTGACGCCCTGGCAGATGCCCATCGCGATCGCCGGCGCGCTTCTCCTCGTCTCTGGTCCATCGATGCTGCTCGCCTGGCTCAAGCTCCGGCAGCGTACGCTGGGCCCGGTGCTCGATGCCACCGGCTGGGCGATCAATGGACGCATCCGGATCAATGTCCCTCTGGGGGCCGCACTGACCCATCAGGCCCGTCTCCCGGCCAACTCGCATCGGACGCTCAAGGACCCTTACGAAGATACTGCCGCGGCCCGGCGCCGCCGGTGGACTGCCGTCATCCTGTTCCTCGTGGTATTGGGCGTGGCGGCATGGTTCACGCGGGATCACTGGTGGTGGCGCATCACGAGCGGCACTCCCCCGGCTCCCGCTGCCGCGCCGGAACGGGCCGGGCCGGGCGCTGCCGCTATCCCGGCTCCCTCCGCGGCGGAACCTGCCGGCCCAGGCACTACCACAATCCCGCCCGCCCCAAAACCAACGTCACCCTAAAGCCCTACTTTTTCATTCCAACCACATGAAACCAAGCTCCCCCGCATCCTAATCCTCATCGCCTCCGTTCTGGTCACCACCGTGCGACCGGCGATCGCCGACACGGTGACCCTGAAGGACGGTTCCGTCATTCACGGCAAGAATCTCCACGCGGCCGACGGCATCATCACGATCACCACCAGTTTTGCCGGCGATCTGTCGATCAAGCAGGATGAGGTCGCGTCCTTCGAGACCGACGTGCCGGTGTTTGTGAAAACGAAGAACAACTCGGAGGTGCTCGGCAAAGTTGAACGCAAGGATCCCGGTCTCGTCGTATCCAGCCCGAGCGGGAATTATCTGACGAGCATTGCAGATGTGAAGTAGCAGGAGTCTGCGCCAGCGTAGTTTCGTCTCTGAGTGTAGGGGCTCAGCTTGACTGCGCCCTCCGGTCGTTTCGGGCGCACGCCAGGTGCGCCCCTATTCGGCGATCGCACCGCACGCACGACGGCATCGCGCCCTCCTTCGGCTGGCGCGATTCAAATTGAACTGTGTCCGAGTACACGAACGTAGCTGCGAGCGCCAAAGCCGAGAAACTGGCCAGGTCCTCAAGATGGGCGCCGTCCACCAGCCCGAATTTGTCCACGCGCCCGTCCCCTTCAAACATCGCCACCGGCTGCGGGCCGCCCAACGCGAATTGCACCCGGTTGGATGTCGAGACCGCGCCCTGCGTAATCCGGGCGTTCGCAAACTGTTCGAGGTAGGGGCTGAGGGGCAGGATGGCTAATCCGGCAACCTCTGTTTTGAGCACAAGTTTGACTGCGGGTTTCACCGACAGGCTGCCCTCGATCTGCACCGTGCCTTGGGGCGCCCAGGCCAGCGAAAACTGCAACGGCATCACGGCGCCCTCGGCCAGCGTAACATTCTTCAGTGAGCCTTGGAGATTGCTCAGGCCAAGCTGAACCGGTCGCGGCGCCGCCAGATCGGTGACATCGACCTTGAAGTCCTTCAACGCCACCTCCCCCACCGTCAGATCAACCGGTGGCATGGACGCGGCGGGCACCGGTGGCGCACCCGTCGTCGCCCCTCCGGACGGCAGCAGATTAAGCAGATTGATCGTGCCGTCGGGATTGACCACGACGCGCGCGTGAAACCCGTCGAGCGCAAATTCGGGCAAAATCCAGTCTCCGCCCAGCGAGGCGAGCGCGCCGAAGCGCGCGTAGAACCGGCGCCAGCCGAAAAACGTCTCCGGACCGGTCCGCTCGCCCACCTCAAGGTTCTCGATCGTGAGAGAAAGGGCGTAGGGATTCACCCGCACCTTGCCCACCGTGACGGGGCGGCCAAGCTCGGTGGAAAGTCGCTTGACCAACTGCACCTTCACAATCGGCGGCAGAATGAAGAAGCCCGTTACCGTGAAAAGCACCAGCAGGGTGGCGGTGATCCAGAGGGCACGACCGCCCCCAGGCGAAAGTCGGTCCAAGTTCATGGAGAGGAAGGATAACGGACGGACTCCTCGGCTGCAACTCGGGCGACGGTCCCGAGGGCGGCGGGCGGCCATTTTGTCAAGCCGCCCTGCTGAATCTTGCGGAATGAAGTAACACTGTTGGAGCGCGTGTCTGATGTCGCCCCGCCGTGCCGGGACTCGATAGTCCCGAACATGCCCAGAGCATCTTGAGGACAAGCCGCACCACCTCTGTCAGTCACTTCATTGTGCAAAGCCCAGTAGAAGAAATCCAACCGAGAATTAGCGCGATTGCTCTCCACGCCGGGGCAGGGCTCTCTCCTTGACGTTCTACAGGAGACGCCTCATCACTCTCTCCTGTAGGACATCTAGGAGAACTTATGGACAAAGACAAAACCGACTTGTTACAAGGCACGCTGGACATGCTCATCCTGAAATCGCTCCAGCTCGAACCGATGCACGGATTCGGCATTTCAGTCCGCATCCGGCAAATGTCCGACGAGGTGCTGCAGGTGGAGCAGGGCTCACTCTACCCCGCCCTCTACCGGCTGGAGGATCAGGGCTGGATCAAATCCGAATGGGGCGTCTCGGACAACAACCGCAAGGCGAAGTTCTATTCGCTGACGGCGAGCGGCCGCCGCCAGCTCGAGTCCGAGACGGCCAACTGGGCGAAGCTTTCGACCGCGATCAACCTGGTGCTGAAGACCACCTGATGACCTCCCGGAAACGCCAAATTCCAAACGCCAAATCTCAATGAAGGCTACGGAGGCACTTGGTCTGGAGCCTGTAGGGCGGGGTCGCCGGGCCCCGCCAACCCGCACGGCGGCGGGGTCCGGCGACCCCGCCCTACAAAGAACCGCGCCGAAGTAGATTCAACCCCTGACTCCTCCGTTCCCTTTGTTGTCTTCTGTTCAAATCAACTTCTCCCCGTGAAAACCTGGTCGAAGCTACGTTCGCTCCTGTCAAGAAACCGGCTCGAACGCGACCTGGCCGCAGAGTTGCAGGCTCACCTCGAGATGCAGGAGGCCGCCAACCGCGCCGCGGGCATGTCGTCACAGGAAGCCCACTACGCGGCCCGGCGGCAGTTCGGGCACCTCGATGGCATCAAGGAAACTGTCCGTGACCAACGCCGGTGGGTCTGGCTTGAGCAACTCGCGAAGGACTTTCGATTCGCGGCCCGCTCCTTGCGGAAGACCCCCGGGTTCACCGCCATCGCCCTGCTCACGCTCGCGCTCGCGATCGGGGTCAACACCGCCGTTTTCTCGATCGTCAACAATCTCTTCTTTCAGCCGCTGCCGGTGCGAGACCCGGAGAACCTGGTGGTGGTCGCCGCCAAAACCCCGGTCAGCAGCCTCCTGCGGGGATACGAGTACCCCAACTATTTGGATCTTCGCGCCCAGGCGGACGCCTTCTCCGATCTCATGGCTTACTCGACGACCCCGATCGATCTCGCGGCGCCTGGATTCGAACCTGAACGTACCTACGCCGCGGTCGTCACTGGCAACTTCTTTTCCTTTTTCGGAGTCCAAGCGGCCCGGGGACGGCTCTTCCTGGCCGGCGAAGGCGTGAAGATCGGCGCCGATCCGATCATGGTGCTCTCCCACGCCTATTGGCAGCAGCACTTTGGCGGTGATCCCTCGATTGTGGGCCGGAGCGTCAACGTCAACGGGCATCCCTATACCGTCGTGGGCATCGCGCCCGCGACCTTTACTGGGACTCAAGCCGGCTTGTCCGCCAATGTCTTTCTGCCCGTGACCATGATCGGCGACCTCATGAACAATGGGGCACAACTGCTGCAGGCCCGTGCCGGCATGCCGCTCAACGTCATGGGGCGACTCAAGCCGGGCGTAAGCCTCGGCCAGACGCGGACCGAGGTCGGCGCGGTCACGGCTCGGATCGCCAAGGAGTACCCCCAGCAGAACGTAGGCGGCTCACCCGTCGTCGTCCGCGAGCGACGGACGCGGCCCGATCCGTCATTCACCGATTTCATGCCGCTCATCACCGCGGTCTTCATGGGTCTGGTGGGACTCGTTCTGCTGATCGCCTGCGCCAACGTGGCGAACCTGATGTTCTTACGCGCCACGGTCAGGCGGCGGGAGATGATTCTCCGTTCAGCTTTGGGCGCCTCCCGTTGGCAATTGTGCCGGCAGTTGCTGGCCGAGAGTTTCCTGTTGGCGTTTTCCGCCAGCACGGCGGGGTTGGTGCTCGGATACTGGGTCGCCAGCTGGCTGGTGCGCTTCGGTTCGTCCGCGACGCCCGTGGCGCTGGTTGGCGCGACCTGGGATTGGCGCGTGTTCCTGTTCGCCGCGGCCATGGCCTTGCTGGCTGGGTCGTTGACCGGGTTAATGCCGGCCTTGCAAGCCAGCCGGGTGGACCTCCAGACATCCCTAAAGCAGGGCGGCGGCGCGTCGAGCGGTTCCTCCCGACACCCGTTTCGCAGCATCCTCGTGGTGTCGCAGGTCGCCGTTTCGCTGGTCGTGCTGATCTGCGGGGGAGTGTTCCTCCAAAGCCTTCGGCAGGTGTCTCCCCGGTTTCTCGGTTTCCGCACCGACCACCTGCTGATGGCTTCGTTTAACCTCGGATTGCACGGCTACGACCCGGACCGCGCCGAGCAATTCCAGCAGCGCTTGCTCGAGAAAGCCAGGGCCTTGCCGGGCGTGGACGCCGCCACCCTCGGCACGTTCGTTCCGTTTGCGCTCTACTCGTCGCTCAATGTCGCCGCTCCGGAAGGCAAAATCATCCGCGGAATCCAGGACATGACCGTCACCCCTTACGGCCTGGTCGCGCCCAATTTTGTCCAGGCCCTGGGCCTGACCTTGCTGCGAGGGCGCGATTTCAGTGCGCAGGACAAAACGGGTGCTCCGCCAGTGGCCATCATCAACGAGGAGATGGCGGCGCAGTTCTGGCCGGGACAGAATCCCTTGGGCCGACGCTGTTATGTCGGCGGCCCGACTGCGTTCGAGGTTGTGGGCGTGGTGCGCAACGGACGCTACAAAATGGCCGGGGAAGCCGCCTCGCCTTTTATCCTCCAGCCGTTGGCCCAATTCTACGACATGACTCCCCTGACCTTGTATCTCCGCACGCAAGGTGATCCGGGTGCGGTCGCGCCAGAGTTGCGACGCTTGGTGCAGGATCTCGACCCGGCCGTGCCGCTCTATGACGTTCAAACGATGGACCGCCATCTGAACGAAGGCTTGCTGGCCCTGCTGCCACTCCGCGCCGGAGCCGCCCTCGCGGGGCTTCAGGGTTTTTTCGCCCTGGTGTTGGTCGTGATGGGTCTTTACGGCGTAGTCTCGTTCGTGGCCAGCCAGCGGACGCGCGAGATCGGCATCCGCCTAGCCCTGGGCGCACAGAAAGGCGACGTCCTCCGGCTGGTGCTGGGGGACGGCCTGAAACTGACATTGTACGGAATCGCGATCGGAACGGTTCTGTCCCTGGGGCTGAGCCGGGTGCTGCCGCGAGTTCTCTACGGCCTGGCGGTGAGCAGCTCATTGGTGACGCTGGCCGCCGTCTTCCTTCTGACCGGCATTGCCCTGCTCGCCTGCTGGATCCCGGCGCGACGGGCGACCCGCGTCAATCCGGTGGAGACTCTGAAGGCCGAATAACCGTCAACAAAGGGAACCACAATGAATGCCGCGCTTCGACCCGAAACCGCCCCGCACCAACCGTCGTTTTCGGCCCCGGCGACCGGACCAACCGGACAGACTTGGTGGAGCCGCAATCAGTTCCGGGTGTTGGTGGCCGGCTGCTGCGGCGCCGTCGTTCTGTTTATCGGCGGAATCGCCTTCATTGTCGTCGCCGCCTTCGCCATGATGCGATCATCCGGCGCCTGCGAGGAAGCGGTCGCCCGGGCCGAATCGTCGCCGGCCGTCGTGCAAGCCCTGGGCGCTTTCCTTGAGGTCGGATGGTTCGTCACCGGTACCCTCAATCCGGGCCGGAGCGCCGAAATCACGATTCCGGTAACCGGACCCCGGGGGAAGGCGCGCATCAACGTTGTCGCATCGAAGACGAACGGGACCTGGGTGTTCTCGACCCTGACGGTCAAACTCACTGCGACCGGGGCGCGGATTTCCCTCGTGGAGAAAGGGCCGCCGCCACAGTAGCCGTTGCAAGGAGGATCCAAGTTCCAGATCCCAAGTACCAGATCCCAAGTTCCAAGTGCCAAGGAAACCCGCGCCGGTTGTAGGAGCCTGCTCGCAGGCGATAACCGCCGCGCGGAAACACAAATTCCATGAAGTTTTCGCAAGCCTCTGGTCCGCAGATTGCATGGAGACGCGACCACCTCGCCGCGTTCTCGGCCGATCGGTCGGATTAGCCCGATGAGTCCCCTTCGTCCCATTCGCTCCCGTCTGCGCTCGCTGTTCCGGCGCTCGGCCATCGAAGCCGACCTGGCCGCGGAGCTGCAGACGCACATCGAGCTGCAGGAGGCGGCCAACCGCGCCGCGGGCATGTCGTCGCAGGAAGCCCACTACGCGGCCCGGCGCCAGTTCGGCCACCTCGACGGCATCAAGGAAACCGTCCGCGACCAACGCAGCTGGGTGTGGCTGGAGCAGTTGGGCAAGGACTTCCTGCTCGCCGCCCGCACCCTGCGGAAGAACCGCGGTTTCTCCGTGGTGGCTGTCGTGACGCTGGCCATCGGCATCGGCGCCACCGCGACGTTCTTCAGCGTCATCAATGGCATGCTGCGCGATCCGCTGCCCTATCCGGAGCCCGGCCGGCTGGCCTCGGTCTGGAGGAAGGAGATCACCGCCGTGCTCGACTACACGCCGCTGACCACATCGGACATCCTCGATCTGCAGGAGCGCGCAAAAACCCTCGCCGACATCGGCGCGTTCAGCGTCCGCCGCTTCAACCTCGGCGGGGATCGCGCGGAGGCGGTCGAGGGCGCACTGTGCACCGCCGGACTGTTCCGCACCCTGGGCGTGCCGCCGTTGCATGGCCGGTGGTTTCAGCCGGAGGATGAGGAGGGCGACAACACCGCGGTTGTGATCCTGAGCCATCAGCTCTGGAAACAGCGCTTCAACTCCGATCCTGCGGTCATCGGCCGGACGGTCCGACTCGACGGGCGCGACCACACCATCGTCGGAATCATGCCCGAGGGGTTCGCGGTGCTTTCCCTCTGGAAGGGCACCCGGACGGTCGGCCTGTGGAGTCTGCTCTCGCTGCGCCGCGGCGCGCCCGATTGGAACGGGTACTGGCTCGGCGCGATCGCCCGGCTGAAGCCCGGAGTCACCAGCGGCCAGGAGTCGGAGGAATTGAAAGCGATCGCCCGGCAGATCGCGGCAGCAGACCCCAATGCGGATCAGCACCGGACCTTCTGGTCGGTTCCGCTCGCCATCGAACTCGGCGGGATCGCGGCGTTGCGGGTTTCGGCTTTGGTGGCCGCGGGCTGGACGCTGCTCGTGCTGGCCGCCCAGAATGTTGCGGGCCTGATGCTCGCCCGGGGCATCGGCCGCCAGCAGGAAATAGCGGTACGTCTGGCGCTGGGGGCCCGCCGCGGACACATCCTCCGGCTGGTCCTGATGGAGAGCCTGTTGCTGAGCCTGATGGCGGCCGCGGGCGGTTTCCTGCTGACCCTGTGGGGACAATCCGTGCTCACCGGCATCCTCCCGGTCGAGGTGATGCCGCGCGCGGGACTCCATCTCGATGCGTCGCTGCTGGGCAGCATCGCCGTGCTGACCTTGATCAGCATGCAAATGGCCGGATTCGCGCCGGCCCTGCTCGCCTCCAAAACCGACGTCGTCAGCGGCATCAAGGACGGTAGCGCGAGTTCCGGACCGGCCCGCAAAACGCAGCGCAAACTGCGCAGCCTCGTGATTGGCGAGATCGCCGTTGCCCTGCTGCTGCTTTCGATCGCCCTGCAGTTTTCGCGCACCTATCGCGCATTGCTCGGAAGCGCCAAAGCGCTGGCGGCCGAAGATACCCTGACCGCCGGCGTCGCCGTGAAGGGGCCAGCGTACCAGAGCGAAGACGCCCGGGTGGCTTTCTGGAAACGTCTTCTCGAGGGCTGCGCCAGCCTGCCCGGCGTGCGCGAAGCGGCCGTGGCGTCCGAGCTGCCCTTGGACGGAGGAAGTGCGTCGACCGTGTTGATTGACGACGAGGTCTATAATTCCGCCAAGTCGTATCCGTGGATCGCGCAAGCGTTCGTCTCGCCGGGATTTTTCCCCGCGATCGGGGCGCGGCTGAACCAGGGGCGCGGTTTCACGCCGGCGGATGAAACCCATCGGAACCAGGTTGTGGTGATCAACCGCGCGATGGCGCGCCGCTATTGGCCGGGGCGGGATCCCCTCGGCCGGCACCTCCGCCCGGCCCAATCGGGCCAGGGCTGGTCGCGCGAAGTAGTGGGCGTGATCGAGGACGTGCGGCAAAATGCGGAGCGGCCCGCCCAGCCCGAGATGTATTTCCCCTTCAATGACGCGGCGATCCCGGAGTCGTTTCTGCTGGTGCGCATGGCGGCGGGGGTTCCTGCCCCGGTCGAGGCGATCCGGCGGGAACTGGCGCGGATCGACGGCGATCTGGCGCTGGCCAATGTGCGCACGCTCGGCGCCGTGTTTCAAAGCCAGGGGCGCGTTCTCGCGGTCCTCACCTCCGTGCTGGACGTGCTCACCGTCGCCATCATCGGGCTGGCGGCCCTCGGGCTTTACGGGACGCTTTCATTCCATTTCGCCCGGCGCCGGCGCGACATCGGCGTGCGTTTGGCGCTGGGAGCCGCGCCACGCGACATCGCGCGATTGGTGTTCAAGCAAGCGGTTTGGTGGGTGGCGGTAGGCCTAGTCGTCGGCGCGGCGGGCGCATGGGGGTTTTCGTCAGTCCTGCGGCGCGTGTTGCAGGACGCCAGCCCGTTCGACATCTCCGGGGTAGTGTTGGGTGCGGCAGTGGTGTTCGGCGCCGCGCTGCTGGCCGCCTGGCTGCCGGCCAGACGGGCCATGAACGTGAATCCCGTGGAGGCGCTCCGGGCGGAGTAGCCGTCGGCAACCAACCCTCCGCACAAAGGCCGGGCTGCGACATCAGGTCCTTGGGAGATCTTTGGACTGGCTGAGTTGGGCGCCATCGATTTGATGGTGCCTCATGAGACTGCTGTTTCCCTCTCTGCTCTGCCGTGGATCGTTGCTGAATCTCGTGGCGGCCTTCGCGGGCTTGAGCCTGCCGGCNNACCGGATTCAAGGCGGACGCCGACCGGCTGACCCTGAATTTCACAGCCCGGGCAGGCCTCTACAATTTCACCGTCCGCTTTCGTTCGCCCGTGAAAGGATTCTTGTACGAGGTCAACGGGCTCACGTTTTCCGGGAGATTTGTTGATTCTAAGGGAGCGTTTGCCGAACAGCGTTTTGGCAAAGTGGAGTTGCGCGACGGCGATAACACCATCGCAATCTTTGGCGGATGGAAAGACTACGAAATCGACCGTGTGGACCTGGCTCCGGTGGCCGCGCTGCCGGCCCTGCATAAACCAGGGGCAACCCTGTGCGACCCGCAGGGCACCGCGGCGGCTCGGGCGTTGATGGCCTACCTCGTGGAACAATATGGCGAACGCACGCTCTCCGGCACCATTGAGGGCCCGGACGTAGATTATGTGCGCAAAGTGACCGGCCAGTCGCCGGCAATCGTCGCAGCCGACATGATCAACCTCACCACGAGTTCGATCCGCTATGCGGGCGTGGTTCCAGGCGAAACCGAACAGATGATCGATCAGGCCCGACAGGGACACATCCTCTCTTATTGCTGGCACTGGCGCGCGCCCTCGGGGTTGCTTGACACGACGATTGTCCGCCCCGACGGAACCAAACAGGACGCACGCTCGTATATGGGCTTTTACACTCGCTCCACCACCTTCGATCTGGCAGAAGTGCTGGCCCATCCCGAAGGCGCGGACTACGCGTTGTTGCTGACCGACATCGACATGGTCGCCGGCGAACTGCGCAAGCTCGCCGACTGGGGCATTCCCGTATTGTGGCGGCCACTGCACGAGGCGGAAGGCGGATGGTTCTGGTGGGGCGCCAAGGGGCCCAAGCCGTTCATCCAACTCTGGCGCCTCTTGCACGACCGTCTGACCCGTGTGAACGGTCTGCACAATCTCATCTGGGTCTACACGGGAACAGCCAATCAGGACTGGTATCCCGGCGATGACGTCGTCGACATCATCGGCATCGACGAATACCCGGCCGACGTGCGGGATCCGCTCAGCGCGGAGTGGGACGATGTGCAAGTCCGGTTCGGCGGCCGCAAGCTCGTCGCCCTGAGCGAATTCGGTGGCGTGCCGGACTTGGCGGACGCTCGGCACCTCGGGGTAACCTGGACCTATTTTGTTTCGTGGGACAAGAATCTCGGTCCGATGAAAATGGAGCGGGTGGCGCTGAAGCGCAACTACACCGATCCATGGGTGATCAATCTCCCCGACTTGCCGAAAGACCGCTGGGCCCCCACCGCCGAGAAAACGGTGCACTAGGAGCACGGAGGACGAAGTCCGACGAGCTCCTTGGCAAATGGCTGGCGCCATTTGGGACGGACTTGTGCGTAGAGCCTGTCGGCTAAGCCCGACCGGCTGCTAGGAAGGTCGCTTGCAGGCGATTCTTACCTCGGAATCGCGAGCAAGCTCGCTTCCTACGATTGACCATAGAGCCGGTTCTTAGGCGAGCCCTCGACCTGCCCGGCTACTTGCGACGCTGCTTCTTCGGCCGCCATTCCGCGCTGATCACCGACGTAAATCCGCCGCGCGCCATCCAGCGTGAAATGACCGTCATTCGTCGCGGCTTGAGCAGCGCGCCGAGGTCGTCGCAGATCTTGTTGGTCACCTCTTCGAAAAAGATCCCCTCGTTTCGATAGGCGTGGAAGTAAAGCTTGAGCGACTTGAGCTCGACGCAAATCTTGTCCGCGACGTACTGGACCGTGATCTCGGCAAAATCCGGATGCCCGGTGATCGGGCACAGCGACGTAAACTCATGGTGCGTGTGTTCGATCAGATAGTCGCGCCCCGGTTGCGGGTTGGGGAAAGTCTCGAGAATCTTCGGGTCGGCCATGGGCGGAAGCATCGAGAATCGAGTAGCGGGTAGCGAGTAGAATTGGGTCCGAAAATGGTCGCGATGCCTGCGCGCTGCTCACTCCTCGCTGCTCGTTACTTTCCGCCTACATCGCTGTTTCGTTAAAGCGCTGCTCCCGGATGACGGTGATCTTGATCGTGCTGGGGTATTGCAGCTCCTCCTCGATCTTCCGGCGAAGCTTCTTCGCCAGATCGCAGGCCTGCTCATCCGTCACCGCCTGCGGGTTCACGACGACCCGCACTTCGCGGCCGGCCTGAATCGCATAAGCTTGCTGCACCCCTTCCATCGACGTGGCCAGATGCTCCAGCCGATCCAGTCGTTGGATGTAGCCGGCCATCGACTCCGCCCGGGCGCCCGGGCGCACCGCCGAAATCGTGTCCGCGAGGATGGCCAACCCGGCATAGACCGTCTCGGGCTTGACCTCTTCGTGGTGGGCCGCAATGGCGTTCACCACGATGGGAGTCTCGCCGTAGCGCTTCGCAAATTCGGCGCCGATGACGGCATGGCTGCCCTGGTATTCCCCTTCCACCGCCTTGCCAATGTCGTGCAGCAGCCCCACCCGCTTCGCCACCTGCGGATCGAGGCCGATCTCCGAGGCCAGCATTGAGCAAAGAAAGCCGACCTCGACCGAGTGATCGAGGACGTTCTGGGTGTAGGAGAAGCGGAATTTGAGTTTGCCGAGCAGATTAATGACTTCCGGGTGAAGGCCGTTGACCTGCAGGCGCTGCACCGCTTCCTCGCCCGCCTGCATGACATTGAGGCGGATCTCCTCCTTGGCGCGCGCGACAAATTCCTCGATGCTCGCCGGATGAATGCGGCCGTCCTTGATCAGTCCTTCCAGGGCCTGCTTGGCAATCTCGCGCCGCACCGGATCGAACGAGGAAATCAGCACCATCTGCGGCGATTCGTCGATGAGCAGTGTCACCCCGGTGGCGGCTTCGAACGCCTTGATGTTGCGGCCCTCCCGGCCGATGATCCGGCCTTTCATCTCCTCGCCGGGCAGCTGGACAATCGTCGCGGTGATGTCGTTGTTGGGCCGGCTGGCGAGCCGCTGCATGGCGGTGACGAGGATGCGGTGCGCCTCGTGTTGCAGTTCCTGCTCGGATTTCTCCAGGGTCTGCCGCCGGAGCGCCCGTAATTCGTCCTGGCATTCGAGCTGCACCTCCTCGCGCAACGCCCGCTTGATCTCCTCCGCGTCCATTTGCGCGACCCCCTCCAGCCGCTTGCGCACGCTCTTCGAGAGATCACGGATCGCATCCCGCGCCTGGCGGATCGCGACGTTCTCCCGGGCCAAGCGCTCCTGTTTCTGTTCCAGCTGATAATCGAGCAACGAAAGCGACTCCTCGTGGGAGCGAATCTCGCGCAGTTTGACCTCCACTTCGATCTCGCGCCGGTCGAATTCCCGGTTCATCTCGGCGCGCTTCGCCTGGATCTCCTCCTCCACCTTGGTCTTCATCTCCTGCGCGCCCACCGCCGCCTCCCGTCGCGCCACGGCCAGCAACTGCACGGCGTTTCGCTCCGCCATTCGTCGCGTCTGGCGCGTGACAATCCAGACGACCAGGAAACCCAGGCCTGTGCCAACGATGCCAGCGACGAAAAGGCTCTGAAGAAACGGTTCGCCCTGGAGGATCAGCAAAATGAAGTCGGCTGCGCTGCCTGATTTCAAGGGGATCACCCTAGATCCCGGGCCAAAAAGATCAACCTAGGAATCCGGCGCATCCGGCGGCTCGCGATGAAGGATCGACATTGCGACCCGGACCTTGGACATTGGGACCGGCGTGAAACTGAGCCATCCTCTCGACTTTCTGCGGGTCTTCCAGACCACCACGCGCGAGCGGTACGACTGGATCAACCCACTCGCCATCGCCGCGCTGGCCACCATCGGCCTGTTCTTCATCTATAGCGCGCAACTGGCCAATAATCGCGGCCAATGGCTCATGCAAGTGGTCTGGCTCGTCGTCGGGGCGGTGATCTACTGCGCGGTTTCCCTGATCGATTACAAATTCTGGCTCAAATACGCCCATTGGGTCTATGCCATTTGCCTGGTGTCCCTGCTCCTGCCGTGGACCCCGTTCGGCGTGACGCGTCTGGGCGCGCGGCGGTGGATCGACTTCGGGCCGGTTTCTTTCCAACCCTCTGAAGCAGCGAAATTTGGCGCCCTGATCATCACCGCCGCGATTCTTACCCGGTCGAGGCTGACCACCGTGCGGGAGTCCTTGCAGACGCTGGGGATATTAGCTCTTGCGGCGGGATTGCCCATTCTGTTGATATTGTTCCAACCGGATCTCGGTTCGGCCCTCGTCATCCCGCCCATGGTCTTTGCCCTGCTCTACGTCTCCAATCTTTCGCAGCGCTTTTTTGCCGCTGCCCTTGGGGCGTTTGTGCTGCTGATCGGGCTCGTCGCCGTGGACAGCTACCGTTACCTGAATTTCCTCGAGGCGAACAGCCTGTCGCCCTCGACGGACAAGGGGGCCTATGAGGCGCACAGCGTGTTGCCGCTGCATGATTACCAGCGAAATCGGATTCTGGCGTTCATCGCGCCCGACCGGATCGATCCGATGGGCATCAGCTGGAATTTGAACCAATCCCTCATCTCGGTCGGCTCGGGAGGGTTGACGGGCAAGGGCTGGACGCAGGGCACGCAGGCCAAACTGCGCTACCTGCCCGAGGCCCACACTGATTTTATCTTCTCGGTTCTTGCCGAGGAGAAAGGTTTCCTGGGGAGCATTTCGGTCCTCGGCCTTTTTGGCGTGGTATTATGGAACGGCATACGCATCGCGGGCCTCGCCCGTGACCGTCTCGGCACCCTTCTCGCCCTCGGCGGGACGGTGCTGATCGCGGTCCACGTATTCGTTAACATAGCCATGACCATCGGGCTGGTGCCGATTACCGGCATTCCGCTTCCCTTCATCAGCTACGGTGGCTCCTTTGTGCTCAGTTGTTGTGTGCTGCAAGGACTGGTCCAAAGCGTCTATCGGTTCCGAAAGGAGTTCTAATCCCATGTTCTCCTCCCTCCCCGATATGGACCGCTTTGCCGGAATCTCCTGCGCCCCATCATCCGCCCAAAGGCGCTCCGTCCCAACCCAAGACGAAAACGCCCGCCATGAGCAATCAACCCCCCTCCAACGTCCCGCCCCAGGACGTTTCCAACCGTTACGACGAAGAGCTGGCCCATGCGCCGGCCGATCAACCGCGCGAACCGGTTGATCCTTCCGCACTGCGCGACGAAGCCCAGGAACGCTCCCGCCAACGGCCGATCCTCCAGAAAATCCTCAACCTCTTTCAGAAGGAGAAGGCTGATTTCCGCGAACTGATCATCAACTCCGAGCCGCTGGAAAAGCGCGTCGCGCTGCTCGTCGACGGAATCCTGGAGAAGTTCGAGATCGAGCGCGAATCCGACAACCGGATGGTTGGCGGCATCTTCAAAGGGCGGATCAAGAACCTTGATCCCGGATTGAAGGCCGCGTTCGTCGACATCGGTTTCAACAAAAACGCCTTTCTCCACTATTGGGACATGCTCCCGGCGGCGGCCGATTCCTCGGTCGAGGTCGTGCGCGTCAACCGGAAGAAGACGACCGGCCCGCGGGTGGCGGAACCCACCGTCAAAGATATTCCCGGTCTCTACCCGCCCGGGACGGAAATCGTCATCCAGGTTACCAAAGGCCCGATCGGCACCAAAGGGCCCCGCACCACGACCAACCTGGCCCTGCCCGGCCGCTATCTGGTGTTGATGCCTTATTCCGACCAATGCGGCATCTCCCGCAAGATCGAGGATTCCAAGGAGCGCCTGCGCCTCCGGCAGCTGGTCAACGAGCTCACCATCCCGGAAGGCATGGGCGTCATCGTGCGCACCGCCGGCGAGGGGAAGAAAGCCCGCTATTTTGTCCGCGATCTCCATCTCCTGCTCCGCACGTGGGAGGAGATCCAGCAGAAGGTGCAGACGCAGAAAGCTCCCACCACCCTGTATCTCGAGCCGGATATCGTCGAGCGGACCGTCCGTGATTTCCTGACCGAGGACATCGACCGCGTGTTGATCGACAGCCAGTCCGATTACGAACGCGTGCTCGCGCAGGTGAGCCAGATCTCGCAGCGCTCGCGCTCCAAGATCGCGCACTACAAGGACAGCATCCCCATCTTCGAGCGCTTCAACATCGAGCGGCAGATCGAACAGACGTTTCAGCGCCGGGTCACCCTGCCCTCCGGCGGCGAGATCGTGATCGATGAGACCGAGGCGCTGATCGCCATCGACGTGAATACTGGGTCCCACAAGGCCCGGCCCGGCGAGGAGAAGAACACCATCCTGCAGGTCAATCTCGAGGCCGTCCAGGAGGTCGCCCGCCAGATCCGCCTCCGCAACATCGGCGGCCTGATCATCATCGACTTCATCGACATGAAGGAGCGCCGGCACCGCAATCAGGTGTACGACATGATGGTGCGGGCGATGTCGGAGGACAAGGCGAAGAACCACATCCTGCCGATCTCCCTGCTGGGCATCATGCAGATGACGCGCCAGCGCCAGCAGGAGTCGCTGTCCTCCAACCTCTACACCAACTGCCCGTACTGCCACGGCCGCGGCATCGTGAAAAGCGCCACGACGATGTCCGTCGAGTTGCAGCGCAAGCTCTCGTCGATCGTCCGGCGCCTGCACGCCCGCAACGACGGCAAGGAATACGCGCTGCGGGTGCACGTCCACCCCGGCATCCTCGAACGCCTCCGCAGCGAGGACGCCGATCTGCTCGTGCGCATGGAGCAGAATTACGGCGTGAAACTCGCGTTCCGCGCCGATCCCAGCTACCACGTCGAAAACTTCAAGATCATCAATGCCGTTACCGGCGAGGAATACCGCTGAGGCGCTGGTCGGACGTTCCGTCCTCCCATCGCCTTGGGGAAAACGGCAACGGCCGTTTTCCTCCGGATGCATACGTCTTTGATTTCGCAGTCGGGGCGTTCGCTCCTCGTGGCCGCGAGCGCCAGCGAGCCGATTCCGCCGCAACTGCGGAATTTTGAATAGCCGTGCCACCTCACTTCGTCGCGCGCCTCACGATGCTGTGGGAATTTCTGTCTCGTGAGATGGGCATCGGGTGGTCTACAATCGATTTTGGAGATTCTATAGAGAATCCCGCTTCCGTCCCGTGCCCCAATGATGCCTCCGAACAAGAAGATCCTCACCGAGGCGGACATCCGCACAAAGTTTATTACTCCGGCGTTGCTTGGCGGCCCGCAGGGCAGCAAGTGGAATCTGATGACTCAGGTGCGGGAGGAGACCTACTTCACGAAGGGACGCGTCATCGTTCACGGGAGGAAGATCACCCGCGGTGAGGCAAAGAAGGCCGACTATCTCCTCTTCTACAAACCCAACCTGCCTCTATCCGTGATGGAAGCGCTTCGCGCCGACTGATCGGCAAAGCGAGAGCAGTGGTCCAGAAACTCGCGACCTACGGCTAACGCGCCTCCTGCCCCGGAAAGGACGTGGTGGCTGGGGTCGCCGGCAGCGACGCTCTGGGCATTCTCTTTCGGAGGTGCATTGTGAAATGCGACACGAAACCGTCGCGAGCTGTTATTCCATTCGCAGCAGCCGAGAGATGTCCACATTCGCAGCCCGCCGTGCGGGGATCCAACAGGCGACGACAGCAGCCGCCAACAATACGGCGACGACGGAGGCGTATACCACCGGTTCAAACGTTCGGGTTTCAAACAACAGCGAAGCCATAAGGCGCGCCAAACCGAGAGCTGCGATGCAGCCAATGCTCACACCGATTCCCGTCGTTACCAAACCGCGCCGCAACACCAGCCAGATGATGCTGGCATGCGGTGCGCCGAGCGCGAGCCTCACCCCAAACTCCGGACGCCGTTGATCCACGTTGTAGGCCAGAACCGAGAACAAACCAACAGCGGCTAGCGCCAGGGCAGCCAACGACAGCCACTGCAGAATGTTCAGGGCCTGATGTTCTAGCGCCTGACTTTGGCGCAATTGCTCATTAAAAGTCTGGATCGACAGCGTAATGATGCCGGGATTCGCCTTGTAAATTGCCCGGCGGATGAGGCCTTCCGCCTCCGGCCCCGGGTCCCGGTCGTAGCGTATCAGAATCATCGACACTCCGGGGGGCCACCAGGAACTGATCTCGTAGACCTCGTTAAATGCCTTTGCCCGCAAACCAGGTCGGACGTCATGCACCACGCCAGTGACAGTCCACACCCAGTCCTTCCCCTCCTTGTTCTTGATCATCATCACCTGACCGAGTGGGTTTTCATCGCCGAAGCGTTTTCTCGCCAGAGTCTCGTTGATGACGACCTCCTGGGCTCCCTTAGATTGGCTCATCCACCGTCCCCTCACGAGGTGGAGGCCGGCCGCATCCGGTAAATGCTCTGATACAAATGTGGCAGAGAAACCCACCATGCTGCCGTCCGGCAGGCGCAGACTTGGCTCCCCTTCGCCGCCCCCGCCCCAAAAACTGATGCCGGTTCCGGAACCTACCGCCCGGACGCCAGGCAGATGACGGAAGACCTCTTCAATTTCGCCAAAAGTTTGGAGCCGGTTTTCATCGGTCGGGTGGACGTTTTTCGGGTAGGCCAGCCAGACGGTCACCTTACCGTTCAGATCAAGGCCAAGATCCACCCGAGCGGTGTTTTGAAAGGTGCGGATCATCAGTCCCGCCCCGGCGAGCAAGACTACGGCAAAGGCGGCCTGCAATATCACCAAGAGCGCACGCCCCTGGCCGGTCCGGCGGCTCTCGCCTGCGGCCGCACCGCCCTCCTTCAGACCCCGGCTGATGTTCGTATGCCGGAGGCGCCAGGCGCTAGTTGCCGCCAAGAGCACGGCCGCCACGACCACGAGCACTGCGAGACATTCGTGTGCGATCCATGCTCCCCAAAGTGATCCGTAGTTGGCATATCCGGTCCACAACGCCAGAACCCGCGGCGCGAACAATCCCATGGCCACGAACGCGACCATGCCGGCCGCAAGGGCGATGATGGTTGCCTCCATGGCGATGAGCCTGATCACCTGTGCTTGCGTGCCGCCAACGGCCAATCGGATGCTAAACTCGCGGCTGCGCCCGAGCACCCGCACCAGCATGAGGTTCACGGTGTTAAGGCAGGAAATAGCGAACAGGAAAAGCGCCGCGCCGAACAGGAGGTGAAAAACCTCCGGGCGGTAGGTCTGGTTCGGCTTGCGCAACGAGGTTCTTTCCTGGCTGAGCCACTTCAGAAAATCCGGACTGAGGTCCAGCTTGACGTGTTGGAGAGCCAAGCCGGCTTGCTCCGCAGTGACGCCTTTCCTGAGCCGCGCCAGTGTCATCATGGGCCATTCATAGGGCTTGGCGGGATCCAAAACCGGCACCCAAGGGCGATAGACCCCGGCATAGAAGAAAATCGGATAGTCTTGTTTCTCGGAGAAAACCCCTACGATCCGGCAAATGCGCTCGTCGATCGTGATCGTCCGGTTCAGCACCGCAGGGTCGGAGTGGAGGTGCTCCTTCCAAAATTGAGCGGAGAGGATGACGACGTCGTCTCCGCCTGGGCGATATTCCTCCGGCAGGAATGCGCGCCCGAGGGAAGGAATCAGGCCCAACGTCTTGAATGAGCCTTCGACCATCCGCCCGACACTAGATGCGACCGGTTCACGATCGAAGACAACATTGCAGGATTGGTTGGTGATCGCCGCGTACTCCGCAAAGACGTCCAACTGCTTCCGGTAGGCCTGCAACTGCGGAGCGATTTGGTAGGGGGCGAAGTCTGTCGAATCTTTCGTGGTAAACCCTATGGCATATACCTCTTCGGGGTGCGGATAGGAACTAGAGGACGTCATCGTCCAAGCACTGAAGAGCCAGACGGTCACCGTGAGAAACATGCCCAAGGCGAGGGTCAGGACCGCTGTCACGGCAAACCCACGGGCCCGCACGAGGGATCGCAGGGAAAACACCAGATCCCGCCAAATGGCACGCCAATCGAACCAAGGAAATCGAACTCGCGATTCAGCAACTTGCATGTGCGCCTAACCGTCACACGCTTACTCCGGCGGTGGTCGAACTTTTAGGGAAATAGCGGCGCACGAAGAGAAGCCACCCAAACCAGGGCAAGAACCAGATCGGAGTCATCCACCTGAGGAAGTTCATTTGGCCCATCTTGGCGGCCGCGGTGACGACGTGACTGTCGACGCCCATCGACGTATACATGGTGACAAGATCAATGCGCCAGAATGTTATGGTTCCGGAGATGGCCATGATAACTATGACTGCGAGCAAAAGCCGCCAAGCGTCTATCTGGAGTCGGTACAGGCCCCGCCCGAGATAAAGCATCGTCCCAGACAGCGCCAAGATCAGCACGCAGCCGCCCGCGCCATCCACTAGAAAACCAAAGAACGGGAAGACACAGCGGAAGCCCAGGAGCGCCAGGGTCCCGACCGCGCCAAACGAAGTCAACAGACTCAGGGCCAGCACGGGCAAGGGACAGTGGTCCGTCCAGCGTCCCTTAGGATCGCGCACCTCACAGGTGCTCCGCACATGCGGGCTGCGATAAAAAAGGAAAAGCGCCCCGGGTATGACAATGTAAAAAAGCAACATGAAAGCGACCATGATGACTTGAGTAATCAGCTGGATCGCAGGTTGGGGCACTGGTTGGCCATTCGCCGCCATCGTCCCGCCAAGATGAGAGGCCATGAAAAGCACAAACGGAGTCGCCACCAATCCTGAGCCAAGCCATACGCCCGAAAGGCAAACCCACAGGGCGCGCGCCTAGCGACGCGCCAGGATTGATCCAACGCCCAGCCATATAAGGCCGATACCAAGCAGCGCATAGATGCACATGCCAGGAATCATCGCGTGCAGGGATAGTGCCACATTGCCCTGTTGTGCGGCCATCGCCAAGCCAAAGAGCATGAGCGGTAGCAGCAATAGACACAGAATGCCTCCCAGAATCTCCAAAATGCCAAAGACAATGAGGCCGGCAATCCGGTCACGGTATTCTCCAGAAGCAGGGGTCGTCATGGGGATAACACTGACGTTTCAACTACAGAGGGCGCGCTGCTCTGCAACTATGCGCCGCGGGTTAGAGGACCAACAACCTCGAATAGATGCGTTCCAAGAAACTGTCGAGGCGATCCGATGGGGGGGCGATCCGATGGGGTCATGTGTGAATTCTCGACAAGACCGCTCGAGGGGGAATCCGGACCCCGTCGGATCGCCCCCCAACCGCTTTGAAACACCGATGACCTGATCATTTCCAGTCTCGCACCCGTATCCAACGGCACCGCTGTTCCTGGTTGACTCTGATTACTCAGAGAAGGTTGCGGATCTTGATGTCAGCAATTCCATGTTGGATCCTGGGATTGGCGCTCCCGGCGATAGCGCGTCAGATTCCTACTCAGCGCAGCCCCATGCCCGAATGCACGTTGCCGGTCATCCATCGGTTGGATTCTCGAGAGCGTGTCTTGTCCCTTTCTCGCCAGACGACTGCGACAGACCCGAAATCCGAATCCGAAACCTGACCCTTTTGGGACGGCCCTGAAGAGTCTGGCGAGCACCACTGACTGCAAAAACGGAGCGCGCAACTATCCAAAATGAGGCCAGCCACGAAATGACAATGATCAATGTCGGTATTCTACTCGTCACCTAGAGCGACTTGCCCCAAGTGTCGAGATCGCCGTGAACGACCCAAAACAGGGTGAACGAGATTACTTCGCCCGTATCGGCGAAGCGGGGCGCCTGCATGCCGCCCGCAAGCCTTTCAGCGATGCATGCTGCGTTCAGAATCTCGCCAACCTCACGTCAATCATGGCGCTGATGCGGCCTCCTCCGGCCCGTGTCGTGGAATTCGGCTGTGGGACGGGATGGCTGAGTTTGTTTCTGGCGGAACGGGGCTACGAGGTGACCGGAGTGGATATTTCTCCGGATGCGATCGCGATCGCCCGACAGCTTCAAGCCGGGCGACAGCTGCGCTCCGCGGATTTTTCGGTTGCGGACTATGAAGAGATTAATTTGGAACCAAACGCCGACTACGTCGTCTTTCACGACGCCCTCCATCACGCCGAATCCGAGACCGCAGCTTTGCGGGCTGCCCATGCCGCGCTCAAGTCGGGTGGTCTGATGATTTGCATCGAACCAGGGGAGGGGCACAGCGATTCGCCCTCCTCGCGGCGTGCGGTCAATGAGTTTGCGGTGCATGAGAAGGACATGCCGCCGCGGGTGATCCTTCGCCACGCTCGTGCCGCCGGCTTCCGCCGTCACCTGGTTCTGCCATTTCCTTGGGAATATACGCGGACGATGTACCGGCCTGGCTATTCCAATGCGACGAGCGGGGCGGATGCGTTCGCCCGAAAATGGCTCAGCCTGATGCGGAGCATCCGCAGCTTCTTCACCACCCGGGCCCAGGGCACCGTTCTGCTTTGGAAAGACTGACTCAGGGAGGCCGGCTAACCCCAATGCCTTTCGGTAATACGGTCATGGGCGGCGGGGATTTCGGATGATTTGATAGCGCCAGGGCCCGTGGGCGTAGGCGGCGGCGATCCGATGGGGTCATGTGTGAATTCTCGACAAGACCGCTCGAGGGGGAATCCGGACCCCTTCGGATCGTCCCCCCTCCTCCGAACTACATCCGTCAAAAAATGTGCGCGAGATTCCGGACGTTATCCCCTTGTCGAGAATTCACACATGATCCCGTCGGATCGCCCCCCGTCGGATCGCCCCCCGTCGGATCGCCCCTGCCGCATGGAGGACACCAAAGCAGATCGCCAACAAAATGAAAGGAACTCGCGCAAAGCAGGTTTTCATGGGGGAAAGTCTTTGGCGCGAATCTGGCAGAGGCGACTTTAACATCCACAAAATTCTGATCCTTGTTCTGCCCGCTGCTTTGCCTGACGAGACTGGAGGATTCTGAGGCTCCTCGCAGTCTGCTATCGCACGGGGATTCGAATCGTTAATGGCGCCTCTGGGTTCTGTTTCGGAAACCGCCCTGCTGCGCAACTAAGATGCCCGTGTTACGCCTATTCCGCTCGGAGGAGCCGGGAAACGTCGGCGCGGGAGGCGCGGAGCGCCGGGACCGTCGATGCCGCGATGGCCGCCAACATCAACAAAACGGCCACGGCACCGAGGACTACGGGGTCGTAGGTCGGAGTCTCATAGAGCAGGCTCTGCAAGAAGCGAGTGAGTGCCATGGCACCGGCAATGCCGCCCACGATCCCGATCCCGGTGAAGAGAACGCCCCGGCCGATGATGAGCGTCATTAGATCCCGGGCGGTAGCGCCCAGCGCTAGGCGGACACCGAATTCGTTCATCTTCCGGTCGACCGTGTAGGCCAGTACCGAGAAGAGTCCTACGACGGTCAGGAAGAGCGCAATTGCTGAAAGTACTTCGAGTACCGACAGGGCGAAGTGTTCATTGTACATTTGGCGATCGCGAGCTTCAGCGAGGAGCGTGACAGCCATCGTGACAATCTCCGGATCGAACTGGTAGATCGCTCGCCGGACCGTGCCCTCGAATGCTTCGTCCGAATCGTGCGTCAATCGCAGAATAAAGCTCCTGACACTCCAAGCCGCCCAGGTCGGCGCGAAAAACACATGATAACCGGGAGCGGCGCGAACTGTTTCACGCAGATCTCCCAGCACCCCGACAACCGTCCAGCCCTTCCATTCCTTCGGCGCCCCCTCAGGGCGCACCGGCTGGCCGATCGGGTCATGGTCGCCGAAAAGCCTGCGGGCAAATGATTCATTAATGATGACGTCGGATTGCGATGTCGCATCTAACCATTGCCCATGCTTCAGCACAATGCCGGCAACCTCCCGGTAATTGGGAGAGAACGTGTCCATTACCACTTTGATCGTAGTGCCGTCGCCTGCCTTAATGGGTTGGTACGGAGAATAATAGCCCGCCATCAGGTTGTCGGACCCAAAGCCGACATCGGCGACATTCGGCAAGTGTCGCAGGCAATCCTGCAACCGGTGAACGAGGCCGATGCGCGCATCGTTACTGCTCAGGTAGCCTTCTGGAAAATCGAGCAGCACTTTCACCCGGTGGTCCGTTTCGAAACCGAGTTTCACGTTCTGCAGCTTCCTAAACGTCCGAACCATCAAACCGGCGCCGGTGAGGAGAATGATGGCGAATGCAACCTGCAACACGACCAGCCCGCCGCGGAGGCGCGCGAGGCGCCGGCTTTCAACGATGGCGCCTCCTCCATGCTTCAAACCGTCCTGAATATCCAGCCGCCAGAGCCCAACCGCCGGCACGACCACGATCGCGACACTCGTGAGCACGGTCACCCCAGCGAGGACGGCGAATGTCCGCCAGTCAATGCCCACGAGCGACGACCAGTCCAGTTTCAGTTTATTCCCGCCGAGCGCGGCGAACAGGACGCCGAGCCAGTTTGCCACGAGCAGGCCAAATATGCTGGAGATCACCGACAGGCTGAGGCTTTCAATGAGCAAAATGCGGATAATCCCCCAACGACTGCCGCCGAGCCCCAGCCGGATGCTGAGTTCGCGCTTCCTCCCGAGCTGCCGCACAAGCAGCAAGTTGGTGGTGTTGAGGCATGCGATGCCGTAAAGAAAACCAACGGCGCCAAACAGCATCCAATAGATCTCGGGATGATTCCACCTATTGAATTCTGTCAGCGGAGTCAGAGTCGGCTTGTCGTCGTGGGAAAAGGGGTTCCAATTGGCCGGCCAGTTCACTTTTGCGCGGGCCAGGCTGGCCTCGGCCGTCGCCCGGGTCACCCCGGGCTGCAGCCGGACGATGCCAAAAACACTTGGATCCCATGGAATCGCTGGGTTGACCGTGTAAGCCAGCGGTCGAAAAACCTCCGCCCAGAAGAACGGCGGGAGGCTCTGGTTCTTTTTCAACACGCCCACGACGGTGCAGACTGTCCCACCGACCACGAATTTCTGGCCCAGCACATCCGGTGATCCGGCAAAATGGCTCCGCCAAAAATTGTCGCTAATCACGACCACCTGATTCCGGCCCTCCACGTCCTCGCCAGGAACGAATCCTCGACCGAGTGCCGGCACAATCCCGAACATGGGGAAGAAATCTGCAGAGACCTCAACGCTGTACGTGGCGACAGGCGAGCCGGCGATCGAGATGTTGGCCTGCCGGCTGGAGCCAAGGCACCATTCTTGGAACACGTTGCTCTGCTCCCGGTAGGCGCGGACCTGCGCATCGATGCAATAATTGTTGGTCTGACCGGATTTGTCCGTGGTGCCGATCGCGTAGAGACCAGCGGGGAATGCACTCGCGCGGAAGAGGACCCAGTCCACGGCGCGAAAGATCGCGGCAGCCGCACCAATGCCCAGCGCCAGCGTCAGTATTGTCACGAAGGCAAACTGCTTGCTTCGGCCCAGAGAGCGGGCGACATAACGAATATCGGAGAGCATGCAGCTGGGTTGATCTTCCGGCGGAGGGTTCGAAAGAAGAGAGAATTCTCAGGCCATCATGTTGATAACGACGATGCCGGGCAATTCTTAGTTCTTCGATTAAATCTCAATCACTTCTACGCAGGTTTGTTCATGGTAACTGACCCTCTCAGGGTGTCCGCTCAATCTCTCACGGGGATTCGAACCGTGTGGATTGTCGTTGTAGGCCGCACTCCCGGCTTTGCCGGCAGGGCTGACCGCGCTGCGTTGGCGAGAACCGTTCACGAAATACCCAGCCGTTGACTCGGGGGACCGGAGGGTGATCAATTCATGCCACCGGATTATGTTATGCGAATGAAATTCGTCCTGCGTTTCCTCGCGGCTTCGGCCGGCCTGTTGCTGCTTCCCTGGGAACTGCCCGGAGCGGCCGTGGGGGCCGATGATCCCTGTTCCTACGTCGATCCGTTCATCGGCACCGACGGCGGAGGCAACGTGGTTCCCGGACCTTGCCTGCCGTTCGGGATGGTTAAACTGAGCCCCGACTGCGACCTCGATTTCTCTAACTCCGGTTATGTCTCAGGGCGTCCCATCCTGGGTTTCAGCCATACGCATGTAAGCGGAACCGGAGGTGGACCAAAGTACGGCAATATCCTGGTGATGGCGACGACGGGCGAGCCCGCCCCGGGCGATCACGCTTCTCCAGCAGCCGATGAGACGGCCGGCCCTGGTTTCCTCGGCGTCACGCTGACCCGGTTCGGGATCAAAGCCGCGCTGACCGTCACGCGGCACACCGGATTCCACCAGTTCACCTTTCCGGCCACGACGCGGGCCAACGTCCTGATCGACGCGGGCAGCTTCCTGGGGCAACACTATGCCCACGCCAGCGAGCGCCAGACGCTCGTCGGCTCGGAGGTCCGAATCCTCGATGACACCACCGTGGAGGGTTACAGCCGGGTCCGCGGAGGTTGGAACGCCGGCGACGCCTACACCGTGTTTTTTTATGCGGTTTTCGACACGCCGGCGACAGCGTTCGGCACGTGGAAGAACGGCCGGATCACGCCGGGCGGACACAGCGAATTCGATTCCGGCGAACCCACCGGCGCCTTCCTCACCTTTGACCCGCATTCGCGCCGCACGGTGCGCGTGAAGGTCGGCATCTCCTACCTCGGCTGCGAGAAGGCGCGCCACAATCTCGAGCAGGAAAACCCGGGCTGGGATTTCGAGGCGGTGCGCCGGTCTGCCGCAGAATCATGGCGCCAGGCGTTGCATTCGGTCACCGTCGAGGGCGGTGATAAGGCCCTCAAGCGCACGTTCTACACTGCACTTTATCACACCCTGTTGATGCCGGTCGACAAGACCGGCGAGAATCCGCGGTGGTCCTCCGGCGAACCGTATTACGACGACTTCTACGCGATCTGGGACACGTTTCGCACGAGCCATCCGTTGCTGACGCTGCTGAAGGAGTCGGTCCAGAGCGACATGGTGCGATCGCTGATCGACATCGCCGAACACGATGGCTACCTGCCGGACGCCCGCAGCGGCGACTGCAACGGCCGGACGCAGGGCGGCAGCAACGCCGACATCGTAATCGCCGACGCCTGCGCGAAGGAACTGCCGGGCATCGACTACCCGAAGGCCCTGCGCGCGATCCGGCGCGACGCTGAAGTTCCACCGGGCGGCGACGAACGCAAGGAAGGCCGGGGCGGTCTGGCCGATTATCGGTCGCTGGGTTATGTCTCAACCGCCTATGAGCGATCGGGCAGCCGCACGATCGAGTATGCCTACGACGACTGGGCCATCGCGCAAGTGGCGTGCAAGGTCGGCGATGAAGCGACCGTCCGGCAATATCTGCAGCGGGCGGGGAACTGGAAGAACCTGTGGCGACCGGTCACCGACCACGGCGCCACCGGATTCATCATGCCGCGGCGGGCCGACGGGACCTGGGTGGATGTGATCAAAACAAGCGATGGCCAAGGGGAACAAGCTGTGCCGTTCACCGTGTTGTCCGCCGGAAGCTGGAACGACGTGTTCTATGAGAGCCATTCCTGGGAGTATTCGTTCTTCGTTCCGCATGACGTGCGGGCGCTGATCGAAGGCTGCGGCGGGCGCGAGGCCTTTGTGGCGCGTCTCGACACGTTTTTCCGCGAGGGGTTTTTCCACGTGGACAACGAGCCGGGCTTCCTCACACCCCTGCTCTATGTTTACGCCGGCCGGCCGGACAAGACGGCCGCCGCCGTTGTTCATCTCCGCCAGACCCACTATAACGATACCCGGAGCGGGCTGCCGGGCAACGACGACTCGGGCGCAATGTCGTCGTTGTTCGTCTTCCATTGTCTGGGGTTCTTCCCGAATGCAGGGCAGGACGTGTATTTGATCAGCAGCCCCGCGTTCGACCGCGCGGTCGTGCGCATGGAGAATGGCCGCGAGGTGGCAATCATCGCGCACGGGGCGAGCCGCGCGAACATCTACATTCAATCGGCCACGCTGAACGGGCAGCCGCTCGACCGCGCGTGGTTCCGGCACGCCGAAATCCGCCAGGGTGCCACCTTTGAATTCCAAATGGGACCCAAACCGTCGGATTGGGGCGTGGCCACGCCGCCGCCCTCCGCGTCGGACGGGGCGCCCGTCGCGCCGGTTGCCTCGCCGCGCTTGCCGCCTGGGTAGGCTTCCGCTTTGCTGCGTAGCGGTCGCCGCCAGCACCAGCATGCCAGCCCCAGTATCCCCTACTGCTTCAATCGATTCGTTCCTCACTCGGTGGTCAAACGTCCACGCCTCCGAGCGGGCGATCAGCCAGTCATTCCTCAACGAGCTGTGCGATCTGCTGGGCGTTCCGCGTCCGGACAACTCGGAGGCCTACCAATTCGAACGCCCGATGTCGGTCGTCCAACCTGGCGGAAAGCGGACCACGAAGTTCGTCGACCTGTACAAACGGGGATGCTTCGTCCTGGAGGCCAAGAAATACGACGAAGACCCAGCCGAACCCGACGAACTTGCGCTCCTCGTCGAGGAACCTCCAGCTGCCAGGAAAAACAAGATCATCCGCGGCACCGAGCGGTGGGACGACGCGATGCTCCGGGCTTTCCTGCAAGCCGAGCGCTACGCACACCGCCTTCCCAACGACGAGCCGGCGCCGGTCTTCCTCATCATCGTCGATGTGGGCAACGTTATCGAGCTCTACGCCGACTTCTCCCAGAAAGGCCGCAACTACGTCGCTTTCCCCGATTCGCGCGCGCGCCGCATCCCGCTCGCCGATCTCGCCAAACCCCAGACGTGCGAAACCCTGCGCCTCGTTTGGACCGCTCCCTCGCAGCTCGATCCGGCCAAACGGACGATCGCGGTCACACTGGCGGTCGCCCGGCACCTGGCCGCGCTCGCCACGTCGCTCGAAAAAGCCGGCAATCGCCCGAAGCTCGTCGCCGAGTTCCTCTGCCGCTGCCTGTTCTGCATGTTCGCCGAGGACGTCGGGCTGCTCAAAAAAGACAGCTTCAAGGGATTCCTCGAATCGATGCGCGGCGATCCCGGCGCATTCGTGCCCCTGATGAGCACGTTGTTCAAGGAAATGGACAAAGGCGCGTCGGTCTCGATGCTGCTCCGGCAAAAACTGCTTCGTTTCAACGGCGGCCTTTTTGCCGAGCAGACCGTTCTGCCGGTCGACGGCACCCAACTCGGCTTGCTCATCGAGGCGGCGAAATGCGAATGGCGCTATGTGGAGCCTGCCATTTTCGGCACCCTTTTGGAACAAGCCCTGACGGACACGGAACGCGGACAACTGGGGGCGCACTTTACGCCTCGCGCCTACGTGGAGCGCCTTGTGCTCCCGACGGTCATCGATCCGCTGCGCGCCGACTGGCGCGCCGTGCGCGATGAGGCGGTCATTCTTGCCAACCGCGGCGCCCTGAAAAAGGCCCGCGACCGGGTGCGTGAGTTTCACGCGCAGCTCTGCAAGGTGCGCGTGCTCGATCCCGCCTGCGGCAGCGGAAACTTCCTCTACGTCACCCTCGAACACATGAAGCGCCTCGAAGGCGATGCGCTCGACCTGCTGCATCAGTTCGGCGACGACAGTGTGCCCGCCGCCACGGTGGATCCGCACCAGTTCCTCGGGCTGGAACTCAACGGCCGCGCCGTGCCCATCGCGGAACTCGTGCTCTGGATCGGTTACCTGCAATGGCATTTCCGCGTTCACGGCAACGTGCTTCCGGCCGAGCCCGTGCTGAAGAAGTTCGACAACATCGTCGAGCGCGACGCCGTGCTGGCTTATGACGGCCATCCGCAGAACGTCACCCAGAAGATGGCGGAGGCCAACCCAAAGCTGCCCGGCCTGCCGGACAACTGGCGCGACTTGGTCGATCCGCACACCCACACCATCTTCGTCTGGGATCGCTCCTCCTACAAAGTCGATCCCGTGACCGGTCGCGAAGTGCCCGACGGATCGAAACGGATCACTCTTCAAGCCTACAAAAACCCGCGTCCAGCCGAGTGGCCCGAGGCCGACTTCATCGTCGGCAATCCGCCGTTCATCGGAGATAAACGCCTGCGCGAAGAACTAGGTGACGGTTATGCAGCCACGCTACGCGCTACTTACCCCGAGATCCCTGAAAGTGCCGACTTTGTCATGTATTGGTGGCACAAAGCAGCCGAACTAGCATCAGCTGGCAGAGTGAGGCAGTTCGGTTTCATAACGACCAACAGCATCAAGCAGGTTTTCAATCGGCGCGTGGTGAAAAGCGCGCTGGATAAAGGGGTATCGCTGCGATTCGCAATCCCTGATCATCCATGGGTTGACGCGTATGAGGGAGCAGCCGTTCGCATTGCGATGACGGTGGGTAGCGCCGGGCAGACAACAGGAGAGGGCGAATTGTTGAAAATCGTCGAAGAACATGCCCAAGAAGGTGATTTGCCCGCTGTTGTTTTTCAGCGAACAAAAGGCAAGATCCACGTCGACCTATCGATTGGCGCCGATGTTGCTGCAGCCTTTGGCCTCAAAGCTTCGGATGGCTTGAGCGTAAACGGAATGATGCTCGCGGGTCGCGGATTCGTGGTGACCAAGGAAGAGGCAAATGGGTTGGGTTTTGGTAGGGTGCGAGATCTCGAAAAACATATTCGCCCGATCTGGAATGGGCGCGATCTGACTGATTTGCCGCGCGGGTTGATGGTGATCGATTTGTTTGGCCTCACGCCAGATGAGGTGCGGGAGAGGTTTTCGGCCGTCTACCAGCACGTTCTTGTTGCCGTGAAGCCAGAACGAGACGCCAACGCGCGAGCCAAGCTTAGGGAAGATTGGTGGGTTTTTGGAGAACCTCGGAAATCACTTCGTAAGAGCCTAAAAGGCCTGACTCGCTTCATTGTCACGGCCGAGACCGCACATCATCGAGTATTCACGTTCCTCCCTCCCGAAGTTGTGCCGGAGCACAAGCTGGTTGTTGTCGCACTTGAGGACGCCTTTCATCTCGGCGTCTTGAGCAGCAGTATCCACGTAGCGTATGCTTTGGCAGCAGGAAGCACGCTTGAGGATCGACCTGTATACCCCGCGTCTCGTTGTTTCCAGACGTTCCCGTTCCCCGAGTGCACGGAGAAACAGAAGGAGCGCATCCGGAAGATCGCCGAGGAGCTCGATGCCCACCGCAAGCGCGCCCAGGAGAAGCACCATCTGGGGTTGACCGACATCTACAATGTGCTGGAGAAGCTCCGCGCGGTTGATCGTCGCGACAGCGTGGAGGGCGGACCTCCGTGTCCGCCGCGGCCGGGACGGAGCCCGGCCCTCCAGGAGGTCACGCTCACTCCGAAGGAGCGTGCGATCCATGACGCCGCGCTGGTCTCCACGCTCAAGCAGTTGCACGACGATCTCGACGCCGCGGTGGCCGACGCCTACGGCTGGCCCTGGCCGATGACCGACGCGGAGATTCTCGAACATGTGGTGGCCCTCAATTCCGCCCGCGCCGCCGAGGAGAAGGCCGGAGTGATCCGCTGGCTGCGCCCGGAGTATCAGGCCGCGGGCGAACTCCAGCTCGAAGGCGGCGGCGCCCGTCTCGACAAACCGAAAGACCAGCCAGCAAGAAAGCCGGGAAAGCAACCGTGGCCGGCGACCCTTGCTGAACGCATCGCCGCGGTTGAGTCAGCTCTCGCCGAGGCCGAGGAACCGCTGACGGCCGCCGAGATCGCCCGGCAGTTCGCCCGCACAAAGGAGGCCGACGTGCAGGAGATCCTCGACAGCCTTTACGCCCTCGGCCGCGCCCGCCCCGGCGACCTCAAAGGCACCTTTGTGAGATAGTTCGTCATCGTTCCATCTCGATAACGACAATCAGCGGACCAAGACGCGTAAGAAGTGGGAGCGTCGGCTGCCGCCATCCGCCCAAAAAAAAGACCCCCGCAGAACGGAGGCCCAACTCCTCCCACCTTGGGTGGATGAGATGACATGAATGTCGACCCAATCCTCACAAAAGTAAAGCATCGCGTTTCCACGACCTTAACCGCTGCAATCACAGCACTCATGGTTGAAATGCGGAAGCTCCTGCAATCCGGCCAATAACATGAATCGACCATCCTTATTTCCATGCCTGCTCGCGCTAGTATTTCTGGCGGCAACGGCCTCGGCCGCCCCAGACCTGCCGCGGCGCATACCGGTGATCCTGGATACGGATATCGGCACCGACATCGATGATTCCTGGGCATTGGCCTTTTTGCTGCGCTGCCCGGAACTGGACCTGAAGCTCGTCCTCACGGAGACCGGCGACACGCGCTACCGGGCGAAAATCGCGGCAAAACTCCTCCAACGCGCCGGCCGCACGGATGTGCCGGTCGGGATCGGCCACCCGGGAACGATGGGCGAAGCCGAGCGAAATCTCAATCCCTGGGTCCACGGCTATGATCTCGGCCAATATCCCGGCCACGTCGTGGAAGATGGCATCGGTGCGCTGATCGAAACGGTCATGCATTCACCCGAGCCGGTCACCATCATCGCCATCGGGGCGGTGCCCAACCTGGCGGAGGCGTTGACCCGCGAACCCGGCATTGCCGCCCGCTGCCGTTTCGTCGGAATGCACGGGAGCTTCGACGTCGGCTACGGCGGCCAGGGCCCGGCGGCGGCCGAGGCGAACGTCCGCGGCGATCCCGCCGCCTTGCGGACCGTGCTCGCCGCGCCCTGGCAGGACATCCTGCTCACGCCGCTCGACACCTGCGGCCGGGTGACGTTGAGCGGGAACAATTACGCACGGATCTGGGGCTCGATGAACGATCCCCTGCTGCGGGCGGTCATTGAGAATTACTGCGTCTTCGCGCCCCGCGTGTCTTGGATGAACTGCGATTTCTTTACCACCCGCTCGACCACGCTCTTCGACTGTGTCGCCGTTTACCTCGCGACTTCAGAGCGGCTGGTCGAGGTCGAAACGGTGTCGTTCCGCGTTACCGATGACGGGTTCACGATCCGCGATCCGCACGGCGTGCGAGCGCGCGTCGCCTTGCGCTGGAAGGATGAGCCGGCATTTGAAAAGCTTTTGACCGAGCGGTTGCTCTCCCACTGATGGTCTGCTACAGTTCCCGCAGCGCCGCCGCAATGGGTTGGCGCGCCGCGCGGATCGCCGGCAACAAGCCTCCGATCAGGCCGATCACGGTCGCCAGAGCCACTCCCAGCACCAGCAGCTGTGGAGTCACGGCAAACGCAAACGTAATCTGGCTGAAGCTCTGCCAGTTCATGGTGGCGGCGTGAAAGCCGTTGAAAACGCAATAGGCCAGGCCCGCCCCGAAAGCGCCACCCCCGAGGGCGAGCGCAACCGACTCGAGCATCACCGACACCACCACGGCGCCGCTGCCGAATCCGAGGGCCCGCAGGGTGGCGATTTCCCGGGTGCGCGCGGACACCGAGCTGTACATCGTGTTCAACGCGCCGAACACAGCGCCGACGGCCATCAACGACGCAATGAGAACGCCCAGGCTCGTGATGAGCTTCGTCACCGCCGTTGACTGGCTCGCATAGTAATCCGACAGCCGCATCACCTGCGCGCTCAGCCGCTGATCCGTCGTCACCGCGTCCTTGAAGGTCGTGAATGCGCCGGGGGAATCGAGCCGGACGTAGACGGATTGAAAGGAGTCGCCGCGATTGTAGGCCGCCTGCAGCACCGGAGCGTCGGTCCAGATCTCGGACTCCGCGGTCGCTCCCCCGGCGGAAAAGACGCCCACCACCGGCCATTCCCGGCGGCCCACGAGCAGCGAGCGGCCGACCTCCAGCCCGGCGAATTCCCGCGCCGCGCCGAGTCCGACGATCACTTCGTCCTTGCCCGGTTCGAACATCCGACCCTCCACGATTTTCACCTGACCGTGGACGCGAAACGCCGCCGACTCCACCCCGCGCAGCGGCACGTTTACGTCGGAACCGGTTGAGCGTTTGGGCAGGTTGATGATGACGAAGAGCTCCGCCGACGCCAGCGGGCCCTCGGGCGTGCGCGCCACGCCCGGCGCATCCGCGATGATCCGGGTGCTCTGGCGATTGAAACCGCTGACCATCTCGCTGTCCGCGCCGCTCCGGAGAACGACGGCGGCGTCCGCCGCTCCCGAGGCCGCCATCGCCTGGCGGAACCCCGCCGCGATCGAGAGCACGCCGACGAGCACGGTCACGACCCCGGCAATGCCAAAGACCGCCGCGGCCACGGAACCCCGCCGCTGGGGAATGCCCAGCAGGCCGAACTTGGTTACGGAAACAACCTGCGAAAGCCAGTTGATGGGGCCGGCCATGTCAGATCCTCCGCAAGGCCTCCGCCACCCGCAGGCGCATCGCCTGCAGCGCCGGGAAGAAACCCGTGACCAACCCCAACGCCAGGCAGCCGCCCAAACCGACGATCAGATCGTGGTTAGGGAAGAAGAACATCGGCAGCAAACCGCCCGTGGGATCGCCCAGCGCCGTCAGCGCCTTCCCGAATCCGAGCCCGAGCGCGCCTCCGATCACTGCCAGCAGGCACGACTCCAGCAACACCAGCGCCAGCACCTGCCCGTTCGTGAACCCGATCGCCTTGAGCACGCCCAGCTCCCCTGTCCGCTCCCGCACGGACTGGGAGATCGTGTTGCCGGTGACCAGCAGGATCGTGAAGAATACCGCGCTCAAGATCGACGCCGTGATCATGGCAATGTCGCCAATCTGCTTCACCCAGGCCTGCACAAACGCGCCTTCGGGCTCGGTCTTGGTCTCGGCCGACGAGTTCTCGAACTCCGCGTCGACCAGTTTCGCGATCTCCGCGGCCCGGGCGGGATCCGTGACGCGAATCGTGTACCAACCGACCAGGCCCTTGCCAAACCCGGATCGACGCGCCTCATCGAAATAGTCGTACCGGAAAAAGAGCGGCGTCGTGTCCGTGCCCTTGTCGCGGCCGTCAAAGATCCCCACAATCTCGAACTCCCAGGTCCGCGTGCCGTCGTTCTTCGCCCAGATCGCGGAAAGGATGGGGATCTTGTCGCCGATCTTCCAACGGAAACGGTCCGCCGTCTTTCGCCCGACGATGGCGCCAATGCGCGTCCGCAGCCAGGCCGCCTTCTGTTCCGGCGCCAGCACGATCTCCGGATGCATCTCCAGGAATTCCTCCGGCACCACCGGGTTCTGCATGAAGAATTGCTTGGAATCCTGGTAGACTCCCCCGAACCACGTCTGATGCGTCACCAGTGACACCCCGGAGATCCGTTCCATCCGCGCCTTGTAGCTTTCCGGCAGTAGTTGAATGATCGATACCTTGTGGCGCACGACCAGCCGGTTCGCGCCCGCCAGACTGATCCCGCCCGACAGCGCCTGCTTGATCGCCGACAGATAGCTAAAGAGCACAAAAGCCACGAAGATCGACAACAGCGTCAGCACCGTGCGCAGCTTCTTGCGCAGCAGGTTACTCCAGATGAGGGGGAAGAACTTCATGGCCGGCGCGAGCACGGGCGCAGGCGAGCTGCGCCCCTACCGGGGAAAATCGAACGGGCGGGGCGTTTCATTTCACCGGTTCTGCGCTGAGCTGGCCCTTGTTCAAATATACGGTGCGGGATGCCCGGGCGGAGGCATGGGGATCGTGGGTGACCATGATGATCGTCTTCCCATGTTCCCGGTTGAGCGCCTGCAGCAGATCGAGAATCTCGTCGCCCGCCTTCCGGTCGAGATCGCCCGTCGGTTCATCGCACAAGAGCAGCGTCGGGTCGGTGACGATGCCGCGGGCGATGCCCACCCGCTGTTGTTCACCCCCGGAGAGGGTCCGCGGAAAATGTTTCGCCCGCGGCGTCAATCCGACCACGGCCAGCGCCGCCTGCACATGGCGGTTCCGCTCGGCCTTGGACAAGTGCGTCAAGAGCAGCGGCAGCTCCACGTTGCGCTCCGCGGTGAGCACCGGCAGGAGGTTGTAGAGCTGGAAGACGAAGCCGATATGACGCGCCCGCCAGGCCGCCAGGTGGCGGTCCGACAGGGTGTCGACGCTTTCCCCGCCGACGCGGACAGTTCCCTTGGTCGGCCGGTCCAGGCCGCCGATCAGATTCAACAGCGTGCTCTTGCCCGAGCCCGACGGTCCCATCAAGGCGAGGAACTCCCCCGCCGGCACCTGCAGATGAAGATCCTTCAGCACATGGATTTCCTCCGCGCCGCGGTGGAAGACTTTTTCGACGCCGTCGACTTCGACCAATGGGCTTTTGCCGTCGTTCCGACCAGATTCGTTCATGGCTTGATCTCCTTCACTGCGGCTCCGTCGATAAGTTCGGTGGGCCCTTCCACTACGACCCGCTCGCCGCCGGCGAGGCCGGCACCGATCTCGCTCTCTCCGGCATGGGTGTTGACCACGGACACGGCGCGGCGTTCGACGCGTCCGTCCCGGACCACCAGCACGATATCGCGCCCGTCCTGCTGCCGGATGGCGGCCTGAGGCACCAGGACGGCCCGGCTGGCGGCTGCCCCCCCCTCCCCCGTCCCGCGAAATCCCACTTTCACACTCATCTCCGGCAGGATGCGCGGATCAAGTTTGTCGAATCTCACCCGCACCCGCACGGTGGACTTCTCGCGGTCCGCCGTCGGGATGATCGCAATGACGTGGCAGGGGATCTTCCACTCCGGATAGGCATCCAGCGTTCCCTCGACAGCCTGGTCCGGCTCCACCCGGTTGATATAGCTCTCGTTCACATCGATTTCGATCTCGAGCGAATCCATGTCAACGACGGTGCAGATGCCGGTGCGGGTGAAGCCGCCGGAAGACATGGGAGAAATCATCTCGCCAGGTTGCGCATTCTTTGAGGTGACGATGCCGGCGAACGGGGCGCGAATCACGGTGTCGTCCAGCTGTTGCTGCCAGATCTCGACGGTCCGCGCCGCCACGTCGGCGTCCGCTTGCTGCTGCTCCAGCCTCGCCTGGAATGCGAGCGCCGCGGCCTCGGCATGATCAAAGTCCGCCTTGGTGGCCACCTGGCCTTTGATGAGATCGGTCTGGCGCTGCAGCTCCTGCGCTGCCTCCTTGAGGCGCACGCGGGTCTCCGCCATCAGGGCTTTGGCCGACGCCAGTTGCGCGCGGGCCATCTGGAGACTCGCCTTGACGTTCGTGTCATCCAATCGCGCCAGGACCTGGCCGTCATGCACCTTCGTGCCCTCTTCCACGAGGACCTCAATGACCTTGCCGGTGATCTTGGACGAAACGGTGGCCGCGCGACGGGCGGTCACATAACCCGAGGCGTTCAACACCGTGAGGTCGCCCCTCGCACGCGCCACTTCCCGGGCCACCACGGCCCGCACCACAAGGGCCTTGGGCCGCAGGCTCCGCCATGCGATCAACGCGACCACGGCTAATGCAACCATCCCGAGGACCACGGGCAGGATCCGCTTCGGAACCTCCGGATTTGTGCTGCGCGCAATCCGTAAATCATCCAGCGCTGGTTTCGGAGTGCTCATGTGCGGTTTCCAGAAAATAAAGCGGCCCAGCCGGGGTCAATGGCGTTATGGCAGGGGTTCGTTTCAAAGGGCCTCCTGCTAGTATCCTCGCTGCAATGCCAGCAGCTGCATCAACTTGTCCCGCGCCTCGACGTCGTCAGGCCGGAGGCGCAGAGCCGCCTGGAAGTGGTCGATCGCCTCGGAAGTCCGGCCGACCTGCGCCAGCGCCATCGCCAGATTGTACTGGGCCATGGCATCACCGGGATCCAACCGCCCGGCCGTCTCGTACCACGCAATCGCCTGGGATACGCGGCCCATCCGCACGAGGACGTTGCCCAGGTTGGTGCAGGCGCCGGCATCCCTCGGATTGAACTGGATGGCCTGTTCGTAGCGCGCGATCGCCTCCTCCAATCGTCCCAGCTTGGCCAGAGTTTTTCCCAGATTGAAGCAGACGGTAGCCAGTCCAGGGTTGAGCCGCAGCGCCGTCTCAAAGTGCCCCAGCGCCTCCGCCGGCCGGTCCAATTCGAGCAAGGCAAGTCCCAGATCATTATGCGCCTCGGGAAAGGTCGGACGAAGTCGGAGCGCAGTCTCATACTGATTCACCGCTTCCGGCAGACGGCCCAGCTTGGCCAGCGCCAGGCCCAGATCGTTGTGCGCCCCAAAATTGTCAGGTGCGAGCTGGAGCGACTTTTCGAAATGTCGCAGCGCCTGCGTCGTCCGCCCCTGGTCGTACAAGGCCATGCCGAGATTGACTTGCGACCACTGGTTACCCGGACATTTCGCCACCGTATCGCCCCAGATGGACAGTTCGCTGCGATAGTTCTCGTTGCGCGACACCGTCAGCCACCCGAGGCCAATCGCCAAGGCGAGCCATGCGAACACCGTGCGCCTCCCGCCCCAGGCATACGATCCCAACACAACCAGACTGATCACGACCGGCAGCGCCAGATACATGCGGTGTTCCGCCATCGTCTGTCGGGGACCCGGCATTATGGAAGTCGGCGCCAGGATCGAAAAGAACCATGCCCCCACAAAGCCGATCACCGGCTGGCGGTTCAGCGCGAGCAGCGTGCCCGCCACCAACCCGATCAAGGCCAGGGCGGCGGGCACGATATCCACGACATCTTTCACCCATTGCGCGCCATAATCGAACACCAGCGGATGCGGCCAGACCGAGAGCCACAGATAATCCATCACGGCCGGAAACTGGGTCAGCGCATACGCCCCGAAGGACGCGCCGGAGCCGACTCCCGAGCTTCCACCCCGGTTTCCGCCCACGCTAGCCACCAGATAGCCGAGCAGGAGCCACGTCGCCGCCAGGCCCAGATACACCCGCCGGCGGCGCCGCCAGGCCTCCTGAAATGATCCCGCGACAAACGTCCGGTCGTAGAGCAGAACCATCACCGGCGCCGAAACCATCACCTCCTTGCTCGCCATGCCCAGCAGGCAGGCTGCCACTGAAAACCTAAACCAGCGGTTCTGGCGCCCACTGTCCGGTTGCTCCGCCTGGTTCGGGCCGGCGGACGCTCCCACCGCGCTGCCACTAGGTTCCTGATACTGAACACCCCGGATGAAGCAGTAAAAGGTGAGGAGATAGCAGAGGCCCATGAGCGACTCGCTGCGTTGCACGGTGTAGGTCACCGCCTCGGTTTGCAGCGGATGCACGGTCCAGAGTAGCGCCACGGCAAAGGCAAGAAGGGTGGCGTCCGCCGGCAGGGGCCGCGCCAGCGTGCGCCGCACGACGCCAAACAACGCCAGTCCGGCCAGGAGGTGAATGGCCAGATTCATCGCGTGATAGCCCCACACGTCCGTGCCGCCGAGCGCGTAATTGATCGCGAGCGACAGATTGACCAGGGGACGGCCACCCACCGTCCGTTCAACCGGCGGCGAGAAGATGTCAGAAATCGACGACAAATCCCGGATGGTCGAGTTCTCGGAGATCGATGAAATGTCGTCGAAAACAAACGGTCCGGAGAGGCTATTGTGATAGGCGGCCAGCCCCGCCAGCACGATGACCGCCCCGGCCAGAAGGATCTTCCAGCGGGATTCGACGACGAACGGCTCTGTCGGTTCGGTGGGTAACGTCACAAGCTGATTGCGTCCGCTCCACATTGATCCAGACCCGGCCGCCAAATCCAGCGCAATTCTCGGAGAGCCGGCGGGCGGGAGGAAACTTGCAACCGGCGGCGCCGATCCCGGCTGGGCCTCGGCATCATGGAGGAAGGTCGCTTGCGACCGATGATCGCCCGCAAGCGGGCTTCCTACACCGGCACACCGACCGGCTCGCGAGCGCACGAGGAGAATTGCCAGCAATTGCATGAGCCAGGCCTCAGCGAGGCCGGCTACAACAAAAAGCACGGTTTCCCGGTCGACTTGATCAGTCCCCCGCCAACGTCACCTGCAACCTGCGCGTTCCGCGCGCGGGTGAGATCACCACGCCCAGCGGCTGTTCCACCGCCGCACCGCCCTTGACGCCGGCCACCGTCTTGACTCCGACCAGCTGAAGTTTCCAGGGCCTGGCGGTCCGGCCACCCTCGAGCTTCGCCACCACGGTCTGACCCTGCCGGCTGACGTGCAGCTTGAGCCCGGGCTCGCCGCGCTCGGTCGGCACGGAGCGCGAGAGTGCGGCGCCGTCCGCCAGTTCATAAATGCGGAACGTTGTGCCGGCAGTGTAATCGTAATCCGGGCGGTCGTCGACGGCGCCCACGGGCAGAATCGTGCCGGGACGCACAAAAAGCGGCAGACTGAGGAAATCGTGTTGGGCGCGGTGCCACCGCCCACCTTCCTGGACTTCGCCGGTCAAGAGATGCGTCCAGCGGCCCGGCGGGAGATAGTAGTCCACCATGCCATCCTCGGTCAGGACCAGCGCGACCAACAGGGCATCACCGAGCATGTATTGCCGGTCAAGCGTGTCACTGGCCGGATCTTCCGGAAATTCTAGCAACATCGCGCGCAGCATGGGAATGCCTTCCTGGTGCGCCGTGACCGCCTGGCCGTAGAGATAGGGCATCAGGCTGCATTTCAGCTTCGTGAAGAACCGAAGCACGTCACAGGCCTCGTCATCGTAGTTCCACGGAACCCGGTAGGACGACGAACCGTGCAGCCGGCTGTGCGACGACAGCAGACCGAACGCGACCCATCGCTTGTAGACGGCCACCGGCCCCTGGCCTTCGAAGCCACCGATGTCATGACTCCAGAATCCGAAGCCGCACAACGCAAGCGAGAGCCCACCCCGCAACGACTCGGCCATCGATTCAAGGGTTGACCAGCAGTCCCCGCCCCAATGCAGCGGGAAGCGCTGGCTGGACGCATAGGCCGCCCGGGCGAACAGCGTCGCCTCGCCCTTGCCCCGAACTCCCTCCAACGCCTTGAAGACGCATTCGTTGTAGATCACCGGGTAAAGATTGTGCATGCCCACGGGATCGGAGCCGTCGTGGTAGACGACGCCCTCCACCGGAATCCGCTCCCCGAAATCAGTCTTGAAACAATCCACGCCCAAGTCCTGCAGCCGCCGAAGGTGGCCGGCGTACCACCGGCAGGCCGCCGGGTTCGTGAAGTCCACTATGGCCATGCCCGGCTGCCAGAGGTCGGTCTGCCAGACCCCGCCGTCCGTCTTCTTGATGAAGTAGCCCTCCAGCTTTCCTTCCTCGAACAGTCGCGACCGCTGTCCGATGTACGGGTTGATCCAGACGCAGATCTTGAGGCCCAGCTTATGGAGCCGCGCCAGCATGCCGACCGGATCGGGAAACGCGCGGGGATCCCACTCAAAATTACACCAGTCAAACTCCCGCATCCAAAAGCAATCGAAATGGAACACCCGGAGCGGAAGATCCCGCTCCTTCATTCCGCGGATGAAGCTCGTGCAGGTCTGTTCGTCGTAGCTGGTGGTGAAGGAGGTGCTCAGCCACAAGCCGAACGACCAGGCCGGGGGCAGCGCCGGCCGGCCCGTGAGCTGCGTGAGTTTGCGCAGGATGTCCTTGGGGGTTGGGCCGTAGATGAGGAAGTATTCGAGCTTTTCGCCTGGCAGGGAAAACTGCACCCGGGCCGTGCGCTCCGAGGCGATCTCGAAGGAGACCGGGCCGGTCTCATTCACCAGCACGCCATAGCCCCGGTTGGTCAGATAAAAGGGCACGGACTTGTAGGCCTGATCGCTGCCGGTTCCGCCGTCCCGGTTGTCGTTCTCCACCACCTGCCCGTTCTTGACGAAGGCAGTAAACCGTTCGCCCAGACCATAGACATTCTCTCCGACCCCAAGGTGTAGCCGCTCATGCATGAACGAGCCCTTGCCGGCATACTGCACATAGGCCATCCCGCGTCCGGCGGATTTGGTCAGAATCCGGCCGTCCGCGGCAAAAGCGACCTGCCACTCGCCCGTTTTATTCACATGCACCGCCAGGCGGCCGGACCGCAGAACCGCCTCTTCCTTTCCCACCTCAATCTTGCTCGCCGGCGCGGGCTGGGACTGAAGCGGAATCCGGGGATTGCGATTCGCCGTCCCCGAGAAATGCTCAATGCAAACGTGGACGACGTCATCCGCCGGCGTGCTCAGCCGGATCGTGAGGAGCGGCCCGCCCAGCGTATCGCCCCGGTGGTTGATGCGCCGGGTGGGCGCGTGAATGAGGAGCGTGCCATGCTCCTCGATGACATCGTGCGCCTCCGCCGGGTAGGACGCCGTAACGCCAGGCTGCATCAACCATTCGCCGTCGCTGAATTTCATTTTAAAAAAGGCCGGGAAGGAGGTTTATTCAAGCAAGCCGCCACGTTGAACCTCATGGGTGGAGCGCGTTGTCTCAACGCGCCTGGACCGCTTGGGTTGCAGGGTTAAATCACCCTCCCACCAGCCGGGGCAAGGAGATTCGCCCGCGGCTAGACGGACTTGCCCTGCATGACGGTGTGCACGACCTTTACGAGTTCGTGGAGATCGTAAGGCTTGGGCACCATGCCAAGAAACCCATGGGCCTGATATTGGGCCAGCACCGGATCGCGGGAATAGCCGCTCGACACGATCGCCCGCACCTGCGGATCCATTTGCCGCAGCTTCTCGATGGTTTCGAGCCCTCCCATGCCGCCCGGAACGGTGAGATCGAGAATCACAACGTCAAACGGGCGACCCGCTTCCTTGGCCAAGGCGTACTCGCGCAACACTGCGGTGCCGTCCCCGACCGCCTGGGTTTCGAGCCCGACCCGCTCCAGCAGCGCCGTCGCCGATTCCCGGATCGTTTGCTCGTCGTCCATCACCAACACCCGGCCATGCTGGCGGACCGGCATGCTGTCCGGCGGGACCGCCGGATCGGGCGGACGGTGCGCCGCCGGCAGCCAGACGTCAAAGGTCGTCCCCTCGCCCAGCTTTGAATGCACCTCAATGCGGCCGAGGTGTTTGTTCACGATGGAATATACCGTGGCGAGTCCCAGTCCGCTGCCTTGCTGTTTCGTGGTGAAATAGGGATCGAAGATGCGCGGCAAGTGCTCCGGGTTGATGCCCTGGCCGTTGTCCGCGATGCTCAGCTTGAGGAATCGGCCGGCCGCAAGACCGGGCAAGGAGCCGGCGGTAACCTCGGCATTTTGCAGGGTGAGCCGGATGATCCCTCCGTCCGGCATCGCCTGGAGGGCATTGATGATGATGTTCTGCACCACTTGTCCGATCTGCCCCTTGTCCACGTCGGCCGGCCAGACGTCGTCCGCGAACCTGAATTCGCAGCGGGCCTTCGAACCATGGAGCGCAAACTCGGCCGCCTCGCGGACGATTTCCGCCAACGCCACCGCTTTGCGGACCGGGTCGCCTCCCTTCGCGAACGTGAGCAGCTGCAGGGTGAGATCGCGGGCGCGCATGACTCCCTGCTCGGCGGCCGACAACCATCGGCCCACCACGGGAAGATCGGAGGAGTCCAGTTTGGCCAGGGCCAGATTGCCCATGATCACGGTCAACACGTTATTGAAATCGTGGGCGATGCCGCCGGCAAGAATGCCCAGCGACTCCAGCCGCGACGATCGCTGCAACTCAGCTTCCAGCCGGGTTTCTTTCTGCAACTGCTCCCGGATTTGCTCGGTCTGCTGCCGGACGCGGCGGCGCAACGTAACCACCCATCCAATACCCAACAGCACCAAGACCGTCAGCACCCCGGCGGCCGCCCAAGCCCGCCCGCTGGTCCACCAGGAGGCGGGCCGGAGCACCTGGAGATCCTGCGCCGAACGCAACTGTATCTTGTAGGCGCGCGCATGCCGGTATTCGTCAAACTCGATCTGGTAGAGTCCCGTCAACGCGAGCCGGCTTCCGGGCAACCATCGGTCGCGCTTCAGATCGACATTGTCCCGGTCCAGCAAGGCCTCGAACACCGCCTGGCCCGTCTGGATCGTCAGCTGTGAATCCTTCGACCGCGTGGTAATGTCCAGCAATGTGCCGGCGACCCGGACGAGGTGCCCGTCGAGCCCCTCGTCTATTCTCTCGGGCCGATCAAGCGGAATCGGCACCGGCTCCGCGCCCGCCGCCATGCGCCGGTAAACCGCCTCGCGCAGAATCACCCGGCTGCCTTCCCGCCCCGGAAATCCCACTGCCTCAATCCGATCGCCGGGCGCGAGGGGTGCGAGGTCGCGGCTCAGGATCTGCAGGCTCTCTGCTCCGTCCTGAATATACGCATAACGCCCGGGCGCATGATGCAACACCACACCGGCGACCCGGGTCCGCCGGCTGAAAGTCAGCAGCGTGCTGAATTGCCGCAGGCTGGCGATCGATCGCATCGACACCTCAAACGGGTTCGCCGAGGCGGCTTCCTCCACCTGCACATATTCAGGGGAAGGCACCCAAAGCCGGACGCCGACCAGCTGCCGGTGCTCGTTTGCGATGGCGCTGCAAACTCCCCGCAACCGCACCACTGCCCCCTGCAAGCTCGTCAGCTTGTCGGACGGTGGCAAATAGGCGGTAAACTCGCCAGCGGAAGCCGTCAGCTCAAGGCGCGTCCAGACTCCGTCGTAGAAAACCTGGCGCAAATAGCCGCTCAATTCGATCCACTGGCCCTCCTCGACGCCGGCCATCGCCTGTTCGAGGGTGACGATATTTGCCCTCGGTCGATCAAGCGCCCCGGTTCCCTCCAGCTCGGTGGCCCGGACCTGCGGCGCAAATTCGCCGACCGAGGTCAGCCCTTTTACCACGGCGCTATCGCCTTGGGGAGGCGGCTTGAACCGGGTGGGATCGATCGTAACGCAAACGCCACCACTTGTGTCCTGCAGATAAAAGAACGGCGCGGCGGGATTGGACCAGGTAACCACTCCAAAAAGCTGGACCGGATATCCGCGGACCGCCTGATCTGTCCCCAAGTCCAGGATCTCTTCCGCCAGGCGCAACTGGGGCAACGCCTCACCTGAGGGCACCACGGCGGCCTTGGCTCCGCCGGGGTGCTGCGCCCGATACAAGCCCGTTTGCAATGTCCAGGCCGTGCCGTTAATCCGCGGATACCCAATGGCCTCCACCCGTTCGCCGGTCGATAGGGGAAAAGTCTGGCCGGTCAGGATCTCCACTTGCCCAGTACCGTCTCGCAGCGTTAACGAATGCCCGGGTTCCTGGGCCCAGACCTTGCCCTCGACCCGAATCCGCTTGTCCGCTGAAACCTTGGGCAGCGCCTCGATCAGGGTCGCGGGAAGATTGAATTGCGGATCCGTCTGGAGCCATCCCAGAACCTTGACGTCTTCGGGCTGGGCGATCCAGAGCGCCCAGCCCGACACGTTTCCCAGGCGATCGAGGCTGGGGACCAGGACGCCTCGGGCCCGCACATAGGCATTCTCAAACTGCAGGACCGTATTTGGATCCCGCAGGAGAATCCGCGAATAAACCACCCGGTTCCCCACGGTCATTTCATGCATCCGATGATCGGGGTCCACCTCGGTCTGGCGGTTGAAATAACCTTCCAAAATCACATAGTGGGACTCTTTGTCAGCGACACTTTCGATCTCCTTTGTTGGCGTCACCTCCGTTGGGGGCACGTTCTCCGCCAGCACACTGACTTTCGCCTTTTCAAAGGACAGCCCCTCGGCCATTGACATCATGCCGTCCACCTGGATTCGCTGGCCCACTTTCAGGGCCAGGGGTTTGATTCCTCGGGAGATGAAATAGATTCTTCCGCCGCTTTCCGCCCAAAGGAGATTCCAAGCCGGGTCAAAATAGCGGACCACGAACTCAAATCGGACATGCTGCGGTCGAGTTCGGTCCGCATCGGGCTGCTCCCAGAACAAGGAGACAGAAGTGATCACTTCCGACGAATTCACGACCCCGGCGGCGCCGACCGCCGGCTGGGCTTGGCTCGCATTAAGCGCCGCCTGAGCTCGCGCCATTCCCGGGCAGCCGCAGGCCAGCAACACACCTGCCATAATGGGTTTCAACCAATGGCAACGGCTGTGAAACAGTGGGGGAATCACTCTTCCACTTCTCAGCATGATGGCTCTTTCTAGTAAGATTGTGCCCGAAAAACGTGGGGCACGCCATCATTATCGTCTCGTATTCAACCGACTTAACCGGGAACAAGGAACCGAGACACGACAAGGCCCCGCGGTCGCAACCACGTGGCCTCGTCGTGTCCGGACACCGGCGGGGATCCGCCGGTCCTACCGCGTCCAGCGTCTCAGCTGCCGTTACCAAAATCGAATACCTGACTTGCCTTGACCAAGACGGGACGCCCCCGGGAGGTCGGCGGCGAGAATTTCCACTGCTTCAGCGCATCAATCGCCAGCCTGGTCAGCACGGCGTCTTGCTCGGTTGAGACCGAGGGCAGACGCACGGCGCCCATCTCGTCGATGTAGAAGTCAATCCGGACGGATCCCTTGATTCCTCGTTTCGCCAGTTCGGCCGAATAGTGCGGATTGACTGCCATGATGGGCCTGGGCGTCTGGTCCAGGGCGTGGGCCGCACACGGCAGGTAGATGAATTGCGCGGGCCGCACGCGCAGGATCCGCCCCTCTTCGACCTCACAGATGTTGGGAGTGGTGACGACCATGCCCGAGGTTGAGAAGTCGAAATCAAGCTCGTCAACCGTGCCCACCGGCTCGCCCTGCCAGCGCGCGGGGATGAACGTCCATTGCTTGAGCGCCGCCACCGCGACGTCGGCGAATTCGGGCTGCGTGTAGCCGAGCACCAGGCATTCGCGCAGCTTCCCGTCGGCCCCGATTGAGATGACCACCCGGGTTGAGCCTTGGATTACCCCCACGCGCAACAGATGCGGTGGAAAAGCCGGGTTTGTCGTTTGTTGGATCTTCATTGACTGCCAGTCAGTGGATGAAGTCGGGGATTGCGCGAGGAGACTGCCAGCCAGCAGCACTCCGATTCCGATGATATGCACAGGGGATGTGTTCATAGGGGAGGTGAGTTGATAGGAGAAACACCAACAGCCGGCGGATCCCTTCACGATACACCTCATCCAATCGGCACGCAAACGTGCGCAGAATGCCCCTCGCGCATTGTTCACCATTGCGACAGATCACCCCGTCGTATGGTTCACGAATCGGAGGGCCCTGGGCGGCCGCTTATCTTTGCCCGCGAACCACATCGCAATCGCCGTAGACTGATTGGTGTAAGTTGTAGGAGCCTGCTTGCAGGCGATCCTCCCTTCTCAATCGCGAGTAAGCTCGCTCCTACAATTGCAAGAGCCGCCGACGCCCACAGAATCAGCTTCAGCTAGTCGGCGGAATATTGGTCAACACCGCAATCTGCAGGTCGATCGTCGATCCATCAGCGCGGGTCAGGCGGACTACGAGGTCGTAGGCTCCCGGGGGCAGCGCCGAATTGAACGCGAGCACGAGCTTCGAACCTTCCAGACTGGCGCTGACCAGGCTCACCGGCTGCGACTGATCCGATGCGACGGGCCGCACGGAGAGGATCGTCACCGTGGTCGCGTCGGCTGCGGCGCCCGACAACGGGACCACTATTGAACGGCCGAGGGTCAGATAGACGCCCTCAACCCCTCCCGAAGTCTCCGACGGCGCAAAGGAGATGAGTTCCGGCGCCTTTTCTGTCGGGGCCGGCTTCACCTGCAGCGTCTCGCTGACCGCATCCCCGGTGCCCGGAGCCGTCAGGTCCCAGAAATCTCGGATGTAATAGCCGTACCCTTCGCGCCGGGTGAAGTCGATCGTGATGGTCTCGGGCGCGCTGTAGTACTGGCCGTCGCTGACCTGATAGGTGAACGAGTCGGTGCCCGGATTGAGCAGGGATCCCTGATAGGTGAAGACGCCGTCCGAATTGACCAGGATCTGGCCATACCGCGGGTCGTTCACCAAGCGAACGGTCAGCGGATTGCCGTCCGGATCGTAGGCGAAGTTCGTCAGGTTCCCGGTGAACGGGAACAACGGGTTCACGGTGATGGTGCCGCTGGTCGCAATCGGCGGCCGGTTCACGTAGCGGATGACCAGGGTGACGGTCGCCGTGTTGCCGACCGCGTTGCCGTCATCGACGACGTAGGTGAATGTATCCGTGCCGTAGTAGTCGCCCGTCGGCGTGTAGATGAAGGATCCGTTGCTGTTGAGCTGCAGCGTGCCGCCAGTCGGTCCCTTGACCAGCGCCACATGGATCGGATCGCCGTTCGGATCGTAGTCGTTGAGCGTCACGTTGCCGCTAACCGAGGTGCGCTGGTCGAGCGTGTAGCTGTCATCAACTGCCACCGGCGGCAAGTTGCGCGGATTCACTGTGATCGTAACGGTCGCGGGCGCGCTGGTGTGAGTCGTGTTCACGTCCCGGTAGGTGAACGTCACCACTCCCGAGAAGCCGAGGGGCGCGGTATAGAGGATTGAGCCCGTGGTCGGATCGACGACGGCGGTGCCGACCGTGGGCTTGGTCACAATCACCGGCAGCAGATTGTCGCCGTCGACATTGATGTCGTTGGCCGTGACCGGCACGACCACGGTCTGACCCTCGGTGACCGAGGCGGAGTCGTTCACCGCCACCGGCGCATGGGTTGCCGGGGCCACCGTGATTCTCACCGTGGCCGGCGTGCTCGCGCGCGTGCCGTCGGTGTCGAAGTAGGTAAACGTGTCGCTGCCGAGGAAGGTCGCCGCGGGCGTGTACGTGAAGCTGCCGTCGGCGTTGAAGACCAGCGTGCCGTGGGCCGGACCCTGAGCCAGAACCGCGGTGATCGGCGTGCCGGCCGGCGGGGTGTCGTTCAGGAGCACATTGCCACTGAAGGCGTGCCCTTGAAGAACGGTGTAGGCATCATCTACCGCGCCCGGCAACTGCGCCGCCGGCAGCACGGTGATCGTCACGGTCGCGATCGCACTCTGCAAGGTGGTGTTCAAGTCGCGATAGGTCAGCGTGACGACCCCGGAGAATCCGACCGGGGCAGTGTAGATGATAGAGCCGGTAGCCGCATCGACCGTGGCCGTGCCAACGGCGGGCTTCGTCACGATCACCGGCAGGAGACTGTCTCCATCGACATTGATGTCATTTCGGGTGACGGGGATCACGACCGGCTGGCCCGCGATGGCGACGGCAGTGTCGTCGACGGCGACCGGCGCGTGGTTCACGTGCGTGACGGTGATTCGCACTGTGCCCAGCCCGCTGGTCAGGGTTCCATCCGTATCCCGATAGGTGAAGGAGTCGCTGCCCACATAGAGCGCCGCCGGGGTGTAGGTGAAGCTGCCGTCGGCGTTGAACACCAGGGAGCCGTGCGCGGGGCCCTGGGCCAGCACCGCGGTGATCGGCAGGCCGTTCGGGCTGATGTCGTTGCCCAGGACATTGCTGGTCAGCGGGCTGCCCTGCGGCACGGTATAGGTGTCGTCGACCGCAACCGGCGCCAGCGGCACCGCCAGCACGGTGATGGTCACGGTTGCGACGTTGGACAGCGCACCCTGGTTGTCGCGCACACGGTAGGTGAAGGTGTCGGTGCCGATGAAATTGAACGCCGGGGTGAACTGCAGGAAGCCCGTCGTCGGATCGACCGCGAGTTGGCCATGTTGCGGCGCGCCCACGATCACCAGCGAGGTCGGATCGATCGTGCCGTCGGGATCGCTGTCGTTGGCCAGCACATTGATGAGCACCGGCGAGTTGGCGTTGGTCGTTGCCGCGTCGTTTCCCGCCACCGGCGGCTGGTTGTTCGGGGCGTTGACCGAGAGCTGGACATTGGCGACGCTCGCACGGCTGCCCGCACCGTTGAGCGAAACCAGGTCGAAGAACAAGGCCGCCGAGGCGTTGGCCGGCGCGCCGGAAAGGTCGACCGTAAACGTGATGGGTTGGGTCGTGTCGACCACGCTGCCGGAGACGAAGCCCGGCTGGCCCTTGATCGACACCTGTGGGGCCAGGTAGAGCCGGCCGTTGGCCTGCAGGCTGATCAGGGCGTCGGTGCCGTTGAAGGCCGCACCCAGGAGCGGCTGGGTGGTCACCGCATTCAGCAGGGCCATCTCAAACGCATCGCCCGGATGACCGGCGGGCTGCTGCAGCTGGGCCGAGGTGAGCGTGAATTGGAGCTGCGAAGCCGCGCCCGGCATAATGAACGTTTGTGACAGGTCGGTGTACAGACGACCGGCGACAGAACTCAGGATGCTGGTGCCGCCGACATCAAAGACGCTGCCAAAGACGTTCCATCCGGACGGAGCTCCAGTGCCCGTTACAGAGGAGAAGTCGCCATTAACCACGCTCACCGGCGGGTTCGTCAGGCCTTGCTGGACTGCGCCGGCCAATTCGACAAAGCCCAGCTGTCCGGCAGCCGTGTCGAAACTCGGCGCGCCCAGCCCCGAAGCTTCCTGTTGCGCCGCCAGGTTCCACGCCTCGGCGATCATTGAACCCTCGAGCGCGGACGGCAACTTGCGCACGCCCGGAGCGAGGTAGCCGTTCATGAGCGCGTTCGGATAAACTGACGCGTTGAGATGGTCCCCGTCGCTGGCCATCGCCGCCAGAATGCCGCCGGAATCGAATTCCAACGAGCCGCTGGCGGTCGTGGTCACGCCCGCCGCGAAGCCGGAGTAGTCGCTGGTGAAGCCGAGCAGGTGGCCCATCTCGTGCATCACCAGCGTCATGAGATCGTAATGACCAGCGGCGGCGGAATTGCTTGCGGCGGTCAGGCCACCGGAATTGCTCGCCAAGTACTCGCTGTTGTCTCCTGGAGTGGAATCCACGAACCAGCCTTGTCCGTCGCCACTGCGATCGTACACTATCTGCCCGGCGGTGGGCCGGCCATCAGCGCCGACGGCAGTGATTACACCGTAACCGAGCTGGCCGGCGGGCAGGTCGGCGGCCACGAGCGTCAAATCAAGATTAACCGGCCGCCCGATCACCTGGGACCAGAGCAATTCCGCGTCGGCGACCAGACTGCCGGCCACCGTCGGGGTCGAGGTCGGCTGTGATGGCGAGGTCGAAGACGCTATCGTCGTCGTTGGGCCGGTCGCAGGTACGACGGCGCTGGAAGCTGCCGACGGGGCCGCCGTCAAACTGGGGCCAGTGGATGCGACGGGAACCGGCGCCGTGGGCGTCGTCGGAGTGCCGGTGTTCGGTGCCGGGGAGAATGAGCTTTGGCCGGCGACAGCTGTATCGAACAGACCCGATGCCCCGCGCGGCATGCCCGACAAGGTAGGGGGCGCGAAAGAGCCCCTTTGCGTTTCGAGGAAGAAATTCCCCGTCCAAGGCATCGAGCCATGGCCGTCATAGGAGAAATGTTGAAGGATCTGTTGCGGAACAAATGCGCCGATGCGGACCACGCCGGAGGAAATGTCCTGGAGACCCAAATTCCAGGAGCCTTGGTTCGTCGTCATCGAGAAATCACCGATGTTGGCCGGCATCGGACGCGCGCCCTCGTAGCCAGGATTCGATATCCGGCCGATAAATCCCGAAATCTCCAGCGGCACCCTCCCGAACGGAGTGATCTCCGTGCTCAAAAGAGACCGCACCTGGAAAGACAACGGGAACTCACCCGGGACCACGTTAGAACGTCTCCAAGCAATCCCATAAGTCAGCTGCGACCCCGTGCCCGCCTTTGGATCAAAGTCGAATTCCTTAAGCTTGATCCCACGCATCGCGCCGCCATTCAGTTCCCTTGATCCTTTTTCAAATTGCCCCAGATATTCCTTGGGAACGAAATATTTCGGCCGATCTTTGCTCCCTGTATTGAAGCGAACCGGATCATCTGGAATCTCCAGGCCGCGCCGTTCAAGGATTGTCAGGGCCAGATCGATCGACCCGCCTTGCTTCAACGTGGGAAGCCTTACTTTATCAGTGGGAGTCAAGTCGGGCTTGCTATAAGTCCGCGGCTCGGTGGCGGCACCAAAGTGGCCGGAATTGTCCGTGATATACTGAAGTCTCCCGTCAGCGAATGTCTGGATCGTTCCGGCAAAGATCACGCCCTCCTCCACTCCGATCAGGCTAGCGTGGACGGCTTTGGCACCGACTCTCGTAACGCGATCAATTTCTTGGACGCCGTAGAGTCTTCCGGATCCATCCATGACGACAATGCATTCCGCCGCTTTCGACGTGACCACCGGCGTGCCGTCCCGCGCCCAAATCAATCGTCCGTCGCTGACGAGAATCCGATTGTATTCCTTCTGACCCATGCGATTGAAGTCCATGATGCTGGTTTCAATCGTGGGTTCCGGGAGGCGGTTTCTCTCCGCATAGTCGAGCACGCGCTGGATGTTGTCGCGGTGGATGTATCCCGATTCCATCGTCCCCGTTCGCGGATCGTAGTACGTAACGCGGGAAGAAATGTCCTGGCCCAAATTCCGAACAGCACTACGCGCAATTTCGGGCACTCCGTAGATCTCGTTCATCGTCTCCAGCGCCGTTCGGTAAAGCGTAAGGTCGCCCGTTTTCCCGGTCTTCCAATCCTTGATCATCCCCGACTTGACCCGGCGATCGTTGAACTGGCCTTCGGAAGCGGCCCGTGCCTCGGCTCTCAGAGCCTGCTGCAGCCTTTGTCGGGTCATGAGTTCGTTCGCCTCGCGCCTCAGCATCTTGCCCAATGCTGAGGCGTAGCTGCCATCCGTGCTCCGCGCGCTCTTCAGTTCGTCCAGGCGCGGCAACGAGTTGAGGGTCTCGCGCCACGCCAGCTTCAAGGCCCCGGAGATCGAGGCCCGGGCGGCGGCAGCGTACTCGCCCAGACCCAGGCTGAGGTCCGCCGCCGCGCCGTCGCCAGTCAGGTATTTCAGACCGCGAAGCGCATTGGCGTTCTTCTCAAAGACGCCGATCGCATCGGATGCGATGCCCCACACTTTCGACTCAAGCAGCCCTTTCACCGAACCCTTCACCCCGTCCACCGCCGTGAAAGCATCGAACGCCGATGCCCCGAGTTGGTAGTAGTCGGTTCCCGTCAATGCCGTGTGGGCGAAGCTGTTCAGGAATTGGAAGGGCGCTTCCAGAAGGCCCATCGCCATCTGACCCGTGAAGCCGAGCACGGTTTGCACAAACGCAGTACCGCCGGATTGCCCCCGATATCCCGATTCAAAACCAGCGCTGTAGAAGAAAGACCCAACGGATCCACCCGGAACATAATCTCCGCCGAAGACCGAGTGCGCCGCTCCCTCATAGGCGTCGACCGCGGTCAGAATCGTGAAATCAAAGGCGGCATACGCGCCGTGCGCGAGAAACCCGACGCCCGCTTGAACGACGTTCTGTGAAGTGCTCGTCGCCGCCCCGCCCGTCCAGTAACTGGTGGCATAGTTGATCCCCTCAGGGGTCAGCCAGGTCGAAAGTGAATCGGATAACGCCTGGGTATTGATCGCATCGTCCTGGGTGAATTCTGTTCCGCGGGGATCGTGAAGGTTGGCGGGGTTGTTATTGACGAAACGATAAAGATTGCTGTCACCGCCCTTGAATCCCGTGGAGTCTGGGCTCAGAAAACGACCCGCCGCTGGATCGTAATAGCGGGAACGGAAATAATAGAGCTGCGTATCGCTGTCGAATTCACGGCCGTCCAGGAGGTATCGGGTCTGCAGCGCCTCGGACGAGGAACGCGCAATCAAATTCCCGAAGCTGTCGATCTTCAGATGATCGTCGAGCACACCGGCTCCGGTCACCAGATCGCGGATCGTGCCGTGGCCGTCATCCAGGAGCCAGAGCATGCCGTCATGGCCGTCGTCCTGGGCGAGAATCTGGTCGGCCTGCAGGCCATAGAGATAAGCCATCGAGGGGGCGGTCGCCAGCGGTCCCGCCGGGCCGTCGGGGTCCTTCAGCTCCAAGATGACATTGTCGTGGTCGTAGACGAAATAGACCGTGTTCGACACACCTGCTACCGGTCCGCCGTCATAGATCGCAACGCGGTGGTCCGAGGCGTCATATTCGTAACGGATGGCCCGGGTGGCGTGCCCCTGAGCGTCAAGGAAATCGACCTCGATCAGCCGGTTGCGGTAGTCCCAAACATACTGGGTGGCCGTGCTGAATTGAATCGACGTCACCTTGGTCAGGTTGCCTTCCGCGTCATAGGTGTACGTCGACGCATCGTCGGAAATCAGCTCATTGTTCGGGCCGTATTTCTCATTCCCACGGCGTGACGACAGGGTTACGTTGCCGGCCGTATTGTAGGTGTATTGCTCGTTCCCAAACGCGGAGTCGCTATAGACAACCGAAGTCGTCTGGTTCGCCTTGTCATAGTTGAAGGAGGCGCTCCCATCGACATTGCTGCGGGATGAGATGAAACCGTTCGCGTCGTAGGTATAGAAGTAATCCTCAATCGTCTGGTTGCCGGCGCCGGTATCGGTGATCCCCTCGATCAGATTGCGGTTGTTGTAGGTGATCTGGGTGGAGACCGCGAGCACGTTGCCCGATCCGCCGTTATCGTACATGTCCACGCTGGCCACGCGGAATCCATCGGTTGCGTAGGTAAAGTCTACTTCTTTGGAGGTGACAAACGACCCCGCTTGACTGATCGAGGTTAGGCGGTTGTCGATTGGGTCGTAAGTGTAAGTGTCGTTCACCAACGGAGAGCCGTTGTTCCAAGTCAGCGAATTGGTGGTCGTTGCGCCGAGATTATTGAGGGTATAATTGATCGTGGTCGTGCCATAGGCCGCCGGTCCGATCACCGTCTGGCTCGTCTCGAGGTTCCGGACGTCGCTCGTATAGGAGTAGGTGTCAGTCCACGCGCCATCCGTTTCGGAGGTGAGCCTCCCCGCCAAATCATAGGTGTAAGTAATCACCTCATCGCTTCCGTCCGAGGCGGCACCGACCCAGGTCTCGACGACCCTGCGACCCGCGCCGTCGACGGTGTAGGTGATGGTGCGACCGTCGCGATCCGTGAAACTGGTCACGTTACCGTCGGCATCGTAGGTGTAGTGCCGCGTCCCGGCGCTGTTCGTATCGGTCAGGCGGCGGTTCGCCAGGTCGTAAGTATAGAGGGTAATGTTCCCCGCCGGATCGACGACCCGCACCAGATTTCCGGCGCCGTCATAATCGGTCTCGGTGGTGGCGGTCAGGTCGTTCGTCGAAAGATGAACCCGATTTAGCCGGTCATAGGTATAGCTGGTGGTGTTGCCGTCGGCATCCCGGCTGGAGGTGACGTTGCCGATCTCGTCATAGCCAACGTGCACATCATTGTTATTTTCATCGTACGTGTCCGTGCGACGATTCAACTTGTCGTAGGCGTAGGTGCGGTGGACGCTGCCCAGCTCCATCGAGAGCAGGTTGCCGTCGTCATCGTACTGGTTGATCGTCGTGCCGTTTTCGCGATTCACGTCGCTGGTCACCCGGCCCAGCAGATCGTAGGACGTCACATCCTCGACCGTGCCCAGGCCGTCGGTGTACGTCACCACGAGGCCGTCGGCGGTGGACTGATAATCCCAGGTGCTCGTAATATTGCCATCGGGATTAAAGATGGTCTCCGAAGTCACGCGACCAAGCAAATCGTAGGTCCGTTCAACTTGATGATCCAGGCCGTCCCACGTATCCGTCCTCTGGCCCGCGTCATTATAGCCGAACGTCTCCGTCGTATAAACCGGATCATCGAGCGTCCCCACCGGACGCTGCTCGGCGATGAGCTGGTTGCGCCGGTCGTAGGTGTAGGTGATCGTGAAATAGGCCCCACGGCCGCTGGTGTCGGTGAGCATGTTGCCCACCAGGTCATAGGTGAACGATTCGACGATCGGCGCCGTGCTGCCGCCGGTCGCCGTGATCCGCTCGATCATCCGGCCCTGATTGTCCCGCACATAGCCGATCGTCTGCTGCGGCCCGTCGAAACCGGTTTCTTCCGTCAGCCATCCCATGTCGTCATAACTGAGCGTCCGCGAGGCTTCATCCGGCGTACCCGCGGCGACGGTTTCCTCGAGCAGCAGGTTGCGAGCGTCGTAGACCCGGTCGGTCACCGTTCCGCGGCGATCGGTATAGGAAACGACGTTGCCGACGGCGTCATATACATAATACTCGCTGTTCCCGACGGCGTCGGTCCGTTGCACCACCCGGTCCATTCCATCACGATATATTTCAGTCGTGTTTTTGAGAGGGTCGATTTGCACCAGGTTGTCGGTGAGCCCTTGATAATTATATAGAGTGATATTAGTGAGCGCATCCGTCACCGAAGTTACGCGATTGAGCGTATCGTAGGTGTAGGCGGTGGGGCCGTCAGGTGTGGTATGCGTGAGCACGTTGCCAAATCGATCGTATGCCCAGGTCTCCGTCTCACCGGTCGGATCCGTCCGCGACGTCATGCGATTGAGCGTATCGTAGGTGTAAGTGGTGACGTAATTCGGGCCGCCCACGCCGACATCCTTGAGGAGGTTGCCGGTTGAATCATAGGTAAACGTTTCCGTGAGGGTCTTGGGCTGCGCGACCGTGCCCGCCGGATACGTTGTGCTAACGATCCGGTTCATTGCGTCGTAGCTGCTGGTCGTGACAAAGCCACGGGCGTCGGTTTCCGAAGTTCGGTTGCCGGCCAGATCGTACGTGAAAAGCTGCGTGCTGGTCACCGGTGCCGAGGGCGTGCCATCCACCGTGTCGGTCTCGATCAGGAGATTGCGGGCGTCATAGACATTGGTCGTTGCAAATGCGTCCCCTCGCGGATCGATGATCCTAATCTGATTGTCCGCGCCATCGTAAACATACTGGGTAGTCGCCACCGGACCCGGCTGCGCCTCAGTCCCAGTTGGCTGATCGACTTCAATCACGCGATTGCGTGCGTCGTACTGATAAACGACCTTATAATACGCGCCGCGGCCATCCGTCACCGAAGTCTGGTTCCCTTCGGGATCGTAGGTGTAAAGCGTGACAAAGCCGTCGGCATCAGTCTTCGAAAGCACGTGGTTTTCACCGTCGTACGTGTAGTTCGTCGCATAGGGCGTCCCGGATGAATCCGTATAGGGGCCGGTTTGGGTGAGCACGTTGCCCACCTCGTCGTAACTCGTCGTCGTGACGAAGCCGGCGTTGTCGGTTGTCTGGATCGCCCGCCCGACCAGATCGTAGCTCACATCGGTCGTACGCGTCGGCGACGGACCGGATCCGACGTAGGTAATCAGGATGGTGTCTCCATCCTTATCGTGATCGTAGGTGGTTGTCTGGCCAAACGCGTCGATTTGCTCCGTTCGCCGGTTCAACGCATCGAAGGTAGACGAGGTCCCCAGATTGGCCGCATCGGAGCCGGTGCGCGCGATCGTCTGGAGCACGACGTTCCCCACCGCATCGTAACCGTAAGTGATCACCTGCGGATCGCCCGGATCCGCATCCGTGCCCGCGGGCTGGGTTTCCGTCTTCACCCGGTCGAGATTGTCATACGTGTAAACAACCGTGTAATACGCACCCCGCGGATCGGTGACGGTCAAAACGTTCCCGGCGGCATCATAGGTGTCGGTCGTGACGGCCACCGGCCCCGGCGCTCCGGCCGTGCCGGTCGGCTGGTCGATTTCCATCACTCGCCCGAATCCGTCATAGACTTTGGTCACCGTGTAGTAAGCTCCGCGAGCATCCGTCACGGACGTCTGGTTGCCGTCCGCGTCATAGGTATATGTGGTGACGAGTGAGCCGCCCGGGGACGTCGAGCTGCCGCCCGGCACCGTCTCCGTAATCACACGATCGAGCGCGTCGTAAACGTACGTCGTCGTGTAGTAGGCCCCGCGCGGGTCCTGGTGCGTGAGGACGTTGCCGTTGGCGTCGTAGGTGTAGACGTCCGTGGCCACCACAGAGGAGCTTAGGGTGCGCGTAGTCGAAACCTCCCGATTGAGGAAGTCGTAGGTGAACGTGGTCTCGTAGCTCGCCCCCGTCGGACCGAAGTCGCGCGGATCATCGATCTCGATGACCTTGCCCGCGGGGTTATATCTGTAGACGGTCTTGTTCCCCAGGGCATCCGTCATCGTCGTGAGGCGATTGAGCGCGTCATAGGTGTACGTCGTGACGTAGGTCGCTCCCAGCGGTCTGGTTTCCGTCAACAGATTTCCGACCTGGTCATAGGTGTAGAGGGTCGTCCCGCCCACCGCGCCGGTTGGGTCGGTCTTTGCGATGAGCCGGTTCAGTCCGTCGTAGACGTATTGGGTGCCGAATTCGGTGTTGTTGGGGTCGCCACCGCCGCGCGGATCCACCTTGGCAATCAGGTTGCCGACCTGGTCATATTTCATGGCGGTGACGCCGCCAGCCGCATCGGTCATCGAGGTCTGCCGATTGTCCGCGTCGTAGGTAAAGGTCGTGAAAATCGACGTGGAGCGTGGATCGGTCTGGAGGGTCAAATTGCCCGCCAGGTCGTAGCCGTAGGTGACATAGAACTTCGGTCCCGGAGCGCTTGGCGTACCGGTGTTGCGCGTCGTGGTGGCCAGCCGGTAGACTTTATCATACGTCTGCGTTGTGTCGTAGAAACTCCCCAGCGGATCGTGGATGACGAGAACGTTGCCCACCAGATCGTTGTCGTATTTTGTCGTCCTTTCCGCCGGGGTCTTCACCGCTTCGACGACCTGGGAGAGGAATTTCAGCGAATCGTAGGTGTATTCCGTCCGCATGCCGTCGGGATCGACAATCGCCGCCTTCAAGCCCAAGGCGTTGTATTCCACGCTGGCGATAGTCTGGTCCGTCGTTCCCGGAGCCTGGGTGACTGACAGTCGGCGGTTCAAACGATCGTAGGTGTATTTCGTACCGAAGCTGGCCCCCTGCGGCGGCGTCACCGTCATGAGGTTGCCGACCTGATCGTAGGCATACGTCCAAGGCTGACCGAGGGCATCAGTCATCGACACCAGATGGTTGTTCACGTCGAAGACCATCACGGTCTGATAGCCCGCATTCAGCTGACCGAGTGCCCGCGGATCAACGATCAACGTGCGATTGCCCATGCTATCGTATTTATAGAGCGTGATACCCCCTTCCGCATCGGTGGTCTGGATCAGGCGGTTCGCCGCATCATAAACATTGGTCGTCCGATATTTCACGCTATTGGGGTCTCCGTTGGCGCGCGCGTCGATCGACACGGTGACATTACTGTCTGCATCGTATTGCAGGAGCGTGATATTGCCGAGCGGGTCCGTGGTCGACGTCAGCCGATTCATGGCATCGTACGTATACGTCGTCTTGTAGGCGGCGTTGTTAATGTCGCCGAGCCCGCGCGGATCGACCTTGGCGATCAAATTGCCTTCTCCATCATACTGGAACACGGCGATTTCATTCTCCGCGTCCGTGGTCGAAATCGCCCGATTCATCGCGTCGTAGGCAAACGTCGTGACATTCTTCATCGGGTCGGTGATCGTCTCGACCTTGCCGGTCTTGGTATAGGTGAAGATCGTGAGCGCGATGTCCTGATCCGTTCTGGTTGCGATCCGGTTGCGTTTGTCGTAGGTGAACTCGCTGACATACGCCATCGAGGAACCGAACGCCTGCGTGACTTTCTTCAGATTTCCGGCGGCATCGTATTCGCTCCTGGTCACGTTCCCCTCGGCGTCGGTCACCTGCGCGACTTCATTGAGGAGATTATACACATATTGGGTTACCTCATCGCCGCTACCGGTTGTGTTCTTTGCCGTCTGTTGAGTCAGGCGGTTGGCGTTGTCGTAGACGAACAAGGTATCCTGGGAAGGACCCGTGAGCGTGGTCGAAGCCAACGTCGGGACCGGGCCGATTTGCTCCACCACTCGTCCGCGTCCGTCGAGTACGTAGGTGATCTTCCCTCCATTGGGCAGGATTGTTCCGTCTTTCCGCTTGGCCGCGTCGTACAGCGTCTGCGTCTCGTCCCCGGCCTGGTCGAATTGGGCAATCAAGTTATTGTCGACGTTATAGACCGTGACGCTGACGTTGCCCCGACCGTCCATCTGGTATTGATACGTGTAGGTCGGATCGTACGGGACGGAATAGGTGGTCGTAAAACTGGCGTAATCGTAGCCGTATTTGGTGGTGACGTTAAGGGGTCCCACTCCCTGGATCACGGTGATGATTCGATTGATGGAATCGTACGCGTACGTCGTGATCGCGCCGTTGCTGTCAACCGTCCGGATGCGATTGCCTTGGGCGTCGTAGCTGGCGCTCCACGCGTAAACCGTGCCGCCCCCCATGAAAGTTCGCTTCGCGATCAGCCGGCTCATCGGATCATAGTCGTATTCGTTACGATTGCCGGATTCGTCGATCGTGGCGGTGATGTTACCCGTCAGATCTTTGTATTCGTTCGTGCTCGTAGTGCCGTCTGCGAAAGTGGTAACGGTCAATCGGCCGTCGGCGTCGTAGGTATAGTTCGTGGGGTTGCTGTCGGGATCGGTCATTGTCTCGACCTGACCGCTGCTGTAGTAGGTATAATTGGTCGTGCTTACGCTGGGGCTGCCCGGCGGTGCATTCGGGTCCGTCACCGTGGTCGAGAGGATGTCGCCGTTGGCAGAATTAATGTCGTAAGTCGTGACCCTTCCCACACCGTCGGTCATGCTTGTCATTCGATCGAATTCGCTGGGATTATAGACCATGGTAACGGTGGACGCGGCCGTCCCCGGACCACCCGGATAGTCGGTAATCTGGATTACATTGTTGAACGCATCATAAGTATATTGAGTGATGTTGCCCATCTGATCGGTTTGGGTGACAACCAATCCGCTGGCCGTGCGTTGCGATGACGTCGTCACGCCCCCTGCCGTCTTGGACGATATAATCTGACCATACGGCGACAGGCCGTAGGTGGTCGTCTGGTTGGTGAACGACGTGTAGGTTGCGACGGCCTGCAGCTTCGTCGGATCGGTGGTCACGTCGAGTTGGACGAGCCGGGCAGTTCCGTTGAGATCCAGGGCGGTGGTAGGATCGATCGCCCCCAACACCTGAGCCGGCGTAATCGTAAACGTCTTGCCATCCGCCCGCGTCCCGCCGCTGACGCGACCGAACTGGTCGTACGTGACGGTTTCCGTGAAGGCCGACGGCGGCAGCGGATCAGGCGTGTTGCCCCGCTTCAGAATCTGCGAGGTAATCAGGTGCGTGTACGTCGGGTTCTTGTAGAAAAATGTGCGTACACTCAGGTCAGGATCGGTGATCTTGGTGAGGTTGCCGTCGCCATCATAGCCAAACTGCGTCACCCGGCCGGCCGGGTCTGTCACCGTCGAAATCTGGTCACCCTGATACGTGAACTTGGTCTCCAGGCCGACCGGATCGATGATTTCCATCAGCTGCGTCCCAGCATAAATATATTGGGTCTTGTTGCCGTCGCGGTCGGTGACCGTGGCGAGTTTACCGTCGCTGTTGAAGGTATAAACCGTGCCGTCAAGCATTCGGCGGACAAAGGTCCCGTCCTTCAGTTGGTAAAGGTCCGAGTAATCGGCGGAAGTGGCCGACGTAAACGGATCGCCCTGTTTGCTAGGCGAAAGGTAAATCTGCTCGCTGCCGTTGCCATCGACCAGCATGACGCCGGCATCGCCCGAATAGATTTCGTAGTAGTCGTTCAATCCCCACCCGGCGCCGAACATACTGTCCTTCGAGTTAACCACGGCGAACGGCTGCGTATCCGTGATCATCCGGCCGTTCGTCAGCTTCCCGCTGGCCAACTTCATCAATCCATAGGTGACAGTCAGCGTATAGAGTCCGGTATCCGCTTTGCTGAGGTCGACCGGGATTCCCACACCATAGCTGGCGGTCGGATTCGGCTGAGTCGGCAACTGGAAGACCAAGTCATTCGTCTGCAAACCCAGCGCCGCGGCCTGCGTGGCGGAAAGGCCGTTCGGCTGATAGACATTGCCGTCCAAGCTCAGCGACAGGCGAATCACGACCCTCGTGTCCGCGGAGGCTGCGGGCACGCCGGCGAACGCCACGTAGATGATCGGGTTGGCATCGGCCCGGGTCGAGTCGTAGGTCAGCGTCAGAGCGTTCGTCTGGCCGTTCGACTGGTACGTCACCAGGGAATGCGTATCGAGGTATGCTCCGGTCTCGACCTCCACTGTGGCCTGCGTGCCGGCTGCCACCGTCAACGGATCATTGGGGAACGGCAACAGCGTTCCCTGTTCATTGTACGGGGTGAAGGTGAGGGTCAGAAGCGGCGAAGTGATCGGTGAGATGGCCGAAAGGCCGCGCGGCAGCCGGCCGAGCACCAGCGGCGCCTGAACGTTCGGCGATTCGCCGAGCGGACCCACGGTCGGCACTCCATAGGCGTCATGCCCGTGCGAATCCGTGTACCAACCGTAACTAGCCCGAATATCGACCCCCGGGACGAGCACATCAATCGGCTCGATCGAAAGCGGCCCCCCTACCAGATACTTCAAGTCGTCCGGCACCGACGGATCCAGATTTCCTCGGACATCCACGGTGTCGAGCGTGGCCGCGACATGCTCGATCGTGGCGACGATTTGACGAGTATCGTAGACGAAGACGGCGTTGATGCCCTGCATCGCCGCTACCAGTTCGGTGTTGTTGGCGGCCAGCACAATGCTGCTGGGAAAGCCGTTTTCGACGTTCGTCGTCGCCGCGACCAACCGCGGAATGGTCTCCTGGCTGCCAAAGCTTCCGAGAGGATTCCGGATAATCCCGACGTTTCCACCCGCCGTCAGCCGGACCTGCGTGCCGCCAGGTCCCGGAACGTAAAACGCAAACGCGTCCGCAATCGCGGGATCGTGTTTCGGATCACCGGGATCAAATTTATTATAACCCGTGATGAAAGCGTAACCATCGCTATCGCCAATCGAATCCGAAAAAGCGTTCGCCGGCAAATAGACGATGCTGGAGGCGTTGCTCACCGCAAATACCTGACCCGTCCGCCCCAGCGCGCCGGCCAACGTCTGGCCGAAATTCACGAGACTGATATAGTTCCTCTGCCAATAAGACCCTCCCGAGACCGAGACGAGGCGCATGACACCGACCCCGTGGGAATCATCCGTCCGGTCGACGAACAACATCACGGTGGGATCGTCGGTCCCGGTAATAGCGTACGGTTCGGGACCAATGGTGATAACCTGAGTCAGCGGACCGGGCGAGAACGAGGGCGGCTTGCTTGCGACCACATTTGTGTCGATCACCAGAATTTCGCCATTGGGGGCGGCATACTGGCCAAAGAGGGTCTGGCCCGGCGCCGTGACAAAAAGCTCCGTGCCATCCGAATTGAGCGCAATTCCGCGCAAACCGAGCGGTGCCGGGCCAACCGCGATCGTCTGAATGCATCTGTTGTAGGTGTTGGAGAACGGATCGATATCGATCACGTACACCGCGCCGGAGTTGCTATCGCTGACGTAGAGGTAGCGGCCGGATTTTTCCGCCACCGCGGCGAACGGTCGCGCGTTCGACGGCAAGGGGATGTACTGGATGCCGGGTTTCGTCGGATCCACATCGATTTGCTGGCCGGTGATCGCGTCGAAGACTGCGACCCCGGGGACATTGGTCAGTGTTACATAAACCCGCGTACCATCCGCCGTCGTGACCGTCGTTCCGGGAGCAAGCGAAACCCCGGGGGGACCACCCTGGATGCCGACCCGCACCACCTCCACAGGGTTAGGAATTGTCGTCTGAATCGGCAGCAACCCAACCGTCGTCAAAGCCCCCGCATTGATCATCGAGACCGTGTCGTCGCCGCCATTGGCTGCAAAAACATACTGAGGGCTCGGAATCAATTGGACCTGATTGCTGACAATGAGCTGGCGCTTGAAACTGCCATCGAGCGGCAGATTCATCGGCCGGGTGACGGTGATGTAGGTGCCGGCCAATTGGGCGCCCGGCGGCACCGGCACAAAAAGGTCACCGGCTGAATCCATCGTGAGCGTGCTGCTGTCGATCGTGACGTCCTTGCCGCCGACGGTGTTGATCGTCCCATCCGGATTGGTCGTGTCCGCCCCACCCACAATGAACGTCACAATCAAATCCTTGGCGTTGCTTCCGAGCGTACCGCCCTGTTGATACGGATTCGTCAGGGCGAGGTCCGTGCCGGTAATCTCCAACACCGGCTGCAAATTGAGCCCGCTATCAAGGTATTGGAAGGTCGCCCCGGTGAGAGTCGGCGGCGTAATATTGTTCACTAGGAATGCCGGCGGCAGCGGAATCGCGATTGACTTGATGGCTCCGGGGAGAACGGAAATGTCCTCGCCCAGGATCGACACCAAGCCGTTGGCACTGGCCGCAAGGCCGGTGAAACGGTAAAAACTGTTGAGGACCGCCGGCACCAGCATATCTCCGAGCGGACTGCTCACGACATAGTATCTTGGGCCGGACTCGCCGCCACCCTGCCCAAGGACGGTCTGCATCGACGCCACCCCCGAACCAAAGGTCTGCTGGCGCAAGGACGTGTCGGCAAACACCTGGACCGCGCCAAGTATACTCGGGCTGCCGGCGAATGCCTGACCGATCACACTCGGGACAAGGCCGAAATTCGCGGTAGATTGCGACAAGTAGCTGGCGAGACCAAGATAGGGCCCAGACGTGGTGTGCATCATTCCATCGGCGCCGACCACCATCTCGTCGAGCACCAGCCAGGACGTCGTGTCAGGCGTGCCATCGGCGTTGTGGACCGTGACCGGCTGGAATAGATAGACCATCCGACCAACCGCCCACCCGGCCGGCGCCGGCATTCCAATGCTAAACGGCGAGTTGGTCAGTCCCCCGCCCCAGTTGACATTAATGCCCCCGCCAAAATCGAACCCGTCGGGCAGCGCGAGCGGCATGTCGCTCTGACTGAGGGGGGTCACCGTCACCGTCTCGTTGCCGCTCAGCGCGCCGACCGGGATGCCGACCTGATAATCACCGTTCGCGACGATCGCGCCGTCAACGCCAACGGTGGACCCGCTTGCGACCGGCGCGGAAATCACGAACGGCGCACGCACGCTTTGCCCACCGTTGACGACGGTCACGGTCACCATGCCCGCCCGCAGCGGCGTCAGCAACCCGTCGGCGGAAATCGTGGCGATCGTGGGATCGCTGACATAATACAGCGAGCCGCTCGCCGCCGGGGAGTCGTCCTGGATGGTATCGCCGATGCGCTCGCGCACCTGCATCTGGCGCGTGTCACCGAGATTCAGCGCATAACTGAGCGGGAAGAACTGGAGCTGGCGCTGGTCGGGAATGCCCACGGTGATGGCCGCGGCCACATCGCCTCCGCTCGCGAGATGAAAATCGATCACCGCGGAGCCGGCGCCGACGGCCAGTACGGTGCCGTCGGGCCCGACCGTCGCGACCGCAGAATTGCTGGAAGAGACCGTGAAAGTTTCGCTGCTAAACGTGAGAGTCCCGCCGGCGTAATCGCCAACCAACTGGTACTGCACCGTCTGACCCGGATTGAGGGTCGCATCGGCGTTGATGATCCGCAGGCCGGTAAAGGTCACCGCCGACACGTTGACTGTGATGGTGGCGACTCCGGATCGCAGCGACCCGTCATCCGCCTGCAGGGTGAAGGTCGCGGTGCCGGAGAACCCATTGGTGGGTGTGAAGACCGCAGTCCGGCCGCCATTGATCAGGCGGACATCGCCGTTGAGCGCGCTGCCAACGAGGAAAGCGAGCGGGTTGCCGTCAGGGTCGGCCGCAAATTGGGACAGGTCGATGGAAATGGGCTGGCCTTCCGGTGTAGTGACCGTGCCAGCGGCAGCAACCGGCGCCCGATTGGCGGTAAATCCAAAGCTTGCATCAATATAGACGCTATCCTTGGCATCGATCACACCGTCATGATTCCAATCCGCCACCGCGAGAAATCCTGGATCACCGGTGTGGGTTCCGAGCGCCGCATTCAGGAGCGCCTGGTCAGTGCCATCGACGATGCCGTCTCCATTGACGTCACCGGCTAGGGTAACTTTGTAGCTGAAGGCGGCGGCCTTTGCTCCGGCGGCCGGAGCAAATTCAATCACGTAGGGTCCGGGAGCATCGAACGTAAAAAGCGCATAGCTCGTGTTGCCGATCGTCTCGGTGTATCCCACCTGGAGCCCCCCCACCGACGCGGCGGCCGGCTGCCAGCCGTTGCCGTCGACCTCGACCTCGAACGTCACCTTGCCGGTCTGAGACGTCGCGAGTTCGTCCGCCCCGATCACAATGTCCGTGCGGTACACGACGCCGTCAGCTCCCGGAGCGGCGATCAGGTCGGAGGCGCCGACATTTTCCGTCTGCCCGAGGAATTGCCGCGTGGTGCCCAGGACCGCATTCACAGTGTCCACTCCGACGAAGAGCCCGTTGGCATCATAGCGGACGACCTGCGGTTGAGACGACGCCACGTTCGTCACCAGGTGATCGCTGTTTGTCTCGTAGCCGAGCCAGGAACGCAGGCCGGCCTCAAGCACGGTAGCCTGGAGCAGATTGCCGAACGTGTCGTATTGGTAAACGGCCTGCGATCCGTCGGGCGCGACGATCCGGGAAATGTCGCCGTTGGCGCCGCGTTCGATCGAAACCACCGTGCCGTCGGACGCGGTGATGCCGCTGTCGGTCCACACCAGGCGCTGGCCGGCCGTGCCGTCGATTTCGCGCAGTCCGTTGGCGACCGTGTAATAATACTGCGTGCCGTCCGGCGCCGTGACACCGTAGTCGAAACTGCCGAAGCGCCCGGAGGCCGGGTTATAGGGCAGGCCCGTGCCGACCTGGAAGAATGCGTTGCCCACCTGCTCCAGCACCGCCGAACCGCTGGTCAGCGTGAAGGTAACGCCGGGATCGGGTGTCCAGACCGGATGGTAATACGGAGCATTGGCGCCGTCAATCGGCTGCGGATCAAAAGTGAAGCCAGCGCGGGTGCCGTCGGGCAACGTGATATAAACGCGCGTGCTGGTCGTGAAGGCGGCGTAGTAGCCGTCGGCCTCCTGCCCCGTCGGGGTAACGTTCGTGGTGATGTTGGGATCGGCCAGGACGAACTGCCAGCCGTAGCCAAAGGCTCCCGCCTGCTGGGCATCCAGGCTGGAATAGCGCCGAGAGATCGGAATGGCGATGCCGTCGAGCGTGATCGTGAAATCCGTCTCCAGCCGGGTGTAGGCGCCGGGCTTGGTCGCCGTGTTGATCTCGATCGCGCGTTGCACCGTCGAAATGAGACCGCCGATGTTGGTGGCGGTTAGCGTCAGAGTATACGCGCCGTTCTCGAAGTCGCCCGGATCCACCGTCCCAAGCACCGTCCCAGCCGCCACGACGGTCCGGGAGGAACCAATCACCGTCGCCGCGCCGCCACCCACCGGAGTCAGGGTGAGCTGCCAGGTATTTAGATTGATATCGGCGACCGAGCCCACGACCTGGATCGGCGCGGTCACCACGGTCGCATCGGCGACATTGTCGAGCGTGATGGTCGGCGCGGTGCGATCGGCAGGATTGCGGATCAGAACCTCGGTCTGGCTTGTGCCGATGTTCCCGTCGGCGTCCGTCGCGGTGGCCACCACCAAGTAGGTGCCGGGAGCGGTCGGCCGGAACGTGACGCGATTGAATTGATCGAGCGTCTGCGCGACGCCGTCAATCGTAATGGCCAGCGACGTGATCGGGCTGATGCTGCTGGCCGAGGCTTGCACCACCACGGCCTGTCCGGGGACAGCCGGGAAGCTCGGAGTCATTTGAATCAGGACGGCCGGCGGCACGGCCGTCGCATTCACCACCAAAGTCAGCAACTGGGTCACGGGGGCGAGTCCATCCGTAACCGTGACGGGAATGTCATATCGCCCGATCTGCGCACCGACCGGCGTCCACGTGAACGTCGCCGTGGCCGGGTTGAAGGTGGCCCCGGCCGGCAGGTCTCCAATGCTGTAAGTCAGGCTGTTGCCGTCGGGGTCGGTGGCGGAAACCTGGGTGGTGAAAGTCGTGCCGGCGACGATCTGGTGCGCGGCCGGCGTGGGGAAAACCGGCGGGCGGTTGACGTTGAGGATCTGGATGAAGGCAACTGCGGAACCCTGCGCGCCGGAGGGATCCTGGGCGACAAACGTGATCTGGTAAACTCCAGCCTGGTCGTAGGTGGGCGTCCAGGTGAAGGTCTGAGTCGACGCATTGAAATTAGCTCCGGCCGGCATGTTCTGGACGAAATAGGCCAGCGGATTGCCATCCAGATCGCCGGCCACAACCTGGAAACTCAATTTGAGCCCCTCCTGGCCCAGGACAGGCGGAGGCGTGACCATGATCGGCGGCCGGTCCGTCTTGGTCACCGTGAGATTGACGACCTGGCTGGAGCTGAGATTCCCGTCGGTGACTCCGAGCGTCACGCTGTAAACTCCGAGTTCACCAAAATCCGGGGTCCACGAGAACAGTCCGGTGCGGGCATTCAAGGTCGCCCCACGGGGCAGTCCTGATGCGGTGTAGGTCAACGGATCGTTCTCGGCGTCCGAACCGATCAGCGTAAAGGAGAGCGGGTTGTTCTGCGCGATCGTCTGGTCGCCGATCGTGACGAGCTGGGGAGCGGTGTTGGTGGCGCGCACCACCAGATGAATGGTCTGACTATCCGACGCCGGAGCCGCGGCGCCATAGTTACCGCTGTCCGTGACCCGCAGTGTGATGGTTGTAGTCCCAGCGTCACTTACAGAGGGCGTCCAGGAGAATTGCGCGACGCCGTAGACGTTGGTGCCGACGAACGTTGCGCCCGCCGGCAATCCATCGGCAGAGAAAGTCAGCGGATCCTGATCCGGATCAGCGGCGAGCACCGAGAAGATCAGCGGCTGGCCAATCACCGCCACCTTGTCACCCACGACGGCCAGCACCGGCGGCTCGTTGGGCGAGGTCACCGAGAGGATGAAGGTTGTCGAGGTGGTCAGTGCGGCGGAGGCGCCGGCGACGTTCGGAGTCGCGCTGAGGGTCAGTGTATAATTGCCGCGGTCTCCGGGCACCGGCGCGACATGGATTACGCCGGCTCCATCCGGATTATACGTGAGGGTCGCAAAGCCCGGCAGGCCGTCGACCGTAAGCGTGAGCGGGCTGCCGTCCGGATCGACTGCTAGCACGGGGATATCGAGGGTCGTGTTCTCGCCCAGCGTCTGATTCACCACCGGGGTGACGACGGGGGCGGCATATTCCTGGTTGACGTGGATGCGCACGGTCATGGCGGCCGTGGTCGGCGTTCCGGTGCCATCGCCGTCATTGGCAGCGTTGAAGGTGATCGCGTAATCACCCGCCTGGGTGAAGCCCGGGGTCCAGGTCAAGAGGTTGGTGGTCGGGTCATAGGTCGCACCCGCCGGCAGTCCCGTGAGATTGTAAATCACCGTCGAGGAGCCGCCCGAGCCGATCTCGCCGGTTCCCGTGAGGGCCACGTTGGTGGTGGCCCCGGGCACATTGGGATCAATCGCGATCACCCGAACGGAAAGCTGCTGACCTTCGTTCACCACGAGCGAATCCAGCGGCACGAATTGGATCGGGCCGTTGACGTTGAGCACGGTGATGTTGAAGGTCTGCGAAGCGGTGCTGACGCCGTTGGAGGCATCCACCTCCACATTGTAGACGCCATGTTGCGCGTAGCCCGGGGTCCACAGGAATAATCCGGTCGCCGGCACGAGGGTCGCGCCCACGGGCAGGTCGGGCGAAGAGTAGGTGACCGTGCCGCCAGCGGGATCGGTCGCATGCAGTGTGAAGGCGAGCGCGCCGCCCTCCGTCACGGTTCGGTCCACCGGCGTCTGGAATACCGGCGGCAGGTTGCCGGGCTTGACCGTGATCGTGAACGACTGGGTGGTGTCGTTGACGCCGTCCGAGGCAGTGATGAGCACTCCCGGATAAATCCCCGGCTGCGTGCCGGCGGGGGTCCAGGTGAGCGTGCGCGAAGGCGCGTCAAAGGTCGCACCGGCCGGGAGGTTATCCAGCCAGTAGGTGATCGGCAGGCTCTGGGGATCGACCGCCGAAAAGGTGACCTGCAAGGTCTGGCCGGCCGTCACCGTCTGGTTGGGCACGGTGACCAGCACGGGCGGCTGAATCAGCCCAGAAACGCCCACGGTCCAGTTCTGGCGCGCATAGCCGCCGCTCGCGTCGATGGCCCGCACCTCGAAGCTGATCACGCCCGTGCCGCCCAGCGGAGCCGTCCAGGTCAATAGACCGGTAACCGGGTCGAGAAGGGCGTTCTTCGGGCCGTTCACCAGCAAATAAGACAAGGCCGAACCGTTCGGCGAGGTGGCGGCAGCACGGTAGTCATACGCCTGGCCAGCCAGGGCGGTCGTACCCGGAGCTGAAACGAAGGAAGGCAGCGTATTCTGCGAGATTCCGACCTCTACGCGGACAGTGGTGTCCGGAGTGATGCCCTGCGGATCGGCCACCGTGATCGTCACCCACGGGGTGGACGCGCCGGCCGCGAGCGAGCCGGAACTGGGCAGCAGATCGACAAACGCCACCCCGTCGGCGCCGACGCCCGTGGCATTGGTCACGGTGAGGCCCTGATTGAACACGCCATCCAGCAGCACGCGCACGGGGCCAGCGAGGGTGGTGCTAAGCGGATTCGTGAGTTGCACGTCAAACGAGAGCGTCCCGGCGGCCCGATCGATCCGCGTATTGGCGAACTGGAGACCGGGCGCCAGCTGGGTGGTCTCGTCCTGAACCACGCTGAACTGGGCCGAGTAGGCGGCGGCCAGGGCGTTGCCGAAATCATCCTGCACATTGGGCAGCACCCGCAGTTCGTAGGTGGACGGAGCCAGCGTATCGAAGACGAGCTGCACCTGGCGGGTCGCGGGGTTGTAGAGGGCGGCGGAGATCGTCACCGGCAGGCCCGTGGCCATGTCGGTGATCTCGTAATTGGCCGGATCGGTGACCGAGCGGGCATCGGTGAGCAATCCGAGGAACATCGTTGAGTCGAACGTGATCGTCGCGCGGGAAATGGCTCCGGTGACACCGCCCTGGTCCGCCGGATCAGTGGCGATCACCGACGGGGGCCGGGCCGGGAAGAGGACATCGACGCCCGCCGAGGTGCCGACGTAGACATGGCCGTCGGCGCTGGTCGCCAGGAACGAACCGCCCGCCGCTCCCTTGGCCAGCACCGCGAATTGCAATGAGCTCGTGTCGACCACATCCACGTTGCCACTCACCGTCGAAACGAACAGCAGTCCGTCCAGCGCCGTACCGGCGACGCCGAACGCCAGATCGAGGGCATCGGTCCCGAGATCGAGGACCACGGTGGCGCGACCGCGCCGGTCAAACGTCACGAGGCGCCGGCTGGCGCCATTGTCACCCGGCCATTCAACGCCCCACAGGGTGCCGTCGGGAGCGATGGCGAGTCCGGCAACCCGGGTCCTGGAGAAAGGCGAGAAGGTCAGGGTCGTCGTGTCGAAGACCTGGATTCCCGTGCCGGTCGCGACGTAGATCTTGGAGGAGTTCGGATCGGCGGCGAGCCCGAGCGTCGCCCCGACCCCGTAGCTGCCGATCACGGCACCCGTTTTCGGGTCGAGCTGCACGAGGGCGCCCCCACCGGTCGTGGCCCAAAGGTTGCCGTCGCGATCGAAAGCCATCGCGTAGACCGGGGTGTCCAGCGTGGCCAGCGGAACCGCGGCCGTCGTGCCGCCCGCAGTGAAGGCAAAGATCTGGTTGCGGCCCGCCCCGCCGGTAGCGAAGATGGTGCCATCGGGGCCCACGGTCACGCCCACGATGTCGATCCCCGCCCCCGAGGAATCGATCCCGCGCGCAAACGACGCGCCGGTGAACGGACTCATGACCTGCAGGAACGAAGGCAGCTTGGCCGTGGGCAGTGCGGCCGGGACGCCCGCCTGGGCGCCCACGAAGAGCGTATTGATCGGCGGAGTAGTCGGAGGCGGCGCAATCGGCAGCGGCTCGAGATTGGACGGGACCACCAGTGGCAGCGAGCCGAGGTTGATCGCCGGGGCATACAAGCCGATGGAAATCCCCGTGGGCGGCGCCTCCAGATTGCCGGCATTGTCGGCCGAGAGGACGAGGAACTGCGGCGTCGCCCCCGCCGCGGCCAAATAGGTAAAGGTCGTCGCCGTCGAATGCAGCGCCAGCGGGATGTAATTGTGCCCGTCCAGCGAGACGTAGACGGTGTATTCGCTCACCCCGGAACCCAAGGCGTCGTCCACCGCACTCCACGTCAGCAAATATGTGTTGTTCGCGCCGGCCTGGACCGTGAGCGTTGTCGTGGGAGCGGTCGCGTCGAGGGTGGCGGTGACGACGTTGGTGAGGACCGGGGCCGCCTGGTCGATGAAGACGCGCGCCTGCGCCGAGAGCACGGTGCCGGTGGCCGCGGAAGGATCAGCGCGAATGGCGTAGGAGACTTGAGCCGTCTCGCCCGGCCGCAGGAGGCCGACGTTGGGCAGATCGGTCAAGTTGCCCGTGTCAGAATCGATGGCCCGGAAGTCCCAGGTGGCGATCCCGGTCGTGATATCGACGCCCGCCACCACTTGCAGGACGTAGCCGCGCGTTGAGGTCAGGTCGAATTCGCCGGAGAATGCGCCAACTCCCTGCGGAATCGGCACCGTATAATTCCCGAGTTGCACCGGTCCCAACTGGAATGAATTCGCGTAAAGGTTGGGATCGAGCTGCTCGACGATCTTGATCTCGCGCACCGGCGAACCCGAAACGGGATTAGCGAAGTTGATCAGGTAAGGCAGGGAGATGTCGCCGCCGGGCACGAAATTGGCCGTGCCATAGCCGGTGGGACCCGTCAGCGTGACGCTCGTCGAAATGCCCGCGGGGCCATTGAGCAGCGCCTGCAACGCCGAATCCTGGGACAAGGCGGACGAGCTGCCGGTGGAAACTCCGCCCGGGTTGTAGTCGCCCAAGGCGGCAAAGAAGTCATTAGGCACCGTGACGTGGACGACGAAGGCTTCAAACCGAGTGGGATCCGAGAGCCCCATGCTATACTGGGAGGCATCCGGTGGGGCGGAGGAACCGTAGGCATCCGGCGTGTCGTTGGCCCATTTGCGCACGAGATCGAAAAAGGTCGACAGATCGCCGCCCGCGACCAACTGCGCGCCGTCGGCGCCGCCAAGCAGGCCCGCGGTCATCACCGCCAGATTGCTGTCGATGACCGTCGTGTTGGTGGCTGCCGGCGGAACGTCCTGGGGTCGCAGGACGCCGGCCTGGACCAGCGACTGCAGATAGAAATTCTCGAAGCTGGTCTTGTCGGCCGCGGCCGCCACGAGTTCCTGCGGCGCCGAGGAATCGGTCAGGATCTTGTTGCGCAGGTCGTCCGCTCGCTGCGTCTGGAAGGTCACATACTCCGCCGAGGTCATCGGCGTTACCGCGGCAAAGATGTGGAAATTGAAGGCGAGTGAGGCGAGCGTGTTATCGTCCATGCTGGACAGGAACGTCGGATCGGCCGCCAGGACGGCCGCCAGTCCGGGATACACCTGCACGCCGAATGACAGCGAAGCGTAGCCCTTGGCGTTGAAGTCGAAGGCAAAGCCCGAAGCCGTCAGCTCGCCGTTCAGGTTGAGGACCGAGTTCAGATCCGCCCAGGGAACACCTGCAACGTTGGGCGAGCCGCCGAGGTCCGTCTGGAAGAGCAGGCGCTCGCCTGGGATAACCGTGTTGTTCTCGAGCCGCGGAACGCCGAATTGAATGAAGAGGTACGGCGTGTCGACATTGGTCAGGCTCTGGAGCGAAACGCCATAGTAGGCATTAGGGAATCCGGCCTTGCTGAGCACGATATTGTCCGGGCCGCCGAGCCCGATGTCGCCGTCGATCGGCGTGGGATCCTGCACGAGCACCCGATAGGGAAGCGTCTGGCTCGTGCCGTCGGGATTGGTCACCTGCAGGTCGTAAAGCCCAACCGGCGCACCGGTAAGGTCGAACACGGCGATGATCTTCGTGGCATCAACCACGGAATAGTTAACCGGAACATCTTCACCGAAATCAGGCCGGATCAGCTTGACCGTGGCCTGAGGCGAGAACTGGGCCCCGGTCACGGTCATCGTCACGTACTGGCCCGCGCCGACCGTGTCGGGCGTGACTCCCGTGATGCTGAAGGGCAGGAAGTTCGCGGTGAGGGTTACCTGCCCGCCACCGCCGCTCTCACTGCGCGCCAGAATATAATAGTAGCCGGCAACGGTCGTGGGCACGACGGCGACCTGCGAAGGCTGGAGTGCGCCACCGTAGGCGGCGTCATTGGCAATCGAATTGGGCAAATACTCGTGCCCGAGGTAAAGTTCGTTGGCCCCACCGGCTGCATCGAGCGAAACCTGGAGCGTCTGCCCGTCGGGCACCTGCACGCGGTAGAGGAGCACCCCGCCAACCGGGAGCGTGGTCGTCACGGGCGCCCCAACCACCAGGGTCGGTACCGCCACGGTCAGCGCGTCGGTGGACGCGCGATCGTTGTTGTTCTCGTTCGCCCCTTCAAAAATGTCGTTGTAGACGTCGGCGCGAACGATGATCCGGTAGCTGCCGGGCAGCGCCGGCGGCAGAGTCGCGGTGAGGGTGCCGGTATAACTCTGGCCCGGCTGCAGTATCTGGCCACCCGGCGGCGGACCGACAATGCCCAGCAGGATGTCGCCATAATCCCAGGTGCTGTCGGTGGACAAATAGACCGCGTCGGTCCACATACCGCTGGCAGCCTGCGTGCCGTGGTTGCTCTCAGTGTAAGTGATGGTGATCGTGTCACCCACCGAGGCATTGAGCGGAATCGAGACGGAATCGATCTGCAAATCCGAGGGCGGCGGCAGATCGATCAGCATCGGCGTGACCGTGGCAGTCGAATTGTTCGATTCGTTGCTTTCCACCACGGCGCCGCGAGTGCCGGAGAAGCTGGCAATGGGGTCAGTCAGCACAAACACATAGTAGGGACCCGTGAGTCCGTGGGGCACCGAGTAAGAGATCGTGACGGTGTAACTACCGTTAGGCTGCAGGGCACCCACATGCTTGACCGCCCCAAGGTACGGATCGCTGCGCACATCGAGAAACTGGTCGAGCGAAAGATAGACATAGTCGTTCCAGGTGGACTGGATGTCGTTTGGCACGGCCCCGGCCCCGACGTTGGTCACCGTCCACGTAACGCTGAATTGCTGGCCAACCAGCACATGGGCGTCGCTGGTAACGCTGGAAACCACCAAGTCCGGCAGCGGCACCGGGTTGATGTGCAGCCCGACGATGGTCGCGTTGGGCGCCGTGCCCGCGTACTCATTGAGCGCGGGGCTGTTGTAGGTACTGATCGCCCCGGGGAAGCGCGAAGGATCGTCGCCCGGGGCAGCTCCATAACCAGCGTTGGTGATGACGATCAAGTGGAAGTCTCCGCCGATGTCGTCGGGCAACTGCACGGTGATCGTGCCCGAGTAGGACGCACCAGCCGCGACGATTCCGTTATGCGTCACGATGCCGACGAGCTTGTCGGATGAGTCGATGCTGGTGTCGACGGATAGGTAGACAGCGTCGTACCAGACGCCCGTGCGCGTGTCGCGCGTGCCGACGTTGGTCGTGGTGTAGCTGACCGTGAAGATCGATCCGGAATCAACCGCCGCCGGCGCCGTGGCGCTGATGATCTGCAGATCAGCTTCGCGGTAGATGACCTGGAGGGAGGCCGAATTAACGTTGTTCGCCTTCGAGGCTCCCTCCCACACTCGCACCGCGAACAAGCTCGGCCAATCGGGGAAAGCCCCCGGTCCGGTCCCATCGAGATTGATCCCCCAATGATAGGGGTTAACGTTCGGATCCGTCGCGACATAAACGTAGTAGGTGCCCGAAATACCGGCCGGGATGGTGAAGGTCCCCTGCGCAGTGTAGCTCTGGCCCGGTTGCAGCGGAGTCGTCTGGACATGCACCAAGTCGCCCAGCGGCGAAACCGCATTGGGATCAAAGGTCGACTTAGCGGAGAACATCACCCAGTCCAGCCATTGCGTCGTACCGGCCCATACGGCGGCCTGCCCGATGTTAGTGACCGTCCAGGAAACATTGATCGTCTCGCCCGAGAAGACCGTGGGCGTCACCGTGACGCTGCTCACGATGAGATCCGCAGGGACATTTGTCACCGTGGAGGGCGCCGAATTGGTATTATTATAAGTGTAGGGCCCTTCAAAGACCGTCTGCGGGGCAGCGCCGTCAGGCCCCGTCAAGACCTGCTGCAATTGGCCGGGGGTCAGCTGGCTGATCTGCGACGGGTCAAGGTTTGTCACCGTGGTGCCCAGCGCCTGGGCGGCGCGGGCGATGATCGCATCGACCTGGGCCATCAGCGATTGATCCACG
>PLOH01000077.1:29226-73217 GCA_003142955.1 Opitutia bacterium | reverse complement strand
TGCGGAAATGCTCATCCATCTCGTGAAAGCCTCTGAGCATCGCGCGGAAATTGTCCGGTCCAATCGCGAGCATCGTGGAAAGACCGATCGCCGAGTCCATTGAGTAGCGTCCCCCGACCCAGTCCCAGAAGCCGAACATGTTCGCTGGATCGATGCCGAAGGCGGATACCTTTTCTGCATTCGTGGAAACCGCCACAAAATGCCGGGCGACTGCCTTGCGGTCGCGGCCCAGTCCGTGAAGCAACCAATCGCGCGCGCTCTGAGCGTTGGTCATGGTCTCCAGCGTNNCGGAAGGTCAGGCTGCGGTCACTGTAATGTTTGAGCGCCTCGTAGGCCATCACCGGACCGAGGTCGGAACCGCCGATGCCGATATTGATGATGTTCTTGATGCGTTTGCCGGTGTGGCCTTTCCAGTTGCCACTGCGGACGCGGTCAGAGAAATGCGCCATTTTGGCGAGCACGGCACGGACCTCGGGTACGACATTTCTCCCATCCACGACGATCGTGTCGCCTTTCGGCGCACGCAGGGCCACGTGCAGGACGGCGCGGTTTTCCGTGACGTTGATCTTTTCGCCCCCGAACATGGCCGCGATCCGCTCGCTCAAATGGGATTCCCTGGCCAGTTGGACCAGCAGTTTGAGCGTCTGGTCAGTGACGCGGTTCTTGGAGTAGTCCAAAAAGAGCTCTGCCGCCTCGACGCTCAGACGCTGGCCGCGCTTTGGATCGTCGGCGAACAAGGTGCGCAGATGCGATTGTTTCAGCTCCTTGTAATGGGCGGCGAGGGCCTTCCATGCCGACCGCTGAGCAAGCGGTTTGATGTTCATGATTGTGCGCTTCGTCGCTGGACCGAACGGCGGACTATTTCTTACGCGGCGGGATGATTAGGACGGCGAGCACGACGACCAAAACGACGCCGACCAATGCCCAGAGCCAAATTCCTCCACCCATCCAGCTGTTCATCAACCTGCCTGCATGGTTCATCATAAAGCGTCTTCTCTTGCGCCGCGACCAGTCCGACTAGGGCCAAGCCAGACCGAGGGCGAATTCAGTAGTGCCATTTGGCCTAGCTGCCCCAGAACTCCAGCAACCATTCGTCGCGTGGCCGCTTGCTGCTCAGCAATCATTTCTTCCTTCTTTTGGCAGCCTACTTGCCTGTCAGTTCATTTTCCCAGTACCCTGGGCGGTTGTAATGTCGATGCAGGCCAGCCTCATAATCACGAGTAACGACATACTCGTCCGTGTATTCCGGTGACCGCTTTATCGCCTCGCGGAAGAGATTGACGAAGACTTTCGACTCGCTCCAGCTAACGCGCTCGATCCACATTGGGGAGACCAGGACCTTTTTCCCCGGCCACCAGTTCTGTGTATCGATGACCAGATAACGAATCGCCCACGTCTTGTCATCGATGATGAAATCCTCCACGTGGCCAATCTCGCCGTCTGTGGCTTGGATATGATGGCCACCTACATCCTGCGTGCTGCGCAGATGATAATCCTTCGATATTGTGCCTTTGAGGGATTTTTCCCATTTTTCGCAGTCCGGCACCGGGTGGTGCGAAGAACCCCACACGTATGGGCCGCTCCAATACATCGGCCAGCCGAAATATCCGTAGTACGCCTCCTCAAATTGGCGCGAGACCGGCTTGTCGCTATACAAGGATGGACTGTCCTCGATCTGCTTCTTGGTTAAATTGACGCCAATGCTTTGTTCTTCGATATTGACGGGAAGCAGGGCATACGGAGAAATCAGCACTTGCCGGCCCGTCAGCCAGTTTCCTGTAGCTGCGATTAGGTAGCGAACGGTCCAGTGCAGGTCATCGAAGTAGAACTCTTGGACCTTCCCAAGGTCTCCATCAAGGCCGGCCAATTTGTATCCCTTTAGCGTTTTGGCTTTGCGTAGCATGGTAGTTCTTTCGTGCTTTTGCGTTTCGTTTTTCTGCAATCGGCGCCCGTCTGAGAGCGAGTTTTGGAATTGGTCTCGCCGTAACTTGGATGGATTTGACGCTGAATTTAAGGTCGGCGGAGCGATATCGCTATGAAGTGAAACCCTGCTATGGATTGTAGACTGACATTGCCGGCTGAAAGTGAATTCAGCTCTTCGCATCCTCAGCAATAAGTCGTGCATGAGATGGTGTCATGCGGGGCCGTCCGAGCGACCGTCAGATGAGTGAAGCCCGCGCGTCAGTATCGTTCGGCGTGAGCTCGGATTCAAGGCGCTCCCGTCCACGACGGAGTCCCGCTACCTCCCGTTGAGCCGCTGCTGGTGAACTGGTGAATGTTTTTTTGGAACGGGGATTCTTGCCCGCAACACGAACGCGCTGGCGAATAGCGGAGAGAGGGGATTTGGGTGTTGCCATGTTCTAATCCTACGTCCCCGGCAGGCCTTCTTCTATGGGGCATTACCCTGCCCTGGGATTTGGCATGGCATAGGGTTGAAACGGGTTCAGCCGACGGGCGGATTTCGTCACCGGGCCGGGATTTCCTTTATCACTGGCCCTGCCGAAATCCGAGTGTGCGGCACACTGAGCGCGCAATCATCAGCTCTTCGTCCGTGCCGATGACGCGAACGGTGAGGCATCACTCATCCGCCAATCCCCAGTCCGAACTCGGACAGCTTCGCGCGAGTGGATTTGTAGTTCGTGTGCAGAATGCTTCGAATCCCCAGGCCTTCAGCGGTCTGCACGAACATCGGAGTGTTCTCGATATACATGACCTCCTCCGCCGGCGTTTGGGCGATGTCCAATGCCAGTCGAAAGATGTCCGCGTCAGGTTTCCGGATGTGGACGAAGCAGGATGACACAAAAAAGTCCACCAGCCGGGCCAGTTTGAACGTCCGAATCCGATGCGTGTTCAGCTCGCGCGCTTCGTTGCTGACCANNACCACGGCGATCTTCAGCCCGTACCGAACTTTGAGTCCTGCGATCATCGCGATCATCTCGGGGTATGGTTGGGACTGTGCGAACATGAAGCGCCGAAACTGAGCCCGGGAGAACGGTCGTTTCTGGTAGAAGACCACCCGGCCCAAATATTCTGCCAGCGTGAGTTTTCCCTCCTCGTAAGTGTCGAAGGTCAGGTGATGCCGATCCTCCATCTCGGCCAGATTCAGTTTGAAGTTCTTTGCCGCTCGCCGACGGGCCTGATGATCCCACCCGTTGGTCAGCAGGACACCGCCAATATCCAAAAACAACGTCGTGATGGGGATCGCTTTTTTCATTTGGCCTCCGTCAGCACCGTCGGTTTGCTTGAACCGATCGCTCCTCGCGCCAGAAGAATGACGCTGGATCGGGGGCTCAGACGGTAAGTTCGTGGGTCTCCCCAAAGCGGCTCCTCGCCCGGCGCAAACAGGTCTTGTGGCGCTTCGCCAGAGGTGTCGACGGCCAGATGCCACTGAGCCGCGGACATTGTGGGAGGGAAACGGAAATCGACCGCCTCGGCACCAGCGTTGAACATCAGGCAGAGGGCGTGCTGCTCATCTTCATGGATCAGGCAGGCAAACCGTTTCTCTTGCCGGTCAATCCAGCTGGGCAATCCTCCCTGCGGGCCGAACCAATGGATCTCGGCGTCCGTGTAGAATTGCTCCTTGCTTAGTATCGGATGCGCCCGACGAAAGGCGATCATGCCCTGGGCAAACCGGTAGATCTCCTGATGCTGTTCGAGATTATTCCAGTCCATCCAACTGGTTTCATTGTCCTGGCAGTAGGCGTTGTTGTTGCCGCCCTGCGTGCGGCGAAACTCGTCCCCACCGAGTAGCATCGGCACGCCACGGGAGATCAACAGGGTCAGAAGGAAATTCTTGATCTGGCATTTTCGCAGCGTATCGATCCCGAGGTCCTTCGTGTTGCCTTCAAAGCCGCAGTTCTGGCTGAAATTTGCGTCGGTCCCGTCATGGTTGTCTTCTCCGTTCGCCTCATTGTGCTTGGAGCGATAGCTCACCAAGTCATTCAGCGTGAATCCATCATGGCAGGTGACAAAGTTGATGCTGCCCTCGGGGCCTTTGCCGGACTTGGCATAGATGTCGGCACTGCCGCAGATGCGGTTGGCAAACAAACCGAGCATCCCATCGTCACCACGCCAGAAACGCCGAACATCATCTCGGTACCGGCCGTTCCATTCCGCCCAGCGCCTCTCTGAAAAACTGCCCACCTGATACGCACCAGCGGCGTCCCACGCCTCGGCGATAATCTTTAGGTCCCTCAGGATCGGGTCCTCGGCGATTCTTTCGAGAAGCGGAGCATTGCGCAGCACCTTGCCGGTGTCGTCCCGGCCGAGAACCGACGCCAAATCAAAACGGAATCCATCAACATGCATTTCGATCATCCAATAACGGAGCGCGGCCAGGATGTGGTCCCGAACCACGGGATGGTTGGCGTTGATGGTATTACCGGTCCCCGAGTAGTTTCGATAGAAGCGTTTGTCGACCGCCAGCGTGTAAAAGATCGCGTTATCGATCCCGCGAAAAGACAGCGTCGGCCCCAGTTCGTCGCCCTCCGCCGTGTGATTGAACACNNCAGAATCACTTCGATGCCGGCCTGGTGAAAGGCGCGGACCATTTCCTTGAATTCCACCGTCTGCTGGCCCAAACCTCCCGCATTGCTGTAGGAAGCTTTGGGCGCACAGAAGAGTACGGGATCGTATCCCCAGTAATTTCGGAGCAGTTGATTTGTCTGCGGATTCCTGCGCGTCAGAGAAGTTTCGTTGAACTCCTGCACGGGCATCAGCTCCACCGCCGTCACCCCTAGATCTTTGAGATAGGGAATCTTTTCCGTCAGACCTCGATAGGTTCCCGCATGGTCCATCCCCGACTTGGGATGAATGGTGAAGCCGCGGATATGGACCTCATAAATGACTGTCTTCGACCAAGGATGCCCGGGTGGTCGGTCTCCATCCCACTCGTAAGGCTCGTTGACAAAAATGCATTTCGGCATCGAGCGGGAATTGTCCAGCTGGCAGGGAACCAGATCCTGACCCGGGGCCGACGGGTCGTATCCACGCGCGGCGGCAAAATCCCACGGAGGCAGCCGCGATATCGCGGTCGCGAAGGGATCGAGAAGGAGCCTGTTGATATTGAAGCGTTGCCCTTCGCTGGGTTCGTAAGGGCCGTCCATGCGGTAAGCATAGAGTTGACCGGAACCGAGCCCTTTCACCCAAACATGCCAGACATCGCCAGTGCGATTGCGCACTGGATCCAGATCGACTACCCGGGCGGGCATGGCGTCTTCGGGATGGTCGAACAATTCCAGCTGAACGCGGCTGGCATCCCGGCTGAAGATGGCGAAATTCGCCCCTCCCCGGGTTTCCAGGGTTCCCAGGGGCAGGGGTGAGCCAGCCCGAATTTCATCGGGATTTGAAATCTTCGCGGTGGAATCGTGTCCAACCCCGCGGTTGGCTGTTGCCATTATCGTTGCCATAAGATCCGTCGATTTTCGAGCGGGATTGCAACGGCTTCGAATTGAGGCATCACCCGTGCCGTGTAGTCCGTTGGTGAACGGGACGCAGACACGGTCGCGCTGTAAGCGTACCCACCCGACTCATCGGCCAATGGGTGGAGACAGGTCATTTCCTGCCGCACAGGCGGGCCGCCGTTCATTCCGTCGGCATAAAGCTCCACCCGTACCGCCTTTGGATCGAGGCCATGGAGGCCAACTTGTACTTCAATGATGTGTTTCCCGTCGCGTGTCTCCACCTTCACCTCGCCGAAGTGCAGCGTCGCCCAATTCTGTTCCAGCCGGTGTTGCCAATCGACCATCTGCCTGCCGATGGCGCCTTTGTTGGCAGCGCGCGAGTGGTAGGCAACCGCTGCCGGTAGATAGTGTTGCTCCGTGTATTCGATCACGGCGCGGCTGGCGGAGAAGCGCGGGGTCAATCGCGCCATGCTTTCGCGCATCCGAGCGACCCAGGCAGTGGGAATGCCCTTTTCATTGCGGTTGTAGAACTCGGGAATTACTTCGCATTCGAGCCGTTCGTAGAGCGCCTCGGCTTCGACCGCGTCCCAGGCTGGATCGCTGCCGTGTTCCTGACCGTCACCGAGTGCCCAGCCCACTTCAGGCGCGTAGGCTTCCGCCCACCAGCCGTCCAATTCCGAAAGATTGAGGCCGCCGTTGACCAGCACCTTCATGCCGCTCGTGCCACACGCCTCCCAGGGCCGCCTTGGCGTGTTGAGCCACACATCCACCCCCTGGACCAGCCGTCCGGTCAAATGCATGTCGTAGTCGCTCAGGAAAACCGCATGCGGACGGACCTCCGGCCGGCGAATGAACTGGATCCATTTCTGGATCAGGGCCTGTCCCGCCGTGTCCGCCGGATGCGCCTTGCCCGCAATGATGAGTTGCACGGGGCGCTGCGGATTGGACAGCAAGCGCAGCAGTCGCTCTGGGTCGTGCAGGAGCAAGTTTGGTCTTTTGTAGGTCGCAAAGCGCCGCGCAAACCCCAGTGTCAACGCATTGGGGTCAAAGAGACGTTTCGCCTCTTCAACTGTCTCGGGCGGTGCTCCGGCGGCAGCATAGTGCTGAGCCAGACGCTCGCGGGTGTATTCAACCAGAGACTTGCTGGTGGAGATGCGAAATTGCCAGAGGCTGTCGTCGGAGACGCGGCGAATGTCCTGCTCCAAATTTTCCTTCATCCCTAGCCAGCGGTCTTTGCCACAGGCCTTCGTCCAGAAATCGTCGGCGGCAGCCGAGTCCCAGGTCGGCATGTGGACTCCGTTGGTCACATGTCCGATTGGCACTTCGTCGGCCGGCCAGTTAGGGAAAAGCGCCCCGAATAAGTGCCGGCTTACGTGGCCATGCAAGCGACTTACCGCATTCACCGCACCGCTTCCGCGAATCGCCAGATAGGCCATGTTGAAACTCTCTGACGCGTCGTCCGGATTCTGTCGGCCCAAGGCGAGCAAGTCGTGGAGCGTGATGCCGAGCTTTTGCGTGGCATAGCGACCGAGGTATTGCTCGATGAGCGCAGGAGTGAAACGATCAAAGCCGGCGGCCACCGCCGTATGGGTGGTGAAGAGGTTTCCCGCCCGCGTGGCGGCCAGGGCGACGTCAAAGGGCTGTGCATTTCCCTTCATGAAAGCGCGGGCGCGCTCCAGCACGGCGAACGCCGCGTGGCCTTCATTCAAGTGACATACGTCGGGATGAAGGCCGAGAGCCGCGAACAAGCGCCAGCCGCCAATCCCGAGCATCATCTCCTGCTTGAGGCGCAACTCGGGACCGCCGCCGTATAACTCGCTTGTGATTCCCCGATGCGCGGGAAAGTTTGCCGCATCGTTGCTGTCCAGCAAGTAAAGTTTAACCCGACCAACCTGCACCTCCCAGGCGCGCAGCCAGACCGAGAAACCGGGTAATACAATTTCAAGTCGCAGCCACTCGCCGTTCGGCTGCCGCAAGGGCGTGATGGGCAATTGTCCGGGGTCATTGTACGGGTAGAGCGCCTGTTGTGCGCCATCCCTGTCGATCTCCTGGCGAAAATAGCCCTGCTGGTAAAGCAACCCCACGGCAACGACTGGCACGCCTAGGTCGCTCGCGGCCTTGAGTTGATCGCCCGCAACGTTGCCGAGCCCGCCGGAATAGATGGGCAGCGCTTCGCTCAACATGTATTCCATGCTGAAATACGCGACACATTTCAAGGGGCCCCGCGGATGACTTTTCTGAAACCACGCCGACGTCGTTGCCGCCTGCCGCTTCTTTTCCAGCTGGTCATCCACGCTCTTGCGGAATGAGGAATCGGCCAGCACACGACGAAGCTTGTCTTTCGAGACTGTCTGCAGGACCACCCATGGGTTTTGCGTCGAGTCCCATAGCGCGGGATCGAGCTGCCGCCAAACGTCGTCGGTGGCATGACTCCACGACCAGCGAAGATCGAGGGCCAGTTCCGCCAGAGAATCGAATCCTTCGATTTTCGCCGTTAAAGGACTATTGATCGGCTTGCTGACCGGAGGTGGTTTGTTCATGACTTCTTTTTGGGTTTTGATTTGGGAAGAACGCCCGGCTTCTGGGAGGATGCCGCCAGCGCCGCGTCGATGATCGTCTGAGCTTCTGCCAGGATGCGGTGCAGATGCTCCTCTCCCTGGAAGCTCTCGGCGTAGATCTTATAGATATTCTCGGTGCCAGACGGACGCGTTGCGAACCAGCCGCTATCAGCCACCACTTTCAACCCGCCAATCGGCGCATGGTTGCCTGGAGCCCGGGTGAGGATGGTCTGGATTTTTTCACCCGCCAAAGCGGAGAGCTTTACCTGCTGCGGTGAGAGTTCCGCCAACCGCTCCTTTTGTTCCGGCGTGGCCGGGGCATCGACACGGTCATAAGCTGGATCACCCAACTCGGCCTTAAATTCGCGATAGATTGCCGCCGGATCGCGGCCCGTCCGCACGGTGCTTTCTGCGGCGAGCAAACAGGGGATGAATCCGTCCTTGTCCGTTGTCCAAACGTCTCCATTCAGGCGCAGGAAGACCGATCCTGCGCTCTCCTCGCCGCCGAACCCCAGCGAGCCGTCGAGCAAACCGTCCACGAACCACTTAAAACCTACCGGCACTTCAAAGAGCTTCCGGCCAAGTTTGGCAGTAATTCGGTCGATCATTTGGCTGCTTACGATGGTCTTCCCGACGGCCGCCGATTTGGACCACTTCGGCCGGTTCTGGAATAGATAGAAAATCGCCACGCAGAGGTCGTGATTCGGCGGCAACAATCCTTCGCTCTTTGTGACAATCCCGTGCCGGTCGTGGTCCGTGTCGCAAGCGAATGAGAGATCAAAACGATCCTTCATCCCGATCAGACGCTGCATCGCATAACGCGAGGATGGGTCCATGCGAATCTGCCCATCCCAATCCACCGTCATGAACCTAAACGTCGAGTCAACCGTCTCGTCAACCACAGTCAGATTCAAACCATACCGCTCGGCGATTCGCGCCCAGTAATGGACACCCGCCCCGCCCAGCGGATCGACGCCGAGATGGATCTTCGCGCTGCGAATGACGTCCAGGTCGACCACGTTGCCGAGGTCGTTGATGTAACCGTTGAGAAAGTCGTGGCGATGCGTGGTGGTCGCATGCAGCGCCCGCTCGTGCGGAATTCGTTTTATCCCCTCGAGTTGAACTTCGAGCAACGCGTTTGCCTTTGCCTCGATCCAACCGGTGACGGCCTCGTCCGCCGGTCCGCCGGTCGGCGGGTTGTATTTGAATCCACCGTCATGCGGTGGATTGTGGGAGGGCGTGATGACAATCCCGTCAGCGAGCCCTGTTTTTCGCCCGCGATTGTAGGTCAGGATCGCATGAGAAATCACCGGGGTCGGGGTATATTCGTCTCCTTCGGCGAGCATCACCTCGACGCCGTTTGCCGCCAGCACCTCCAGCGCGGTGGCGCAGGCCGGAACGGAAAGCGCGTGGGTGTCGATGCCCATATATAGCGGGCCGGCGATTTTCTGCCGTTTGCGATACAGGCAAATCGCCTGGGTGATCGCGAGGATGTGCCATTCGTTGAAAGCCAGCTTCAACGACGAACCTCGATGCCCAGAGGTGCCAAACGCCACCCGCTGTTCCGGTACGGAAGGGTCGGGGACGTCGGTATAGTAGGCCGTGAGGAGCCGCGGCACATTGACGAGGATTCCAGATGGCGCCAGCTTGCCCGCAAGTGGACTGATCTTCATGACGTTTCCTTCGTGGGCGACGGTCCGAGCGCCGCCCCTTTCGCCTGACGCGATCGATGCCGCTCCGTGCCGCTAAAGTATGCGGCGAGAAGAAATTGCGGCGAATCTGCGCCCGGGAGGGCACAACTTTGAAAAACCGTTGCGAATCGCGGGTTGGACATTTGACGATTCTCCTGTGCTGCGCTTCAGGCAGGGATACCAGTCTCTGCGAGCAACGCTTTGACGCCGTTCCAAGTGATGCCCACGCCGATGCACAGCATGATGAACGCAGTAAGGCGCAACACCACCATCATGCCTGTGTGCCCGATCCTTCCACCGGCCCGATTGGCATAGTGATATGTCAGCAGGACGGAGAGTGCGATGATGCCGGCTCCGATGATGGAGGCGAGCAACTGGATCAGTGTGGATTCGAACGTGTGCGCGTGATTGGCCCCAACCGTAACGGCGACGGAAATGACGCCGGCATCGATCGTCAACGGCATGGTCAGCGGGGAAAACGCCCGTCCGAGTGCGATCGCTCTGGCATGAATCGGGTCGGTGGGCACCTCGGCGTGCATCGGGGCTTCGGATGCCAGAAGTTTCCAGCCAAGCGCACACACCACGGCCCCGCCCGCAACCTGCACGAGAGGAATCGAAATTCCGAACAACCGTAGGACGTACGAGCCAAGGAGCATCGCCCCAAGCACAAGTAAGAACGAGTTGAACGCGATGCGCTTTGCCAGATCGGCGCGCGTCGATTCATCGCAGCCGGTCGTCATTCTCAAAAAGATTGGGGCGTCCCCGAGCGGATTCACCACGGGCAGCAGAGCCCCGACGATGAGCAGGACGGTCCCGCTGAGCTTGCTCAAATCGGACAGGATCATCGGGTCATCCGGCCTTCGCGGGTTTGCATTCGAGTGCCGCCACTTTCGCCAGACGCCGGCGATGGCGATCCGCACCGCTGAAACGGGCCGCGAGGAACGTCTGAACGAGCTCCCAGGCAGTCGCGGCGCCGACGACGAGGCCGCCCAGGCAGATGATGTTGAGGTCGTCGTCCTCGACGCCTTGATGCGCCGAAAAGTTCTCGTGAATCAAGCAGGCCCGAACCCCTGCAACTTTGTTCGCGGCGACTGATGCCCCGACACCGCTGCCGCAGATGGCCACGCCCCGCTCCACCTTGCCGTCGGCAACTGCACGAGCCAGCGGCACGACGAAATCGGGGTAATCATCGTCCAATTCGGGTTTGCGGTCACCGAAATCGATCACGTCATGGCCCGCGTCGTACAACATCCTGACCAGATGTTCCTTCAATTCGTATCCTCCGTGATCGGCAGCGACCCCGATGCGTTTCGGCGTCCGTGGCAGTAGCGGCATGGAATCAGGCATCTGTATAGGTTCCGCAGTTGGACTGGAAAGGATGCCAAGCGTGACCCGCCCGAGGCGCGATGGTGGCTCCGTGCCACACGCGCTCCAGGCGCCAATCGATCTTTGTCCCTTCGTTTTTCGCCTCTATGTGACCAGCGCTCTTGGATTGCCTGGTTCTAAGGCGATTCGAGTGCCGGGTCTTCAAGTGACACCGGGAGCTTAGATTCGCCTTCTTTGTGTCTGTTGGCGCCCAGCTTGTTTCCATTGGCGCTCTCCTGGCCCAATCCCATGGTCAACGCGGTCATCCCGGCAAGCCCGCCAAGCTGCATGGATTCCACCGCGGTACTGGGGACGATCACAATTGTGGCATTCTCCTTCAATCCTTCGTAAAGCATGTTCATGGCCCGCAAATGCAAAGCGATGGGATTGTGTTCGTAGCTCTTGGCCGCTTCGGCAAATTTCTCGGCTACCTGGCGCTCCGAGTCTCCCAAAATCACCCGGGCCTGACGTTCTCTTTCAGCCTGCGCCTGCATCGACATCGCATCCTCCAAGGCTGGCGGAATCAGGACATCCTTTACCTCTACTGAAATGACATTGATGCCCCAAGGCTCGGTGCGCTCGTCAATGATCTTCTGCAGCAGGCTGCTGATTTTGTCCCGGCCTTCCAGCATCTCTGCGAGCACGGTTTTGCCGATCACATCCCGAAGGGCGGTCTGGGAGGCCCAACTGATGGCGCTTTTATAATCAGCGACATCCAGGGCGGCCTTCTTTGGATCCAGCACTTTCCAGAACAGAACGGCATCCACGTCCACCGGAACGGTGTCTTTGGTCAGGGTCTTTTCCGCCTTGAACCCAGTCGTGATGACGCGGGTGTCGATCCAGAAGGGAATCGCATCGATGATCGGGATTATAAAAAACAGTCCCGGTCCCCGCAGGGAGTGGAATTGACCGAGACGCAAGATCACTGCCCGATCCCACTGGTCGGCAATTTGGATGGCGGCAGAAACGAGCAGGGCCAGAACGAAGGCCCCGATAGAAATTCCGGCGACTTCCCACGTCGCGGCAACTCCGTGCCTAGCGTACGCCAATGCCACGCCGAGGCCAAAAATCACAAAAAATATCAACGTTGGGAATGCTCTGTTTGTTTTCATGCTATTGATGGTGCTCCAGGGTCTCCGGGTTAGTGCGGTTGAGAATCTCTTTGGCACGGGTTGTGTCCTCGTTGGTGCCGTGGGCGATGAGGACAAACTTGTCGGTCTTGAGCGCCGTTTCATACCGCAGAACGCTGTCCTTGGGGATGCCCAGGCTGACCAAGCCCGCGCCAAGCGCGCTCACGCCCCCCACTACGGCCGCACTCTCCAGCGCCCCGACAAGCCACCCGACCAGCGGTCCCGCAATGAGCAACGGCCCAATGCCTGGAATAAAGAAGAACGCCGAGCCGAAAAAACATCCCCATATCCAACCCCAAAAGACCCCTATTTTCCCCCAATGCTTCATCCGGTCGCCAACATTGTAATAGCCGACCACGTGCTCATCGGTGTGATAGTCGCGTCCGACAATCGACAGTTTCTTCATATCGAAACCGGATTGCTGCAGTTCCTTGATGGCCGCCTCGGCAGCCGTGTGCGATGGATAGATTGCCACGATGGAATTGTTCTTGTTCATGCTCTTCCTTTTGCTGTTGGGTTCATAATGCGAAGATAATCCGGGGATTGGAATGGTTCACGGCCAAGCGGGTTAGATCCATCGGGGCGGTCAGCGGACATCCCGCACCGCGTTCTGTCCGCCCCACGAATTCGACTCGTACAGGGTACATTCCGGGCCATCGCGCCATTCGCCGTCGACGATGAACCGGTAGTGGTGTCGTCCGGGCGGGAGCTCAATCGTCACCTGCCAGAGGCCGCCGGACTGTTTCTTCATGGGGATCGGCCGGTCCTGCCAGTGGGTGAAATCTCCGGCGAGGAGCACGTTCACCGCTGTGGGCGCGGCGATCGAGAATATCTGGTTCTTGTTGGCTTCATGGTTGGTTCCCTTTGTTTTGCCGGCCGCCAGGACGCGCGCGATCTCCTCGAGCAGTTTCGGGGCGTCCAATGGTTTCTCCAGGAAGGCCGCCGCCCCCTGCTGGAGGAATTCTACCTTCGTGTTGGGACCAGCGTACGCCGTAATGATCATGACCGGCAGCTCAGGGAATACAGTCTGCACGGCGTGCAGGATAGTCATGCCATTGACGAGCGGCATGCAGAGATCGGTGATGACGAGGTCAAACCGTTTTGCCCGGTCGCCTAATTGCTCGAGCGCCTCGTCCCCAGCTTGCGCCCGGGTCACGAGGCATCCCGCCTGCCGCAGGACCTTTTCAAGCGCCCGGAGCATGGCGGCATCGTCGTCAACTACGAGGATGGACTTCTGACGAAGAATTTTCGTTGGCATTGCTTTGGACAGTGCAGGTGTGATGCCAAGGAGGCCAGCGGAGCGGTGAGCGATTGGCGGTGAGGCGTTTGTGTCGATTGCGTCGTTCCGCAGCGATCCGTGGGCTCGCGGTTCTGCCAAAGTGGCAGTCGCCGGGCTGCCAGTTTGGCCGCTGCCGGCTACGGTTTTAGGTCGGCGAAATGCCGGTACATCGTTCGCGGCGGAATCCCAAGGATCTGTGCGGCCTTGAGTTTGTTGCCGCCGCACTGCTCCACCGTGGCCTGGACCAAACGCTTGGTGGCTTCGTCCATGGTGGAGCCGATGGGCAACGAAAGGTGTGGGCCTATCGGCGGAGCGCGCTCGGCGGCTATGGCCGTCGCCGGCGCAAAAGTGAAGCTGGTGATGGCGTCACCCGGGGCCAGGACCACCGCGCGTTGAATGACGTGTTCCAGCTCCCGGACGTTGCCCGGCCAGGAATGGGCGAGCAATTGGTCCAAGGCTCGCGGGCCGATGGTGCGGATGGGCTTGCTCATTGCCGCAGCCGACCGGCTCAGAAAATGTCCGGCAAGCAGCGGAATGTCTTCGCGCCGGTCGCGCAGCGCCGGCAGCGAAATCTGGAGCGTGTTGATCCGGTAATATAGGTCCGAGCGGAATTTCCCCTCCGCCAGGGCCTGCGGGATGTCGGCATGCGTGGCGGCGAGCAGACGTACATCAACCTGGAGCTCCTTGGTGCCGCCCAAACGTTGGAATCGTCCATCCTGCAGCACGCGCAGCAGCTTCGCCTGCAACGACGGACTCATCTCGGCGATCTCGTCCAGTAGCAGGGTCCCCCCGTCGGCCAGCTCGAACTTGCCGGGCTTGGCGGCGGCGGCATCGGTGAACGCGCCGCGTTCGTGGCCGAACAATTCACTCTCCAGCAGGGTCTCGGGAATCGCGGCGCAACTGATCTTGACCAGCGGGCCATCGCTTCGTCCGCTCAGGCTGTGGAGCGCATCGGCGACCAGCTCCTTGCCGGTGCCGCTTTCGCCCTGGATGAGCACATTGACGTCGGTCGGCGCGGCTTGGCGGATGAGAACCTTGACCGCCTGCATCGACGGGCTGTCGCCCATCAACGCCTCGAGACCGCGTCCCTGGTCCAGCTCCCGGCGCAACCGCTTGTTGTCGCGGCTGAGCTTCTGCCGTTCAAGCGCCTTGCCGACCACCTTCAATAGCGCGGTGCTGTCGACCGGTTTCTCGACGAAGTCGTAGGCCCCGAGCCGCATTGCTTCGACCGCCTTCTCCACGCTGCCGTGCCCGGTGATCATCACGACCTCGATGTCGGGCCGGAGCTGGCGCGCTTGTTGGAGAAGCGCGATGCCATCGACATCCGGCAGGCGGAGGTCGAAGATCGCCAACGCCACGGGATGTTCCCGCAATGCCGCCAGCGCCTCCCGGCCGGAACTCGCGTTCACCACCCGGTAACCAGCAGCGGCCAGCACCTTGCCGGCGGCGCGGCGCAGCCGCTCGTCGTCATCTACCAGCAATATCGTCGGTTCGATGGGCATGTCAGGATCTCTCCGCGAGCGGCAGGAAAATCGTAAAGGTGCTGCCCCGGCCCTCGACACTGTCACAGTCAATATAACCGCCATTCTCAACGGCGATCTGCTGCACGACCGCCAACCCCAAGCCGGTGCCCGCCGTCTTGGTCGTAAAGAAGGGGCGGAACACCAGGGCGAGCTGCTCCGGGTTTATGCCAGTGCCCGTGTCGGTGACACGCAAAAGTGCCTGCTTGTCTTCGCGTCGGGTGCTGACGAACAGCTCACCGCCGTCGGGCATCGCTTCGAGGCTGTTTTGAACCAAGTTCAGAACCGCCTCCCAGATCTGGTCCGCGTCGGCATGGACATCGACCAGCGTCGGATCGAACTCGGTGCGCAGTTTCACCCGGGCCTGCTCGAATGTGTCGAACAGGAAAGCCAGTCTATGTTCGAGTAAGGCGTTCACCGCCAGCGGCTGCCGCTTTGGTTCTCGCGGCCGGGCGAACTGCAGATAATCGTCGATCACACGCTTGATCCTATGGATCTCGCTGCGAATTTCCTCCACGAGCAGGCGCCCCTCTTCCGCGGAATGCTTGCTATCTCCCGCAAGCTCAGCGATTTCCTTACCGACCAAATCGAGATTCAAAGTGATCGAACCGAGCGGGTTGCGGACCTCATGGGCCATCTTGGCGGCCATGGTGCCGACGGTGGCAAGACGCTCGGCTTGGAGCTTTGCCTGCTCAGCCCGCGTGCGGTCGGCCATTTCCTGCTGCAGCGCCGCCGTTCGCAGCTGCACCGTTTCTTCGAGGTGGTCGTGCGCCGCCCGAAACGCCGCGAGCAGGAGAACCACGCCGATGAACAGAACCAGCAACATCAGCGCGTTCCAATACAGGATGGTTCGATTGGGGTAAGAGTAGCCCGTGGCCATGTCCGCTACCAGCCAGATGACCGCGCTGACCGCCGCGAGTACCAAGCCCGCGCGGCGTCCCGCCGCCCAGCACGCCCAGCAGATCGCGATCAGGTAAAGGGGCGCCAAGCTGAGCATATGTCCCGTGGCATAATCCGCCACGCCGATCAACGCCGCCAGGAGCAATGACACTGTCACAATCACCCGTTTCGGCGGCGACAAGGCGTAATCCATCAGCTTGCTCATCAGAATCGACTATGGGTGCCGTATCTTTTGCGACCTGCACGCTCAATATTCACGCCGGGTGCGCCACGCAGGTCGAGCTGCTAGCGTCTCGAATGCGCCCTCCGCCGGTCCTTTGGTGAATCGTTTCGTCGAACAGGATCGCGCTGCTGATGAATTCGCCCAATGCAGGAGTCGTGAACAACAGTTCGCGGTAAGCCCGGCGATTCTTCTCGGTGGACGGAAATTGAGAGCCGCGAATCTTCTTCCGATGGTCGGGAAACTCTCATCGGCCGCCAAGATCCCTTTGTCCGAAGTCACGAGCGCTTGCGCCGTTGATTCTAGTGCGGGCGAAGAACTCACGGTTGGTCTCGCGCCGTTTTCCCGGCTGCCCGGGCGGCTTGGAACATTCGGTCCCGCTCGGCTTCCTCTGCCCCCTCGTCGACAAGCTGCTCGGTTTCGCTTCGCCCCTCATCATCCTCGTCTTCGCTGGGGGACTCCGGCACCTGCTCACCGGTTGAGTCTGGCATGGGATCCGAGCGATTTGTCTCAGGGAGCGATTCGAGGATCGCCTCTTGCCGATTCATATCCGGCTCGCCCATCAATTCACGTTTTGCCTGTTCATAGTCAGCCCGCGTTACGTGTGGCGGCACTCGACCGGCCATCAAGGCCAGCTCCCGCGCGCGTGCCTGCGCCATCTTGCGGGTCGGCGGGCCGATTCCAGCGTCGTTCTCGGTCAAGACGCCTTTGCTGAGAGGGTTTTTGTTCATTTAGTAAAGACGGGGGGGGCTCTGATGGTTTTATCGACTAGGCGCGCGCATGAGACGGGCATCTTCCTACCCGATGGATGACGGATTCCCCATTACGTTATCCGCTGACTCTATTCGTGCTTTGACCTAGCCGCGGAAGCTCGCCGTTCCATGAATTGGCGCGCCAGAATTCGGTTGTTCGATTTCCGCGGCCTGTTGGATGTCCGCTTTGGTGAGGTTCACGAACACGGCGGAATCTTCGTAGCTGATCCTGTCGATCTTGCTGGGCGAGATCAGGATTTCCTTGCCCGCGTACCAGTGGCCGGTTTCGACGACCAGTTTGCATATCGCCCAGCTCTTGCCGTCCACCATGAAGCTGGTCACGGAGCCAATAGGTCCGTCGGTCGCATGAATGTGGTAACCTGTCACCGCCCTGGTGCTGCGCAGATGAATGTCATCCCGCTGATTGTGCCCGTGATGGGGCAGGGTTTCCGGGGTCAATAGCGGCGTAACGATTGGAGAGCCGGCCACGCCCAACATTCCGCCGGCCTGCCAATAAGTCGGCCAACCGTAATAACGGTAGTATTCTGCCTCGAATTGTCGCGACACCGGCCGGTGCGAATCAATCGAGGGGCTGTCTTCAATCTGCTTTCGGGTCAGATCCACGCGCAGAACATCGGCGTCGGCGTCGGATCTGCCAAAGGCATGGTTTCCGAGCGCATGGTGCGTGAGCAGCACCAAGCGTTCCGTCAGCCATGATCCCGTGTCTGCGACCAAGTAGCGGACGGCCCATGTTGTGTCGTCAAAGTAGAAGTCCTGCACATGGCCGATATCGCCATCCAAAGCGGTGAGTTTGTGGCCAAAGAGATCCCTGATATTCTGTAGCATAAGTCGTCTCTGTTGCGTTGTCGGTCGAACCCTCCATCGGAAAGACCGTCGTCCTTTTCTGGCCAATCAGATCAGGACGGAAGTCTGTGTGGAGGCGACGGGGTGTCACCGTACGCCGGACATCCGGCGGGAACTATGGGGTGTTACCCTACGCGGCGAGGGGCAGACGGCCCTCACAGGCCACGCGCTGCCCGCGAGCGCTACCAAACCGTCTTCAAGCGGAGGACGGTCTCCGCCAGGCCATCGTTCGATAATCCCGAACAACTGATCCTCGCCACCCGCGGCACTGCCCATCATACATCAGGCATCCGGAACCCGTGGCGGCGGGGACCACTATCATGGAAACGAGGCCCTTGCCGAAACGCCGGCCGAAAAATGGTTCCGGGGCGCACTCGGAAGAAGCGGCGCTCTCACTGGCAACCGTTTCGCTTCCCATCGGCGACATCGAATTGTGCGGTGCGATCACCGCGCTAATCAACACCATGACGTGTAGTGCGTCCTGCCGACGGTGGTGTGCCTTGAGGGGCAGCTTGTGGGGAAAACCGACAGCGCATCGGGTTTTGTTGGGAGCGAAGGACCGAAGAAGTACCGTAATCCTTCCGATCTTGGCGAAGGGAAGGCCGATCATGCTCCTGCTAATGGCGGAAGCGTATGGGGCGTTTACCTACCACGTCCCGAATCGGTGAATTGCCGCGCGGCTGTTAACGACCGAAGTCAGGAATCGCCTTCCGGTGCCAGCTTTGCGCTTCCGGACCGGAGGTATGGATCGGGAGCAGCTGGCGGCATCTTTGCGACGCTTCTCGTGATTGGCGCTTTCGGTGGTCTGGCGATGGGAAACGTAGCGCATCACATCGCGCCAGCTTGGGCGGCACATCCGGAGGTGTTTGCGTGCTCGGAATACCTACATCGTGCGCGCGCCGCTGACCGGAATCGTGCTCACGGTTGAGCTGACCGGAGAATACGATTACATGCTTCCACTTCTCGTCTGCTGTTTCGTGGCCTACGGCGTGGCAGAGGCCATGAATAACGCTCCGATTTACGAGGCGTTGCGGGAGCGGGCCAAGCGAAGTGCCGAAGCGATGCGGGGCAACGGCAGTGTTATCGAGAGCCCCGTTGAGGACAGCAAGCCGCGGTCCTGACAGCACCGGATCTTTCGGATGTAAGAGGATGCCACTGGCGGCTCACCGTTCGCCGAGCTGGGCGACACTCTGCAGCAGCCGGCTGGCGCACGTGTATGCGTTCGACGGCCGCCGGGCGCTCTTGCGAATCGTCCAACTAAGAAATAGCTGCCGGCGGGACCTTGGCTCCGCGGCTCCAAGGACCGGCCAGTTGCGAAAGCCAGATACAAAGCCCGCCGGTGACAATGATGCAAATCCAGCTCGGAATTGGTCCGACCTGGTAGTGCCCAATGAGAATGCCAATTCGCCCTCCCAACCGAGCAATATGAGCCAAGCAGACGAGCCCAAAGACCGCGCTCGAGATTCTAAGACCAATAGTTCGTGATTTCATAATGATTTACTCCAAGTGGGAGTTGCCGACTGGCGAACGACTGCCTTCTTGGTGAACTGAATGCCGGTCGTGATCTTGCGCCGGCTCGGATGGCTTCGCTATGGGGCAAGACCCTACCGTGGACTTTTGAGATTCTCTCCACCGCCCGAAACAGGCATGGTTAGCGGCGAGGAGCGAAGGCGCGACAGGCATTTCGATGTTTCGAGTCAGACGGTGGGTGACGACAAACGACCCGGACAGGAGATGGACCCCTGATGGCTCCGAGAATGCTCAGACCATCAATGCTTCATGAGTTCGTCCAGGATCCCGTTCTTGGGTCTTGGCTCGGCGTCGGCCTCAGTGGATTTTATGGGAATCTTTGGGGACCATTTCTGCCAGTCCTTGCCGGGTTCGGAGGCGAGAACGAATTGCGCATCGTTGGGTGCGGCGGGTGCGAGTGGGCCATCGTCAGGGGTGGCGAATGCCACGCCGCCCGTGACCAGCGACTCGAGTGAGGTGTCTTTGAGCTCGGCTCCTCCAAAGAGGCTGACTTTCAGGGAAAATCCTCCCGCGTTCCAAAACTTGGAGTTGGTGCGCACGAGATCGACGTACGGGGCCCCCAAGTGAATGCGGATCAGCACCGCCGTTGAATCATCCGAGAGGCTGCTGGCTTCCACTTCTCCCACTTTGAACTCGCGGTAGAAGACCGGGGCCCCCGTGGTCAGCGAACCTAGTTGGTCGCTCTGCAGGATGAAGGACCGGCCCTGGTTGGTAACATCCGGGGCCGGCGCCTTGTCGAGGCCGGTAAAATGCTCCACCGGCGGCCCCTTGCCGGGCAGGACGTTCAGGCGCACGCCGGTGACCAGGGTATCGAGGCCCCGCACGCCGGAGAATCCGATTTCAGGATGCACGATCCAAAACCGTGCACCCGCGCCGGCCAGCGACGCGGCGCTCTTATCGAGGCGCAAGCGAATGCGGGCGCCCCCAAGCCCCGGACTCAGCCTCACTGCTTCCACGGTGCCCGTTGAAACACCCTTGTACTCCAGCACCGTCTGTCCGGCCACGACGCCCGAACCATCGGCAAAATCAATTGTGATCTCGGGTCCGCGGCTGTGGAGCTCGCGGAAGATCATCCAGCCGCCAATGACGATCGCGATCAACGGAACAACCCAGATGAGCGAGAACGCGGAGGAACGAGAAACGTGGGGCGCCGGTGGAGTACTCATGATGATGAGCTGGGTGCGGCGCGCCAAAGGCTGCGCGGATCGAACGCCTGGGTGGCGAGCACGGTCAGCACGACGGCCGACGCGAATGCAACAATCCCGCTGCGCGGAACCACCGTCGACAATTCTCCGAACCGAATCAATCCCGCGAGGAATGCAGCCAGGAAGACGTCGAGCATCGACCAGCGCCCGATGAAATCAAGGGCGACGTAGACGCGTGTCAGACGCCGAGAATCGCTGGAGGCACCCCGGCGGGCGCCCAGCAGCAGCAAGCCCAATCCCACGAGCTTGAGCACCGGGATGAGCATGCTGGCCGTGAGCACAATGAGGGCGATGGGCCAGAGTCCCTGCCGCCAGAGCTCAACCGCACCGGAGAAGATGGTGTCGCTGCGGCTTTGACCGTAGGTCTCGGTGGTGAGCACGGGGAGCAGGTTGGCGGGCACCAGCATCGCGGCGGCAGCCAGCGCCAGCGCGGCGGCGGTCGGGGCGTTCTTGAATCGGGCGCCTGCCAGGCGGAGGTTCATAATGGAACGGCCGCGCCGGTTGCGCCGGCAGCGGAAAGCGGAACGGTCGGATTGAAACGGGACGTGTGCTGCGCGATCAGGAGCGAAAAAACCATTGCGCAATAGCACCAGAAGCCAGAGCCGATCGCGACGTTGACGATGCTGCCCAGCTTGATCATCGCCACGAGGACGGCGAGCACCTGCACCTCGGGGATGGCCCAATGCTCGAGGCCGTTGGCGCTTCGGACCAGGAGCCGGAAGCAGCTTTTTTGCCGATCGAGGCGGGTGGGGGCATGCAGGACCGCCAGGATTACGAGATACGCGAGAGGAAGGAGCCCGCCGCACAGCAGGACAAGAACAGCCAGCGCGCGCATGCCGCTGTTCCACAGAATCCTGACACCAGTGAACAAAAGGCTGATCCGCTCGGCTCCGAATTTTCCCGCGCTGACAAACGGCAGCAGTGCCGCCGGCCAGGCGAGAGCCAGGCCGGTAATGGCAAAAACGAGGGCAGTGTGGGATCTGGCACGCACGCCCTGCGCCAAAACGGCGTCACACCGCACGCAAAGAGCCTTCTCTCCCGGCTCAAGGCGGATCGCACGGTGTTCTTGGCCACACAGATGGCAGATTAGCGGTGCATTCAAGCCCATGACGGCAGTGAGACGCCGAGCCTGGTATCAACCCAAACGGCGTTGCTCTGCATTCCGTTGGATCTCGCAAAAATTGGAAATCATGGGCAAGGAGTTCAACGGCAAGACATGAGGGCTGTTTTCGCCTGAATGATAGCGCCGAACTCGGAAGGAAAATATGGGATGTTATCTCCGGTTGAGAAGTGTGGATGACTACCGCGCGGAAATGATGTTGACTCTGTCGTTAGTGATGGGCGGTTACCTTCGTGGACTTGTTGAGCATATCTTCAATCGCGCAGCTGCTCGACACTCGATGTGCTATGATTTGCCGTGCTTCACCAACGGGAGCACCGCACGCTCAGTGATCTGCGTATGATGGTGCATCCGGGTGGCCGCAGTCGCTTTGCCGCCTGGCACGGCGGCCGTGTTCGTGCAACAATGTTCCGGCTCGGGCGGTGATAGGGCCTGCAGACTCTTCTGCTGGTCAGACGTAAGCAAGGCGAGCATCTGGGCGTGCGTTGCTTGGTGCAATTGGCGCGCTTGGGCGCAGAGGCCATGCAGTTGCTCCGTCTGTTTCTTGAACAGGTCCGTGATTTTGGACTTTTGGTCGTTTGTGAGCTGTAGCGCTTCAGTGATCTGCAGCGCCTCCGCCAGCCGATGTACAATGCACGTAGGATCTGGGCCACCGAGATGCGTTGGCTGATCGCCGCACGAAGACGATGGTGGTGTAGCAGGATGTTCAGAGCAGGAGGAGGCTCCTGATTCTGGACTTGCCGAACGGGCCGGAGCAGCGGTCTCTTGCGATGGAATCATAGGCGCGGAGAATGCGCTCCTCGGCGTTTTGTCACCATGGGGTGTTGTCCCCGTCATGACCCGGTCGGTGGCGACTTTGATAGTGCTTCGGTCCCCCGATCCCGATCGCGAAGAAGGCGATCCAATGCATCGATCTTCCGGTGCAGTTCGGCGATCTCCACGTCCGCCTTCAGGTTGACCCGATAATTGAGTTCGGCGCGGTTCCGGTCGGCGGATGATTGCCGGTTTTGACTCATAAGGAAGATCGGAGCCTGGACAGCTGCGACCACGGAGAGCACGAGGTTAAGCAGAACAAACGGATAGGGGTCGAACGGGCGCTGCAGCACGAGCATCGTGTTGATGACGATCCAGGCGCCCATCGTCAGGAGAAAAACAAAAAGAAAGGCCCAGGAACCGCCAAACGTAACAACCCAGTCCGACACCTGTTCGCCAAGTGTCAGCGGCAATTCGTTCTCCTTCGGCGGGACACACCGGGCAGCCCGCCGCTGGATCAACTCGTCTGCCTTACGCAAGCGCTGGCCCATCGCGCTCAACATGTCCCACGCCGCATGGGGATGTCGGGTGAGAAACTCAAGCAGCGTTGGATAGGAGCATTCCAACAATTCCGCATCCTCCACCACCTCGGCCGAAGAAAGGCGCGGCTGGCGGTCGAAAAAGGAAAGTTCGCCAAGCATCTCGCCGGAGCCAATCTTTGCCACGACCAGTCGTTCCCCGCCGTGGATGTCGAGCAGGATGTGCAGGTGGCCCGACTTCACGAAATACATGCATTGTGCCGGATCGCCTGCGCGAAAAACGCTCTCCCCCGCTCGGAACCGCCGCGACTGCAGCAATTGCTCAAGCGATTTCCGTTCAGTTTCGTCCAGCCGCGAACACAGCCAAGAGGAGGAAGAGGGTGGGATCATGGTGAATAAAGCATCGAGCCCGGCAGCCCCTCGATGCAGTCCTGTCGGGTACGGATAGAGACGATCGGTCGGACGCGACTCTGCTTGGCCGTGAGATACTCTTTTTCGACGGCGGGGCGCAGCTCCTTGTTGAGCAGTAGGATTAAAACGTCAGAGTAAGTGACTTCATCGACATAGGCTCTTTCGATTGAGGTGGGGCCGGCGTGATCCTCGATGGCATACAGCTCAACCAATGAGGCCAGCGTTGGATCGCTGTGAAAAAGGATACGCAGGGCCGCTCGCTCCTGGTCGAGTTCGCCCGTCATCGCGGAGCGCAGAAAGACATTGAGACGTTTCATGAGGTTGGCTGGAACGGCAGCGAATGCATAAGAATTCCTTCGGGATAATTAGGACAGCGTTCCAGTTATCGGGACGTTAACCCGACTTCCGCTACTGAGGCATCAAAAAAGCACAAGTTATTGATCGATAGTCCAGGTTTTAAAAAGGTCGGGACTACATCGGTGTTTTGGCTGCGGGGTATCTGATCTTGGGAGGAGGTTGCGGAGGAAGGCTCAGATTGAGTTTTTCCAGGAGCAGGGCGACGTCGGCGTCGGGTTCGGTGTGCCGGATCAGAAGCAGTTCTCTTCCGTCGACGGTGGGGATGCACACATCGAGCATTTGGAGGGTGGCAAGCTTCTCAAAGACTGCTCTCGGCATCAGTCCGGCGGCATGGCCCCGGAGTTGCTGGCGCAGGGTGGTCATGAGGCAGTAAGCGAGAAAGGCGACGAACAAGTGTGCTTCGATGCGCTCGGGTTTTTGATGAAAGATGGGGCGCAGGCCGAGATCCCCCTTGAGGGTGCGAAACGCTTCTTCGACGTGGCACAGTTGCATATAGCAGCGCCAGATCAGGGCGGGATCGTCGGCCGTCATATTCGTGCGCAGCAGATACCGGCCTTCGCGCTGGCGCACCGCCCGCAGCGCTGCCCGGTCGAGCTGGTAGCTCAAGCGGCCCTCAGCCGAGACTTCGGCGTGGACCAGTCCCGTGGCGACGCGGCCAGCGCGGTCCTGCGCCGCGCCGAGTTTTTTGAGCAACCCATCCCGCGCGCACTCCTGTTTTTGCAGGGCGGCCAGGCGTTTCCAGTAGGCCTTCAGCCGGCGTTGGCGCATCCCCCGCTCCTTGCCCTCGCGCGCCCCGCGGTGGGCCAGCACATAGACCTCGCCGTCCCGGGGCAGCAGTTTCACGCGCAACTGTGGCCGGACTTCGCTCCACGGCCGCTCCGCCAGCGTTGCCTCCAGCTTGGTCAGACGGCCCTTGGGCGTGCCTACGAGGTAACGCACCTTCGGATCAGCGACGCGCAATTCGGCGAGGACTTCCTCCGTGGGGATGCCGCGATCCATCACCCAGATGCGCTCGGCTTTGCCGAAGCGGCGCTGGATCGTTTCGATCATGCCGCGCAGGGTCGTCTTGTCGGCCGTATTGCCGGGAAACATCTCATAGGCCAGCGGCAGGCCCTCGGGCGTGACCACCAGCGCCACCACCACCTGGACACAGTCCCCGCGTTTGTCGCGGCTGTAGCCGAAGTGCCGGGGATCAGCTTCATCCTCGGGCACGTTGCTTTCAAAATAGGTCGAGGTCAGATCGTATAATAATACCTGATACGTCGCCCCGAACAGATCGCTCCAACGCTCCCGCAGGTGTCCGAAGAGTTCCTCCTTGAGCGGCAGCACCAAATCCAGACACCGGTACAACGTGTCATCCTGCGCCGCCCGCGCATCCACTCCGAGCAAGTCGCCCAACGCGGTCGCGCCAAACCACTGACGATGCAACCGCCACTCGCTGCCCGGCGACAGCAGTCGATAGATCGTGAGGATGCGCAGGACCTTTTCCCAGTTGGTGCCCTCGCGGCTGGGCGGGAAGCGGGCACCAAAAAAATCATCGAGATGCAGCGTGCGCCACAACTCGTCGGCCAGCCAGCACGCACCCCATTGACGCGGATGCTCCAGGCTCAGTTCACTCAACCGCACCTGCAACCGGTCCACCTCGCCCGCCGGCAGCGGGCGATCCGCAGGAAACAACGCCAGTTGCCGCGCCTCCCCATCCCGCTCGTCGACCACCGAAATCGTCCGCTCCCACGCCTCCCGCTGGCTGCTGTTGATCTCCCCAAGGTATAACACATGTCGGTGTGCCACTTTGTTTCCGGCGTAACGAAGCTCTCCACGATCGACCAACTGCGGTGCGTTTTCCCGTCCTTGCGCCGCGTCCGACATTTCAGGAACATGTAAGCAGTTTACCTGATTTACCCCGCGTCCGGAAGAGGCTTGGTCGGGACTACACAGACTTTTGAAAATACGACCATTGCAACACAACGACTTGCACCGCGACACCCCCTCAAAATAGCCATTTTTCGCTCCCAGTAGCGGAAGAAAGGTTAACCGCTGATAGAATTGCCCCCAGGCCCCGTCAGAAATCAGCGCAAGGATCCGGCAGGAAGACTACCGATGCGGTTTACGTATCCGCTAACCTGCTACTCTAAATCAAATACTTGTGAATGCAGGAGCCAATTCCTGTCCGATTCCTACTGATTACTCATTCAGAATCCCGACCGTTTCCGCCAGCTTGGCCGCGGCGGCGCACTTGGCCTTGGCGATGATCCGCTCGATGGCTTGGAGCAGCTCCGGCGAATCCTGGAGCGCGGCGCCAAGTGCATCCATCGGACCGCCAGGATCTCCGCGAGGGGCCTGACGCCGTACCTGCCGCGAACGCTCTCTCAGCCCTTTGCTGTTCCGCTCGGCACCCCGAACGCCGCAGCCATCAATTCGATTTCGGAGCGGGGCAGCCTGTGCGCTTTGGCTTGAGCGCGCCAGGAGCAAACCGCCTGTTCGACACTTCTTAGTATTCGAGATGCGTCAGCCGCTTTTAGGCCGTAGAGCTTCGCCGTCGCCATCGCGAGACCCACGTCCCCGGTCGTGTCGGTCGCGTCGATCGCAAGGGCATGGTCGCGCTTTTCGATGTTGGGATTGACGTCATAGGCCGGTGCAAGGCGCCAGCCGTCCGGTTCGAGGATAAACCCATGATTGCGCAAATGGTCATCGGTATTGGACACGAGGATGTTGAACACCATGCGAATCCAGAGCTGGCACAAATCCCGCGCCCGGTTGCGTGTGCTGCCGCGGGTGCTCAAGAACTCCGCCAGATTGAGATAGCTGCCACCCTGCCTGTCCTGCCGGTCAAGGAGCGTCAGCGCCGACACAAAAAACCGGCGGCGGTCGGCATCGGCGCGGTCGAAACGCCGGCAGGCAAACGTGCGGTGATGGCTCGCGAACTTCAGGAGCCTCGCTGGCGGCACATCGATTCCCGCTTTCTGCGCAAGCGCGTGTGTGACCATCTCCCAGGCGCCAACGTCGCGCCGATCCTCTCGGCTGGGAAACTTGGCGATCCAGAGGGATCCATCCGCGTCGGTGAAATTAACTTTCGGCCGCGCCCCGCCCAACGAGCTTCCTGGCGCCAGCAGTGCGCTGAGCCAGTGGCTGAAGAGCGCTCGGTCCGGCGCATCCGGTGCCTCGATTGCCAGCGAGGCGGCCTCCAGTTTTCGCAGCGCAGCAAGAGGCGGCGCCGACAGCGCGGAATTGTCATCAAGAAAAGGAGAGCCTGAATTTCGGCGGAACCGCAGCGCTCCCATCCGGCAGCGGTCGTGCACCCCGAGCAGAAAATCCCAGTCAGAAAGCGAACGCGGCGAACGTTTCTCCGCCCGCGCCAGCAGCGCCTCGCGGCGCTCCATCAGAAGACGCCCCCAGCGGTCCGGCGCTGAGTCGACGAATATGCGGAACACCCCCGCTGCGTTGCTGGGATAGCTCTCGGAGCTGTGCAGTTGAAGGTCGGGATCCAATTGGAACGCGTCTGGCCGGTTTAGCCACTCCCGGTCGTAGGCGAATGAAAAGACACCGTGACCACGTGCCGATGCGTAGAAGAGAGTTCCAACCCGGCACGCTTCAGGAAAGATGTCGGCGTCTAGGACGACCTCGACCTGTTCGCGAGTTGAACTCTGCCCTGACTTGGAGGCCCCGGCCATCACATCCCTTTCCCCGGCCCGGCGGTCTGGGGTTCTTTCGATTCAGGAACTTTGGGTGATCCCCCGGTCCGGTGACGCGGCGCCGACCGACCGACCGGCAGGTCTAGATCCTGCAGCTTGCGGCCGAGTTCATCGTCCTTTCCGAGAGCGTCTAGATCGCTCTGCAGGCCCAGTACGCGGAGAACGGCAACATAGGCCCCCATGCTTGTCCCGGCGTCGCCCTTCTCCACCCTTGCCAACGTAACTCGGGTGATACCCGCCCGCACCGCGACCGCCTCGGCCGAGTAGCGCCGGCGCAAGCGGGCTAGACGCAGTCGCTCGCCTAGAGCAGCAAGCTGGTGGGCAGTCGCAGGGAACAAGGTTGGGCGGTTCCTAGGCATGACGTACAATAGAATATGCACAACGAGCCGTTATTGTCTATTCTATTATACAGGGCACTAACCATGAGACGAGCCCGCTTTGCCAACCACCCGCTCACGATCCCAAGAACGCGTCGAGCCAATCGCGGCGGATGACGATCTTCGCGCCGACGCGCGCGTGCTTCACTCGGCGGGCCGCGACCAGGTCCCTCAGCTTACGAGGTGAACAAGCCAAATAGGGCGCCGCTTCCATCAGCGTCATCACGACGGGCGGTGCGGTGCGGATGATTGCCGCCCTGTCAGGATCGAGACGGCATTTCTTCTCAGGCGGTTGCTGGTTGGTGTCGGAATATGGCATCACGTCGGGCATGGCTGCATCTTCGCGTTTCCCGCGGCACACCTGCAACCCTGTCTCCCCTCCGAAATCACGGTAATCGCGCTACCGGAACCGCGGTACCACCGCGAACGCACACTTTGCGCTGCCGACTAGGACGCCGAGACACCGCCGACACGATGCCTGGTGTCATCGACAGTAGCTCGCCTAGCGCAGGCTGATTGACCTCAAAGCGCCGTTTTCGCCCTCGCGGAATAGAAGATGGCCTTCGGGCCTAAGAACCTGCAACAAAGCCGTAGCGCCGCGGGAAATGGCTATTGCGGCAGCGAACGGCAGAAAGCTGCAACGGCGCTCACCGCATTCTTCCTTTCGCTGCGGTGACAACCGGTGACAGTCCTTTCCGAGGGCGATTCAGCACGGTTACATGGTTGCTCGATTGGCTGGAAAGACACCCTGAATTCGTCGCTTCCCATCACTTGAGGTATCCTCGGGCGGCGGCGCGGCCGGCTCGCATCGCAAGCCCGGCCGGATCATGCGCGGTTTCCGAGCTGTCGCCCTAACCCACGTCGGGCCGACGGCATGCGGATTTACGACTAGGAAATATCGCCTATCAACCGGGTGCAGGCATTGGAGCTGCATCATCGGGATGGAGCTTGGTCGTGAATTCGTGGGTCTCTCCGCTCCGGCCTTTGGCGAAAAAGGCGATAGTGTTGCGGTCAAAATCGATTCTGTTCCATGGCACCGAGGTTTCCTGCAGGCGGCAGCCCTGATGTATGGCGATCTCAAAGCTAACCCGCATCTACAGTGGGCGCGTTTTGAGTTCCTCACGGATCTTGTCAATTTCAGCGTCAGAGATCTCGCATTTCTCCTTGGCTTTGTCCTTGGTGATCCCAATCCGGTCGCAAGGGTTGCCCTCGGAAAATTCCCGCTGCATCGCCTCGCGTAAAATCACCGACATGATCCGGACGTCGCAGAGGGCGGTATTCTTGCTCACTTTCTTCCCCGACGACCGTTTGATCTGGCTAGACCGCCACGCGACAAAATCCAGGACCGACTGGTAGGTGAGTGCGCGGGGCACAGCGATATGCTGGTCGAGGAGGAACTGCCGCCATTGGTTCCAACCGCCTACCATCCGGTCGTGGGTCTTTTTCCGTGCAGGAGTCGGATAACGCAGCTCAAGGAAATCGGAGACCCAACACTCCCACCGATCTCGGCCCTGCGCGCCTTTGTCCGCCGAGGCCGCCTTACCGAGGTCATTTGCCAGGTCGAGTGCCTTGCGTTTGCCCTGAATCGAATCCCATCGGTACGGGGTGGCTTGGCTGATCCGCTTCTGCCCTTTCGGGCACCAGTAGACGATCCACCAGAACGGGGAACGGGCACGCCGGTAGACCGAAACGTATTTCACGGCCTCAGCCTGTCATCCAAGCCTCTCCGACCAAGGCGAATCTGCTACACTTCTGCTACACTCCACTCATTTTCAGAGTGGAGGCGCGGGTCGGAATCGAACCGACGCATAGAGGTTTTGCAGACCTCGGCCTTACCACTTGGCTACCGCGCCGAAATATTTAACCATACGCAACTTACGTTACTAGATTCAATTATAATTTCTATTTCCTACACCGATCTTCTGCGCTTTGAGCATGAAAACGGTCAAAGGCGGGAAAACTTGGGAAAGAACAAATGTAACGAACCTGCTGCGTAATGGACAGAGTGGGAATTACTACGCCTGCGTCAAAGTCAACGGCAAGGAAAAATGGTGGGCGCTCAAGACCAAGGTCGTCTCGGTTGCGAAGTTGAAGTTGCGCGGGGGGAACGCTTAAAGCGCCTGGCCGCTTTTAAGCGAGCGCTTTACCCCTACGAGAGGCGATTCGCATTAAAAGAACATTATGGCCGTAGCCAGCGGTCCGACCATTTATCGGTTGTCTTCGCGCCGGTCGAAAAATACGTTTATGCGGATGGGAGGAGCGCGGCCACGAAGCGGGAATTTCCCGCTCCGAACCAGTGCCAACCTCCCGGAGAACAGCATGACGATGAAACCTGGTCTCAGAGACATTCTTTGGATGGCGGTCGGGGCGGCAGTGCTGCTCGCGGTCAGCCTTTTGGTGCTGCATTTCCGGGATCTGCCGACGCCATCCGCACAACTAGCCTTCAAAGCAAGACGCGTTGAATTGGTGGAACGGATGCGGCTGTCCGTCGCCGCGGCGTCCGAGGCGGAAAAGAGCGCCGTAATGGCCATCACCGACGGAGACTCACAGCTCTACGCCGACCAGGCCCGGACGGCAACCGCCGCCGTGGAGCAAGGGCGAAGGGAATTGGAGCAATTGCTGCGACCGGGTAGCCCAAAGAACGAGAATGCTTTTCTGACCCAGTTTTTCGGAGCCTTTGCCGAGTTCCAGCGGATTGACAAGGAGCTGTTGGACTTGGCGGTCAAGAACACCAATCTCAAGGCGTATAGTCTGGCGTTTGGCCCGGCCGCCGGGGTCCTCAAAGAAATGGATGCCGCGCTGAATCGCCTTGTCGTGGTGGGCGGTGATTCCGCTTCGGCGGACAATCTCAAAGTAATGCGACTGGCCGACGGCGCCCGGATCGCAGCGCTGCGATTGCTCGCCTTGCTCCCACCGCACATCGCCGAGGAAAGCGATCAGAAGATGGACGAGATGGAAGCGGTGATGGCCAAAGAAGACCAGACGGTTCGTCAGAATCTGGAAGCCTTGAACGCGCTCCGGCTCCTCGGTGGCAACACCGATCTCTCCACGGCCGCGGTGCGCTATGCCCGGTTCACCGAACTAAGAATGCAGATCCTCAAACTCTCTCGCGAAAATACCAACGTCCGCTCGCTGACCATCTCGTTGCGGGAAAAGCGCAAGGTGATGATGATGTGCCAGGACGCTTTGGCCGGCCTTGAGCAGGCCATTCAAGAAGAGCCGATCGCGGGTCTATCCAACCATACCCCTGTCAGTCCTCGGTAAGCCAAGACGTTCCGATTCGCGGGTCACCGCGCCTTCAGAGAAAAGCGCCTCGAGAACTATCAAGGCGCCGAATTCGATCGGCTTGCGTTCTCCGCTGGGAAAACAGCGGCCGATCTTCTGGACGACCCCCCTGACTTCCGTCCGCGGCTCGTGTCGAAGATCTGCCGGATCAAGGCGGGAACAGTCAGGAGGATAATTCTCAAGTCCAGCGAGCAAGAAACATTCCGGGCATAGTGAACATCCAGACGCATCATTTCTTCGAAAGTCGTTCGATTCTTGCCGGAGACCTGCCAGAGGCCGCTCAACCCGGGCACGGCGTTGAATCGTTCCCGCTGCCACGGCAAATATTTCTCGTATTCGTAGGGCACACACGGGCGCGGCCCAACGATACTCATGTCGCCGCGGAGCACATTGATGACTTGCGGCAGCTCGTCGAGACCCGAGGCGCGAATCAACCCGCCGCCCGGAATGAGTCGGGAATCGCCCCGGGAGTCCATTTTCACCATCGGGGCGTTAGATTGAATCAGTTGATCACAATGGGTCTGATGCACCCGGGAATCCGCACCGACAACCATGGTCCGAAACTTGTAGCACATGAAGCGCTTCCCCCGATACCCGACGCGTTCCTGTCGGAAGAAGACCGGCCCGGGTGCGGTCAGCTTCATCACGATCGCGGTCAGCAGAGTCAACAGGACGAGCACGGGCAAAGCCGCCAAACAACAGGCGACATCTAGGGCGCGTTTCCAGCGCGGCATCGGCACCGAACGGTCAGCGAGCGAATACTCGGTCGATCGATTCGAGGGCATCGGAGGGCTGCGAAGACGAAAACCGGGAACAACAAAATCGCAAACGGCCAGAGGTCATTTTTCCCGTTTGGCACACGGGAGAGGAAGTGTGAGGGGTTGGCGAGGTTCCCCTGGCGGGGCCGGCACGCCCTGTGCTTTAGGTGGGCAACGGTTTCCCTTTCTTCAAGCGCACTGCCACAACCTCTGACCCGCGGTCTTTTCCCGTGGGTTAAGTTGCTAACTAAAACCAAACCGCTAAACTAATGATCGCCGAGCCGTTCTCCTTTTCACATGAGCACGTCTATCGCAAATATTGCCCGTCGGTGCGGGTTTCGTCTACGACGTGATGGTCTTGCACCCGGCAAGGTGACGGAGAGACAACTCTGTCGCGAAGTTGAGGCACCCGCAGTTCGCGTCCGCCGTGGACAACATGGCTGTTGGTCAGCAAGTAGCCGTCAGGCGAGATGAAAAAACCCGAGCCGGACCCGCCGGGGGCGTCGTCGCCCCTGACTCCAAGATAAACCACGGCCGGATGCGCGGCAGCGAAGGCTGCCGAAACGGCCTGGGAGTAGGCGTCAAGCAGAACGTCGTCGCCCGGGAGCGCAGAATCGTGGGAGTGCGTGGCAATCATTTGAGACAAAATGAGCACGCAATGCGCCGTTCTGCAAACGGAGGACCGACTCCAATTCAGGATGCGCTGGCTTTCATCACGTTGAGTCACCTCGCTCGCGATAAACGCGGAATCAGAACGATCAGCCTGACAGCCGCAGACACCGCGTCACCAAGTCACTAAATCGTCCGCCTTGGCACACCGTCTAGCCCAGTACCGCGGGCTCGGTGCAGAACAGAGCGCCGGAACGGCCGCGATGCCGCAGCGCGCCAAAGCGGTCACTCCCCCAAGGTGGGATCATGCCGTAGGGAGGTCGCTTGCGACCGATGATCGCCCGCAAGCGGGCTTCCTACATCGGCACACCAATCGGTTCGCGAGCGCACGAGAGAATTGCCGGCAATTGCATAATGCCGCCTAATTCCCGCGCCAACGCTTCCAGATCTGGCGATCGTGCCAGGAACGTGGCGATGCTGGTCGAACGACCGGCCCTTGCTTGTACCGACCGAAGTGGCATCTTTGAGTCCGTGGCGGAAAACTTGGCAGCATCCCGGCGCGTCTCCAATCCGCCATTTGGGCGGCCGCTCCTCATTTTTGATGGCGATTGCCCGTTTTGCCGTCGATGGGTGGAACGGTGGCAAGCGACCGGGGGTGAACGCTTCGACATCGAACCGTCCCAGACTGCGGCGGCGCGTTTTTCCGAACTCGCGGCGACTGAGTTCGAGCAGGCAGTGCAGTTAATCGAGATCGACGGCCGCGTATTCTCCGCGGCGGCGGCGGTTCTTCGCGTTCGGGCCCTAACCACGTCTCGTTCGTGGGTGCTTGCCTGTTACAAACACGTTCCGGGAGTCGCCCCCGTCGTCGAAGCGATTTACCGAGGCATGGCCCGACACCGGCCGTTGCTTTCGTGGGCGGCGCGCGTGTTCTGACAGGCCGCGGTGCGCGGGAACCCATGTTGAAAGGCATGATGAAACAGCGGTAATCCACCCGGCGGGCAAACACCGCTCTCAACAGGGTGGAAAAATGGCCGCGTGCGGGGACCGATTATCCCGTCGGGTGACTGTCCTTCGCGGTGAGGGGCGCTGGACGCTCAGCCAGCCGGAAGGGGACTCGGAAAGTGAATTCGGTCACGCCATCGTTGCTGCGCACCGTCAAGTCTCCCTTCATCGCCTGGGCGATTCGCCGGCTCACCGTCAAACCCAGGCCGACACCGGGACTCCGGCTGGTCTTTGCCGCTGAACCGCGGGTGAAATGCCTCGAAGAGCTTCGGAAGCTCATCCGCAGGCAGCCTTGGCCACGCGCGGGGTTTGCAGCAGGATCACCCAGTTCAGCAGATAGATCGTCATGGCGAGCGCGCAAGGCGCGGCGGTGCGTTTCACCAGCATGCCGATGCCGCCCGCCAGCTGGAGGAGGCCGAAGGCGTGGGCGAGACTTTCCTGCGCAGTTTTGGAAATGCGCGAAGGGTCCCGAGTCCGACGGGCGGCTAACGGGCGAAAAATGGATTGTGCTTCTTTTCCTGGGCCAGCGTGGTCAGCGGACCGTGGCCGGGGGCGATGACCGTGTCGCGGGGGAGGGTAAAGATCTTTTCGAGATTATTGCGGTACTGGTCCTCGTAGGAAACCAGCCCGCCGCCCATCGAACTGGCAAACATGGAGTCGCCACAGATGGCGAGCGGCCAGGCCAGGCCGGTGATGAAATAGGTTGTCTGTCCCGGCGAATGACCCGAGGTGAGCAACGTTTTGATGGCGATGCCGTCCAGGTGGAACGTTTGGTTCTCCCGGAACGTTTTCCCTCCGGCGAAGGGTTCGAGTTCCGAGGAGTAGAGGTCGGCTCCCGTGACCGCGACCAACCGGGCTGCGTCCGCCACATGATCTTCGTGGGTGTGGGTCAGGAAGAGGTAGCGCACCGTCAGTTGTTTGGTCGAGATGATGCCGAGCATTGGCTCGCACGTGGCGCCAGTGTCGAAGACTGCAGCCAGGCGGGATCGTGGATCCCACACAAGATAGCTGTTCACCGTCATGTCGTCGTAAGGGGTGTTGAACATCGCGAAGCCGCGCGGCGGAATGACCTGTTCCGGATACCAGGCTTTTTGCGCCAAGGTCACCAGTTGGTCGGCGCCGAGATGGAGAACCGGTGCCACCGCCCGGATAACCCGTTCGTCGATCTTGCCAATGGTGAGCGCGTGCAGTTCCTCCCCGCTGACTCCGGCGCGCTGCGCCAGCTCGCCGTCGTTGAGGCCTAGCCCCCGTTGCGCCTTTTTGATGACATCGTCAAAATTGTCTTCGAGCGGAATATGCGGCATACGCTCCAAAGAAGCACGGTGAGCGAAAAACTCAACCGCCGGAAAACTCGACCGGATCGTTTTATGAGTTGCAGTCACAACTCTCGAACGGGCGGGTTTGCCGTTGCGCTGGCCGGCGGAATCGGGCTTGGTGGTGGACTGGATTTCATCATGGGCACCAAAGACTATCTTGACACGTTGTTCTCTCTCGCCGGGCGGGTCGCGGTTGTGATCGGCGGAACGGGCGAGTTGTGCGGCGCGATGGCCGAGGGGCTGGCCGGCGCGGGCGCGGAGGTGGTGCTCGTCGGGCGCAACGAGGAGAAAGCGAAAGCGCGGCTGGCCCGGATCGCCGCCCTCGGCGGGAAGGGCTGGTTCCACGCCGCCGACGGCACGGACCGGGCGCAACTGCGCGCGTTGCTCGAGGCGGTCCTGCAACGTTCGGGTCGGGTCGATGTCGTCGTCAATGGCGCCGGCGTGAATTCGGCCACCCCGTTTCTCGAGATCCCGGAGGAGGAATTCGACCGCATCGTTCAGGTTAATCTGAAGGGGGTTTTCCTGGGTTGCCAGGTGTTTGGCCAATACCTGATCGGGTGCGGCCAGGGCGGCTCGATCATCAATGTCGGTTCGATGTCGGGGGTGGTGCCGCTGTCCCGCGTTTTTACCTACTCGGCGACCAAGGCCGCGGTGCATAATCTGAGCATGAACCTGGCGCGGGAATGGGCGCCGAAGAAGGTGCGCGTGAATGTCCTGGTCCCGGGCTTCTTCCCGGCGGAACAGAATCGCAAAGTGCTGACGCCGGACCGGGTGGCCAGCATCATGGGTCATACCCCGATGAAGCGCTTCGGCGAGGCGCGGGAACTCATCGGGGCCACCCTCCTGCTGGCCGGTGGCGCCGGGTCGTTCATCACGGGGGCGGAACTGATGGTTGATGGTGGTTACCACGCCATGACGATCTAGCGAGGCGCCGCACCGGATCGTCCGCGGAGCTGCGGACGAGCAGCGCTTCGACGGCATGAGTAACACGAGAAATCGGGCGGACGGGCGTCGCGGCGCGCAGCCACAAGGGATATATACACGGTCTTTTGTTTTGAGACACCATCGTGCGAACCCACGGGCGGGACGCCCGTGCCACGTAGCATGGGCGTCCCGCCCATGTCAGAGGAGACTCGGTCCAAAACAAAAGACCGTGGGGATATATATCCTGACGATAAATAAAGTCTTGTCGTGACCGGGAAAACAACATATTTTCTTGTGCAATATGGTTACCGACAAACTGAAGCAGTTGACAGAATATCAGACAAAGGTGGCGGAATTGCAGAGTTCTATTGAAGAGGAACGTAAGAAAGCATTGGCACACCTGCATGAGGAATATGGTTTCAAGACTCCGGCCGAATTGATCAAGGCGCTTCGGGCGGCAACGGGCGCGGGGAGCGGGCGCCGGGGCCGCGGGGCGGCCCGCCGGCGGAAACATGCGCGAATCACACCGGAATTAAGGCAGAAGATCAAAGTCGCCCTGCAGGGCGGCAAGACCGGCGTGAAGGTCGCGGAGGAGTTTGGCATCTCCTTGCCGAGCGTTCATAATATCAAGAAGGAGTTCGGCCTGGTCAAAGCGCGCAAGAAGAAGTAGGCGCGGAACCGAGGCGCGAGAATCGAGGCCCCCGCTCGCGGGGGCTTTTTTTCGGATAGGCACGCCGGAGTCGGCGCGGCCTGGGGACCCGCTCAGGCCGGCCCAATGGGAAAATGAGGGTCGAAATTTCGGCTGAAACCATTTCTGCTCCCACCCGATGGCGCATGATTACATCCTGGCCAACACCAACGGACGTTTGCACGACGCCCGGGAGCCGTCGATCGCCCCAGTGAACCGCGGGTTTCTCTATGGCGATGCGATATATGAAGTCTGGCGCACCTATCATGGGGCGCTTTTTGCATGGGAGGAGCATTGGGAGCGACTGGAGGGTTCCGCGAGATCCCTGGCGCTTGGGTTGCCGTGGTCGCGGGACGAGATCCTCGCGGAGATCCGGCGGACCGTGACGGAATTTGCGGGACGCAGCCGTTTCTCCGGGGAAGTCTACGTGCGTCTGCAGATCACCCGGGGGGGCGGGCCGATCGGCCTGGATCCCGCGCTCGCGGACCGGCCCGACTATGTTCTCCTCGTCCGGAGAAATCAGGAGATTTCGCCGGAACAGCTGAGCGGTGGTCTCCGCCTGTCGCTGGCGCACGAACTGTGTCGAAATGACCGGCGCACCCTCGATCCTTCGTGGAAGACCGGCAATTACCTCAATAATCTGCTCTGTCTGCGGGAGGCCAAAGCCCGCGGCGCCGACGAAGTCGTCATCACCAACCTGGCGGGCGAGATCACTGAAGCCGCGGTGTCGAATATCCACTTTGTGCGCCACGGCGCGGTCGTGACGCCTGGTTTGGCCAGCGGCTTGCTCAACGGTATCACTCGGCGGCTGTTGATCGAGAAGGTCGGGCCGGCGGCAGGTGTGGAAATATCCGAGACGGCATTGAAGCCGGCGGACCTGGGAGGGATGCAGGAATGTTTTCTCACCTCGACGACCCGAGATGTGGTGCCGGTCGCGGCGATCGACGCGCAGCATTTCGACGTGAGCGCTGATTCGGTCACCCGGCGGTTGAAGGCGGCCTTTGCCGATTATGTCCGCGCCTATGCGCAGGCGCATCCAGAATGGAGAGTCCTGCCGTGATTCAGTAGCGGCGCATCGCCGGGTCGATGCGTTCCGCCCAGGCGGCGATTCCCCCCGCCACGCTGCTGACCGCCGGGAAACCTTGCGCGCGCAGGAAGTCGGTCACCTGGCGGCTCCGGCTGCCGTGGTGACACAGGACCAGGATCTGATGGTCACGGGGCAATTCGTCGATCCGCGCGGCCACCTCCTGCATCGAGATGTGCCGGCTGCCGATGACCCGGCAGATCTCCACTTCGACGGACTCGCGCACATCCAGGAGGAAGGCGGAGTCCGTTCCAGCGTTTAGCAGCCGCCGGGCCTCTTCCACGGAAACCTCGATCGGGATTCCCGTCGAATCGGGACCAGGGGGCGCCGCCGGCGCGGCGCAGGAGAAGACGTAGGCCGCGGGGTCGATCCGGCGGATTCGGGGATGGTCGCCGCAAAGTGGACAGGAGGGGTTGCGCGGCAGATTGAGCGTGCGGAACCGCATCGTCAGCGCGTCGACGACGAGCAGCCGGCTGCGCAACGATTCGCCGATGCCCAGCAGATACTTGATCGCCTCGATTGCCTGCAGGCTGCCGATCACTCCGCAGAGCGCGCCCAAGACTCCGGTCTCGCCGCAGTTGGGGGCGCTGCCGGGCGGCGGCGGCTCGGGAAACAGGCAGCGATAGCACGGGCCGCCGGCGGCGGGATCGAAAACCGCCACCTGGCCTTCGAATTTGAAGATGCTGCCGTAGACCAGCGGCCTTTTCGCCAGGAAGGCGGCGTCCGTGTTCAAAAAACGCGTCGGGAAGTTGTCCGATCCATCCACCACGAGATCGTAACCAGAAAACAACTTCACCGCGTTGGCGGGCGTCACACCGCCGCCATGCAATCGGAACTGGACCTGCGGATTGAGCGCCGCCAGACGGCGCGCCGCCGACTCGACTTTGGGCCGACCGACCATCGCGGTGTCGTGGATAATCTGTCGTTGCAGATTGTGTTCCTCCACCTGGTCGTGATCCGCCAGGCCGAGCACGCCGACGCCCGCCGCGGCCAGGTAGAGTGCCGCCGGACTGCCGAGGCCGCCTGCGCCCACCACCAGGACGCGCGCGGCAGACAGCTTGCGCTGCCCGGCGACGCCGACTTCATCCAGCAGGATGTGCCGGCTGTACCGGCTCAGTGCCTCGGGCGAAAGTTCGGGGAGGGTGTGGGACATCGCGGTTACTGCGTGACTGTCGGTTCAAGTAGTTGCGGTTCGCGGCGCCTAGGTTGGAGGGCGGTGCGCCGTCACCGCCAATGTTGGATCCTCTGGCCCGGATGGAGCCGGGCCCTCCATCTGGGGCTGCGACCCGAGCCACGCTAGACTGCTAATGCGTTCAAAGCGCCGCATTTCGCAACTGCATTTGCGCCTCGACGGAAACGGTCGCCCCGGTTTCATCTCTCCCATGCAGCGTCGATTCGCGTCAACTTCCGGGCAGGCCGCCTGTGCCGGCCATGGCCGGACGGGTCCCGGGCTAAACTGACTCATGCGTTGTCTCGGCATCGATTATGGGGAGAAGCGCATCGGCCTCAGCTACGGTGATGAACTCGGCGTGGCGACACCGCTGCCCGCGCTCACGGATCCTACGCAAAAGGCGCGGATGGCGGTGCTCGCCACGGTCATCCGCCAGCGGAGGATCACCGATCTTGTGCTCGGCCATCCGCTCAACATGGATGACTCCGCCGGTTTCAAGGCCAGGGAGACCGAGGCTTTTGCGGCTCGACTCAAGGAGGAATTCGCGCTGCCGGTGCATCTGGTGGATGAACGACTTACCTCGTATGAGGCTGAGGCCTCCATTCCCAAACGCCAGCGACGGGCGGTGCGGGCGACCGGGCTCATCGATTCCCGAGCCGCGTGCATCATCCTGCAGGATTTCCTGAACCTGCGCATTCCGCCTGAGACCGGGGAGGGATGATTGCGGTTGGTCCGCCCCATGGCGTCGTCAGTCGGATGAAAATCAGGTGTGGTCTATCCGGGCCCAGCCGTCTAGTTCGGAATGAAACGATCACCGTGTCTTCCGTCATCATTCCCCCAGTCCAGCGTTGGAAGTGCGTCTGCGCCTATGACGGCGGCCATTTCAACGGCTGGCAGAGCCAACCAGATGGTGGCGCCGTCCAGGACGTGATCGAGCGCTGCCTGCAATCGATCCTCGACCGGGAAGTGCGGATTCACGGCAGCGGCCGCACGGATGCGGGCGTGCATGCGCATGGTCAGGTTTTCCATTTTGACGCCGGATGGAAACACGGCGCGGTGAAGTTGGGGGCGGCCTTGCGCGGCGGACTGCCGCGATCCGTTAAGGTGCGCTCCGTCCGCCCGGCCCGGGGAGACTTTCACGCGCGTTTCTCGGCCCGGGGTAAGATCTACTTCTACCAAATTCATCTGGGCGGTGCGGCGGACCCGTTTCTCTATCCCTATTGCTGGTCAATCCCCCAGCCGCTCGCGGTCGAGGCCATGCGCACGGCGGCGCAGTGCTTGACGGGGCGGCATGATTTCCGGGCGTTTTCGGCGTCCAATGGCAAGGGCGGAGAAGACACCGTGCGGTGTTTGCGTCGCCTTGACGTAACGGGGCGCGGCGCGCGAATGCGCATCACCGCGGAGGCGGACGGCTTTCTTTACAAAATGGTGCGAAGCCTCGTGGGTGCGCTGGTGGCGGTGGGCCAGGGCAAACTGACGCCGGCCCAGGTGGAGACGATCCTGCGTTCCGGACGCCGCACCCACGCGGTCCAGACTGCCCCGGCCCAGGGGCTCTTCCTGGCGCGTGTGCTGTACTGAGTTCGGCCCATGAAGTCGGACCGGGATCTCGCTCGTGAACAGGCGGACCATTCGGCGGATGGTGTAGAAGCCTGCTGGCAGGCGATTGCATCGGACCGATCGCCTGCCAGCAGGCTCCTACAACTGCAGCGTGATGGCTGAGACATGAATCCGCTGCGCGCGCTCAACGAAGGATGGCGCACGGCCGGCGACCTTGTCTTTCCGCCGGTCTGCGTGCATTGCGCGGGTCTGGTTGAAGACGGTTGGTTGCGGCACCTTTGCCGGCCATGCGCCACCTTGGTGACGCTCGTGCAACCGCCGTGCTGCCACATCTGTGGGCACCCGTTTTACGGCGACGTCCACGGCGACCGGTGTTGCTCCCATTGCGCGGAGCTCGAACCCGCATTCCGGCAGGGTCGGACGTGTATCCTGCTTAAGGGTCCCGGGCGTTCGCTCGTCCACGCTCTCAAGTATCACCGCGCCCTGCATGTATTGGAGGATATGGCCGGACTGATCCGGGCGACCCCGGGCATGGTCGATTATGTCCGGGGCGCGGTGCTGGTGCCGGTGCCGCTGCACCCGCGGAAGGAACGCGAACGCGAATACAATCAAAGCTGGTTGCTGGCGCAGCTCTTCGCGGCGGCCGGCGGTCCGGAAACGCGGGTGGCAGCGCCGCTGCGGCGCGTCGTGGACACGCCGACCCAGACGGCCCTGGACCGGCAGACGCGCCAGGCCAATCTGAAAAATGCCTTTGCGTTGCGGAAGGGCGCTGACATAAACGCCGCCGAACGATACGTTTTGATTGATGATGTCTTCACGACGGGCTCTACCCTCAATGCTTGTGCGACCGTGCTTCGCCGGGCCGGAGCTCTGAACCTTGACGTGGTCACGTTTGGCCACGGCTGAATCCCATGGTGCATTTCAACAAGCCGCAGTATTCCACGAGCGTCGCCAAGAAAAGGGATATCCCGAAGGGGGTGTGGGTGAAGTGTCCGCTGTCTGGCGAGATTGTCTTCAATAAGGACCTGGAAGCCAATCAGATGGTGGTCCCCAAGAGCGGCTATCATTTTCGGATCGGGGCAAGCGACCGGCTCCAATACCTGCTCGATCCCGGGACCTTCCAGGAGTTTGGCGAGAACGTGCGGGCGGCCGACCCGTTGAATTTCGTCGATTCCCAGCCTTATCCCGAACGGCTCAAGAAATACGAGAAGGACAGCGGTCTGACGGAGGCGGTGGTGTGCGGCACGGGCCTGATCCACGGCATCCGGGTTTCCCTGGCCGTGATGGACTTTCGTTTTTGCGGCGGCTCGATGGGTAGTGGGACCGGCGAGAAGATTACCCGCGCGATCGAGCTGGCCCTGGCGGAAAAGATCCCCTGCATCATCATCAGCGCCGCCGGCGGCGCGCGCATGCAGGAGGGGGTCTTTTCCCTGATGCAGATGGCGAAGACCAGNNAGCTTTGCGACGCTGGGCGACGTGATTCTCGCCGAGCCCGGCGCGCTGATCGGATTTGCCGGTGCGGTGGTGATCAAGGAAACGACCAAACAGACTCTTCCGGCAGGATTTCAACGGGCCGAGTTCCTGCTCAAGCACGGATTGATCGATCAGATCGTCAGCCGGCTCGAAATGCGCGACCGATTGCGCGATATTCTACAGGCGCTGCACCTGAAGAAAAGGCCGCGGGCGGAAGATGCGGTCTGATGCGGTGGCGCTCGGGGAGGCGGCATGCAGGAGTAGCGCCGGTCTGTGACCGGCGATTTCGCCAGTCGGAGACTGGCGCCACGCCAGAGGCCGCGCCCTACGAATTGGGCGCAGCAAGTCTGCGCCCTTACGATTTCTTCGAGATTTTTCGGACGGCCTCTGGAGCCTCGACGAGGAGAGATCCACAGGCTCACAATCGCAAAAGCGTGACGCGGACGGGCGGTCCTGTTCAACTGGCGGCCTTTTATGGAAGACATCGGGCTGTTCACCTCCTATGCGGCGGTTCAGGACTACCTGTTCAGCCTCAAGGCGTGTGGGGTGAAATTTGGCATCGACCGGATGGGGGTGCTCGTCGAAGCGCTGGACCATCCGGAGCGACGGTATCCCGTAATCCACGTCGCCGGCACCAATGGCAAGGGATCGGTGTCGGCCATGCTCGACGCCGTCCTGCACGCTGCCGGCTGGCGGACCGGCCTCTATACGTCGCCGCACCTCGTCAAGCTGGGCGAGCGGGTGCAGGTCGACCGGCGGCTGCTGACCGAACAGGAGATCGTCGCCTATACGGACGAATTGCGGCCGGTCGCGGGCAATCCGGCGTTGTTCAGCGCCGCCGACCATCCGAGTTTCTTCGAGTTCATGACGGCGATGGCGTTCCTGCAGTTCGCCCGGCGGCAGGTGGATGTGGCGCTGGTGGAGGTCGGGCTCGGCGGGCGCCTCGACGCCACGAACGTGGTGCAGCCGGAGGTCGCGGCGATCACGTCGATTGGATTGGACCATTGCGACATGCTCGGCGACCGGATCGAATTGATCGCGGAGGAAAAGGCGGGCATCATCAAGCCCGGCTGTCCGGTGGTGCTCGGGCGCATGCCGGCGGTCGCCGAAGAGGTGATCCGTGCGATCGCCGCCGGGCGCCAGGCGCCGGTCATTTCGGTGCGGGAGGAGTTTGGCGAAGAAACCGACCGCTATCCCCGCACCAACCTGGAGGGCGATTACCAGCGTTGGAATGCCGCAACGGCCACGCTCATCGCCCGCCAGTTGCCGGCGCGCTGGCGACTGGATGGAGAGACGATAGCCCGCGGCCTGATGCGCGCCGACTGGCCGGGGCGCTGGCAGCGGATGACGTTCGGCGGCCGGCCGTTGATCCTCGACGCCTCCCATAATCCCGAGGGCGCACAGGTGCTCGACGCGAATCTGACCAGGCTCGTGGCTGAGACCGGTCGGAAACCCGTGATCATGACCGGCGCGCTCGGTGAATTCCGGGCCCGCGCGTTACTCGAGGTGATCGGCCGACATGCCCGCGAGATCCACCTGGCAATCCCGCATCAGGCGCGCGCCTGTTCGTTCGCGGAGTTGGAACACTGCGTCCCGGCGGGGTTTGGCGGACGCGTGGCCCACACGACGGTCGCCGACGCATTTCCCGGATTCGCACGGTGCGCGCTCGGCGGTCCGGACGACATCGTGGTGGTGACCGGCTCGATTTACCTGATCGGCGAGGTATTCGAGCGGATCGAACCCGGTCGCGGCGCCGGCGAGGGCCGGTTGCAGGATTTCTGAACGGGTGCGGTTCGCTGGCTATCGATGACTCTACCCACGCTTCGCAGGGTGTTTTGTTTTGAGGAGCCGTCGCGCGAGCCCACGGGCGAGACGCCCGTGCCNNTGCCACGTGGCATGGGCGTCCCGCCCATGTCAGACGAGACTCGTTCTAAAACAAAAGACCGTGCCACGCTTCGCACCGAAAGCCTGTTCAGGCTGACCTGGCCGATCTTTCTGCAGTACGCCACGCTCAGTTGCGTCTGGCTGGTTGATTTTTGGTTTTTCAGCCATCTGTCGGATGCCATCGCGGCGACCGTCGGTCAGCTGCTGCCGGTCGTCTGGCTTGGCACCGGAGTGATTCCGGTTTTCGCGGGCACTGGGGTTGCGGTTGCCTCGCAGTATATGGGGGCGCGGCAGTTTGAAAAGGTCGTGCCCGCCTACATGATGAACCTTTGCCTGACGACGGCCATGGGACTGGGCTTTGGCGCTGCGCTCTGGTGTCTGGCGCCGGACATCGGCCGGTGGATGGGCCTGGATGCAACGCTCGGCGGAATCGCCACGACCTACCTGACCGCCATGAGCGCCTATTTCATCTTTCTCGGCGTGCTCGTCGCCTACAACGCCGTGCTTTCGTCGCGCGGGATGACCAACTGGCTTATGTACAGTGCGTTTGTCGTGGCGACGCTCAATCTCGCGCT